>CAMZDG010000001.1 GCA_947305245.1 uncultured Lachnospiraceae bacterium
TTGATCACGTGCTTTACGGATCTGGAAAGCTGCCATGCAGCATTTACGGAAAGATAAGGGTCATAGCCATATACTTCCATGCCAAGGCTGATCGCGGTGTTAGCAACCTTTGCGCCGATCGCGCCAAGGCCGATCACGCCAAGCTTCTTGCCCATCAGCTCGGTACCGGCGAAGTTCTTCTTCTCCTTCTCAGCGGTCTTTGCGATGTTGGCATCGTCCTTGTTTGCCTTAACCCACTCAATGCCGCCAACCACGTCTCTTGCAGCGATCAGCATGCCTGCGATCACAAGCTCCTTTACGCCGTTTGCGTTAGCGCCGGGGGTATTGAACACTACGATACCCTTCTCTGCACACTTGTCCAGAGGGATGTTGTTGGTGCCTGCGCCTGCTCTTGCAACTGCAAGAAGGCTGTCAGGAAGCTCCATCTCATGCATGGACGCACTTCTTACAAGAATGCCCTCTGCCTCATTAACATTCTGGGTCATCTCATATTCAGCGGAAAAATTCTTCAGCCCTACCTGGGCAATGGGATTTAAGCAATGGATTTTCATTATGCGTTCTCCTCTTCAAACTTCTTCATGAACTCAACGAGCTTCTGCACGCCTTCGATGGGCATTGCATTGTAGATGGAAGCTCTCATGCCGCCAACGGTTCTGTGACCTTTCAGGTTTACAAAGCCTGCAGCAGTTGCTTCCTTCACGAACTTCGCGTCCAGCTCCTCGTTGCCGGTTACGAAAGGAACGTTCATGAGGGATCTGTCTTCCTTGCGAACGGTGCCCTTGAAGAGCTTGCTCTCGTCGAGGAAGTCATACAGAACCTTAGCCTTCGCCTCGTTGCGCTCCTTCATGGCGGTAAGGCCGCCCATCTTCTTGATCCACTTAAACACCTTGCCGCAGATGTAGATGCCATATGCGGGAGGGGTATTGTACATGCTTCCATTGTCAGCATGGATCTTATACTTCAACATGGTAGGAGTTCCGGGAAGGGTATCCTCGGTGATCAGATCCTCGCGGATGATCACGATGACAACGCCTGCAGGACCAATGTTCTTCTGAACGCCACCGTAGATCACGCCATACTTGGTCACGTCAACGGGCTCGGACAGGAAGCAGCTGGATACGTCAGCCACCAGGGTCTTGCCCTTCGTGTTAGGCAGAGTCTTAAACTTGGTACCATAAATGGTATTATTCTCGCAGATGTAAACGTAGTCAGCATCCTCGCTGATGGGAAGGTCGCTGCAGTCAGGAATGTAAGAGAAGGTCTTGTCCTCGGAGGACGCGATCTTATTTGCCTTACCATAAATCTGAGCTTCCTGATATGCCTTCTTTGCCCACTGACCAGTTACGATGTAATCAGCCACCTTGTTCTTCATTAGGTTCATGGGGATCATTGCGAACTGCTGGCTTGCGCCGCCCTGAAGGAACAGTACCTTATAATTGTCAGGGATGTTCATCAGCTCGCGCAGGTCTGCCTCAGCCTCATCAATGATTGCCTGATATGCCTTGGAACGATGGCTCATCTCCATAACGGACATGCCGGTTCCCTTGTAATCAAGCATCTCATCTGCTGCTTCCTTCAATACTTCCTCAGGCAGAACCGCAGGGCCAGCCGAGAAATTGTACACTCTTGCCATAACTTTTTCTCCTCCTATGCTTAGGGATTATTTCATTAGTTACTAGAATATTCTTTCTTTGTCCTAAAGTCAAGACTTTAGTTAGTTAAACTGCTAAAATATTTTAATTTCAGCAAATCGCTCAATAGAAGATAAAAACAGGCGTCCCTATCTCAGCATTTTCGAAAATAATGTCGGTGGTTTCATCCGGCATATTCACGCAGCCGTGAGACCCATTCCTCTTATAAGTCTCGCCGCCAAATTCCGCTTCTTTGCGCCAGTTCGCGTCATGCAGGCCGATAGAATTATAGATAGGCATCCAGCGTCTTACAAACGAAGCATATCCAGGCCCGCGGAGCACGCGATTCTTATATTTTCCCTGGATGCAGAACGCTCCCTCGGGGGTGTCGTGCCTGCCCCTAAGGCTTCCCGTCACGACGCCGGAGGTCACCATAAGCACGCCATCCTGATAATAGTAGATCTTCTGCTCCGTCTTATCCACCTCTATGTAAGTGCCACCCACGTCGTCCAGTCCGTGTACCATGGTTTCATGCAGATATGTCGGCACATGGACCGTCTTGGCAAGTCGAAGTGCATCGTCGCTTAGCACCTCGCGAAGAAATGCCTTCTCTGCCTCCGCGTCGATCTCAGTGCCAAAGTTGCCGGGCTTGACGGTCACGATATCACCATTTTCACGGCTGGTCTTAAACTGCCGTTCCACGCCATAGGTCAGATATCTTTCATAGAGTTCATCGATAAATTTGTCGGCTTCTTCGAGATCATAGTAATACGAACCATTCTCGTTCTTCAAAGGCATGCCGTTTGCATCCTTCGCGATGAATCTGCTGATCAGCTTACCCTGGAAGATGATCTGTTCATCGCCCATGTCGTAGATCAGGCCGCACTCTTCCATCTTTGTCATGGCCTGCCAGAGCTGATAGGTCTTCTTTTGATCTTCCGTCATCTCATAATCGAAATAACAGTCCTTTTTTTGAAGATCGACCACTCTGGTGCGCTCCGAAATGGCAGTTTTGATGGTTTCATAGCCCTTGTCCACGTCGAGGTGACCACCCAGGTTATCAATGAGAAAATAACCTTCGTCCGCTGACCATTGCATCGACACAAAGTGCGGAGCGCTCTCATTTTTCACGATGTCGAGCGAATCCCACCAAGTCCGCAGCTTTTCCTCATTATAAGTAAAGCTCGGTTCGCCTGTCGTGATCTGGTTTTCCTGCCAGAGCATGCTAACCCACCCAAGCGACGTCTGGTGCTTTTGATAGGCACTGAGGCTTGCGGAGTAATCAAACTCTGGTTCTGCTTCTTTTAAGTCATAGTCATATTCATGACTTAAGGAGTCAAACACGATCAGGTCAGGCGCCTCTGCGTCCAATATAAGTTCCCTGTTGACTTCCTCCGGTGTCCTTCCGGTCACGTAGATGCCGTCCACCCAGGTATTGGGCGCAAACTTATCCTTCATGTACTTTGTCACGGAAGCATATGCAATGACTGCGAGGATCAAGACGCTCAAAACGGATCCTGCTAAAACAAAAATCCACTTTTTCTTCATGGCGCTCCTTGTTTTTATTGCTGCTCTCTCTTCTTCAGGTCATCTCCGTCAAATACTTCACTGATGGGTGCGCCCGCGGGAACCATCGGGAATACCTTATCGTCCTCAGGGATCACAACCTCGATCAGCACCGGTGCCTTCAATGCGATGGCCTTTTCGATGGCAGGTGCTACCTCTTCCTTCTTGGTCACGCGAATGGCCTCACATCCGAGCCCTTCCGCAACCTTACAGAAATCAACCTTGTCATTTAATACCGTCTGAGAATATCTCTTTCCGTAGAACAATGTCTGCCACTGACGAACCATGCCAAGCACGTGATTATTGATCACGATCTCGATCACGGGAATTCCATAACGGCTTGCGGTGGCAAGCTCATTCATGTTCATACGGAAGCACCCGTCGCCTGCGATATTCACGCAGATCTTGTCGGGCTGTCCCACCTGAGCTCCGATGCAGGCGCCAAGGCCATAGCCCATGGTGCCGAGGCCTCCGGAGGAAAGGAAGGTGCGAGGCTGCGTATATTTATAATACTGCGCTGCCCACATCTGATGCTGTCCTACGTCCGTCGTCACAACCGCCTGTCCCTTGGTGATACGGTCAAGCTCCTCGATCACGTAAGGGCAGGAAAGAACTTCATTGTCATACTTCATCGGGAACTTTTCCTTCAGTTCCTTCACCTGAGCCATCCACTCAGAATGATCCTGCTTCTCGATCTTTGCGTTCAAATCCTTCAAAACCACCTTTAGATCGCCGATCAGGGAAGCATTCACGCGAATGTTCTTATTGATCTCTGCCTTATCAATGTCGATATGAATGATCTTTGCATTCTCGGCAAAGCGCTTGGGATTTCCGATCACGCGGTCAGAAAATCTTGCGCCGAGGGCGATCAGCAGGTCACAGTCACTCACGCCAAGGTTGGAAGCCTTCGTTCCATGCATGCCGATCATGCCGGTATAGCGCTCACTGTAGCCGTCGAAGGCGCCCTTGCCCATCAAGGTGTCGCAAACAGGGGCATCGATCAGCTCCGCGAGCTCAGCCACTTCCTTAGAAGCTCCGGAGGCCACTGCGCCACCGCCCACGTAGATGAAGGGCTTCTTTGCATCCCTGATATAAGAAAGCGCCTTCTCCATCTCCTCAGCGTCATAGCATGCCTTCGGCTCGGCGATCACAAGCGCCTTCGGCTCATATTCACAGGTCGCTGCAGTCACGTCCTTCGTAATGTCAACGAGAACAGGGCCGGGACGGCCGGATCTTGCGATGTCAAAGGCCTCACGCATAATGGGTGCAAGGTCTTCCACTTTCTTCACGATATAATTGTGCTTCGTGATGGGAATCGTCACGCCGGCGATGTCCACCTCCTGGAAGGAATCCTTTCCAAGGCTGGGAAGCGCCACGTTCGCCGTAATGGCAACGATGGGAATGGAATCCATGTAGGCCGTTGCAATGCCGGTAACTAAGTTGGTAGCGCCGGGACCGCTGGTTGCAAGACATACGCCAACCTTGCCGGTTGCACGCGCATATCCGTCTGCCGCATGGGCTGCGCCCTGCTCATGGCTGGTCAGGACATGGCGGATCTCGCTGCTGTGCTTATAAAGTGCATCGTAAACATTGAGGATGGTGCCGCCAGGATAGCCGAACACCGTATCTACACCTTGTTCTTTTAAACAAGCAATTACAATTTCTGAACCATTCAGTAGCATTTTCTTATGTCTCCTTTAATGATCTTATAATTCGAAGCGAGCTTTACTTATGAGGGACTTCGAGAACGGCACCGCGGTTACCGCTTGTTACGAGTTCGCGGTAGCGACTAAGGTAACCGGTGGTTACCTTGGGCTCGCGAGGTTGCCACTTAGCGCGGCGCTCGGCGAGGACTTCGTTGGACACAAGCACGTCGAGCTTATTAGCCGGAATGTCGACGCGGATGATGTCGCCTTCTTCCACGAGGGCGATGGGTCCGCCTACGGCTGCCTCAGGTGAAACGTGACCAATGGATGCGCCTCTGGAAGCTCCGGAGAAACGACCGTCGGTGATCAGGGCTACGGAAGAACCAAGTCCCATGCCCGCGATGGCGGAGGTGGGATTTAGCATCTCTCTCATGCCGGGGCCACCCTTCGGGCCTTCATAACGGATCACAACCACGTCGCCGGGAACGATCTTGCCGCCCTTGATGGCTGCGATCGCATCCTCCTCACAATCAAAGACTCTTGCAGGTCCTTCATGCACCATCATCTCGGGAACGACTGCGGAGCGCTTTACAACGCCGCTGTCGGGAGCAAGATTGCCCTTCAGCACTGCGATTCCGCCGGTCTCGGAATAAGGATTCTCTACGGGACGAATGACCTCAGGATCCATATTCACGCAGTTTTTGATGTTCTCGCCAATGGTCGTGCCATTGACGGTCATGCAGTCGAGATTTAAGAGATTCTTCTTGGTCAGCTCGTTCATAACGGCATATACGCCGCCCGCCTCGTTCAGATCCTCCATGTAAGTAGGACCTGCAGGTGCCAGATGGCACAGGTTCGGGGTCTTTGCGGAAAGCTCATTTGCCACGTCAAGATCCAGATCAACGCCTGCTTCTCTAGCGATCGCAGGAATGTGAAGCATCGTATTGGTGGAGCAGCCAAGCGCCATGTCAACGGTCAGGGCGTTCAGGAACGCATCCTTCGTCATAATGTCGCGCGGCTTAATATCCTTTTCTACCAGCTCCATGATCTTCATGCCGGCATGCTTAGCCAGACGGATTCTGTCAGAATATACGGCGGGAATGGTTCCGTTGCCACGAAGGCCCATGCCGATCGCCTCAGTCAGACAGTTCATGGAGTTTGCGGTGTACATGCCGGAGCAAGATCCGCAGGTGGGACAAACCTTCTCCTCGTAGAGGCAAAGCTCTTCCTGGGTCATGGTGCCAGCTTCCACGCTGCCAACTGCCTCGAAAATGGAAGAAAGGCTTCTCTTCTTGCCATGAATGCGACCTGCCAGCATCGGACCGCCGGAAACAAAGATCGTCGGAATGTTCAGTCTTGCAGCTGCCATCAAAAGGCCCGGCACGTTCTTGTCACAGTTCGGAATGCAAACCAGTCCGTCAAATCCATGTGCCAGTGCCATGCACTCCGTGCTGTCGGCGATCAGGTCTCTCGTAACGAGCGAATACTTCATTCCTACGTGTCCCATTGCAATACCGTCGCAAACCGCGATCGCGGGGAACATGATCGGAGTACCGCCTGCCATGGCAACACCCATCTTGACGGCCTGCGCGATCTTATCCAGGTTCATGTGACCGGGAACGATCTCATTATAAGAACAAACCACGCCGATGAGGGGACGCTTTCTCTCCTCCTCGGTGTAACCCAGTGCGTTAAACAGACTCCTGTGCGGTGCCTGCGCGTTTCCTACCTTTACGGAATCACTTCTCATCTTTTCTCTTCCTTTCACCTGTCTTTATTCGTTCAATTTCAAGGCTCTACTGAATCCTCTCTGCAATTAGATCTCCCATCCTCTTGCAGCCGACCTTCTCGCATCCCTCAGACATAATGTCGCCGGTCCTAAATCCGTCCTGCAGCACCTGTCTTACGGCCGCATCGATGGCGTCTGCCTCTTTGTCCATGTCGAAGCTGTAACGAAGCATCATGGAGGCACTCAGGATCGTCGCGATGGGGTTCGCAATATCCATGCCCGCAATGTCGGGCGCGGAGCCGTGGCTCGGCTCATACAGGCCAAACTTCGTGTCATTTAAGCTTGCGCTGGACAGCATTCCGATGGATCCCGTCACCATGCTCGCCTCGTCGGAAAGGATGTCGCCGAACATATTCTCGGTCAGAATGACGTCAAACTGCGCAGGATCCTTGACCAGCTGCATCGCACAATTGTCCACCAGCATATGCTCCAAAGTCACCTCGGGATACTCCTTAGCGACCTCCTCCACAACCTTTCTCCAAAGTCTGGAGGAATCCAGCACGTTCGCCTTGTCGACGCTCGTCACCTTCTTGCGACGCTTCATGGCAACCTCAAAGCCCTTGATCGCGATGCGTCTGATCTCATTCTCATCATAAGTCAGCGTGTCAATGGCCTTCAGAACGCCATTTTCTTCAACCGTCTTACGCTCTCCGAAATACAGACCGCCTGTCAGCTCTCTCATGATCAGCATGTCAAACCCCTTACTACTGATCTCTTCCTTTAAGGGACATGCGCCAGATAGCTCTTGATATAAATAAGCAGGACGCAGATTTGCGAACAGGTTCAGTGCCTTACGGATCTTAAGGAGTCCCGCCTCCGGCCTTAGGTTCGGCGGAAGCTTATACCAAGGGGACGTCGTCGTGTTTCCTCCAATGGACCCCATCAGGACGGCATCCGCTGCCTTAGCCGTAGCGATCGCCTCATCCGTCAGAGGCACGCCGCAAGCGTCAATGGAAGCACCGCCCATCAAAATATCCGTAAACTGCATCTGATGGCCATAAACCTCCGCCACCTTGTTCAAGACCTTCTTTGCCTCGGCAACGATCTCAGGGCCAATGCCGTCGCCGGGAATACAGGTAATCCGTAAATCCATCGTCTATCTCCTTCGCTGTAACAAGTCTCAAGTCACCCACACCGTCATATGCGATTTTTATGCAGGATCGGAATCGTGACTATTCAATATATCATACCTTATTTTTCATATTTTTTCAACAAAAAAATGGGCGATGCCTCATCGCATCACCCATTTCGCACTTCATAATTATTCATTCGCTTTTTCTACTCTGCTGATCGCCGATTTCTCCATGGGAATACGGCAGTTTTTATTGTTGCCGAACTCAACGATCACGGTATCATCGGAAATGTCGATCACAATGCCATAAAATCCGGAAGTCGTCAGCACGCAGTCGCCCACCTCAAGATTTGCAAGCATTCCTGCAATACGCTTTCTCTCCTTGCTCTGAGGACGGAACAAAAAGAACCAAAGAGCCGCAAAGAACAAGCCATAAATAACGATCATCGTGGCAAGACTTCCCCAGCCACTCGCCGCTTCACCCGTTTCAGTCAGTAAAAACAACATATTTCCTCCATTCCGCGCTCCGATCATTCCTCTCGAAACGCCCTTTCATTCCTTCAATGACGAACCAAACATAAGTATCATACACGCTATTATGCTTTTCGTCAAGCCATCATTTTTTTAGTCCAAGGGTGTCGCCATATTCTCCAACTTGCGCTTCTTATACTCGGAAAACTCTCCTTTATCCAGGCTGTCGCGGATCTCTGTCATCATCGTATTATAAAAATACAGATTATGCAACACGCACATACGCATGCCTAGCATTTCCTTCGCCTTTAAGAGGTGCCGTACGTAAGCCCTGCTATACCTTCTGCAGGTCGGGCACTGACACCCTTCCTCGATCGGTCTGGAATCCAGCTCATACTTTGCATTGAACAGATTGATCTTCCCGTGATTTGTATAGAGATGGCCGTGACGACCATTTCTCGTCGGATAAACACAATCGAAGAAATCCACGCCGCGCTCCACGGCTTCCAGGATGTTCGCAGGCGTCCCGACGCCCATCAGATAAGTCGGCTTCTCCTTTGGCAGGTACGGCACGACCTCGTCCAGCACGTGATACATCTCCTCATGACTTTCACCGACCGCCAGGCCCCCGATCGCATATCCGTCCAGGTCAAATTCAGAGATTCGCTTCGCATGCTCGATCCGAATGTCATCAAACACGGCGCCCTGATTGATCCCAAAGAGAAGCTGCGACGGATTCACCGTATCCTCTAAGGAATTCAGCCTTGCCATCTCCTTCTTACAGCGCTCCAGCCACCTCGTGGTCCGATCCACGGAAGCCTGCACGTAAGCACGCTCCGCCTTACTTGAAGGACACTCGTCAAACGCCATCGCAATGGTGGAACCAAGGTTCGACTGGATCAGCATGCTCTCTTCCGGCCCCATGAAAATCTTATGCCCGTCAATATGAGAATTGAAAAAGACGCCCTCTTCCTTGATCTTTCGAAGCCCAGCCAGCGAAAACACCTGAAATCCGCCCGAATCCGTCAGGATCGGCTTGTTCCAGCTCATAAATTTATGCAGACCGCCGAGCTCCTTTATGATCTTGTCGCCCGGGCGGACATGCAGATGATACGTGTTGGAAAGCTGCACCTGCGTTCCGATCCCCTCGAGATCCTCCGTGGAAACGGCGCCCTTGATCGCGGCAACCGTACCGACATTCATGAAAACGGGCGTCTGGATCGTACCGTGCACCGTCTCAAACTGAGCCCGCTTCGCCCTTCCCTCTTCCTTCAAAATGGTATACTTTGCCATAAAAACCTCACCAAATCTCTTTTCATAAAAACAGCCCCCTGCATGAGCAAAGGGCTGAATTCCCTAAACCTCTAACAAATTGTCCACGTTCGTCTTATCCACGATATTGGACCTGCACTTCATGTACTCCGTCGGGAGCGGCTCTCCCGTCACGATGGAATTATACATCCAAACCACGGGATCATGACCCTGACCGAAGGGATCCTGACCAATGGCTGCAACGATAATGCCCTTCTTGATGAAACGGAAGATCTCCTGCGTATGATCGAACACGACAAGCTTGGCGCTCGACTTACTGTCCTCCACGGCCCTTGCCACTGCGCCCGGCGTACCCGTCGTCACGTAAATCCCCTTAACGTTCGGATGCTCCTTGAGATATTCCATCATCTGACGATAATTGTCTTCCTCATACAGCTCCGAATTCACGATGTCAATGTTGACCTTCTTATGCGTCTCCACCACGTCCAGGAAGGAATCCACGCGGACACAGTTCGCGGAAACCTCACGGCTACCCTGCAGGACAACGAGATCTCCCTTCTTTCCCATGGCATTCAGCATGATCTTCGCCGCAAGCGTTGCAGCATCCGAAACATCCGGCTGGAACACGGCCTGACGCCTTGACTTATCCGTCACGTCATTGTTCAGGAGGAATACCTTCTTCCCCTTACTGAGCACCTCTAAGATCTGCTCCTCGATCGTACCAACCAGGAATCCGGGAAGCACATAACCGTCAAAGTCCTCCTTGACCATGCGGTCCATCAGCCCAGGCATCTCCTGCGCCATAATGGCCCAAGCAGGGAAAAATGCGGAGCGAACGATCGCGCCGTGCGCCTCCAGCTCCTTCTTCGCATAGATCGCGCCCCTGCGAACGCCATGCCAGAAATCATTGTCATCAATACAAAGAACACCAATCTTCAGCTTTCTCGGTGCCTTCTTCTTTACCGGCTCCACGGCCGTCGTGAACTGACGGAGCAACTGCTCCAGACCATTCAACATCAAATTTAAGTTCCCGGCATTCTCGATAATGTTCTGGGATACCTCAGAGGTCTGCTCAGAAACCTGCGAGATCTCCTGCGTGCCGGAAGTGATCTCCTCAGAAGTATAATACGCCTGCTCAGCGCGATTCTTCGTCACGACGGAATTATGCGTGATCTCATCGATCTCCGTCAGGATGGACTGCATCTTCCCATTGATGACGCCAGCCTGCTGGTCAATGATCCTAAAGGATCCGCTGACCGACTCGAACTCCGTGCGCCCCTCGTCGAACGTCTCCACACTGTTCTGAATACACTGCGCCACCTGATCACTGCTCTCAATGATATTATCGAGAATATCATTGATCGTACCAATGCCCTCCTGCGTCTTCGCGGACATGACACCCATTTCCTTCGCAACCACTGCGAAGCCGCTGCCCGCCGCACCCACGCGCGCCGCCTCGATCGAAGCATTGAGCGCCAACATCTTCAGGGACTCACTGATGCTCACGATGAAAGCGCCGATCTCGTTGATCTCATTGATCTTATCGCTGAATTCCTCCAGAATCTTTTCACTCATGTCAAGATTCTCGGAAACCGTCGTCATCCTCTGCTCATACTTCTCCATGTTGCCGACGCCGTCCTTACAGCTCTCCACGGACTTCGAAAGCAAGTCGCCGATCTCCTTCACCGAAGCATCGATCTCCGTCAGCTTTCCCGTATTGTCCTCGATCAGGTCGAGGCAAGACTTCACGAGCTCTAACTGCTCTTCCACCTTCTCCACAACGCTGCCAAGACTCTCCGAAATCCTCTGACTGCCCTCGCGGTTTAAGTCTGCGCCGTTCGAAAGCACGTCGATCGAATCCGACAGGATCACGACGTTGCTCTTCGTCGACTCCAAGAAAGTAAGCATGTTATTCTTAATGACGTTCAAAGCCCCGGCAAGCGCAGCCATTGAATCCCTGCGCGTGCTGTCGACCTCCACGTCATCCAAGTCCATGCGACGCTTCTTGATCAGCTCCGCCTGCTTCATCAATTCCTTCTTATGCAGACCGTCGCGAATGATATGATATAATAACACCAGAATAATGATCGCTTCCAATACAATGAAAAATGTTTGCATAGTTTTCACCCCGCGCCAAATGTGATGGAGCATTTGAATGCACATTATATCTCTAGTTTGTATTATAACATTCCCGCGGACAATTTTCAATTAGAAAAACCTTTATTGCCATTTGGATTGATTTAGACTATAATAGAAAAGAAATTTGCATAAATATTCCAAATTGTCATCCATTGACAGCATGATTTAGGCGTATGCCCGATCAGACAGTGATTCATTTTTGAAAGGAATTTCAACATGGCAGGATCATCCTTCGGAACCATATTTAAGATCACAACCTGGGGCGAATCCCACGGCAAGGCCCTTGGTGTCGTCGTTGACGGCTGCCCCGCAGGCTTAGAACTCTGCGAGGCTGACATTCAGGCCTATCTGGACCGCAGAAAGCCCGGTACCAGCGCGATCACGACACAGCGCAAGGAAGACGATCTCGTTGAAATCCTCTCCGGCGTCTTTGAGGGACGGACAACCGGGACCCCCATCTCCATGATCGTGCGCAACACCTCACAGATTTCCGCGGATTACGGCGACATTGCGACCTACTACCGTCCCGGCCATGCCGACTATACCTTTGATCAGAAATACGGCTTTCGCGACTACCGCGGCGGCGGCAGATCCTCCGGCCGTGAGACCATCGGCCGCGTGGCAGCAGGCGCCATCGCATGCAAATTGCTTTCCGAGCTCGGCATCACCGTTCGCGCCTACACCAAGGCGATCGGACCGATCGAGATCGATCCCACTGCTTATGACGACGCACTCCGCCTTTCCACTCCCACCGCCATGCCCGATGCGGCAGCGAATGAAAAAGCCCTTGCATACCTTGCAAAGGCCCGCGAGAATATGGACTCCGTCGGCGGCGTGATGGAATGCGTTGTGGATGGCGTTCCCGCCGGGCTTGGCGATCCCGTTTTCGAGAAACTTGATGCAAATCTTGCCAAGGCTATTATGTCGATTGGCGCCGTGAAAGCAGTTGAAATTGGGGATGGCGTGGCTGTTTCTAAGAAAAAGGGAAGCGAAAATAATGATGCGTTTATTTCGAACAAGGAATCATGCGACATGACGCACAATCCTTCGGATGATTCTTACAATGGTAAGGCATGCTGCTCTTTCATTTCCAAGGCTACCAACCATGCAGGAGGCATCCTGGGCGGTATCAGCGACGGATCTCAGATCGTGATCCGCGCTCACGTAAAGCCGACTCCTTCCATCTACCAGCCACAACATACCGTGAATCAACAGGGAGAAGAAATCGAAATTCAGATCAAAGGAAGACATGATCCCATTGTTGTGCCAAGGGCTGTAGTTGTGATGGAATGCATGACCGCACTGACTGTCGTGGATGCACTGATGATGAACGCGACCGCAAAGATGGAGAATTTGAAGAGGATTTATTAAATTTTTAACTATCTTGGATGAAATTATGAACAATCAAACTGATAAAAAAGAAAAATATATTTATTTAGAAGTGTTGAGAATAATTGCTATATTTTTTGTAATATTTAATCACACTCAGTATAAAGGTTTTTTTCTGTTCGCATCTATGCCAATAGGTTCGTTTAAGTTTTGGCTTTACATGTTCATTTCTGTTTTTTGCAAATTTGCCGTACCCGTTTTTTTTGCGATCTCAGGCGCTCTTCTTCTAGATGAAAAAAAAGAAATCACAATTAAGGACATATATGTCAAAAGAATACCACGCTATTTAATGCTTCTTATTATTTATTCATTATTTTATTATGTGCATTATTTAGTAAAATATGCTTATAGCCCTGATTGGCATCATTTTTTTGAATTGTTATACTCATCAAAAGTAGAATATCATCTTCTGTTTTTATATCAATACATCGCTTTTCTCATGATTCTGCCATTTTTAAAATCTTTGGTAAAATCCTTGTCGGATCGTTCATTTATCTATTTGTTTATTCTTTCTATTATTATAAATGGTATTCTTCCAATACTTGAGTTCTATTTATTTAATGGGGTACTGTCATTAAATGATGCATTAAAACTCTTAGGTTTCCTTTCAACGATTGTCGTATACCCGAGTCTCGGATATTATATGCATCATCGCATCACACGGGAACACGCCAAAACCGTCCTTAGAATATTATGGCCCATAAATTTATTTTCAATCGTTATTGTTTGCATGGCCACTTATAAAAGAGGCATCTTAAATAACGGTTTCTCAGACGTTTCTTCTCAGCTCTTTTATCCTTGCTTTAATGAAATAAACTGTTGTACCATTTTCTTGACCACGAAATATCTAATTGTATCCAAACAGTTTTTACCAAGAATTCAATTTGCTGTTCTTTCTTTAAGCAAATGTACCCTCGGGATTTACTTGTTGCATCCTTGGGTCAAAGATCAGGCATTTTTTAATATATGGCTTGCTTTTTTATTACAATTACACATCAATCCTATGCTCTCAATTTTTTTCATGTGTTTTGTAATCATGATTACTACTTATGCCATAGTATATATAATTTCCAAGGTACCTTTTCTTAAAAAAATAGTCTAAAATATTTAACCCACATTGATTAACACACTAATCAATGTGGGTTATTTTTATGCGTTGTTCATTGCAGAGGCTAGATCAAATTTCTGTTTATCATTACTGCCAAGGTCCTCGCCCAGCTGAATCTCAATCAGCTTCAGCTCCTTTATGGCTGTGATGGTATGCTTACAGCCAACCTTCATGGTAATGACGTCGCCCATCTTCACGTTACTTCTCTTCCCGTCCAGGATCACCTGACCCTCGCCGCTGATCACGATCCAATACTCATCACGCCTCATGTGACAATGATAATCCATTGTTTGGCCACGGTTCAAAGTAACCTTCATTGTCTGGCTACCATTCTCAATGTCAAGAACCTTAACGCTGCCCCAATTCTTCTCGTGAATCTTCTCCTGCTTTGCGAATTCATCCACAAAAGGCTTGATGCAGGTGCTCATCTCCTTGTCCGTCACAAGGATTCCTTCCGGAGACGCGGAAATCACCACGTCATGAAGTCCCATCGCCAAGATCGGCATGTCCGTCTCATTGACAATCTGAACGCCTGTCGAAGTCTCATCAATCACGCCATTTCCGATGATCGGAACAGACATGGCCTCAGAAAGCGTATTCCAAGATCCCATATCCATCCACTGGCCGCCGAAACGCATTACCTGAATGCTTCTTTCCTTCTCGGCCACCGCATAATCGAAGGAAACCTCCTCAAACTCATTATAATGCGCCAAAAGCTCATCATACTTGCTATATCCAAGCAATTCCTTCGCAATTCTGAGAATATACTGCAGCTTAAACGCAAACACACCGCTGTTCCACAGCGCGCCATCCTCAATATACTGCTCAGCCATCGCCTTCGTAGGCTTCTCCTTAAAGAGCTTCACCGCCGAAAGCTTCTTCACGCCCTCCGGAAGAATATACCCATACTCCTCCGACGGAAATGTCGGCACAATGCCCATCAGCACAATATTCGCCATCTCCAGATCAGCCTGATACTGCAAAGCAATCAGGGAGCGGAAATACTCGCTCGTCACCAGCGGATCCACGGGACAAACCACGACTGCCTCCGTCGGCTTCACGCCTTTAACATCCACCAGATATGCAGCCGACAGCACGATCGCCGGGAAAGTGTCCTTTCTGCAAGGCTCCACGCATAGGTCCACGTCATTCCCCAACTGCGCATAAGTCGCGGAAACCTGCTTTTTACTCGTCGCAACCGTAACATTCGTCTGAATACCAATATTATTCAGCTGACGATACACCCGTTGCAACATGGACTCAGAATTCCCGTCGCGGCCCTTAAACAGCTGCAGAAACTGCTTACTTCTCACATCATTACTCAGAGGCCACAGGCGCTTGCCCGAGCCACCAGAAAGTAGAATTATGTTCATTGGAATACCCCCGTTGTTATAAAAGGTCACTATTTATATGGTACCCTTAAATAGGAAGTAAGTCAAGAAAAAAAAGGTTATTCCTCTTATTTCTATATGTTAAAGGCCATTAAGTCTAATACAACGAAAAATAAGCTAACCTTTTGGCATATCTTTCAACTGTTTCATAAACAACAATATCTGGATCATGCAAAACATAGTCTTCATACTTATATGTATTATTATGTCTTAAATAACTGTCATTAAATTGACTTCCAATATATGAAGCCATGTGTGTAGAGAAAGAATCTCTGATAACATATATGCTTCTTGTATCAGCATTTTGAGCCCGAAAATGTATCATACCGTCAAAGTCACTTTCAATTTCTACACAATCATGTAAATCGTATCCTACTAAATAGTATTCTCTATCAAATGAGTTTAATTCGTTGCTTAGATTCAATAAATCAGCCAGATCCCCCGAGCTGGGTCCAAGTGCATTTATATGAATATCCTTGTCATATACTTTTGGCATATTGATTCCCAACTCGTCCAGTAACGCAGATGCGCCTATATACCCACCAATATAATTCCAATGAGAATCAGATTTATACCAAATATTCTCTTTTAATCTATTCTTTGCTTCTATCAATTCGTTGTATGGATAGACGATACGGATATCGGTATTATCTTTTAAGTAATTATATATCTGTAATGCAGCATAGTTTTCAGCCGGCAATCCATATGTCGATGGCATATATTCAAAATAAATACGCTCTTTATTAGGTGCAATAAAAATTACAAACTCTTTACCTTGACTTTGAGCAAATTCTTTTTGCCGCAAACAATTGTTTTTAATTGCTTCTAATTCTGTGTCCGAAAGCAAATCTTTTCCTTGATAAGAAGCAATAGGATCACCATCATCTTTCCTCGAGTAAAATAACCAATTATCTTTTCCAACAATCACACTGTCATTTGAAGATTTATTAAAACAATAATAATCAATAAAAGAATTTAAGAAAACAAATTGATTCCTAAACGGAAAATGATCATTAAAATATTCCGTATAATCATTTGAAAAATTTGCATAGTTCTGTAAAGTCAATTTGGGTTTTTTCGTTAATTCTCTTTTTTCATAATCATCATTATTGAAATAGTTTTTGCCAAAAATCCATATTACTCTTAAGAAACAAATAAACGTCAAAATAATTAATATAATAATACGCCCGGCTTTTTTTTCTTTCATAATGCTCCTAAAAATGAAAATAAATAAATGGATTGTATGTATCTCCAGCGATAGATGCAATGCTTAGAATCAAAATAAATAGGCAATAAATTGCTTCCATTATTGAACCGTTCCATTTTTCTTTTATCCATTTGGGAATACAATTATACAAGGAGCCCATACCTAATATCGCGCACGCAAAAGTAAAAATGGTTTTCTTATCGAAATAATATATGGCATCATTATTACAAAACGACATCATCCTTGATAAATATTTTATGCCATATATGGTATTTTCTGCTCTAAACAATACCCAACCAATGCTTACAACAAAAAAAGTGTAAAGAACAGAAACACATTTCATTCTTTCTAATACTTTTTTAAATCCAAGCCGTTCGATAATCACGAAAACCCCATGATATAATCCCCAAACGACAAATGATAAATCCGCCCCATGCCATAATCCTGTCAAAAAGAAAACGAATAGCAAGTTAGTGTATGTTTTAATCTTCCCTTTTCGGTTTCCGCCCATTGGAAAATACACATACTCCCTAAACCAAGATCCTAAAGATATGTGCCATCTCCTCCAAAACTCGGATATAGACTTTGCTAAATATGGATAATTAAAGTTTTCTTTAATGCTAAAACCAAACATATTGGCAAGGCCAATTGCCATGTCTGAATAACCCGAAAAATCATAGTAAATCTGAAACGAATAAGCAATGGCACCAATCCAGGCAGTTTTTGTATCAAGATTTGTCAAGTCAAATGCAAAAACTATATCGACACATTCGCCTAAAGTGTTGGCAATTAACACTTTTTTACCGAGGCCATAAATAAAGCGTTTAAACCCATCTGAAATATTTTTCCAATCAACAGATCGCCGTTGAATCTGCTCATTTATATCTTTATATTTTACAATGGGTCCCGCGATTAATTGTGGAAAAAAGGAGATATAAAGAGCAACATTGACCAAAGATGCGGATGCTTCAGTGTCATGCTTATATATGTCAACAATATATGAGATAGCTTGAAATGTAAAAAAGGAAATACCAATTGGCAACGTGATTCCAAGAACTGGCAGTATATCCTTTCCCCAAATATCATTTATAATTCTAGGAAACATATCTGTATATTTATAAAAGCAAAGTATACTTAAGTTGAATATGATTCCTAAGATTAAGTACTTCTTTCTGTCTTTCCCCTCCGCTTTTTCTATTGTTATTCCGACAAACCAGTTTACTATAATTGATAAAAGCATCAAAAACACAAAATAAGGCTCGCCCCAAGAATAAAAAAACAAGCTTGCTATAAGCAAAATGTAATTTGAATATTCTTTTTTTACTAATAAATTGCATAAAATGACAATAGGTAAAAACATAAAGAGAAAAACCGTTGAACTAAATACCATTATAATACCCTAATTCTTTTCTTATTGATAATATGCTTTTATTTTGATTCCAAAATGAAAATACAAGGCCATACTCATTTAAGGATTAAATATGTATCTATTTTTTTTAAGTCTAAAATGTTTAGATACCCTATCAATTGTCATAATATACACTCTATCTAAAAAATGCCCCTCAGATTTCATGAAAGAATTGTCTTTTTTCTTCTTTTTGCCAGAAAAAGCAGGATGGCTCAATAATAAAGGCATAAAACCGAATTTATCTTTTAACTCTTTTTTCGCAGCATCGAGCTTTCTTAAATATGGTTCATACAAGCTCAGAGCAAGGTCATCGTCAATATTGCCATAATCATATGCGCAAATATCTGCTTCATACTGATTAATATATGTAATATTGTGGAAATGATAAAACACAATTGGAAAAACGCATTTTTTTCGTTTTTCAACAATAAAAGGGATGCATCCCTCAATATGATCTAATTTATACCTGCTAATATTCCAGGGAGCAACCCCGCCTCCCAAATTATTCATAACACATACGGCAGGTTCATCTCCCCATTTTTCCAAATAACCTTGATCACCAAATATGCCATTAGGCGGATTATCAATTGTACACGACTCATAGCAGCGTTCCTTCCACCAATCAAGAAGCACTTGTGCTTTATCACAATTCTTAAAAGTATTAAACTCTACACAATAAGTACCTGATTTTAATAACGCAATTCTTCCAACTGGTGTATTATCAAAACCATGCTTAATAATCTGAACGCATTTTTCACCCATTTCATCTATTAAGCACTTTGGATTTAGAAAGAAATACAAATCAGCATCAATATAAGTGCAAACAGGTTCATTATATTCATGCAAAACATAATCAATAAGAAATGACGTGCATGTCCAGCAAAACTCAGAAACGGGTCTTTGTTTTTTTATTGTTTCAAGTCCATTTTTATTTATAAATTTGTCTAAAGAAATAATCATTAAATTATCATAATGATATGACCCAAGAACAGAAGCACATCTTTCATCCATTGCTAATACATACATTCTAAAAACGCAACCCGTATCAACAAGCGATCTATACATCACAATACCTTTATCCAAGTAATTACTATCAAATAATGTGCAAAAAATATTCATATATACTTTATCCTCGTCCTAAACAGAAAATGTTATTGATCTATTTTTTTTATGAATTTTGCCGGATTCCCTGCCCACACCTCATCCGAAGGAATATCATGCGTTATCACGGAGCCAGCCCCAATAACTGATCGTTCGCCTATTGTAACGCCTTTTAAGATAATGCAATGCCCCCCAATCCAAGCTCCTTTTTTAATCAAAACGGATTCACTCTTTATATCATAATTACCATTAATCCGTTTGTCTGCATAAATCGAATGAAAATCAGTGTCATAGATAACGCAATTTACGCCTATAAATACATCGTCTTCTATTACAATGTGTTTATTACAATAAATAGAACTATTACTAATTCCAACATTTTTGCCAATCTCCAAAGTACCCTCATTCATTATGGCAAAAATACAGTTTCTTTGGCCTCCACCCGCCGGGTTATTTCTCCAATGACTTCTTATAATTGTTTTATCATCAATGCTAAAGAAAGCATTTTTGTCTTTCTTTAATCTTATTATTCCATATGTCTTTATATTCTTTCCCATCTTCACATGGCGAACACGAAAGACTAGTCGATTAAAATAATCTAGTAAGTACCAAAACAATCTAAACATATTATTCCTTTCATATTAATAAATGACAAAAAACAGCATTCAACATGATTATAATAGAGTTCATCCGTCCGAGAATAATTCTGGGATTCTTCAATGCCTTATAATCTAAAATATTGTTTGCAATCATTTTCACTAGAGTAATTAATCACTTCATAATTCATTATTATAAAACAATTATACTATTTACTTCAAATTCATCAGGTAATATTCTGCCATAAATAAATCACTTATTTCATCAATATCCACTGAGTGGTTTTTATCCATAACATAGGGAACAATATTATCATTAAAACTCGTTGTGTTATCAAGTTCATCCACTTTGTTAATATAAATACACCCATTCACCTTATAATATCTAGGCATATCTTGTCTTCTGCAAGTACTGGATACATTCAGCAAAGGCGTCAATCGCCCACTTTCTATAGTACGAATCAAAATTGGATTATCATCAACTTCAGTGATTGATACAAGCGATTTCTCTCCATTTTCAAAAAAAATTTTTATAGACTTATCTATATCTTCAGTAGTCCTTAGGGGTTGCGTAGGCTGAAGCAAAACAAGAGTATCAAAGATATTTCCTTGGTCTTTAAGAGTTTTTACAGCATGTAGGATAGCATCCAAAGTTTTAGAAGTGTCTGATGCTAAAACTGCTGGTCTCATAAACGGTACTTGTGCGCCATATTTTTTTGAGATGTTCGCAATTTTCTCATCATCTGTGGAAACCATTAAATAATCAATATATTTACTAGACAGCCCAGCTTCGATAGTATAACAAATTAATGGTTTGCCACACAAATTAATTATGTTTTTATGTGGAATTCCTTTGCTTCCTCCTCTGGCTGGAATTACGGCAAGAATTCTCTTGTTATTATACATAGTCGCCTCACATGTCTCTGTCAACAAAACATTTCTGAATTTCCGTTGTCCAAAAATCTGACTGGGAAATTATTTTCATGAAAATTTCAGTACTATTTCCTTTTCCAAAAACAAATGAAGAGGATCGATAATTTGAGGTAGCAAATATCGCATCCAAAATATTATCTACATCTTCATCAACATGTTGTAAGTTGGGATTCTCACACAACAAATATCTTCCGTTCTGCCTTGTGCCAATATCAATTGCCGGAACTCCAAATACGCCTGATTCTCTAATTCCAGCACTAGAATTTCCAATAATAAAATCAGCATTTTTAAGCAATGTAAGAAAGTATTCAAATCGTAATGATGGGAATATTCTAAATCTCTTATTATTTTCTAGCCGTTTATACTCGTTAAGTATGATTTCTGAGCCAAGATCATTATTGGGGTAAACAACAATATAATTCTTACCGCTTTTTAATACTGCATCAACTACTATGCCAATTTTTTCCCCTATAACCTCATATTCCGTGGTTACCGGATGATACATTAATATTCCATAGCTTTCGAACGGAATCTCGTACCGTTTCCGGGTTTCATTAAACATAGGAAGCCCAGATCCCATCATTATGTCAATGTCCGGGGAACCAATAATATATATTCTCTTCTCTTCTTCCCCCATCTGAATTAAGCGTTCTCTTGCCTCTTCCGTACAAACAAAATGAACATGTGCAAATTTAGAAATAGCATGACGTATCGATTCATCTATTGTTCCAGAGAGTTCTCCTCCCTCAACATGGCCAACCAAGATATTATGAAATGCTCCTACTACGGCGCCAGCCAAAGCATCTGTTCTGTCTCCATGTACCAATATCATATTAGGTTTTATGTTTTCAACATACCCCGACAAATATGAAATAGTATTACCTAAATTTACGCTTGCACTTTGTGTCTGGGAAAGACCATAGGCGATGTAAATATTTTCATAGCCATCTTTACGCACTTCTTCATATGTGCTACCAAAAGTTTCCAGCAAATGCATACCACAAACAAATATATAAACGCTAAAGAGTGGTGATAAATCAAGCGCTCTCATCAAGGGTTTCATTTTTCCATAGTCTGCTCTGGTACCTGTAATAAAAAGGACTTTCTTTTTTTCCATATCTTCAACTCTCAATCATATTCCATGACACCTGTGTGTCATTATCAATGTCAACAACTGCTCTTTTCCCAATTATATCCTCATATTTTTCTGCAAGTATTTCTCCAGTCCCAGGACGTTTAACCCAAATATTGTCCTTCGTAAATAATTCTCCCGCCTTAATCGGCTTGATAGTAACAACTGTAGCAAAGGCAAAATCAATTGTGACTTGCTCTTCCTTAGCTGCCACTTTGTTTCCCCCCATCATTAATGGTATATTCTTCGCCGCATCTATTAGTTCTCGACATCTCTGTTCATCCATTGAGCACACAACATCAGGCCCAGGTCTATTCATAATATCAATAAAATGTCTTTCTACAATACAAGCACCAAGTGTCATTGCGGCAATACATGCCGTATTTGTCAATGTATGATCAGAAAGGCCGATGGGAACACCCGGAAAAGCATTCATCATTTCCTGCATTGCTCCCAAACGAACCAACCTTGATTCCGTAGGATAAAGATTAGTTGTATGCAACAACGCATATGGAACTTTTGATTCTTCTAAGATTTTAACTGTCTTACTAATACTCGGAATGTCATTCATTCCCGTTGAAACAATCATTGGCTTTCCAAAAGAAGCAATATGTTTAATTAGAGGATAATTATTTAGTTCGCCAGATCCTATCTTATATGCAAGCACTCCAAATCTTTCAAGTCTGTCCGCCGCTGCGCGTGAAAAAGGAGTACTTAAAAAAACCATTCCTTTTGACTCTACATACTTCATAAGTTCATATTCTTCTTCCTCGCTTAGCGCACATCTTTCCATCACCTCATATATGCTTACATTGCTATTTCCTGGAATAACAGCTTTTGCCGCGTGACTCATTTCATCCTCAACCACATGAGTCTGATGCTTAATTATTTTAGCCCCAGCCCTCTCTGCAGCATCTACTATCAATTTCGCAACTGTAAGGGATCCCTCATGATTAATACCCATTTCTGGAATTACCAGAGGTTCTTCCCCGATCCCGACCTTTATGTTTCCAATGCTAAATGATGACTGCATAATAATTTCCTTTCCAAATTACCGACGAGAATGCCCAAACGGTTTTCTCCAACTAACATTTTCCGCATGACTTATTCTATAAAAAATACTCCAGTTATGCCAATGCATGCATTTCAAAATTAAACTTCAAATACTATCTGTTCATGCGTTTTGATTATTGATTACAAAAATTTAAGCATTATACTTTTACTCTTTAATAAACACTTTTTTGACTAAATTAATACCATACTTAAAATACTTATTTCTACGCCATATAATTACAAGCAGAAAAAATGAGGCAAAAACAATTAATACACTTTTTATAACAATATCAAAGATGCTTTGCTCATGTAATTTTGATAATATTACCTTGCAAAACAAAATATTTAAAACAATCATTAAAAAATACTTTATGTTATCAAGTAAATATTTTCGTGCTCCTTTATTAAAAAAATCATGATACAAGACATAGGTTTCTCTTGGAAAAGATACAAGCGCCATACTAATGATGGTTGAAATCACTATTCCATTGATTCCGATTAAATTCACTAAAATAATATTGATAAATAGATTAATTAATCCGGCCACACCAGAAATATATGGACTTTTATCCCATAATCCATGTGTTTCATAAATCACCATGGTAGCTCTTCTGACTTGATTAATATAAAACATTATTATAATAAGAATTACCGTCGATTCATCTAATAATCTTAACGGCCCCATCCAAATCAACATAAAAGGTTGAATTAACAAGTAGAAACCCGTACAAAAAATTCCGGAAATCATGCATATCCAAAAATGCATCGTCCCAAACAAATCTTCTATTTCATCCATCGCAGAATGATAAAACTTATTGGCGAAAATAGGAGTTATTGCACCAAATACCGTATAAGTAAATGTCAAGAGGATGCTGGCTATCTTATAATAGTTTCCATAAATTGTCACCATGGTAAGTCCAATAAAAGCAGAAATTACAATATTATCCGAGGAAGTAAAAATGACTGTTCCTATACTATTTGTAAATAGAGCCTTTACCTTTGAAAAAATAGCATGTCTATTTTCTAGTGACAAATTTCCTTTTGCCACTATACCAGGATAGTATTTATTCTTCCTAAAATATATAATTATATTTATAACAATCGTGCCAATGGGCATCCAAATCACATAGAGATAATAATCTGGTTTAAGTAAAAGACACAAAACCTGAATAATTCCAGTTATTGTCGTAAGACTTATTTCTATTTTTGAAATAATGTCATTTCGTTGTCCAGCTATGAAAACCGACCTGCAATATCCCCAAAAAAAATACTGTGAAATTGTATTTAACAGATATAACAGATATAGTAAGTATACATTTATAGTTTGTGGCACTTCTCCTTTTATCATATACTTTATAAAAGGACATAAAATTAATCCAACCAAAAGAATAACGGTGCCAATTATCAAATAGATTTTTCTTATAAAATTAAATAATTTGTTTACATATTCCCTGTCTTCTTGCGTTTCACCACTTATAGGTCTATACATAAAGTATGTGACAGCCGTCGAAAAGCCAAGTTCGGACATATTTAAGATTGACAAAACCGAAGTAAAAAGTCCTCCTAATCCCACATATTCTTCACCAAGACGATATATAATTATGGTACGAGTTATGAACGGGAGAAATACCTTAACCAAGTTATTAATGATTGTAAAAAATATGTTAATTGCCGATCTTTTGCTTCTATTCATGTTCTTAACCTAGTTTTATTACAAACGAATACGATCTATGCAATCAATTAATGAATATTTAGACGCATTAAATAATTTGCAGCCGTTATATGTTGCATATTCTTTTAAAATCTGATATGACTCGAAGGCTCTCACTATTGTAGTCAATTCATGGGCCATGTTACTTCTTGTTTCATCATACTTTGCAATCAAAACTCTATCATTATCATAAAAATGTTTGTCTTTGGAATATAGATCATTTGTTTTTTGATCAACTTCTAATAATTCAATCCAAGACGTATCTGCACCAACTAATCCAACTTCATTGTATTTCATTTCTATGGCAATACACACAGCGGTATTTAATACCGTTTGTGATAAAGGACTCAAAAGATTATTATTCCAATACTCAAACAAAATCTTTGAAGGTAAGTGTTCAAAACCATAAAGCGATAAAGAATTAAAAAAAATAAATTTCAGACAAGGATGATCCTTTAACTCGTTAATCATATAGCTGTTAACAGAATAATCTGGCACAATAAAATACATTTGCCAGGTTAATTTCTTTTTTATCGCATCTACAATGTTCATGGACTTTTCAAAATTTTCAGTATTGAAATATAATCCGTCTGCCAAAACATAATACAATGGTTTTATTAATTCAAAAATAGGAGATTCAACTGCTTGATTTACCATAAAGCAATCATATTCCTTTAACTTTTCAAGATCCTGTTGAATTGTTTCATTTAATGACGGCCCATTCCCTATTACCATTGCTTTATTAGCATCTGAAACACTCACAATCCTTTCATAATGTTTCATTTTTGTTTTAACAAAGAATTTACCCCTGTACAGCACTGATAAAACTCTGTCATTAACGGATGAAATACTCATATTATCACATTGATACCTTTCAAATACTTATCGTATATAAACACGACTCATAAAAATTTAATTATTTCTTTTGCAAATAATTTAATTCTGCTCAATATGTACTCTGGAACTGATATTAAGTGATATAAATACTTTATTTTAGCCGTTTCTTTCATAGCCTTATAACTATAAGAAACTCCATTTATTCTGAAATCACTTAAAACATGATACACCGGGCAAAATACTATATCTTTATTAGATATTGCTTTATACATAAAATCTAGATCGCTTGAATATTTAAATTTCGTGTCATATAAATAAAAATCATCATAAATGCTTTTGCTAATAAATGTCGCGGGATGAAAGATCATTCTGTTCTTCATATTTCTATGATTTACAAATGCAATTTCTAGTTCATTTTCTTTTAAATCAATGATTCTGATTGCGCCGTACAGAATCTGATATTTTTTATTATAGTCATATTCTTTTATGACTTTTTCCAAGCAATCTGATTCATAATAATCATCACTATTAATTATCCCTACCAACTCTCCCTTGGACATTTTTATTCCTTTGTTCATCGCATCATATATTCCGTTATCTTTCTCAGATACATATCTAAGTTTTCCATTAAATTGAGGAATAAATGATTTAATTATGTCAACGGTATTATCTGTAGAGCCTCCATCTATGATGATATATTCATAATTCTTATACGATTGTTTTAGTACCTGTTCGATCGTTTTTTTTATGGTTTTCTCACTATTAAATGATGGTGTGATAATACTAATCAAAACCTCATTCATACAATCATCTCTCTTTTTTGAATCAACATAGCTTTAGAATTCTTTATCCACGCAAGTATATAAATCAGAAAAGAAAACTGGGATTTGATCAATAAAAATTGCAGCTTTCTTTTATTTGAAATAAAGTCTTTTGCTTCAAGCTTTTGAGCCATGAGCAAAAAAGGGGGTTTATTCATTATTCCTTTTATTTTTTTTCGTTCATATCTTTCACCAGCGAGAAGGCCTTCTTCGACTTCTTTAAAAAAATAAGTAATAAGATATTTTGTAAATAATTGGTCTGTTTCTTGATTCTCTTCATCAGCTGTTAACAAGATCCATCTATCTAAAAACAAATCCCATTCACATAAATCGTCCCATTTTTTGTGAACTGCATGAAGTGCCGAGTATGAATTTTGATAATAATAATACCAATCTTCTGGAACAATCAAAAAACTATTAGCTTTTTTAATAAATTCTAAATTATATAACTGATCTTCAAAGTATTTAATCGTTTCATCAAATTTCACAGTTTTTGCAATAGCTGTTCGATATAGTCGCCCGCATGGAGATGCTAAAATATGCCCATCTTCGTTTTTGCTTTCAATGGAAAACATTAAATTTAACACAACATTTGTATCAAATAATGCTTTCCTTTCATTTATCACTTGTTTCGAATTATAATCAGGAATATAGACTATTCTTCCGATAACCAAATCATATTTTTCTTCGGATAAACAGCTAACAGCATTATGTATAAAAGATTTGTCTATCAAATCATCTGAATCAACAAATATTATATATTCACCACTTGCTTTTTCTACACCGCGGTTTCTTGCAAAGGAAACACCATGATTGGAATAATAATGGTATTGAATTCTTTCATCTATTGTAGATGCTTCGGCGTATTGTTTTGAAAAAGCTTGATCACTACCATCATCAATAATGATCACTTCAATTTCAGCATAATCCTGCTCAATTATTCTCGATAAACAATCCTTAAATGTTGAGACAGGAGTGTTGTAAATTGGAATAATAATACTTACTAACATATTTAACCCTTTATGTTATTTATTTGTCGCATAAAACTTTATTGCAAAAAACATCTGGCAAAGAAACGATCTTATCTTTGCATAGCCTCTGTATTCCCTTAAATAATGGGAGAAGCTATTTAATTGCATCTTTAACAGTCTATTCTTTTCAAATACTTTTTTTGTCGTGTATGAGTGGTCGTGGATAATACTATGTTCTATGTCACATGCACATTTATAGCCTTTCCTCAGATATCTTTCGGCCAAAATCATTTCTTCACAATACAAAAAAGTTTTTTCATCAAGATAACCGCATTCTGCAGTTTTGTGAATATCGAGCAACATGCAACATCCCTGGGGTCTGTATATATATGAATACCCCCCCTGGTCAACAGTTCTTCGTCCCTTTCTTTTATAAGAAAAAATCCCCAAAGTCATGTCGAAAAAGCTATATTTGACTGCATCTCGATTATATAAATATCCATTCTCAGAATATATGTCAGGATTAACAGCAGCAACTTGTGTGTCTTTATCAAAAACATAAAGCATGTGCTCTAATAATTTGCCATCATTCGTTAATATATCATTATTGATGATCCAAACATATTTATATCCCAATTGTTCTGCAAATCTTATTCCCAGATTATTGCCTTTTGCGTATCCATAATTTTGTCCGGCTTGAATATAATGATACTCACCTATCTTTTTCTCTCTTAATTTCAAGTCAGATTCATTTGGCGAAGCATTGTCAACAATAACAAACTGCTCCCATTGTAATTGATATAAATCATGAATTAGCATGGCTTCTTTCAGAGTTTCTTCCCATGTTATATAATTCAAAATTAATATTGCGACGTCACTTTTTCTGCTTGTTTCCATATGATTTTCCGTTCTTATTGCTATTTCGTTTCCTTTTTGAATAGCGGATAATTATTGGAATGATTTCACAAGCATCTCTTACGTATCTTTTCAGCAATCTCTTTGGATCTTGAAAGATCCTGTACAACCATTCCAATCCGTAATCTGACATCCATTTAGGAGCTCTTTTTATTCTGCCAGCAATAAAATCTATCGTAGCTCCAATTTGCATAGATACGGCAACAGATATCTTATCCCTAATTTGATAAATAAATTTTTCTCCTTTTGGAGCGCCTAAAGCAACCGCCAAAATATCAGCATTAGAGCTATTGATCATATTTATGATTTTCTTTACTTCTTCACTGTCTTTTTCAAATCCGACTGGCGGAGAATAGCATCCCGCAATACTCAACCGAGGAACCGATTTAATCAATTTATTTGCTGCAGTTTGAGCCACGCCTTCCATTGCGCCTAGAATAAATATGGAATAACCATTCTGTGCAGCTAATTCACATACTCGCGGAAACAGATCAGAACCAGATACCTTTTCTTTTATTGGGTTTTTAAGTAATCTTGAGATCCAGATTAAAGGTTTTCCATCAGTAAGGATTAAATCAGCATTTTCATATGCTCTTTTAAACTCAGAATCTTTTTCAATCAAAACAATGTGATCAAGATTAGGTGTCACAACATAGGAATGATTGTTTTTTTTAACTAACACATTTATTTCATCTATTGCTTCTTGCATTGTAAGATTATCGATTTCTGTATTTAAAAATGGTATTCGCATATTTCGTATACCTCATTCATTAATACTCAATCAATTTTACTACTTCGATCCTTTTCCGGAAAACACAATTGCAATAGTCTTTAGCAATATTTTCAAGTCTTCCGTAATACTCCAATGATCAATATACTGCAGATCCAGCTTCACGACTTCATTAAAGTCCTTGATCTCGCTTCTCCCGCTGACCTGCCAAAGCCCCGTCAGTCCCGGCGTTATACTCATCCTGCGACGATAGTAATCATTATACTGCTCGAACTCTTCCACTGTCGGCGGCCTTGTCCCCACCAGGCTCATATCTCCCTTGAATATATTCCAGAACTGCGGCAGCTCGTCCAGGCTTGTCCTTCGAAGGAATCTCCCGACCTTCGTTACCCTCGGGTCGTTTTCCAACTTAAACATAGGTCCCTGGACTTCATTTTGCTCCATGAGTTCCTTCTTCCGTTCCTCCGCGTTCACATACATGGAACGGAATTTATACATTCGAAACCTGCGTCCGTTTTTCCCAATCCTTATCTGCGAAAAGAACACTGGACCTTTATGATCTTCAATCTTGATTGCCAGCGCAATGAACGGCAACAAAATCAAGGTAACAACAAGTCCCACCACGCCGCCAAAGATATCCGTAAGGCGTTTTACGACGCTCATGCGCCAGTCACGCTCCACGGTGTTGTAGCACATCACCGGATATTCCGCGAACTCCCCGATTCCGCTGGACGGAATCTTGAAAGAAAGGTTCTGAATGCCATAAAAGCATCGAATCCCCATGATCACGAATGCCTGGATCAATTCCTCGATAAATGCTTGATCCTGTTCACTGTTGCAATAGAAAAACACGAGATCAATTGGCATCTGTCTTGCGGTTTCAAGAAGGTCTTTCCTTCCGGCCACGATCTGCCAGTCCTCGACCATTGACTTATGAACATTCTTTTCATTCGACGATCCTATGCTCTCTTCGTCTCCCGCTACCGTTCCTTCGTCATGTACAGATCCATCAACCGAGCACGCTTCCGCCTTATCCTTCCGATCCACCAGCGCAACGCCAACGACTTCGTAGCTCCATCCCTTATCTTTCTTGATCTGTTCCTTCACTCCGTCCAGCAATTCGGAGGAGGTTACGATCAGGATCTTCTCACTGCCCTTGCCCTTCTTATAAGTCTTGTTGATAAACAGCTTGAACAAGATTCTTAAAACATAGTCAATTACCGAATTGCAGATCACGAAGTACAACAGCATCAATCTGGAGAAATCCAGCTCTAGTCGAAACAGGTAGACGCAGGTACTTAGGAAAACGAACTGCCAGACGTTATACTTAAAAACCTCTTCTCCTTCGACGAAATAGCCTCTTCCAAAGAACCCCTCATACTTATTTCTCAAAAAATTGAAGAGAATGCAACCGAGAATGCAAAGTGCATAAATGGGAAACCAAATGGTTTCCTCAGTAACATTTTTTCCGAATGGTAACAATATCCTCAGTCGGTGCGCAATCAGATAGGAAACCGCAATGGCAGCAAGGTCCACAAGAAAAACGCCGTATGTCTCTATGAGCTTGTATTTCTTGCGGTACAGTTTCATGTCCCTAATCTCCTACCCCAGCAGCCTAAAGTATCTTTCCTTCGCTTCTTTATACTCTTTATTAAACGCCGCGTCATTCCCGGAATGCAGATCGCTCTGGTAATTGTGGATCTGATGCTTCATCTCCGGCGTCACGCGCGCCACGGTCGCAAGACCCACGTGCGAGCAAACGTCCGAAATGTGCTCTACCTCAGCCAGGAGATTTAGGAATTCCGTCCCGCTGAACACGGAGCATTCGCCGGTGCGAAGCCTTTCCATGTGATTGATCTTGAGGAGCGCAACCATGTCATCCACCACTTCTTCCAGCGGTTCAATGTGTCTCGCGGCCTCCAGATTGCATTTCCTAAAGGTTATATCGGTATAATCGAGCACGGTTGTTAGCAGCTCGCGCAAAACGTTCAGTTCCTTTGTGGCCTTTGCGGAGAAGGTAATGTTCTCCTTGTGCATGAACTCGGCGATCTCGCAGATATTGGTAGCCTTGTCGCCGAGATGCTCGAACTCGCCGATGACGGTATAATAATGGTTCATGATCTCCACGTGACTCTTCGAAGTGATATGTGGGCTGATCTGGATCAGGTAGTTATTGACCTTATCCGCCATCATGTCAATGATCTTCTCGTCCCGATCCACCTTTTTAACGCGCTCGGGATCATAATTGAATATCAGCTCGAAGGATCTTGTCACGTTCTTCCTGGCCAGCTGATACATCTCCAGGAGCACTTCATAACAAGAATTGAAAGCGATTGCAGGCGTGCTGTAGAACACGGGATTCAGGGCATCGAGTTTCTCGATGTGCACTTCCTCTTCCTCTGGTTCCGCATCATCCTTCACAAGCTTCTTGCTCATCTTTTCATATACGCCAAGCATGGGAAGCAGCAGGATCGCGCATGTCAGGTTGAAGATCGTGTTCGTATTTGCGATGCCGCCGGAGCGGATCGTCATGTTCCAAATCCCGTTCAGCAGACCCAGCGAGTGTGCGATCGTTACAACCGTAAGGATCAGCACCGTCTCGCTCAAGTTAAACAGTATATTCACGACGCCGACGCGTTTTGCATTGGATCTCGCATCGATATTACATACGATCGCGGTGGTCACGCAGTCGCCCAGGTAGATGCCGACGAGCACGGCATAAATCTCGCTAAAGGTCATCTGTCCCGAAGTCGAGAACGCCTGTAGGATACCAATGGTCGCCGACGAACTTTGTAGCACGAACGCAACGCCGGCTCCAACGATATATCCGAGCACGGGGTTGTCTCCCATCATGGTGAACAGTCTTTCGATAATGCCAGTCTCCGTCAGTTTCCCAACCGCCTCCGTCATTTTCAAAAGTCCGGAGAACAGAATGCCGAACCCGATAATGATCTGCGCCGTCTTCTCGGAAATACCGATCTTTGTATTCAGGAACGCGATCACGCCGATGATCAGTGCCAGCGGCGCCAGGGTCGAGGGCTTAAAGAACTCCAGGAAGGAGGTCCCCGAAGAATTCAGGTCCAACAATCTTATAATCTGGCCGGTCACGGTCGTTCCGACGTTCGCTCCGATCACAATCCCGAGGGAATTTCGAAGGGAAATCACGCCCGCGCCCACAAGTCCGGCCGTAATCACGATCGTGGCTGTCGAAGACTGAATGACTGCTGTCATGCCCACACCCATAAGAAACGCCGTAAAAGGCGTTCTCGTAACCTTCTCCAGCGCCTTTTTCAGCGTCCCCGAAGAGCTTTCCTTCAGACCATTTCCCATCATGCGCATTCCATAAAGGAACATCGCAAGTCCGCCAAACAAAGTGATAAAATCAAATATGTTCATACAAGTTCTTTAACCTCTCGCAGATCTATTCCTTCCTCGTCTGCTTTCTCTTTCGTTTCTTCGCATAATTTTACTAGCTTATTATACACCCACACGCGCCATCTGACAATAAAAATGCGCAGAAATTGCTCTTGGAGAAAACTTCATCCGCGCCATACGGCACAAAAAAAGCCCTTGGGCAGGCAAAATTAGCCACACAAATCACAAAAATAGCCCTCTTCGCAGGATTTTTCCCGCCAAGAGGGCCATGAATAAATATCAATTTCCATTCATCATTTCAACAAATACAAAAGCAACAGATTCCATGCCGACAGAATCCAAAATCATTTGAATCCATACAAACAGAATCCATAATCAAAAGATCCATTAGCAATAAAATCCCTTATACCACTCGGCAAATCTTCTAAGTCCCTCCCTCAAGCTCGTCTTCGGGCAGAATCCATAATCGCGAAGGAGTGGCTCACAGTCTGCAAAGGTCACCGGCACGTCGCCGGGCTGCATGGGTACCAGTTCCTTATGTGCCTCAAAGTCATAATCCTCCGGCAGCACGCCTGCGCGCAGGAGCTCTTGCTGCAATATGTCCACAAAGTCCAGAAGATTCTCAGGATTCTGGTTTCCAATGTTATAAACGGCATACGGAGGAACCGGCAGGCCATCCTCTCCCGTCTTCTTCTCCGGCGCCCCGGCCATCACGCGCTTTACGCCCTCCACGATGTCGTCGACATAAGTGAAATCGCGCTTACAATTGCCATAATTGAAGATCTGTATCGTCTGACCCTTGATCAGCTTATTCGTAAACCCAAAGTACGCCATGTCCGGCCGTCCCGCCGGCCCATATACCGTAAAGAAACGAAGTCCCGTCGACGGAATGTTGTAAAGCTTGCTATACGAATGCGCCAGCAGCTCATTACTTTTCTTCGTCGCCGCATACAGACTCACCGGATTGTCCACCTTATCGTCCGTACTGTACGGCACCTTCTTATTCGACCCATACACGGATGAAGACGATGCATACACCAGATGCTCTACGCCACGATATACGCTCCCATTTGTCCCAATCGCTTCATTCTCTCCAGCCTTGCGTCCTTCCGCGTCAGCCTTACATCCTTCCGCACCGGCCTTACATCCATCATAGCTGTGCCTGCAGGCTTCGAGAATGTTGTAAAATCCGATCAGATTGCTCTTTAAATACGCTTCCGGATTCGTAATGCTATATCTCACCCCTGCCTGCGCCGCCAGGTTCACCACGATCTCCGGCTGAAATCTCGCAAACAGCTCATTGATCAGCGCCTGATCCGCCAGATCCCCCTTCACGAATTCATATTCTGCCTTCCGCGCCGCCACTTCCTTTTCGATCTCCGAAAGGCGCCATTCCTTGATGGAAACGTCATAATAATCATTGACGTTATCCAGGTTCAGGATCTTCACGCCCTCCACTGTGCGCAGCAGCTCCAGGATCAGGTACGACCCGATAAATCCGGCTCCGCCCGTCACAAGTATTCTTTTCCCTCTTAAGTCGATCTTTTCCAATCTGATTCCCTCACAATCTTTTATTCCGCGTCTGAATATGTCTTATTTTCTCCAGATCCGTTTCGTATCTTTGCATTTCGTGCGCCGGGTATCAGATTTAGTCTCTCCGGAACACGTCTCTAGTATATACCTTCTCCTTCACGTCGTCCAGACAAGAATCATAGCGGTTCGCCACGATCGCCTGGCTCATCTCCTTGAACTTCTCCAGGTTGTTGACCACCTTGGATCCAAAGAAGGTCGTCCCATTCTCGAGCGTGGGCTCATAGATCACAACCGTCGCGCCCTTGGCCTTGATGCGCTTCATCACGCCCTGAATGCTGCTTTGGCGGAAATTATCGGAATTGCTCTTCATGGTCAGACGATACACGCCAACGACCACTTCCTTCTCCCTCGAGGCATCATAGGAACTGTTCGCCTCATACGCTCCCGCGATCTCAAGCACGCGATCTGCGATATAATCCTTCCTGGTACGATTCGACTCCACGATCGCGCTCATCATGTTCTGCGGCACTGCCTCAAAGTTTGCAAGCAGCTGCTTCGTATCCTTCGGCAGGCAATATCCGCCATAACCGAACGACGGGTTATTATAATGCGTCCCAATCCTGGGATCGAGGCAAACGCCATTAATGATCTCCTGCGTCGACAGGCCCTTGGACTCCGCGTAGGTATCCAGCTCATTAAAGTAAGACACGCGCAGTGCCAGATAAGTGTTCGCGAACAGCTTCACGGCCTCCGCCTCGGTAAAGCCCATGAACAGCGTGTCGATCTTTGCCTTCTCAGCGCCCTGCTGAAGCAAAGAGGCAAACACCTTCGCCTTCTCCTTCGACTTCTCATCGCATCCCACAATGATGCGGGAAGGATAAAGATTGTCATACAGTGCCTTCGACTCACGCAGGAACTCGGGGCTGAACAGAATATTCTCAGTATGATACTTCTCGCGGACGGACGCCGTATAACCAACCGGAATCGTCGACTTTATGATCATCGTTGCCTTCGGATTCACCTTCAACACCAGCTCGATCACCGCCTCCACGGCAGAAGTGTCAAAGAAATTCTTCTTACTGTCATAATTGGTCGGCGCCGCGATCACAACAAACTCTGCATTTTTATAAGCGGTCTCGCCGTCCAGCGTCGCTGTCAGGTCAAGCTTCTTCTCTGCAAGATACTTCTCGATATAATCATCCTGGATCGGGGACTTCTTATGATTGATCAGCTCCACCTTCTCGGGCAGGATGTCCACAGCCGTCACCGTATGATGCTGCGCAAGGAGCGTTGCGATCGAAAGACCCACGTAACCTGTTCCGGCCACAGCGATCTTATACTTCTTCGTCACTGGAATCTTCTCCGCGCCATCTTCGCCGAACAGATCCGTCACCTCAAACCCAAGCACCTCACCGAGCGCCTGCAACTGCGAAAGCGACGGCTCATACTCCTGCTTCTCCAGCCGGCTCACCGAAGTCCTGTGCATCCCCGTCTTCTCCGCCAGCTCCTCCATCGTCATCTTCTTCTCTTTCCTCTTGTTCGCAACCGTCGTCGCCAACAACTCCATCGATAACTTCTTCATCCCAACCTCCTAAACACTTCCAACTTCTAAAACAATTGCAACCTCTAAGTCAATCCAAACCTCTAAATCAATCTAAACCTGTTATTCAATCCAAACCTCTTGCATGATCCAAATCTTTTATTTAATCCAAATCTTTTATATAATCCAAGTCTTTTATATAATCCAAGTCTTTCATATATAATCCAACTATCTTAATTTGTGCATGTCGTTTTAGGCGACATATAGATTTCTCTTTTTGAATACCTTCCGATCCTTGCTAAATCTAACCATCCAATGTCAAATAACTAAATTCCACACACTTCATAATAACTGCCCATGCATGTTTTGTCAATCATTTTTACACTATTTTCAAAATGCATCACATTATTCTGGAACCATGTCATTTTAATTGACATTTTCTCTTGTGTTCGACACTTTTATGTCGTTTTGAATGACATTGAAATTTCCAATCTTTCGATCATATTCCAAATCTTATTTGCATTTAATTCTCAAACAAAACACGATCAATGTTTGTCGAGCTATTGCCTTTGCTTCGTAAATCGCGGTTTGTCGAGGCGCCTTGGCTCCGTGAACCATTGTTTGTCTGGGTGATTCCATTCTTGAAAAGTGAGCTTACAAGTCAAACCAGTTGCCTTTTCGGAAGAAAAAAGAGTTTCAAACAACCCGAAGGAAGCTTACAAGCCAAACAGGTTGCCTTTTCGGAAGAAAAAAAGAGTTTCAGGCAACCTAAAGAAAGCTGACAAGCCAAACAGGTTGCCTTTGCGGGAGAAAAAAGAGTTTCTGGCAACTTAAAGGAAGCTTACAAGTCAATCCGGTTGCCTTTTTGGGAGAAAAAAGTGTTTCAGGCAACCTAAAGGAAGCTTACAAGTCAAACCGGTTGCCTTTGCGGGAGAAAAAAGAGTTTTAGGCAACCTGAAGGAAGCTTACAAGCCAAACAGGTTGCCTTTACGGAAAAAAAGAGAGTTTCAAGTCCTCACCCCAAGTTTTTCTTCCTCTCCCAACAAAAAAAGCCCTCCCACCGAAATGAGAAGGCTTCCTACACCCTCTAATGATACTGTATCTTGTCCTTATTCTTCAAACTCATCAGCTGCAGCATCAATCCATTATTGTACAGCACTCTGTAGAGTCCTTCATTGAATCCAAAGATCTTGTACTTAACCCACAGCTGGTTATGCTCCCTCGACCCGAAGGACTTATTCACGACTTCCTTGTACGCCTTCTTCAGCTCGCGGTATCTCTCGCGGTTGAACTTCACGACGAAGTCGGCCTCACGGTATGCCCTGAACAGGGAGTTCGTGATGGATCCGAGAAGCTGCTGCGAGCACTCCTGCCAGCCAACGCTGTTAAAGTAATTGCAGATGTCCAGCTGCGCTTCCACGCCGTCGAGGTGCTTGATGGAAAAGCGGCCCATGATACTGTCCGGACGCTGCAGGTAATAATAAAGCGGCTCGTTGGTCACGTAAATCGAATCGCACTGCTCGATCACGGCCTTGATGATGAAGTTATCCTCCATGCACTTGCCAAGCGTATAACGAAGCTCCTTGAAGATCTTCGCGCGGTAAATCTTGTTCCACGCCACGGCGCTGAACACGCGGTAATCCGATTCGCAGAACAGAAGCCAGAAATCCTTGTGCGTAATGGATTTGTTCCAAGGAATCTTATGATGCTCATATACGTTCCCATTCTTCTCCACGTAGTCATACTCGCAGATCACCAGGTCCGCATTGTTCTTTCTCTGTAGGGTCAGCAAGGTCTCCAGGTATTCCGGCTTGATATAGTCATCACTGTCGATAAAGCAGATGAAATCGCCCCTGGCGATATCCAATCCCGCATTTCTGGCCGACGAAAGTCCTCTGTTGTTCTTATGGATCACGCGAATGCGCTCATCCACGGCAGCATAATCGTCACAGATCTGCGGACTACCGTCCGGGGACCCGTCATCCACCAGGATCAGCTCGAAATTTGGATAAGTCTGACACCGAATGGACTCTATGCACTTTGCTAAATATGCCTCGACCTTAAAGACGGGCACGATCACGGAAATCAGCTCGTTCAAAGCAATCATCCCTTCGTAACTACTTTCAAAAGTATATAACTATACATATAAAAGATACCACAAAATGCACTAATTATCAAGACCAATCACAAAATATTGTGGACTTGGACAAATATTGCGAAATCGTTTTCCCTCTATATATGACTAGGATGATAGGTGGTCACGATAGTCTTAACGAGCCGCCTGATCTCCTCGTCATTGTTGTAACTAGCGTCCGCCAGTTCCTCGAGCTGTCCCATGAAATTCTCCATGTCGAAGGCAATGGGTTTTCCAATGTGGATCAGTTCATTCGCGGTGCGTTCAATGCCCTCTTCCGCCATCAGCTTCTCTTCGAACAGCTTCTCGCCGGGACGAAGTCCGGTATACTGGATCTTAATGTCCACGTCGGGTTTATATCCGCAGAGCTTGATCAGGTTGCGCGCCAGCGTGTCGATCTTTACGGGCTCGCCCATGTCGAGGACAAAGATCTCGCCGCCCTTTGCGTAAGTACCTGCCTGCAGCACAAGGCTAACCGCCTCAGGAATGGTCATAAAGTAGCGGATGATGTCGGGATGCGTCACGGTCACGGGTCCGCCCTTCGCGATCTGCTTCTTAAACAGCGGGATCACGCTGCCGTTGCTTCCAAGCACATTTCCGAAACGAACCGCAACGTATTCCGTTCTCGTCTCGATCTTGCGATTCAGGAAAAGCTGCTTGGAATCCGTCTCATCATTATGTCCGCTGAGGTTCGGAAGGAGATCCTGCCTGCCCTCTCTGCTGATGTAATCCATGGACTGGATGACCATCTCACAAAGTCTCTTGCTGGCTCCCATGATGTTCGTGGGATTCACGGCCTTGTCCGTACTGATCAGAACGAAACGCTTCGTGCCATAGGTCATGGCAGCGCAGGCCGTCTTATAAGTACCGATCACGTTATTCTTAATGGACTCGCAAGGGCTCGCCTCCATCAGGGGCACGTGCTTATGCGCCGCCGCATGATATACGATCTCAGGGCGATACTTTGCGAATACGGAATTCAGTCTCCTGCTGTCGCGAACCGAACCGATCAGCACCGTCAGATTCAGGTTCATATAGGTGCTCTTGAGTTCCTGCTCGATGTCATAGGCATTGTTCTCATAGACGTCGAAAATGATCAGGCGCTCAGGATTGTGTGCTGCGATCTGTCTGCAGAGCTCGCTGCCGATGGATCCGCCGCCGCCGGTGACCATGACCACCTTTCCCTCAATGCTGTTCAGGATCTCGGTCAGGTTAACCTTGATGGGATCTCTTCCAAGAAGGTCCTCCACGGCAACTTCCTTCATCTTGCTCAGGGCAACGTCGCCGGTCAGGAACTGATACATGCCGGGAAGGAGCTTCATCTCACAGCCCGTCTCCTTACAGATGTCGAGGAGGTCTCTCGTCTGTGCCTTTGTCGCACTGGGCATTGCGATCAGGATCAGGTCGATCTGATACTTCTCCACGGCGGTCATAATGTCTTCCCTGCCGCCATACACGGGAACGCCCTCGATGTTACGATGCCACTTATTAGGATTATCGTCAATAAAACAGCAAACTTTATACTCAACTTCATCTGCGTGATAAATATCTCGAAGAAGAACCTGTCCTGCTTCGCCCGCGCCGATGATCATCACCTTCTTGGAATAATTATTTGTGCTTCTCTTGCTGCGCTCCAAAAGGACGAAACGATAGAAGAAACGGACCGCCGTCGTAAAGAAGAACTGCAGGATCACGCCAAAGAAATAGTATGCGAAGGGCATCTGCCTAAAGATCAGCGTAATGCCGATCACCTGCGCCAGGAACGTAATGGCATTGGCCGTGATCAGTCGGATCAGTTCCTTATAGCTGGCAAAACGCCAGATGCTTTGATAGAGATAATGGGAAGAAAATACGATCAGAAGAATGCCCGAATAGATCGGCACAAATTTGATGGCCGACCAAAGATATTCATCCGGGATCTCGGAATAATGAAAATCAAATCTTGCCCAAAGGCCAAACAAATAAGAAGCGTTGGAAGTCGCAATGTCATAAATTGCCATCAGGATGGCAAGCACCATCCAATGTTGGATCTTCTTACACTTCTTGGGGTAGGACGCGTCAGAACCTTCCGTTGTGAAAGCCTTGGCTCTCACTTCTGGTTTTTGCGTTGTATTCTTTGCCATGATATCACACCCGCCACTGCTCATCTGAATTATTTATTGTTACGATAATTATATCTGTGTCGACAAATTACGTCAATCGTATTACCAAAAACTGTAATGGGAAAAAACTACTTTTCTTTGTTAGAAATTGACAAAAATTAGTCAATCTTTGTATAAATACGCAAAAAATCTCCGCCAAAGCAAGCTTTTTGCCTTGACGGAGTCTTATCTCTCTTACTCTTCCGTTTCAGTCCTTCCGGGGAGCTTATAGAACACAATACAGTTCGGCACGTTCACCTTCATGGGCGCGCCGTTCATGATCATGGTGTGCTTCTCCAAGTCAATGCTAAAGAAGGTCATGGCATTGGTCTCATGATTCAGGCTGACAAGGAATTTGTTGTTCGGGAAGATCTCTGCATCCTTCGGATACTCGCCGCTGATGGGCAGGCAGAAATTCTTCGAAAGGAACCCAGTCTTCTGGTCCACGTCATAGATCACAACGGAATTATCTCCCGCATTGGAGCTAAGGAGATACTTATAGTCCGCGGAAAAGCTCAGTGCGCTCGCCGCATTGTTGCTTCCCTTAGGCATGGAGGTCGTCTCGATGGTTTGGATCTTCTCAAACTTCGGGCTTCCCTTCTTATACTCATAACGATACACGTCGATAAAGCATTTCCACTCATGAACGATATAGATAAACTTACCGTTCTTGGAAATCTTAATGTGTCTGGGCGCAGACTCCAGCTCCGAGCGAAGGATGTCTGCAAGCTTTACGGTGCCGCGAGAGGTGTCAAACTCATAGACGTTGATATGGTCCATGCCCTCGTCAGCCACGAGCAGATAACGGTTGTCATGCGTCATGCGCGCACAGTTGATGTGCGGACGGAAATTACGCTCGATCCCGCTTCCCAGGCCCTTGTGATACACTTCATCCGTGATCTCGCCGATGCTGCCGTCCTCATTGAGTCTCATGATGGTCAGCTTACCGTCATGATAACCGGCAACGAAAAGGAAACCATCCGTGTAATCGGTGGATACATAGCAGCCTCTCATGCCGTTGATGGAACCGAAGTTGATAAACTTAAGGCTTCCGTCAGGCTGGATCTTATAGCTCTCAACGCCCATGTCCGTGATGGAATAGAGATACTTTCCATTATGAGAAATGCTTACGTAGGAGCTGTTCGTGATCTCTACCTTGTCCTTTTCCGTAAATCTTCCCTTTTCCATGTCCACGTCATAGATCTTGATCCCGTGACGATCTCCCTGCGTGTATGTCGAAACATATGCGACGTATTTTTCCTTTGCCATTACCTTACATCCTCCTGAAAGTACTTAGGTCAACACTTTTAAGCCGAAATTATTTTACCACCGAAAAGGTTCTCTCGCAACATTTTTTTGCTTAGGACCATTCGTATTTTTTTGATCTCTCCCAGCCTCTTAGAAGCTCGGAAAGCTAACGCCGGGGGCGCTTTGATTGCATCCGCAGTCGCCGTCCGTCATGCCGCCGGCATTGCACCCGCAAGGCAGATTGTCGGAATTGCCGCAGGCACTGCATCCACAGCCCTGGTTCGCATTCTGACCGCCGCAGCCGCAGCTTGGACCGAAGCTTGGACCATTACATCCGCCGCAACCGCTTTGGCCGCATCCATTGCAGCCGCCGCAATCACTGCTTCCGCAGCCGCCGCCGTTTGCAAACAGTAGGTAAAAAAGAATCCACCAGTTCATAAATCATCCTTGTTTGTTTTTAGGATATCTTATGACAAAACTCTCTTCCGGTGCATGTTTCATCAATTCTTCCCCAAAAGCCAAAGCCACTCCTTATGGATCACTTCTCTTTCCTGTGCCGTACAAGTTCCCTTTTGATCCTGGCAAAAGTATAGTCTTCCCCATATTTTGCAAGCATTTTCAGGTATCTGAGGAGCTTTTTCCTCGTATAGGGATGGAGCGGTGCCTTGTCCGTACCCTGATAATAATACTGTAGCGGGCAGGAATCGTCATACGCCTTCCCTTTATATACCTTGCTTGCCGCGATCCGGTCCATTAACATCTCTGCAATGTAACGATCCGGCATGGGGACCGGAGCCATGCCCCCAGGGATCGAATGCGAGCTATAATCGATCCAATATTCATAATGGTGCTTGTTCCTGCCCTTATGATGGAGCCAGGCAGAGGAATAACCGATTTGTTCTCGCTCCGCATTATTCGGGCTGCGCGTTCCCTGATAGTATTTTGCGCCAATTAGAAACTCCGAAGGTCCATATTTGGAAAGATCATGAATGAGTCCCTGCCAATAGAGTCCTACCCGAAAACAACCCTTCGCGACCAACAGCTTATGCGTCGTGATCGTCTTAAAATGCTGCCATGCCCTAAACACTGGAAGATTCTCCTTAAAACCATAATTCTTTTTCTATTGTCTTACGACGTCTATGCCCTGGCCAATTGTTCTCTTACGCCATGGCAACGCATAAACAATCCTTCTTTACATAGTGTCCGTGCTCACGTAAAACGCAACCGTCTTAGGCGCGATCATAACGGAATCCTGCACCGGTTCAACATCCGCGCCATTCTCACTCGTGGCGAACTTTAAGGTCCACTTTTTCCCCTTGGGAAGCCTCGGAAGTCCAAGCTTATGTGGCTCCCAGTGCATATTGATGCCAAGATACATGAATTCAGCCCTTAATGTCTCTGTCTTTTTCAAGTCAACGTTTTCCAAGACAGATTCATCCTCCGGCGCCTTGGCATTCTCTTCAGCCAAAGGTTTATCACCGGGCTTCTTTGCGTCTTCCGTCTCAGGACATGATGCCTCTCTTTGGATCCCGAGATCCGCTTCCTCATATAATCCGCAGTAAAGGATGCCCAGCTGTCTGCTGTAGCTTTCCAGCTGTGGTCTCCAGGCCGTTTCGCCATGGAAGGAAAGCTCCGGATAGCCACAGGAAATGGAATCCATCATCTGCGCCTCCACGCCAGGTCTCAGCACGGGATTCGCCTTCCTGATCTCTGCCAGCCGCTGAAAGAACTCAAACAGCTCTTTGTTTTGATTCAACTTGCTCCAATTCAGCCAGGTCACCTCATTGTCCTGACAATAGGGATTGTTGTTGCCCTTTTGTGAATTTCCGAATTCATCCCCCATGAAGATCCGAGGCGTTCCCTGTGCGAAAAGCAGCATGCAATAGGCGTTCTTCAGCTGCGTCATGCGAAGCGAAAGCACCTTCTTCTTTCGCGACGGCCCCTCTTCTCCGCAGTTCCAGCTGCAGTTATAATCCGTGCCGTCATGATTTTCTTCACCATTGGCCTCATTGTGCTTATAATCATAAGACACCATGTCCGCCATGGTAAATCCCCAATAGGTGCTCAGATAATTGATCTTTGAAACGGCGGCGGGCAGGGCCCTGATCTGCTGCGACATGGAAGCGACCAAGTTCTCATCTCCCTTGAGGAACTTCCTTCCCTCATATAGGAAATCGTCCCGCATCAGCCCCAGATTTTTATACGCGGGCACACCGCGCCTGCCATAAATGGCCTCGCCGTCAAGTCTGTAATACCAAAGCTTCGTGTCCGAAAGCTCCGGATCCCTTGCGATCATCTCCGCGGGAAGATTTTCTCCCACGAGATGGAAGCCATCCACCTGATACTCCTCCACCCAAAACCGAAGCACCGAAGGAATGTCTATCGGATTATATTCCCTCGGGAAAAAAAACTGCAAAACGACTTCCATGCCAGCCTCGTGCAGGCTTCGGATCATCTCACGAAGCTCCGTCCTTGCATCGCCATAGGCATAATCCGCCTTTGGCGCATAATAAAAGCCTTCCGTATAGCCCCAGTAATTTAATCTCGTCTGCGCCAGATCTCCCTTTGCGGAAAGCTCGCCTACGTTTTCTTTTCTTCCAGGCCTTTCAATGAATTCATAAACGGGCTGGAATTCCAGCGTTGTCACGCCAATGCTTTTCAGATAGGGGATCTTTTCCGAAACGGCGCTAAAGGTGCCCCGATGCGCTGCTCCTGAGGAGAAATGCTTGGTAAAGCCCCGTACGTGCAGGCAATAGATCAGACTGTCATAATATTGGATCCTTGGTCTTTTTACGTTCTTCCAGTCAAATTTCGGAAGGTCAAACAGGGTATAGACGTCCTCAGGAGCCTTTTCCTGCCCATATTTCTTTTCGGTGAAAAAGCCCTTGCCGCAGGGGTCCGGAAATCTCTTCCCGTTTTCATAAAATTGATAGGCAAGATCATCGCCATTTTGCCCTTCCTCCAAAAGGAGTTCCATGCGACAACGCTTTCCGATCCGGCTATCCTTCGGGAAGGGAACGCGCTTTTTCTCTCTCTTGGTTTTTCTGTCGTATAAGATCACGCCGCAATCCTCTGATTCCGAGACGTAGCTCAGCGAGTACGTTTTGCACATAAAGTTCTTTTTCCCTTTCTTAAGAAGCCTGCCTCAAGTCCAATTGACAAGTGAAACAAAACTATGTATATTATATACAAATACGTACCTATTATAGCGTAGGTAAGGCAAAATCACAAGCGAAATACGTATAAGGAGACCAATATGGCAAACGAAAATTATGAAGCTGATGAAGAGATGACCGTCGACCTTGACTTAGAGGATGGCACGACCGTAACCTGTTCCATCGTAACGATCCTGGAGGTGGAAGGAAAGGATTATATCGTTCTTCTTCCCTTGAACGAAAAGGGTGAAAACGATGACGGAGAAGTATGGTTCTATCGCTATTCCGAGAATCCCGACGACCCCAACGAGGAGCCGGAGCTTGGTTATATCGACGACGATGACGAGTACGAGAAGGTTGCCGATGCCTTTGACGAATTCCTCGATAACAGCGAATTCGACGAACTGGTATAAGTGCGTAAAAGCCTCATTCGCAGGATGTATGCCCTCTTTTCTGGCGAGCCAGTAAGGAGGGTATTTTCATGCGTTTAATTCTTAAAAATCTCGCCCAGAAATCTCGATACGTCACCTGCTTCGCCGATCTCGCCTTTTATGTAAGTGAATTCCAATTCCTGCCTTGCCCTAGTCATGCCGACATAGAATACGCGCCTCTCTTCTTCCAGGGTCGCCTGATCCAGCATGGTTCCGTGCGGATAGACCCTTTCATTACAGCTCGGCAGGATCACTTTGTCGAATTCCAGACCCTTCGAAGCATGCGCCGTCATAAGAAATACCTTTATGCGGCTGTCATCTTCCTTCATGACCTTTGCGGTGCCTTGCCCCCAAGTCTTTACCCATTCGAGGATGGATTCCTGTTTTGAAGCCTCTTTTGTCACCCATTCCAGCATTTCTTTCGCATCCTCTAGACTCTCCGCATCGTTCGCATATTTATCAAAGAGACATTTCTCATATCCGACCACCTTTCTTAGATATTGCACGGCCGTAAAGGGCGAAAGCTTTGCAATGCGCTCCAGCTGCCCATTCAGTAGCCTTAGTCTCTCTGCAGTTTCGAGATTTCTGGTACTATAATACTTTTCAAGCGTCATCCCATTTTCCCTGCAGGCACTCAGCGCTTCCCTCGAGACAAACCGAGAGGGCTTATTGATCACTCTTGCGACATCCTCCGGCGTTGCAATGCCGAGAGCCATTTTCAGATATGCCATGACGTCCATTGGCACCTCGCCATGACTTGCATCCTTCTCCTTTTCCCGCATCGCAAAGGGGATCTTCTCCTGCCGAAGCCTCATGGCAAGCCTTTGCATCAGGCGATTTGTTCGAAAAAGGATTGCCAGCGACGAAACATTTTCATCCTCTTTGGTGCAGTCTTTCCCTCCTTCCATCTCATCATTTTGAAGCAAAAAAGACTTGCAGGTTTCTTTCAAATATTCCAATTCCTCTTCCTTCGTCCGAAATCCCCGTTTGATGATGCACCCTACTTCTTTCAATCCGCTTTCTTTCAGGCTGTTTCCTTGCCGAAAATCTATTTCCCGATTTCCATTTTGATCTCCTGTTTGTTCTCCTAATTGCTCCTTGCTTGAAACAAGTTCTTTCTCGAATCGATTTTGATTGTTCTTAATCAATTTCATGGATGCATTAACAATCTTCGAATTACTGCGATAGTTGACCGACAGGGTAACCATGTCTGCCTGATATTCCCTTTGGAACCTTTGCATGCAGGAGGGATCTGCCCCACGAAAGCCATAGATGGACTGGTCATCATCTCCCACTGCAAAGATCGGATATGGCTCTTTCGATAACAGCCTGATCACTTCATACTGCGCAGGATTGACGTCCTGAAACTCATCTATCAGGAGATATTCAAATTTGTTTTGCCAAAACCTTCGAAGATCCAAGTTCTCTGACAGTAGCCTTCTGCAGTCCGTCAGCATATCGTCAAAGTCAAGCTTTCCCTGCTTTCTGCGCTCTGTTTCATAGGTCGTAAACAGCTCGTCAAACAGTTCCTTGATCTCAGGCGATAGGCGCCTAGTCGCCTCCTCCTTTTTCGAGGAATTCTTATAATAACCAATGGCTGAAATGATCTCCAAAGCAAGGTTATTTCGTTCATATGTCAAGGCAGAAGGCAATATTCTTCCAAGAACAGGAAGTAAAATCCCCTTCTTGTCCATATCTGTCAATAGCTGCGAATCATTGAAATGAGTGGATTGTTTTAAGACTTGATAAAAGATGGAATGAAAAGTTCCGAAATTGACGGTATTGGTTGAGAAGCGTAAGAATCGTTCCTTCATGGCGGCCGCGGCGTCTCTGGTAAAGGTGAGCACCAGGATCTTTTCCGGAGAAATTTTCTTCACCTCCGTGAGATAGCGGATCCTCTGCGTGATGACGAAGGTTTTTCCGGATCCGGGTCCCGCCAAAACAAGCAGCGGGCCCGGTCCTTCAAAAGTGATCGCCTGACGCTGGGCGTCGTTTAAGCGAAGATATGTCAAATAGATGCCTCCAAGAGCTGGATTCCTTTTTGGATCCTCTTTAAGGTCTCCTCCTTGCCGATGATCTCCATGATCTCGGTCGCGCCGGCCGGCGTCATCTGCTTGCCGGACACAGCCGTACGGATCGGCCACATCACATAGCCATTCTTTACGCCCTTCTCCTCAACATATTTACATAAGGTGGCATACAGCCCGTCATTACTGTAGTCCTCCTGTGCCTCCAGAATCGGAAGCATGTCCTTAAGCACCTGAAGGGAAGTCTCGGAATTCGTCTTCATCTTCTTGTGCGTATACATCTGCGGATCATACTCCGGAAGCTCCTCAAAGAAATCCACGAGCGCAGGAATGTCCGGGAATACCTCGATCCTGGTCTTTACCATGCCTGCGATCTTCTTTAAGTCAAAATCCTTTTTTAGTGCCTGCTTTAAGTAGGGCTCTGCCATCTCATAGAACTTGTCAAAGTCCATTGCCTTGATATACTCGCCGTTCATCCAGCGGAGCTTTACAATGTCAAATACGGCAGGGCTCTTGCTGATCCTGTGGTAATCGAACTCCTTGATGAGCTCCTCCAAGGAGAAGATCTCCCGGTTGTCCTCAGGACTCCAGCCAAGAAGCGCAATATAATTGACGATCGCCTCGCTCACAAAGCCTTGCTGGATCAGGTCTTCAAAGGACGAATGACCGCATCTCTTCGAGAGCTTTTTATGATTCTCATCCGTGATCAGCGGAAGGTGGATATAAACGGGGCTCTCCCAGCCAAACGCATCATACAGTCTTTGATACTTCGGTGAAGAGGAAATATACTCATTTCCTCTCACGACATGCGTGATGTTCATGGTATGATCATCCACGACATTCGCGAAGTTATAAGTCGGGAATCCGTCGGACTTGATCAGGATCATGTCGTCGAGCTCCGCATTGTCCACGGTAATGTCGCCATAAAGCTCGTCATGAAAGGTCGTCATGCCCTCATTCGGGATGTTTTGGCGAATGACGAAGGGCTTTCCAGCCGCAAGATTTGCCTCCACCTCTTCCTTGGAAAGGCTAAGGCAATGCTTGTCATACATGCAGATCTCCTTGCCCTCAACCACCTCGGTCTTCAGGCTCGCAAGCCTCTCCTTGTCGCAGAAGCAATAATATGCCTCGCCCTTGTCGACAAGCTCCTTCGCATATTTCATGTAAATTCCGGTCTTCACTCTCTCGCTTTGCACGTAAGGGCCGTAGCCGCCGTCCTTGTCAGGACCCTCATCATGCACAAGTCCCGCCTCCTCAAGGGTCTTGTTGATGATCTCGATGGCACCGTCCACGAATCTCTCCTGGTCGGTATCCTCGATCCTCAACATAAAATCGCCGCCCTCATGCTTTGCGGTAAGGAACTCATAAAGCGCCGTCCTAAGGTTGCCTACGTGCATCTTGCCGGTAGGGCTGGGCGCATATCTTGTTCTGATTCTCATTTGTCTTCACACTCCTTTATGATCTCATGGTCTATCCATAGGAAGACCATCTTCTTATTCCACGATTCTTTGATGGCAGCTCTCTTCGGGAACTTCCCTCCCTGCCGCCGCCTGAAACTTTGCAACCTCTTTATGAGCCTGCGGGATGGCTATATTCGTGCCTGCTCCCGCGATACATCCTCCGGGACAAGCCATGCCCTCGATCAGGCATCCCTTCATTCTTCCCGCCTTCGCCATGGCCAGAACCTTTCGGCAGTCAGACAGCCCTTCCGCATGCTCGATCTTCACTTCCGTTTCGGGATAATATTCCCGAATGCACTTTTCGATCGCGCTTGCAACGCCGCCGGCCACGCCATATCCTCGCCCAGCCGCAGTCGCATCGCACATTTCGTCCATGGCCTTGATCTCTTCCAGAAGAATTCCCTTTGCCTCAAACATACCGGTCAATTCCTCAAAGGTGATCACAAAATCCACGTCCGATCGTACCGTTCTCCTACTCGCCTCGAGCTTTTTCGACGCACAAGGTCCGATAAAGACCACGGATGCATTGGGTCTTTCCTTCTTGATGATCCTCGCCGTTGCGACCATGGGAGTCAGTTCATTACTGATCTTATCGATGGTCTCCGGGAAGAAATGCTTTGCCATCACGGACCAGGAAGGGCAACAGCTGGTCAGCGCGAATTCCTGCTTTCCGGAAGCCACTTCCTTTACGTAATGCTCCGCCTCTGCCATGCATCCCATATCCGCGCCGAGTGCCGTCTCATAGACGTCCGCAAAGCCTAGCTCCTTCAGCGCCGTCTTAAACACTTCCGGCGTGACCTTCGGTCCAAATTGTCCCACGAATGCCGGCGCCACCTGTGCCACGATCTCCCTGCCGCTTTGCATCGCGCGGATCAGCTGAAAGATCTGCGACTTATCTGCTATGGCGCCGAACGGACAGCTCACCATGCACATGCCACAGGACACGCAAGTTTCATTGTCAATGGTCGCACGACCATAACTGTCGGATTTTATGGCATTCACGCCGCAGGCCGCCTTACAGGGCCGTTCCTTATGGCAGATCGCGTCATACGGACAGATTGCCTGACACTTTCCGCATTTAATGCACTTTTCCTGATCGATCACGGACTTTCCGTTCACGAAAGTGATCGCGTCCTTCGGACAAACCTCCTGACAGGGATGCGCCACACAGCCCATACAGGAGTTCGTCACCTCATAGCGGTTTTCCGGACAGGCATTGCATGCCGATGGAATGACCTGCATCAGAGGAGGTTCATAATACTTTTCGTCTATGTTGCTCTCCTCGAGTCCTTCCGTCAGATGCCCGGGATGTTCTCGGTTTTCCGGGCGCAGGCTCATGCCCATGGCAAGGCGGATCCGTTCTCGGATGATCGCCCTGTCACGATAGACGCTTTCCCAATACTTCGGTTCCTCGTAATCGACAATCTTATAGGGCAGCGCCTCCATGTCATCCTTCAGATTGGAAGAATGATACGCCAGATTAGCCACCTCTCGAAACACCCTGCGCCTTCTCTGGCGGACCGGGGTGTCAATTCCACGCATGTCACTCATAGATACTCCAGTAATATTTATTCAACAATAATGATGGTAACTCCAGGATCGCTGCCATCCAATCCACCGATGGTGACTCCACCGACACTGTTTCCGCCACCTTCCGGTGCCTGCGTAGGCTGTACGGTAGGTTTTGCGGTGGGTTTGGGCGTTGGAGTCGGCGTAGGTTCAGGAGTCGGTTCCGGTGTTGGTTCCGGCGTAGGCTCTGGCGTCGGTTCCACCGTCGGTTCCGGCGTAGGCTCTATGGTAGGTTCCGCCGTGGGCGTTTCCGTCGCAACACTTTGCACGCTGCTTTCCTCAGAGCTTACCACTGCAGATGTTTCATCCGAGCAAGCCGCACAGAATGCAAGCAACGAACAAGCGATCAAAGCTGCAACCAATTTCTTTTTCATGATGACTCCTCCCTCATCTGTATAATTATTTATACTAAAATGACCTGATAGGGTCTCAAATCCTTTTCATCCGCCGGGATCCGCTCCGTCATCTGACAGGCATGTCCAATGGCGATCGAGCGAACCTGAAGCTCGTCTTTCCCCTCCAAGAACCGATCATAAAAGCCCTTTCCATACCCCATCCTGTTTCTAAGCGGATCAAATCCAACGCCCGGCATGATCAGGAGCGTCTTCTTTGCCTGCTCCGGATCATATTCATATCGTTGCGTCGTCCCGTTTGGCTCCAGAATGCCGCGAAATCCTTCTTCCAATTCCTCCAAAGACTCGATGCGATAGAAAGTCATGGTCTGCTCCTTTGAATCTCCAGCCTTCTCAATCCTTGGAACAAATACCTTTTTCCCTTTTTGCAGCGCTTCCTTTAGGATCTCTCTGGTCCTGATCTCACTCCCGTAATCCACGAATCCTAGGATCGTGTCTGACAGATAAAACCATTGATGTCCAAGGATCCGCTCCGTGATCAGCACCTGCGCTCGGACCTGCGCCTCTTCCGACAGCGCGTCGCGTCTTTGCATCAATTCTTTTCTGAGCCTTCTCTTTTCTTCGCGAAGCTCCATGTTAGTTTTCCTTTTGTTCTTCGATCTCTTCGAGGCGTTTTTCGCCTTCCACCCTTCGTCTGCGGTCACTGACCTTCTCCCGGCTTCCATCCTCATACTGAATGGTCATGCTTTCCAGCTGACTTCTAAGGTTTCCGCGAATGCTCGCGACATAATCCTTTCGAAGCTGCGCCTGCTCTGCCTTTTCCTCTTCGGTCAGTCCCTCCGCCTTGGATTTATGATATAATTCATTGATCCTTTTGATCTTTTCATCCATGTTCATGACAGCTCACCAAACCTTTACGTCGAAACCATCTTAGGAATTCTTATGAAGATTCTCGACGAAGTTCGGCAGGTCAAAATCTTCATTTTTATTTGCCCGAAAGATCGTTCCGATCTTTTTGCCGTCAAGAATGCGATGAAGTACGCCAATGTCCTCACTGTTTGCGATCACCATGTCTGCTCCTGCAGAGGTAGCGATCTTTGCAGCGATCAGCTTCGTGCTCATGCCGCCCGTTCCGACGCCGCTTCCGGTGCTCGCCTTCCCCATGTTCATCAGCTCAGGCGTTAGCTCCTCCACCTCATCAATAAACCTCGCGTCAGGGTTCTTATGAGGATCATCCGTATATAATCCGTCAATGTCAGAAAGCAGGATCAACAGATCCGCATCCACAAGCGCTGCCACGATGGCCGACAAGGTGTCATTGTCACCGATCTCAATCTCATAGGTTGCAACCGTGTCATTCTCATTGACTACGGGGATCACGCCCATGTTTAGGAGTTCCGTAAAAGTATTATGTGCATTATATCGATTTAAGTTATCAACGATCGTATTCTTCGTCATCAGGATCTGTGCGGCGATCTGATTATATTCGGCAAAAAGCTTGGAATAGGTCATCATCAATCTTGCCTGACCGATGGCGGAGCATGCCTGCTTTACTGCCATGGCCTGCGACTGCACCTCGCTCTTGATCTCCGTAATGCCAACGGCCTTCTTGCCTGCGGCAATGGCTCCGCTGGTGACCAGGATCACGTCCTTCCCCTGATTGCGTATGTCGCTGAGCTCCCTCACCAGCTTCTCCAGCCTGATGTAATCCATGTCCCCGGTCTCCTTATGCTGTAAGGAGGAGGAACCGATCTTTACCACGATTCTTTTTTTGTCTCTGATCAATTCTCTGACGTTGCTCATTCGCTTGGTCCAACTTCCTCTGATAATGTATAATGGATTATTCTACTTCTTTTTTACGGATTCGTCAATCGTTTCCATAGTTCTTCCCCGACACGCAGTCCATCCATGGCCGCGGAAGTGATGCCACCGGCATATCCTGCGCCCTCACCGCAAGGGAAAATCCCCTGGATTTTCGAGGAAAGCCCTGTATCTCTCAGAATGCGGACAGGCGAAGACGTTCTGCTCTCGACGCCCGAAAGGATCGCATCTTCCCTGTCAAAGCCTTTGATCTGCCGGGCAAACTGCGTCATTCCCTCCAAGAAAGCCTTCCTGCATTCCTCCGGAAGAAGTCCTCGCAAATCTGCCCATGCATAGGCTCCCTTGCAGCAAGGTAATATTTCGGATGGACCAGTTTCTGCTTCTTCCAAGGTCGGCTTTCGATACTCCCCATATCTTTGCACTGGTATTTTCCCATCTCCAAGTCGGTAAGCCTTCTCCTCCAATGCTCTTTGAAAGGCAATGCCCGCCAAAGGTCCGCTACCCGGATAATCCTCCGGCGTCACGGAGACTATGATGGCACTGTTTGCGTTCCTTCCGTCCCGCTTGCTGTAGCTCATACCATTCACTGCAAGCCGGCCCGCCTCTGAGGAAGCATTCACGACATAGCCGCCAGGACACATGCAAAAGGAATAGACGCCCCTTCCGTTGGAAGCCTTGGCCGTCACCTTATAAGCCGCCGCGCCAAGCTCTCCCGGATCGCTCGCTCCATACTGACTGAAATTGATCATTTCTTGGGGATGCTCTACGCGAAAGCCAACGGCAAAGGATTTTGCTTCCATGGGAAGTCCCTTTTCTTCCAGCATTTCAAAGGTGTCCCTTGCGCTGTGACCGATCGCAAGAACCAGGAAATCACAATCTATTCGATCCTGTTCGTTGACTATAATGCCGCATAGCTTTTCCTTTTCGATCAGAAGATCCGTCACCTGACTGTCAAAGCGAACCTCTCCGCCAAGTCTCTTGATCTCCTCCCGGATCCCGGCCACGATCCTCGAAAGCTCATCCGTTCCCAGATGCGGCTTTGCGTCATATAGAATGCTCTCCTTGGCTCCAAACTTCACAAAAGTCTTAAGTACGGCGCGATTCCTTCCGCCCTGATCCTTGACTAAGGTATTCAATTTGCCGTCAGAAAAGGTACCGGCACCGCCTTCTCCAAATTGCACGTTTGAATTCGGTTGTAATCTCCCGGTCTCCCAAAAGGCTTCCACGTCGCGCTGCCTTTCTTCCACGCATTTTCCGCGCTCCAAAAGAAGCGGCCGAAGCCCTGCCCTCGCAAGATAATAAGCACAAAATAGCCCAGCCGGTCCCGCTCCGACGATCACGGGCCGCTCGTTTGCCATTTCATGATCTTGATATTCCGGAAATGCATATTCCTTGCGATCGCTTAAGGAAAACTGCTCCTTCGCCTTCTTGTTTTTCAAAGCCCTTTGCAGGATCTTTTGTTCGTCTTTGACTTGCACTTCCACGCCATAAACATAATAGAGCTCTGGTTTCTTCCTCGCGTCCAGGGAACGCCTTAGAACTTCGAAGCCAAGGATTTCCTCCTCCCTGATCCGAAGTGCGTCAGCTGCCTTCGCCTTTACTTCTGACATGTCATGCGGAATGCGAAGCTTTAATTGTTGTATGAGAATCATCCTTATCCCTGCCTTCCAGTCATGCCGGCAGCATACTTTCCGGCAATCCATCCGCTCGTCCATGCCCACTGCAGATTATATCCTCCGCACCTTCCATCTACGTCAAGAAGCTCTCCTGCAAAGAATAGTCCCTGATGCAGCTTTGATTCCATGGTATCCTTGATCTGCTGAAGATCCACGCCGCCGGCGCAGACCTGGCAATTTTGAAAGTCTCCCGTTTTCGTCGCGGTAACGGTAAAATTCTTGCAAAGCCAGAAAAATTCAATGAGTTTGCTTTCAGAAATTTGATCAGAAGCCTCCGAGGGTTTCATGCCAAGCCGTTTGATCAATAAGATCACAAGCTTTTTATGTAGGGTTCCCGTAAACAGTTCCTCAACAGAGCGTCCGCCGCGAAGTGACATGCGCTCTTTGGCGAGCTTCGTCAGCTTATCCGCCTGGATCTGCGGCAGGAAATCAATTTTCACTTTTAATTCTTTTTGATCTTTCAGCGCATAGGAGGCGATCCTGCTCAGCTGGAACGTTGGAATTCCGGAAATTCCATAGTCTGTCAGCTGAAGCTCTCCTCTTTCTGAAGCGATGACGGCTCCATCCTTGGAAAAAAGCGTGATCTCGGCATCCGTCCTGACACCGGCAATGGAGGGGAAAAAATCTTCTTTACACCTGAGAGCCGTCAGTGCAGGAACCACGGGCACAATGCGATGCCCCAAAGCCTTCGCGAGATCATACCCGCTCCCGTCCGATCCGGTCTTAGGCGCCGCCTTCCCGCCCGTCGTAAGGATCACGGCATCAAAGCGCCTGATCTCCTTACCGCCTCGAACCTCCCAGCCTCCGCCCTGCATCGGCTTTACGGAGTCTACCCGAAACATAGTTTCTACTTGGATCCCGAGCGAAGCGATCTCATGCCGGAGCACGTCCAGTACGGCGCTTGCCTGCTCGCAGAAAGGATATAGATACCCATTTCGATCCCGTAAAAAAAGACCCAAGCCCTCAAAAAACGAAATGGTATCCTGAACGTCAAACTGCAAAAAGCATTGCTCTAAAAAATCGCTTGGGCCATAATAGCACCCGGCGTTAAAATCTAGGTTACTTAGATTACATTTCCCATTTCCGGTTGAAAGGAGCTTTTTCCCGACTCTCTCCCCTGCTTCCAACAGGGTGACGGCGGCGCCCTCCCTTGCCGCTGTGATCGCAGCCATCAGGCCAGCGGCTCCGCCGCCCACAATGCCAACTTTCTTTTTGTTCATCTTATCTTCCCTTATCAAATCCTTATCCCAGTCCAATATTCTCAGCTCGTATATGCCTCAAGAAAATCAAACAGAGCCTGTTGATCCTTTAAGTAGATCATGGTAGCCAATTCCTCCTGCAGCTCACTCGGAAGCATGTCCATCGTGACGTCAGTCGTCATATATAATGTCTTACCGTCATCAAACAGCACGACGACGCGATGATCGATCACTGCCAGATAGAACCCGTCCTCCGGGCTCGCCTTCCTGTAATTCTTCTGAACAACGACTCTTTCACTTGCAAAGCTTAGCACTTCCAGGCTCAAGAATCCTTTCTGCCTCTCCGAAAGTGGCGGCGTCTCATCATATCGCTCCATGCATTCCAGAAAGGTTTCCCGGTCCATGCCTGCATACTGGCTTGGCAGGCGACTGATCACTTCATGGACCGTTCCCTTTCGAACGTCAATCTCCTTCATGACAAATTCCGCATCACTTCTAAGGCAGGCATTCCACTGGGAAACCTGGACGTCCGCCTCGGAAAACTCCGGTGCTTCCTCCGTCACGCCCGGCATGTAATACACCTGCGGCTCACTGAAATCCCTTCCATTCCAGAAGATCATTAATGCCAGCAAGAATCCAAAAAGGACACAGCAAGTTGCCGTGGCAAAAAATAAACTGATACTCTTAACTGCTTTCATCACAACACCCCCATAAGGTCTCTTTTTAAGAGTATCAGCTTATTCTTGATTTTTTATTCTAATAGATGCCCATCATTTTTCCGAGCGCCAGCAAGGCGCCTCCGAAGGGAATAACGCTAAGCTCCTCCTCACTGAAATTACGAAGAAGGATAAGGACGCTATAGTATGCCACAAAGCCAACGCCTCCGACGATCAACACAATGAAAAGACTTTCCACGTGATCCCCGAGGAACTTCACGCAAAGCGCCTGCAGGATGCCCACAGCGGCGGCAACCCCCAAAGGAAGCAAGACCACTTTAAACCAATTCATTTTGCCGCCAAGGATCTGCACGCAAATGGCGCCAAGCAGTACGGAATAAATGGCGGATGAGATCAGCCCTGCATACATCAGCGCCAAAAGCCCCATCTTTTCGTCGGTCCAAAGGATCGTAAACATCATGACGAAAAGAATATTGCTTAAAACCCCCATGCCAACTGCCAATGCGTTCTTTCCAAATCGCATCAGCATTCTGGAAAAATAAAAGCCAAGGGAGGAAAACAGGATCCAAAAGCTCCCCTGAAATACCAATTTCACGAGGTTCGGAGAGGTAAATCCGGCCAGGGCTCCCACCTGCGCAGGCATCGTGGAGACGCACACGCATAAGATCAAAGCCAGGCTGAGGATCAGATGGATCCCGCCGTGGAAGCAGACTCTTCCGAGGCGAACCTCATCATTCTTATAAAATCCCCCCACCTTACTCCAAAAAGGCACTGCGACCGCATTGAGCAGGCGATACAAAAGCAGACAAACTGCGAAATATCCCACAAAATAGGTGCCATAAGTAAGCGGCGACGTGGCCCCTTCCCGATGATAAAAGATCATCATGCCGATGGCAACCGGGAATAGTTCCATAAAGCCGATCAGCGAACGAAAGATCATGTTCCGGCTGCAGGCGCCGACATACCCCTGAAAGCTCACGGAAGCGCGCATGCTCTCAGTTTCTCCGCGCTGTCTTCTCCTTCTCGTGCCAAGGAAGGAAAAGAATAAGAACAAAATGACAACGAGTTCCGCCATCACAATGGCCAGGCACCATCCCGCGCCCGTATACATGGCGGAATATCGCTCCACCTTAAGCAAGGCGCTAACCTTTTCTCCATATTCTCCCGAGGTGCTGCCAAGCACAATGCCGAACGCATAGATCACGATCAGTCTGAGAATGCAGGTCACCACGGTAGGAAGTTCGGACCCCTCGCCCTGACAATACCCTAACAGAAGATAGGACATTCCGCGCAGGAAAAGCAGCGGCGATAAGATCCAGATCATCAAACTGCTGTAGGGACAACCAAAGACCTTTTCTCCCAGGGCGGTCCCGACGGTAAGCATCAGGATCGTTCCAAGCGCTCCCATAAAGATCTGACAGATCAGGGAAAACCAGCGAATGTTCTGAACGCTCTTAAACTGCCCTTTTGCCCTGCGGATCCGGATCAGCTTTGCAAGCACGTCCGGCAGGTTTTCTCCGACAAATGTCCAAAGCAGAAAGAAAAGCATGAGCGGAACCAGGAAAAACCCGCTTCCTTCCAGCCCCAGCTTGCGTTCGATCGCAAGGAATAAGACAATTTCAAACGCTTTTGATAAGTATTCGATCTGCTTTCTTTTGACCTCAAATTGTTTCATGACGCATCCTCACGCTTTATCTAGTGATTCCAAGCTCCTGCAATATCTTTTCCTGTTTTTCTTCCATCACGATTCTTTCATCGTCTTCCATATGATCGTAGCCGCATAGATGCAACATGCTGTGAGCCACCAGGAAGGCGAATTCCCGTTTCTGGGCATGCCCGTAATTCTCTGCCTGCTCGATCACCTTATCCACCGAAATGATAATGTCGCCTAGGATCAGCTCTCCGGAATCCGGATCGAAATAGTCCGCTTCCTTTTCTTCCGCCTTGGAAAAGTCTCCGGGCTTATCGAAGTCCAGATTCGGGAACGACAACACGTCCGTCTCCTTGTCGATCTCTCGATACTGTCTATTATATTCTCGGATCCCGACATTGTCCGTGAGAAGCAGATTCACCGTTGCTTCATAAGGGCATGCTTCCGCATCCAAAACGGCATTGATCACGGCCGTCGCGGTCTCCTCTACGGAAAACGGAAAGCTGATCTCCGATTCATTTTCTGCATATAGGGTCATCTCCGTACTTCCTTCCTTCCAAAACCAAATTCCGAAAGCGCAGATCACTTTCGTTTCTTCCGTCTCCTTTGGTACCATCCGAAACTGGCGTCACTTTCGTTCCTTGAGCCTGCCTTCCGGGCGTCTTCTCGCGCTTCGGTTTGTGCGCTCCTGCATCCGAAGATTCCTTGCATTTTCGCGCTCTTCATAGCTTTCATAAGCCTTGACGATCTTTTGCACCAAAGGATGACGAACTACGTCGCGGCTGGTCAGCTTGCAAAATGCAATGTCATCGATCTTCCCAAGGACGCGCTCCGCGACCTCTAGTCCGGAACGAGTTCCGGCCGCAAGGTCCTTCTGCGAGGAATCTCCCGTGACCACGACCTTGGAGCCAAATCCAATACGGGTCAGGAACATCTTCATCTGCGCGGGCGTCGTGTTCTGCGCCTCATCCAGTATGATATATGCATTATCAAGCGTACGCCCTCTCATGTACGCCAGCGGCGCCACTTCGATCAGGCCCTTCTCCATGTTTTTGGCAAAGCTTTCCGCGCCCATGATCTGGTAGAGAGCGTCATATAACGGGCGAAGGTAAGGATCCACCTTACTTTGCAGGTCACCTGGCAAAAATCCCAGCTTTTCTCCTGCTTCGATCGCAGGTCTGGTCAGGATGATCCTGTTCACTTCCTCTTTCTTAAACGCCGTGATGGCCATCGCCATGGCAAGGTAAGTCTTTCCCGTACCCGCAGGCCCGATGCCAAAGACGATCATATTCTTTCGAATGGCATCCACGTAGGCTTTTTGCCCCATGGTCTTTGGTTTGATGGGCTTTCCCGTCACGGTATGACAGATCAGGTCTCCGTCAATCTCTTCTAATTGTTCTTCCTGTTCTTCCTTGCCCAGTTCGATCGCGTAGTCCACGTTCTGCTCCTCAATCTCATTCCCCCGCCGATTAGACCTGCAAAGCTGCTCCAGGACTGCCTTCGCCTTTGCGGCATCCTGCCTTCGTCCTCGGATCACCACGCGTCCATTGCGGTCTACGATGGTGACTCCAAAGCTTTCTTCCATTTTTCTAACGTATCGGTCGGAAGCTCCAAACACTGCCTGTAACTGCTCCGAAGGGATTTCCATTTCAATGGAAACAAGTTCTTCCTGCAGTTCATTTTCTTGTTGTGATAACCTGTTTAATTCCGTCAAATTCATCCTCCGTCTTTCGGAAAAGATCAGCCCTTTCCCGAACGAGTATGCTGCCATAAATTTGGCAACAATCTCCCTCGATACTTATTTTAACATCTTTTTCAATAATTTGTACCCCTTTTTCTTCTAAAGTTGCAAGAAAACGCAATATTTTTTCCTCCGCAACCGCAAAAAGCTCTTCCTCCTCATATTTTTCCAGTATCGGAAAGGCCTCCAGGTGACTAGTTTTCCGGATCATGACTGGAATTCTAAGGATCTGAAAGAGCTTTGGCATCTTAGTCGTTTCCACTTTGACCTCATCATAAAACCATTTTCCCTTTTTCTTGTTTAGCTCCCTTCCGCCCAGGATCAATGAGGTCATATTCTTTTCTCTTCCGGTCGGCTCCTTTTGAACGAAAGTTACCGAAAAAGCATCCTCGATCCATCTTTCCCTCTCGATCCATATGGTCGCATCCGGCGTGACGGGAAGAACCTCCTTGATGGTCCCGTCCTCCTGATAGATGGGAAGAGACCCTGAAACAAGGAGCTGTTCCTTTTTAACATAGTCTCCTTGTTTCACCTTTGGCACGCCGCTTCGCAAGGTCATGCTGACAATCGTTCCGTCGAAGGGACTGAGCAGATCCATTCCGCGTCTGTCCGGTGCATTTTCCTTCTCCTTTGGAACGTCCCGTTCCTTTAGATCGATCCGCAGCGTCGTTCCGACAAGCTGTACGTTGGTCCAGATGATATCCTCGAATTCCTTCCGAAGAAGCTTTTCCATCTCCGTCTCGTCTATGTCAGAGAGCCTCATCCCGATCATGATCTCATGACCTAGCAGAAACTCAAGGCACTGATCCTCCGTCACCTTTCCACAGCCAGTAACCTCCACGGACCATAGAAATCTTGAGGTCATCAGGCAAAAACACGGCGCTAGGGCCGCACAGGCGAAAAAGACCCATCTTGTTCGCATTTTCCTCACAAAAAAGGGTAGTCCCATTCGTTTCTGAATGGCTACCCTCACTTTTGTTTTTCTGACAATTGTGTGAAGCTTATAAAACTCTCTCAGGGAAATCATGGCCCTGCAGATTTCACCACTTCTTTGAAGGTTCCAAAGGTGGATCCTGCGGCCTGCGCATAAGTTTAAGAACCGCTCCACGTGCTCGCCCCTGATGGTAATACATAAATATCCGAAAATAAGCCTGACTGCCTTTCCCATATTACGAACCGCCTTCCCGCATCTCGTATTGCACGGTCCGCACCGTCCCGCGTACCACAAGGTCTTCACGGGTATAATATTCCATGACAAGGCGTTTCCCCTCGATGATGATCTTGCCGCGTTTTCCTTGCAGGATCAGGGCATTTTCCGTAAAGGTCAATATCCCTCGGCAATGCTCTACCCAGACGCGCTGATTTCCGGAGATCGTCACCCGCGCCTCTCCCCTTAGGATCTCAGGCGGAATGCGCAGTCCATCCGTCAGCTGAAAGAAGTCCCAAGCCTTTCGAATTGCCATTCGCTGCCCTTCCCGCGCATTTTACTCACTGTACCATATGGGACTGCGGCTAAAGATAGAACCAGATCAGTCAATTCTTCCCTTGATGAGCTTCGCAGGCAACGGCTTCTCTTCAGAGATCGTATACGCCTTTAGAAAGCGTTCCATGGACGCTTCCGCCTTCGTTTCCTCATTGGAGTACATGGTTGCCAGGCTTTCGCCCTCCTTTACGTAGTCTCCAATCTTTTTATGAATGACAAATCCAACGGAGAGATCGATCGTACTTTCCTTCGTCTCTCTCCCGCCGCCGAGCATCAGGCAGCAGCTCCCGATCTCATCACAGATGATCCTTGAGACATAGCCGCTCTTTGGCGCAGGGATTTCCGTAATTCTCGAAGCCTTCGGCAGAAGTGAAAGGTCATAAACCGCCCTGGGATCACCACCCTGCGCTTCCACAAATTCCGCCAGCTTTCGAAGCGCCGCACCGCTTTGTACGGCTTCTTCCAGCTGTTGTCTCGCTGACGAGATCGAATCCGCCCTTCCCCCTGCCATCAGCATCTCGCTCCCTAGCGAAAGCACGAGCTCCGTAAAGTCCTTCGGCCCTTTTCCCTGCAGGGTTTCAATGGCCTCGATCACCTCTAAGGAATTGCCGACTGCATTGCCGAGAGGCTGATCCATGTCGGTCACCAGTGCGCTCATCCTTCTTCCGGCACTCTTCCCGATCTTTACCATCGCCTCAGCCAGTGCAAAGGCGTCTTCCTCCTTCTTCATAAAGGCGCCGCTTCCCGTCTTTACGTCGAGGACGATGGCATCCGCTCCGGAGGCAAGCTTCTTGCTCATAATGGAGCTGGCGATCAAAGAAAGATTGTCCACCGTGGCCGTCACGTCGCGAAGGGCATAGAGCTTTTTATCAGCCGGAGCCAGATCCGCCGTCTGCCCCATAATGGCTATTCCAATCCTATTTACGTTTTCATGGAACTGTTCCACCGTAAGGGAAGTGGTGAACCCAGGAAAGCTTTCCAGCTTATCAATGGTCCCGCCGGTATGTCCCAAGCCGCGGCCGCTCATCTTCGCCACGGGAAGTCCGCAGGCGGCAACCATCGGTGTGAGCGCAAGCGAGGTCTTATCTCCAACGCCTCCCGTGGAATGCTTGTCCACCTTGATCCCACGAATGTCCGAAAGGTCAAGCGTCTCTCCGCTTTCCGCCATGGCCATGGTCAGCTCATAGGTCTCCGCTTCCGTCATCTTTTGAAAATAGATGGCCATCATCAGCGCCGACACCTGATAATCCGGGATCTCGCCCGCCGTATATTTCTCGATAAAAAAGCGGAGTTCTTCCTTGGAAAGCTCTCCGCCGTTACGTTTTTTCATGATGATGTCATACATTCTCATTGTAAACCCTCCTTTGTTATCCCCAAATAACTAAAGATTCTTCTGACAAACGCCGCTCAAGCAGCATTCCTCACAATGAGGCTTTGTTCTCGCCGTACAAACGGCCCTTCCGTGATCCACAAGCCTGTGGCAGAGTTCATTCCCCTCCTCGGGCGGAACGATCTTCCAGAGCTCCTTTTCCACCTTTGCAGGTTCCTTGATGCCATTCACGAGCCCGATCCGATTCGAAAGGCGAATGCAATGCGTGTCCGTCACGATGGCAGGCTTCCCATATACGTCGCCCAAAACAAGATTCGCGCTCTTTCTTCCAACGCCGGGAAGCGAAAGAAGCTCCTCCATGGTATCCGGAACCCTTCCTTGATATTTCTCCCGAAGCATTTTCATACAGGCGCTAATGTCCCTGGCCTTGCTGTTTCCAAGTCCGCAGGGATGCACCAGCTTTTCGATCTCTTCCACGGGGGCGTTCGCGAGTGCTTCCACGTCCGGGAAATGCCGATAGAGTTCCTCCACGACAACGTTCACCCTGGCATCCGTACACTGCGCAGCAAGCCTGACACTGACTAGCAGTTTCCATGCCTGGTCTCTATCATAAGTTAACGTGCAGTCAGAATTGGGATAGGCTTCCTTCAAAAGCTGTATCACCTGCAACGCCAATTCTTTTTTCTTCTTTCCACTCATTTGTGATATGGTTCTCCATGTAAAATGCGAAATCCGCGGTAGATCTGTTCCAAAAGGATCACCCGCATCAGCTGATGTGGGAATGTCATGTCAGAAAAGCTGACCGCCGCATTTGACCTTTGACAGACTGCCTTAGAAAGACCAAGGGAGCCACCGATCACAAAGGTGATCTGGCCTCTCCCTTTCACTGCCGACTGTTCCAAGAACTTGGAAAAGTCCTCTGAATTCATCTTTTTTCCGTTGATCTCCAAGGTGGAGACGAACATGTCCTCCTTGATCTTCGCAAGGAGTCTTTCTCCCTCACGATCCTTGATCTGATTCATGATCGCTTCGGAGGCGCCATCCGGAGTCTGCTCATCAGGCACTTCGATCACTTCCAGCTTACAGTAGCGACTCAGCCTTTTTTCAAACTCCGAAATGGCATCTCGATAAAACTTTTCTTTGATTTTTCCGACGCAAAGGATTGTAATCTTCATGGACTATTCCTTGTCTTCCGGGAACACCATCTCATAAACCACGTCATCAACGAACCGATCCAAAAAATCCTGATCCAGATTCATAAACTGATGATTGATCCTTGCCTTGATCAGCTCATTCCTGGGGAAGAACAGGGACTCACCCTCCAGACTGGGATCACGCATCTTAATGTAACGGTCAATGTCTGCCCCGCGCAGATTCTCCTTACACCAGGTCTCCAGAGAAGCCTTCAAGGTATTCTCTGACTCTGCGTCCTTTGCAAAGCCCTTGGCGCTTCGGAAAGACACAAAACCCATGACAAGGAACAGCACGCAAAGCGCACCCATGACGCCAAAGAAGAGATACGCACCCTTGAAAAAGTTCGGGAGCGGGATAATGCCGGTCAGGCAAAGAACGATCGCGATGATGCCAAGGCCGCCGATGAGGAACAGGCTCCACGCCGAAGCCTTGTTCTCCTCCATCTTCTTTGTGCTGCTCTCGTATACCTGATGGCGCTGCCTATTTCCCGTAGCCATGCTGGCCTGTGCCATTTTCTTAATGGCCTCCGCCTCCTCGGGCGACGCATTCGCGATCGCCTGCTCCATGGCCTTCTGTTTCAGCTGATTGGTGTGCTCGTTCATAAACACCTGGAACATTGACGACGCACGCTGAAAGTCTTCCTCGGAAACCAAGTAATCCAAGGTGTCTTCCTGCTCCGAAGGAACGATCTCTCCGCTTGAGACGCCGCCCGCTTCCATAAATTCATCCAATCTTGCTAAGATTTCTTTGTCCCCTCTGATCAATATCTTCTTGGAGCTTTCCTCCAAGCTGTCCACAAGAGTCGCGCCGCAGTCAGCACAGACCTTGATCCCCGGACGATATTCATTTTTACAAATCGGACACCAAGCCATACCCCAATACCGCCTTTCTTCCGTATAGTTACAGAGGATTACTTGCTCAGATACTCGTCAATGCCCTTAGCGGCAGCCTTCCCTGCTCCCATGGCAAGGATAACGGTAGCTGCGCCGGTCACGGCATCGCCGCCCGCATATACGCCTTCCTTCGTGGTCTTACCATTCTCTTCGTCCGCAATGATGCACTTCCACTTATTCGTCTCAAGACCTTCCGTCGTGGAACTGATCAAAGGATTGGGAGAGGTACCCAGGGACATGATCACGGTGTCAAGCTCCATCAAAAACTCAGAACCGGGAACCTCCACGGGACGGCGTCTTCCGGACTCATCCGGCTCGCCAAGCGCCATCTTAATGCACTTCATGCCGGTCACCCAGCCCTTCTCGTCGGAGATGATCTCCGTAGGGTTGGTCAGAAGGTCAAAGATGATGCCCTCTTCCTTTGCATGATGCACTTCTTCCACTCTCGCGGGAAGCTCTTCCTCACTTCTTCTGTAGACGATATGTACCTCAGCGCCAAGTCTCAGTGCGGTTCTTGCGGCATCCATTGCCACATTACCGCCGCCAACGACTGCCACCTTCTTCCCTCTCATGATGGGGGTGGGCGCTGCAGGGTTGAATGCCTTCATCAGATTGCTTCTGGTCAGATACTCATTTGCGGAGAACACGCCGTTCGCATTCTCTCCGGGGATGCCCATGAACTTGGGAAGACCTGCGCCGGATCCAATAAATACGGCAGAGAAGCCCTCCTTCTCCATCAGCTCGTCGATGGTCACGGACTTACCGATGACCACGTTGGTCTCGATCTTCACGCCAAGAGACTTCACGTTGTCAATCTCCTTGGCAACCACTGCCTCCTTGGGAAGACGGAACTCAGGAATGCCATATACAAGCACGCCGCCTGCCTCATGCAGTGCCTCAAAGATCGTTACGTCATATCCCATCTTTGCGAGATCTCCCGCACAGGTAAGGCCTGCAGGGCCGGAACCGATCACTGCAACCTTTTTTCCCTTCTTCTCCGTAGCGCCCTGGGGCTTAATTCCATTTTCTCTCGCCCAGTCAGCCACAAAACGCTCCAGCTTACCGATGGAAATGGGATCACCCTTGATGCCGCGGATACACTTTCCTTCGCACTGGCTCTCCTGAGGGCACACACGTCCGCAGACTGCGGGAAGTGCGCTTGCCTCGCTGATGATCTGATAAGCCTTTTCAATATTGCCTTCCTTTACTTCATGAATGAATGCAGGAATGTCGATCGCAACAGGACAACCCTTGACACACTGTGCATTCTTACAATTGATACATCTGGAAGCCTCGCACTGCGCCTCTTCCATGTTATAGCCAAGACAAACCTCTTCGAAGTTTGTTGCCCTCACCTTTGCATCCTGTTCCCTTACCGGAACCTTTGTCATAACGTCCATCTTCTATTCACCTATATCCTTTCCAGAGTTATCGATTAATTGCAGTTCCCACAGCCGCCGTGGTGCGTGTCGCCCTCCTGCAGTGCAAGCATGGCACGACCTTCCTCCGTGCGGTAAAGGGTCTGTCTTCTCATGGCTTCGTCGAAATTCACCTGATGTCCGTCGAACTCAGGACCATCTACGCAGGCAAACTTCACTTTTCCGCCAACCGTCACTCTGCAGGCGCCGCACATTCCGGTGCCATCCACCATGATGGGGTTTAGGCTGACAATGGTAGGGATCTCCAGCTCCTTCGTGAGCAGGCATACAAACTTCATCATGATCATGGGGCCGATGGCGATGCACACGTCATACTTCTTGCCCTCCGCAACCAGATCCTTGATCACCTGCGTTACCATGCCGCTTCTTCCATAAGAACCGTCATCGGTCGTCACGTAGAGATTGCCGGCTACTGCCTCCATCTCCTTCTCGAGGATCAAAAGGTCCTTCGTCTTGCTTCCCACGATCACGTCTGCAGCCACGCCGTTCTCATGCAGCCACTTGACCTGAGGATATACGGGTGCGGTTCCAACGCCTCCTGCAACGAACAGGATCTTCTTTTGCTTTAAGCTTGCAAGGTCTTCCTTGACAAGCTCGGAAGGACAACCAAGAGGGCCCACGAAATCATGGAAGGAATCTCCCTCAGAAAGCTCTGACATCATCTTTGTTCCTGCGCCAACGATCTGGAACACGATGGTGATGACGCCGGTCTCGCGGTCATAATCGCAGATGGTCAAAGGAATTCTCTCCGCATCCTTGTCCATTCTGACGATGACGAACTGACCAGGCAGACATCTCTGTGCTACTCTGGGTGCTTCCACGTCCATCAAAAAAATGTTTGTCGTGAGTTCTTGTTTCTTTAAAATCTTGTACATACTCCACCTCTCCATCCTTTATAGGATTATATTGTTTCTTGCATAATGCTCTTCTTACTTGTACTTTCTTTGAAAGTAGCTATTGCACGGTGCCTCTCGGTGCCTCGATCACGAAGGTTCTCTCCGCGATCTCGCTTTTTACGCCATACGCATTGATCAGACAGGCCTTCACCGTCGTCGTTCCCTCATCCAGGACGATTGACATGGTATAGGGCGTACTGCCCACTCCCGGAACGGTTCCGTCCAAAGTATAATAAATGGCTCCTTCCGCGCTCGATTTGATGCTGAGGGACTGAATGCCCTCATAGGTTCCTTCCACAAGGGAAAACTCCGGCTTTGGTGCCAAATACTCCTTATATTTTTCAACCAACTCTGCGTTTTTACAATTCTGAAGCAATCTGCAGATCCCTTCGAAGTCCCCCTTTTTGATCAGCAGCGGGATCAGCCGTTCCTGTGCCGATTCGATCTGCTCCTGCGTGGAATACTCGTTGGAAAGGATATTTCGAAGCATCACTTCATAGGTCGCCTGATCATTCTTCAGATAATAAATCTCTGCCAGTTGAACATAGAACTCCACGTTATCCCCTTTGAGATCCGCAGCCCTGGAATAACATGCGATCGCACGGTCATATTCTCCCATGCTTTGATATTTTTTTGCCTGTTCGATCTGATATTCCGCCGATTGAAAATGCTTCAGGTTCACTTGCACCACGATAATGAGAACGATCACGGCAAGTCCCAGCACGGCAATGATCCCTCTAAGAAAGATCACCCCAGGCTTTCTGATCGGCTTAGGCGGCGATACTGCCTCGTCCGTCATATTGTCTCCATCCTCTTCGACCACGCTCACGCTTAGGTCAAGAGACGGATCATAATCTGGAACAATGTGGATCTCTTCTCCACACTTTTCACAGTACAGACGCCCTTCCGGAAGCTCCGTTCCACATTTTGGGCATCGCATTCCATCTTTCCTCCGGATTTATTGATTCTGCAGAGAATAGGATTCCACGCAATTCTTCATCAGCATTGCGATCGTCATCGGGCCTACGCCGCCGGGAACGGGAGTGATGGCCTGGCACTTCGGTGCAACGCTCTCATAATCCACGTCTCCGCAAAGCTTGTTGTCCTCATTTCTGTGAATGCCTACGTCGATGACCACGGCGCCCTCTTTCACGTAATCCGCGGTGATCATGCGGGGCTTACCGACTGCAGCAACCAGAATGTCGGCGCGCTTCGTCACCTCTTTCAGATTCTTGGTTCTGCTGTGGGCGGTGGTCACCGTGCCATTCTCACGAAGCAGCAGCATGCTCATAGGCTTGCCGACAATATTACTTCTCCCGACAACAACGCACTCCTTACCCTCGATCTCAATGCCGGAGCGCTTTAAAAGCTGGATCACGCCTGCTGGCGTACAGGAGACAAAGCCCTTCCTTCCGATGCTCAAATTGCCTACGTTCATGGGATGGAATCCGTCCACGTCCTTCAGGGGATCAATGGCATCCAAGATCTTCTCCTCGTCAAGTCCCTTGGGAAGGGGGAGCTGTACGAGAATACCGTTGACGTCCTTTCTGGAATTCAGCTCTTTGATGATGCCAAGGAGCTCTTCTTGCGTGGTCTCCTCGGGAAGCTCATAAGAGAGCGACTCGATCCCGATATATTCACAGGCTTTCTTTTTATTGCGCACGTAAACGCAGGAGGCGGGATCCGCTCCCACCTGGATCACTGCAAGGCAAAGGGTGATCCCCTGCTCCTTCATCTTTGCAACCTGCTCTTTTAATTCATCCTTGATCTGTGTGGAAATGGCTTTTCCGTCAATGATTGTAGGCATGCTTTCTTCTCCATTCTATCCATGTAATTGATGGATGATTTCGTCTGTTAATTTTTTATCATTCAATATTGTAATCACAATTCTTATATTTTTCAAGTAGAATTAAAACAAACCGACAATCTTTCCTTCGTCGTTGACGTCGATATTGTATGCCGCAGGCGACTTGGACAGTCCAGGCATGGTCATGACCGTTCCGGTCAAAACTACGACAAATCCAGCGCCGGCCGATACATAAGCCTCTCTTACGTTCATCTCGAATCCGTCCGGCCTTCCAAGGAGCGTCGCGTCATCCGAAAGGGAATACTGCGTCTTCGCCATACATACGGGAAGCTTGCCAAAGCCAAGTTCTTCCAGCTTCTTTAACTGCTTTACGGCAGCAGGCGCATATTTTACGCTGCCTGCGCCATAAATCTCCTTGGCAACCGTCTCAATCTTCTCTGTCAGACTCAGCTCGTCCGGATACAGGGGATGGAAATGGCTCTCCTTCTCCTCTAAGGTCTTCAAAACCTTCTCGGCGAGCGCAAGGCCGCCCTCGCCGCCCTTCGCCCAAACCTCGGACAGGGCGAACTCACAGCCTCTCTCCTCACAGAACTTCTTGACGTACTCCGTCTCTGCCGCCGTGTCCGTCACGAAGGAATTCAGCGTCACGACAACGGGAACGTCATATTTCTGAAGATTTTCAATGTGCTTTTCCAGATTTACGATGCCCTTTTTCAAAGCATCCAGGTTCTCCACGGATAATTCTGCCTTGGGAACGCCACCGTTATATTTCAGCGCGCGGATCGTTGCCACAAGAACGACGGCGTCGGGCTTTAAGCCAGCCATGCGGCATTTTACGTCAAAGAATTTCTCCGCGCCAAGATCTGCGCCGAAACCAGCCTCCGTGATCACGTAATCCGCCATTTTCAGTGCTGCCTTGGTGGCGCGAACCGAATTACAGCCATGTGCGATATTTGCGAAGGGACCGCCGTGCACCAGCGCTGGCGTATGCTCCAGCGTCTGAATGAGATTGGGCTTGATGGCATCCTTGAGGAGTGCCGCCATGGAGCCTACTGCCTGAAGCTGTCCTGCCGTCACGGGCTCTCCCTGATAGGTATAAGCCACCACGATCTTGGAAAGCCGTTCCTTCAGATCCTTCATGTCCGTTGCGAGACAAAGGATTGCCATGATCTCGCTTGCCACGGTGATCACGAAATGATCCTCTCTCACCACGCCTTCCGTCTTTCCGCCAAGTCCGACGATCACGTTGCGGAGCGCCCTGTCATTCATGTCAAGGCATCTCTTCCAAACCACCTGTCTCGGGTCAATGTTCAAAGGATTTCCCTGCTGCATGGAGTTATCTAACAGTGCGGCGAGCAGATTGTTTGCGGAAGTGATCGCATGGAAATCCCCCGTGAAATGAAGGTTTAGCTCCTCCATGGGAACTACCTGCGCATAGCCGCCGCCTGCCGCGCCGCCCTTAATGCCAAAGCAGGGGCCAAGGGAAGGCTCCCTGAGCGCGATCACAGCCTTCTTTCCAAGCTTTCCAAACGCCTCGCCAAGGCCAACGGTAGTTGTCGTCTTTCCCTCTCCTGCGGGCGTAGGATTGATGGCGGTCGTCAGGATCAGTTTCCCCAAGGGGCGATCCTGGATTGTTTGCAGGAACTCTTCCGAGATCTTTGCTTTATACTTTCCGTACAGCTCCAGGTCATCCGGCGCAATGTCAAGCTTCGCCGCCACCTCGGTGATCGGTTTCATCACGGCTTCCTGTGCGATTTCAATGTCTGTCTTCATTTCATTTCCTCACAATTCTGGTATTATAAGGTATCAAGCAACCTTTCAAATTCTTCCATGGTCATAAGGACCTTCCGGGCCTTCGTTCCTTCCGATTCGCCGACAACGCCATATTCACACAGCTGATCCATGATGCGGGCAGCGCGGTTGAAACCGATCTTTAAGAGCCTTTGCAGGCTTCCGACGGATGCCTTATTCTTGTCCATGTTCTCGATCACAAACCTTCCGGCCTCCTCAAAATACTCATCCAGTCCGGATCCTCCGCCTGAGGATTGACCAGACGCTCCGCCTGAGGAATTTCCGTAATTCTTGATCTTCTCCTCCACGTCCTCCGCGTAGGTGTTGCCGATCATCTGATTCTTCAGGAAATCAACGACGTCGCTCACTTCCTTGTCAGAGACAAATGCGCCCTGGATTCTCGCAGGCTTGGAATAGCCCTGCGGATAGAACAGCATGTCGCCCTTTCCGAGGAGCTTTTCCGCACCCACCATGTCAAGAATGGTCCTCGAATCGACGCCGCTGGATACCGCAAATGCCACACGGCTCGGCATGTTCGCCTTGATCAGACCGGTGATGACGTCCACGCTGGGTCTCTGGGTCGCTATGATCAGGTGAATGCCGCAGGCTCTCGCGAGCTGTGCCAGACGGCAGATGGATTCCTCAACTTCGCCTGGGCTCACCATCATCAGATCGGCAAGCTCGTCCACAATGATCACGATCTGAGGAAGCTTCTTCGGAACCTCTGCCTCGCCATTGTCACGCATGCTCTCGATCTTCTTGTTATATCCCTTTAAGTCACGCACGTTGAAATCTGCGAATTTCCTGTAGCGATCCTCCATCTCGGATACGGCCCAGTGCAATGCGGCCGATGCCTTCTTGGGATCCGTTACGACGGGGATCAAAAGATGAGGAATACCGTTATATACGGACAGTTCCACGACTTTCGGATCCACCATGATAAGTTTCACGTCATCCGGATGCGCCTTATAGAGAATGCTCATGATCAGCGTATTGATGCAAACGGACTTACCGGAACCCGTCGAGCCTGCGATCAACATGTGCGGCATTTTCGCGATGTCCGCCACGACCGTCTGTCCCGCAATGTCTTTTCCGACGGCGAATGCCAGCTTGGAGTCAAACTCCTGGAACTGCTTGCTTTCTAAGAGATCACGCAGTGCCACCATCATGTTTTCCTTGTTCGGAACCTCGATGCCGATGGCTGCCTTTCCGGGGATCGGAGCCTCGATACGAATGTCCGTCGCCGCCAGATTCAGCTTAATGTCATCCGCAAGTCCGACAATCTTACTGACCTTGACACCCTGCTCCGGCTGAAGCTCATATCGCGTAACGCTCGGCCCCTGACTGATGTCCGTGATGGTCACGTTCACGCCAAAGGTATGTAAGGTATCTCTAAGGCGAAGCGCCGTTTCCTTCAGCTCCGCACTATTGTCATTCGAAGAACCCGCGCCCTTCTGCAGTCTGGAAAGAGGCGGGAACATATAAGTTTTCGGAATCTTTTTGACCGCGGACTGCATCTCCTTGCCGATCGCGCGATCTCCGGAAACTGCGTCATTTCCGGTCGGCGCTTTTCTGACCGGGGAAGGATTCTGATAACCGGCAGCGCCGTGTCTTGCGCCGTCACCCTGCTGGCCGCTGTGCACCTGAATGTTCTCCGTTTCCGCGGGATGGGCTCCCTGTCCCTCTCTTTGGAAACGCTCCCTTCCGGATTCCGAATTTCTGATATATTGATCTCGCTGGAACTGCTGTTCCATGCGCTTCTTTGCTTCCAGGATCTCATTGTCTGCCGCTTCCATGGCTGCGCTTGCACTCACGTGTCCAGTGCCCGCGACGGTTGCGCTAACCTTTCTGCCGGAAATGTTGGGCTCAGGAATGTCATCATAGGTCTGTGCAGGACGGATCTCATGCACGTTTCCAGCTTGTCCGCGGCGATTTCCGACCGTTTTCGCCAAGTCATTTCTGTTTTGTGCGACAGTTCCTTCCGGCTCTTCCAGATAAGTGATCTCATGTACGTCATTTCTCTTGCCGGGCTTATCCTGCTTAGCCTTTAATTCCGTATCCGTGCTGACGCCGGTCACCTTTCGGTCCATGCGCAGGATCTTCTCATTTTCCTTTTCCTCGGCCCTGCGTCTTCTTTCCTCTTCCTTCTCCTGTTCGCGTGCCCTGCGCACTTCTTCGCGCGATTCCCGCATGGAAAGCTGCTCTTCCCTGCGCCTCTCCGCCAGCTCCTTACGAAGCTCCGCATCCTCATTTCTCTTCTCACGGATCCGCTCGCTGCCGTTCTTCACGCCGTCGATCAGGGAGCGCTCCGTCAGTAAGATCACGGAGATGATCGACAGAAGGATCACGACAAGAACCGTTCCAATGGTTTCCAGATTATGATGAAGCAGATAAGTAATGCTTCCCGCGATCACGCCGCCGCCCTTTCGGTTTGCGCTGCAAAAAGTATAGATCGCGCTGAGGGAATACTTCGTCATGACCTTTACGTTCTCCACAAACAGCTCGCAGAGAACTCCGGACATCAAAAACAGAACCCCTGCAGCGATCATCTTGCGGATCGCCGTAGGACTTCCCTGATTTGCAAACCAAAATGCCAGTGCCAGGAACAAAAGGATCGGTGCGACATATGCCGTAAATCCAAAGAGACCAAACATCACTTTACTAATGGCATTTCCCACGGCGCCCATGACGCCGAAATTGCAGAAAAACAGGAACACCATGGCCACAAATAAAATGATCAGGCTGATCTCATGATAAAGCGCGCTGTCCTTCGCCGCCTGTTCATAATCAATTTTCTTTTTCGGTGCGGAGGAGCTTCTGCTTCCGCTTTGACTGCTTTTCTTTGTTGTACTTCTCGAGGGAGAATTTTTTCTCCCGGAATTGTTTTTGTTAGAAGGCGTAGCCATTCAAAACACCTCGGGTAAATTCATTCGATATATTCTATCACAAGCTACTGGCTTGTGATCCAATTCGCGAAATCATTCCTGCCAGAAAATGATTTCCATTTATTATACCATTTTACTCCCTTCTTGTCACTTCTTTTTTCTTGTTATTCCCGTGAAAAAACAGGCAAAAAGCGCGTCGTTTTCTCGCCGCGCCTTTTCATGCCTTCATCACTTAATCATAATCATAATCGTCGTCGTCTGAAACCTCATAATCATAGTCCATGACAGAGGTAACGTGCTTCTTTGGAAGCGGCAGTGGATTATGAAGCATATTGGTCTGCGGCTTCTCCTCCACCTTTTCCGGCTCCTTCTTTTGAGGCTTTTTCTTGACAGGTTTTTTCTTCTCCGGACGTTTTTTCAGGAATTCATCCTTTGCTGACATTCCGCCGGAGGATTTTGAGGTTGTCCTCTCATACTTGATCGGGTCAAAGTGGATGGTTTCCTCTTCCGACTTCTCCGCCTTTTCCAGCGCGCCATCCTTCCCTTCCGCCTTTTGATCCAGAGGCTTCACAGGTACGGGTGCAAGATCTGCCTTTTGCTTACCCGCGGCATTTTCTGCTTCCCGATCCAGATCGGCAGAGGATACCTCAAGTGCCTTGGATTCGGCAAGCCCCTTCACCAGCTCGGCCTTGGCCTTTTCATACATCTGCGCCGTGAGCTGTGTCTCTTTTTCCTTGAAATCCTGCTTGATGCTTTCGACAGACTCATCAATGTCCCCGGTCAGATCATAAATATAATCTTCTTCCTTGACCAGCTGCGTCTTATACGGATCCGTCGCATCACTTTCTTCTTTTGCAGTCTTCTCCTGCTCTGCAAACCATTTTTCCAAATCCGACAAGCCAGAGAAATCCTGCTCCGATTCAGAGCTTACTGCTTCCGTCTTTTCCGCCAGATCTTTTGCAGTCTCCATTCCTTCCACGGCTTGGAAAACCTCCTCTTTTACGCCATCATCCTTCACGGGTTCCACCTTTTTGGTCTCAGCCTTCTGTTCCATCTTCATTGCAAAGGCCTTAAACGGATTCTTTGACTCGCTCTTTGCAACCTCATTGCCAGTCTTGATTGCTTCCTGCTTTGCAGCTTCCGCCTTCTCGGCTTCCAGCCTTGCCTGTTCAGCCTTCTCAGCTTCCAGCTTAGCCTTCTCAGCCTTCTCTGCTTCCAGCCTAGCCTTCTCTGCCTCCAGTCTAGCCTGCTCCGCCTTCTCAGCTTCTATCCTTGCTTTCTCGGCCTCCAGTCTAGCCTGCTCCGCCTTTTCAGCTTCTATCCTTGCTTTCTCGGCTTCCAGCCTTGCCTGTTCTGCCTTTTCAGCTTCCAGCCTTGCCTGCTCTGCCTTTTCAGCTTCCAGCCTTGCCTTCTCAGCCTTCTCGGCCTCCAGTCTTGCCTGCTCTGCCTTTTCAGCCTCTATCCTTGCCTTCTCGGCCTCCAGCCTTGCCTGCTCTGCCTTTTCAGCCTCCAACCTTGCCTTCTCAGCCTTCTCGGCCTCAGCCTTTGCTTTATCTACATCCTTATTATCGGTCTGATCTGTTGTCTTATTCACAGCCTGATCTGCAATTTTTTCAGCAATACTGCCTACGGCCATCAATTCAGTTGCCTTTACAATCCCGGCACTTTCCGCAATGCTTTTTTCTGATACGGCCATTTTGACCTTGGATGCATCAATGATCGCCTTGTTTGCCTCGGCTTTTTCTACCTTGGATTCTTCCGCTCCCGTATTATTGGCCACGGTTCTTTCCGCCTTGGACGCTTCAACAAATGTCTTTTCTGTCTCAGCTTTTTCCGTCTTGGGTTCTACCGCTTGTATTTTTCCTGCCTCGGCTTTTTCCGCTTTCGTCTTATCTGCTTCAGTCTTGTCCGCTTCAGCTTTTGGAGCTTCGGCCTTTAGAGCCTCAACCTTCAAAGGAGCCTCTTCTTTCTTCTCAGGCTCTGCCTTCTTGGGAACGGGTGCGGTCTGCATCAATTGCTTGGGCTTCACTCCATCTGTCCAGACAATGTGATCTTCCGAAAGGGAATTCAGTGCATGCATGACTCTGTCGATGTCCTGCCTTGCCAACTCTTTCTTCTTTGCCCGCTCCATCAGGAATTTCTGGATAAAATTCATTCCTTCCATTGCCTCGGGATGCTCAATACAATACTGCAGGGCTAGCTTTTTCTCTTCTTTTCTTTTTTTGATCTTCTGCGGGATCTGACGAATGTCAAACTTTTCTCTAAGCCTTGTCGTTCTCTCAGCGTTTTTCTCTTCCTCTGCAGTCAACATTTCAGGAACGAAAACGGTTTGCATGCCGATCCCGGCGATCGCAAACAGGCATAGCAGAAGTAGCATGCTCCCGTTGAACGGGATCAATAAGATGCCCTCCACGGGATAAGGTGACAGATCCGGCCCGCCCGGTGCCATGGTATGATAACTTCTGTGAATATTCGCGTCAAATACAAGCCCTAAAAGCGTGATCAACGGGATTCCGCACCAAGGACTTAGGTTTTCTTTCCGTGAATTCATAAAGAATCCTGCAACGGCAAAGATCAGGAACACGATCAGTACAATGCTCACGGGAGAACCCCAAAAATCGCCGAAATTCCTGATGAAGAAATCCTGCAGCGACGTATATGACATGTAAAACCAATTATAATAGATCCTTGCATATTCGATTGCCTCAGGGATGGTCTGCCCTGCGAGCAAGCAACGACCAACAGTCGCAACGAAAAATCCGATCACCGTTCCCAAAACAAGGCACCCGGCCGAAAGCATCCACTTGCGATCTTTCTTCTCCGGATTCTTTTCGTCGAAATCCTTTTCTTCAGAAATCTTTTCCCCGAAATTCTTTTCATCGGAATCCCGATTCTCGGACTCCGTCTTCTTCGGGTTCATCTCCTCCAGATCGATCTTCTCCAGACCTATTTCCTCTGAATCCTTCTTTACCAGATCAATCTTCCCAGAATCCTTCCCCTCCGGATCTATCTTCTCTGGATCCGTCTTCTCCAGATCGATCATCTCAAGATCCATCTTTTCAGGATCGATCTTCTCGGGCTCCTTCTCCTTAAGCTTCTTCCCATCCCCTGGCTTTTTTCCCTCTTCCGCCAAGTGCCACGCAGAGATGGCGAATAAAAGCAGTGCCAGTCCGATCAGATCGAGGAAGCAAGTGATGCCAATCCAGATCCCCGCAAGGAGACAAGGGATCCAGCTTTTCTGATAGGATTTCAGAAATGCGCTTACAAAGAGCAGTCCGATCCCAAAGAAAAGCAGGAATAAGAATTCTTCCGACAGATTTGTGCTCGCCTTGATCACATAGGGGTCAAGGAAATAGAATCCGGCAAAGGTTAACGCAGCGACTCTTCCGGTCAACTGGCGAACGCCAAAGTACCATAGGATTCCGGTCAGAACCGTCAGGATCAAGTGAAAACGGAAACAAAAGTAGGTCGTATTTCCAAGCAGGAAACATAGGCCGTGCAAGATCCGAACATAGAGATCATCGGTACCAAAGAAAGAATCGCCAGGCAGAGAAACGCCATATTTCATCATGGCCGAGGTATAATAACTACCTGCCGAGAAATTGGGAAGCTGCCTGATCCGAAGAAGAACGCCAAAGGTCAGGATACAAAAAAAGAAAAGCAGCTCCAGCACAAGAAACAGGGTCTGCTTCTCCCTGATCGTCTGAAACCACTTTTTCTTCATCCAAAAAACGAGCGCACTAACCAGTCCTCCCACAAGAAGGACGCCGGCGAATACTCCCCATTTGAGGTTACCCTGCATGCCAATGCTCTTTCCAAACGGCTCTGAAGCGTAATAGCAGGCGATGCCTGCGATCACTGCTAAAATGGCCCAGGGCAAATAACTAAAGTTTGTCCGTTTCCAGTTCATTCGTATCCTCGTTTGAAAGCACTTTCTCAACATTGTATCTGGGCCTGTGTTTTACTTCCATGTAGATCTTTCCGATATACTGCCCCACAAGTCCGATCGCTAAAAGTTGCAGTCCGCCCAAAAACCAGATGGACAAGATCAGGGAAGTCCACCCAGGTTCCACGTTACCAGTAAAATACGAGACTAGTGCATAAATTGCTGCCAAGATGGAAAAGAACACAATACATAAACCAAGTCCCATCACCATGGAGATCGGTTTTATGCTGAAGGACGAAATACCGTTGAAGGCCAGCGCGAGCATTTTCTTTAAGGGATATTTCGACTCTCCTGCCGCGCGTTCCTTGCGGTCATAATATACCTTCTCGGTCTGATATCCGATCAGAGGCACCATGCCGCGAAGATATAAATTGGTCTCCTGGTACTTTGAGAACTGCTCCACGGCCCTGCGGCTCATCAGGCGAAAGTCTGCATGATTATAAACAGACTTAACGCCCATCATCTCCATGAGCTTATAAAAGCACTGCGCCGTGGTGCGCTTAAAGAAGGAATCCGTCTTCCGTTCCTTCCTGACGCCATAAACAATGTCATTTCCCTCATGAAACTTATCGATCATCTCCTCGATGGCGTTTAAGTCATCCTGCAGGTCCGCATCGATGGAGATCGTCACGTCGCTCATGTCTTTTGCGGTAAGTAAACCGGCCGTCAGCGCAAACTGATGTCCGACGTTTCCTGCCAGCTTCACGCCATACACCTGCTTCGGGAAGGCAGCGTGCTCCTCCTCGATCAGCTTCCAGGTAAGGTCCTTGCTTCCGTCATCCACAAAGAGAAGAAAACTGTCAGGCGAAATCTTATTCTTTTTTGCCAGATCATTTAAGGTGTCTCGCAATGCCTGAAAGGTGATCTTTAGCACCTCTTCCTCGTTATAACAAGGCACGACGATCGACAATCTGTCCATGGCCTCTTCTCCTTCGGTATTATATTAAATCTGATCCAAAGCCTGCTCCAGATCAGCAAGGATGTCCTTAATGTTCTCGATTCCTACGGAAAAACGGATCAGGTCAGGCGCAATGCCTGCGTCAAGAAGCTGCTCGTCCGTCATCTGACGATGCGTGTGGCTTGCGGGATGAAGCACGCAGGTTCTTGCATCCGCCACGTGGGTCACGATCGCTGCAAGCTTTAAGTGATCCATCAACTTCTCAGAAACCTTTCTGCCGCCCTTTAAGCCAAAGGCGATCACGCCGCAGGTGCCGTTCGGCATGTATTTCTGTGCGAGCGCATGATATTTGTTGCTCTCAAGGCCGGCATAATTGACCCAGGCAACCTTCTCATGCTTCTCGAGGAACTCTGCAACCTTCTGAGCGTTGGCGCAATGCTTCTCCATGCGAAGGGGAAGGGTCTCAAGGCCAATATTTAACAGGAAAGCATTCTGAGGAGACTGGATGGAGCCAAGATCTCTCATCAGCTGCGCGGTAGCCTTAGTGATATAAGCACCCTTGCCAAACTTCTTGGTATAAGTGATGCCGTGATAGGAATCATCGGGTGTCGTCAGTCCGGGGAACTTGTCCGCATATTTCTCCCAGTCAAAATTACCGGAATCCACGATACATCCGCCAACCGTCATGGCATGTCCGTCCATGTACTTCGTGGTGGAATGAGTCACAATGTCGGCCCCCCACTCGAAGGGACGGCAATTGATGGGCGTTGCGAACGTATTGTCAACGATCAGCGGAACGCCATGCTCATGCGCCACTTTCGCAAACTTTTCAATGTCCAGGATCACGTTGGTCGGATTCGAGATCGTCTCTGCGAGCACGCACTTCGTGTTCTCACGAAAGGCCTTGGAAAGCTCCTCTGCAGGGAGGTCAGGATCAACAACCGTGCATTCGATCCCCATCTTTTTCATGGTGACGGTCAAAAGGTTAAAGGTACCGCCGTAAACAGAGGAAGACATGATGCAATGGTCTCCCGTCTCACAAATGTTGAATACGGCATAATAGTTCGCTGCCTGACCGGAGCTTGTCAGCATGGCTGCAACGCCGCCCTCGAGCTCGCAGATCTTGGAAGCCACGAAATCATTCGTGGGATTCTGCAGTCTGGTATAGAAATATCCGCTTTCCTCTAAGTCAAAGAGCTTACCCATCTGCTCGGAAGTCTCATACTTGAAGGTCGTGCTCTGATAGATCGGAAGCACTCTGGGTTCACCCTTCTTCGGCTTCCATCCGGACTGTACGCAAATTGTGTCACGCTGATATTGTTGTTCCATTTTTGTCCTCCCAGCCAGGCGCACTGGCTTTCTCCTTGTGTGATCTTATTGTAATTTACTCATCCCAGTTGTGATATACTGCCTGCACGTCGTCATCCTCATCGAGAATGTCCAGGGTTCTCTGCAGGTTCTTGATCGCGGTCTCATCGGTGAGTTCCACGTAATTCTGAGGGATCATAGTCACTTCCGCACTCAGCATGGGAATGCCTGCATCCTCCAGACTCTTTCTCACCTGTTCAAAACTGTCGGGATCCGTCAGGACCTCGAAGCTGTCCTCTTCCTCACTAAAGTCCTCCGCGCCGGCATCAAGGGCGATCATCATCAGATCGTCTGCCTCCATGTCGCACTCTTCCTTGTCGATGATGATCTGACCCTTCTTGTCAAACATGAAGGACACGCATCCGGGAGTGCCAACGTTGCCCTGGCCCTTGGTGAACGCACTTCTTACGTTTGCGGCGGTACGGTTGGTATTATCGGTCAACGCGTCAACAATGATCGCGATGCCGTTGGGGCCATAGCCTTCGTAGGTCACATACTTATAGTTTACGTTGCCGACGTCGCCTGCAGCCTTCTTAATGCCGCGCTCAATGGTATCGTTCGGCATGTTATTTGCTTTCGCCTTTGCGATCACGGTTGCAAGCTTAAAGTTATTGTTGGGATCGGGGCCGCCTTCCTTTACGGCAACGGCGATCTCACGGCCGATGATGGTAAAGATCTTACCCTTCGCGGCGTCGTTTTTCTCCTTTTTATGCTTAATGTTCGCAAATTTGGAATGTCCTGACATAGTACTTTACTCCTTTTTTCTTCTCTGTTTATTTGTTCATTTGACACAAGCTTACCCTTTAGTATAACATTGTTTCCGCCATTCTTCAAGGGGTTTTCTTCTTGCCTTCTTTTCTCTTATGTAGTCAGTTCCAGGCTGATCCGAAGCGCCCTGTCGATCCTTCGCATTACTTCGCCCTCCAGATGACATACCTTGTCCCTCAGTCTCGTCTTGTCGATGGTGCGAAGCTGTTCCAAAAGCACCACGGAATCCTTCGCAAAGTCATAATTCACGGAACTGATCTCAATGTGCGTCGGCAGCTTTGCCTTGTTCACGCGACTCGTGATGGCTGCGATGATGACCGTGGGACTGTGACGGTTTCCCACGTCATTTTGAACGATCAAAACAGGCCTGATGCCGCCCTGCTCGGATCCAACGACTGGTCTTAGATCCGCATAATACACGTCTCCTCTTTTCATAAAACCTCCAGGCATCATATTTATGATCACGTGGATAGTCTTTCCATTTTTCTCAGAGGTATACGTTTTTCCTTAATCCTGATAGTAATCTCTCACGGCTACCGGCTTGCCTTTTACGTAAAAGACGCGGGGGATTCTCTTCCCGAGGTCGCAGACTAATTCATAATTAAATCTCCCGGAGAGATCGCCCAAAAGCTCTGCAGTGATGCCTTCTCCGATCAAGGTGACTTCATCGCCATTTTGACATTCCGGGATCTCGCTTACGTCCACCATGAACTGGTCCATGCAAACCCTTCCAAGAATGGGTGCCTTCTTTCCCTGGATCATAACAAAGCCTTTGGAAGAAAGGCTTCTGGGATATCCGTCCCCATAGCCTACGGGGATCGTCGCGACGCGCATGGGGCGGTCTGCAGTAAAGGTACCGCCGTAGCTGATGCTCTGTCCCGGCAGGACGTCCTTTACGAATACCACGTGACTGTGAAGACTTAAGACCGGCCGAAGCGGCACAATGTCCTTTTTCACTTCATCCGAAGGATATAATCCGTAGAGCGTTATGCCGGCACGCACCAAGTCCATGTTAGCCTCCGGGATCTCCAGGATGCCTGCGCTGTTGGAGCAATGCTTGAGCGGGATCTTTCTGCCGAGCTTTTGCTCCACGGCGTCCGTGAACTCCTGAAAGCGTCTTAGCTGCTCCATCGCATGACTTTTATCCAGTTCATCCGCCCTTGCAAAGTGCGTGAAAACGCCCTCAAGCTCTAAGTGCGGATAGTTCATAAGCTTTTCCACAAAGGCGAGTCCGGATGCATCCGGCGCAACGCCGATCCTTCCCATGCCCGTGTCCACCTTCAGGTGTACCTTGATCGGCTTTCCAGATAGCTTCGCCGCTTCCTCGAGCTGGACTAACATGTCTTCTCGAAACACCGCCGGCCGGATCTCATTTTCCGCAAGCATTTGATAACAATACGGGAAGGTATAGGCAAGGATCAGGATGGGCTTTTTGATGCCGCTGACGCGCAAAAGATGCGCTTCCTCCGGCGTTGCCGTTGCATATCCCCAGACATAATCTAACGGTTCAAGCACGCTCGCGATCTGCGCGGCTCCATGTCCATATCCGTCCGTCTTGATCACGGCGAGCATCTTTGTCTCAGGATGAAGATGCTCTTTCATGTTGTTCATGTTTTCCACGGCAGCGTCGAGGTCAATGTCCACCCTGACGCGCTGATAGGTCTCTACGGATTCCTGAATTGTTAACATTTCAGCCTCCATATTTGCTTAATTATATTCAAAATATCTAATCATACGGCAAACGTTCCGTCAAGGGATCAGATCCCCTGCCATCACGCCATGCTCACCAAGGAGATTCCCTGTCTGATGCTCCGACAAGTCTGCAGCCTTTTCATACAACAGGTTTGCCGCCTTGTCACCGAGCAGTCCATGGGCTCTGACGGCCTTGCAGGCAGAAAGGAACGCATCCTTCCCATTCCATGTCTCCCCGTGGCATTCCTGCGCTAGGAACGCCGTGATGATCCCGGCAAGTACGTCTCCGCTTCCTGCCGTGCCCATGCCACTATTCCCGGAAAGATTCATGCAGACCGGTTCCCCTGCCTTGCAGACAAAGGTTCTCGCATCCTTTGCAACAACAATGGCGGAAAGCTTTTCTGCGACCTCCATCCCACGGCTGCTAAGGCCACAAGTCAGCTCCTCCATGGAAATGGGTTTCTCCTTGGGATGTAATGCCTCCCAGATCCTCTTTAGCTCCCCTGGATGAGGCGTTAAAAGAATCGTTCTTCCCTTGCTTCCAAGGTCTTTGACGGCACTCATCAGGTCGGGTTCCATGGTCATGAGATTCAATCCGTCCGCATCGATGACGAGCGGTTTCTCCACGCTCATTTCCGCCTTGAGGATCTCCCGGAATGCTGCCAGCGCTTCCGCCGATCTTCCAAGTCCAGGCCCGATGCAGACAAGATCGCACCAATCCAGGCTTTTTCGGATCTCATCCAAATCATTGATAGGCCCAAGCAATGCTTCCGGCAAGGCTCCCTGCAAAATTACGCGGTTTTCCGGGTGCGTTAATACCTTCACCATGCCGGCGCCAAGTCGATAGCAAGCTCTCGCGCAAAGCACGGCAGCGCCGGCCATGTTCCAGTCACCCGCAAGGATCAGCGCCTTGCCAAAGGTGCCTTTATTTCCGCTTTTCTTGCGCTTTGGAAGCAATTCTTCCAGGCTATCCTCCAGCGTAAAGCAAGAGGGCGTATGTTCAAAAAACGCGTGCCTGTCGATCCCAACCTTTGCAAGTCTTACCTCTCCTGCGGCTTCGCATCCTGGGAAAAGATACAGTCCTCTTTTTTCAAATCCATAGGTCACGGTCAGATCCGCATGAAAGATGCATCCCATGATCCGCCCGTCATCACAATTTAACCCGCTTGGCACGTCCATCGCCACCTTGATCGCAGGCGCTTCATTTGCCTTTTGGATCAAGGCTTCATACACTCCGGAAAGCTCTCTTGAGAGCCCAACGCCAAACAGCGCGTCTATGATCAAATCATATGCTTCCTCTTGCCATTCCTTGACAAAGCAGACCGGATATGACTCCAGGATCCTTCGCTGACTCTTCCACTGGTCCGTGGCCTTCGCTTCTTCTCCGACCGCAAGGACAAAGACCTCTGACCCTGCCTCGCAAAGAAGCCTAGCCAGTGCAAGTCCGTCTCCGCCGTTATTTCCGTGCCCGGCGATCACAAGAACCCGTTTCCCGGGGAGCGCCCAGCCCTTCTCCTTCAGCGCATAAAAAGTCTCCAGCGCGGCGCGCTCCATCAGCACCATGCCGGGGATTCCGATGCGCTCTATGGTATTTCCGTCATATTCTTTCATTTCAGCGCTTGTCACAAGATAACGCATTTATTCCTCCTGCTCCTTACGATAACGGGTCAGGTTATAGGACAGCTTCATCAGGCTGTCGGACAGATGCACGTTCTCCACCTGGATCTCCTTCGGGAGATTTAAGTCCACGTGCGCGAAGTTCCAGATTGCCTTAATGCCATTTTGCGCCAGCTTGTCAGCCACGCCGACCGCGCTGGTCTTCGGAAGGGTCAGCACTGCGATCTCAATGTCATTTTCACGTACGAACCGCTCCATCTCTTCCATCGGCATGATCTTGACGCCACGTACCTCAGTCCCGATCACCTCGGGATTTTGATCGAACATTCCCTTGAGGAGGAAACCGCGGCGCTCAAAATTCAAGTAATTGCCAAGGGCGCGGCCAAGATTGCCTGAGCCGACGATCACGAAATTATGCGTCCGGTCAAGGCCAAGGATCTTGCCGATCTCCTGATAGAGGTATTCCACGTTATAACCATAGCCCTGCTGACCAAACCCGCCGAAATTGTTGAAATCCTGGCGGATCTGGGAGGCAGTCACCTTCATTAACTCACTGAGGTCCTGGGAGGAGATCCTTTCCACTCCCTCGTCCCGAAGCTCTCCTAAATACCGAAAATATCTGGGCAGACGGCCGATCACCGCCTGTGAAATTTCCTTCTCATTCTCCGTCAAGGCTGATGCCCTCCGTTTCTTTTCTAGATTCCGTCTCACTTTGCAATATTTCCTTATTTCCATTAAAACTATATCACTTTGTTAAAAACGTGTCAATATAATCTCCATCACTTGACAGTCCTTCTGAAAACTTATAAAATGAAACCTTGAGAAAGGTATGGGTTTTGTCCCACGGGTGTTGTCATGATCTTGTCCTGCCAGAACGTTTCAAAAGAATTTGTGGAAAATAAAGTGCTGCAAAACGTCAGCTTTCATATCGAGGATTACGAAAAAGCCGCCATTGTCGGCATTAACGGCGCCGGAAAAACGACGCTTCTTCGGATCATTGTCGGAGAATATGCTCCGGACGAAGGTCTTGTCACCCTCTCGAAGGGCAAGACCTTAGGTTATCTTGCGCAGAATCACGCCGTGAACACGGAAAATACTATCTATGAAGAGCTTCTTTCCGTGAAAAAGCATCTTCTCCTTCTCGAGGAGGAAATGCGGCAATGCGAAAAGGACATGAAGGGACTCTCCGGCGATGCCTTAGATGCTTTGATGAAGCGGTATGCCGATCTCACGCACGCTTATGAAATGGGCGGCGGGTATTCCTGTCAAAGCGAGATCATCGGCGTTCTGAAAGGCCTTGGCTTTTCCGAAGAAGAGTTTTCCAAGTCCGTCAGCACCCTTTCCGGCGGCCAGAAAACCCGCGTTGCACTAGGTAAGCTCCTGTTGCAAAAGCCTGACCTGATCATCCTCGACGAGCCCACGAACCACTTGGACTTAAACTCCATCGCATGGCTCGAAACCTATTTGCTGAATTATAAGGGAGCCGTTCTCATCGTCTCCCATGACCGCTTTTTCCTGGATCGGATCGCGACGAAGATCATCGAGATCGATCAGACGAAGGTCACCACCTTCCTTGGGAACTATACGGCCTACGCCGAGAAAAAGAAAATGCTCCGCATCGCCGCCATGAATGCGTATCTCAACCAGCAGCGCGAGATCCAGCATCAGGAGGCCGTAATCGAAAAGCTTAGGTCCTTCAATCGTGAGAAGTCCATCAAGCGCGCGGAGAGCCGTGAAAAAATGTTGGACAAGATCGAACGGATTGAAAAGCCGACCGAAGCGAACACCGACATGAAGCTTACTCTCACGCCCCACCGTGAAAGCGGCAAGGACGTGCTAAAGGTGGAAGGACTCTCAAAATCCTTTGACGGGAAAGAGCTCTTCCGAGACGTCTCCTTTGAGATCAAGCGCGGCGAGCACGTTGCCATCATCGGCGACAACGGGACCGGAAAGACCACTTTGCTCAAGATCCTGAACGAAGTACTCCCGGCGGACGAAGGCTCCTTTACCCTAGGGACTAACGTCGAGATCGGATATTATGACCAGGAGCACCACGTGCTTCATCCCGAGAAGACCTTATTCGAAGAAATCTCCGATGAATACCCTTGGCTCACCAACACGGAAATCCGTAACATCCTTGCCGCATTCCTCTTCACCGGCGAGGACGTCTTTAAGCTGATCCGCGACTTGAGCGGCGGAGAACGCGGACGCATGTCGTTAGCAAAGCTTATGCTGGGAAATGCCAATTTCCTCATTCTCGATGAGCCCACGAACCATTTGGACGTCGCCTCGAAGGAAATCCTCGAGGATGCCCTGAATAATTATGAGGGCACCGTCCTCTATGTCAGCCATGACCGTTATTTCATCAATCGGACGGCCCATCGCATTCTCGAGCTGACGCAGAATCACTTCGTGAACTATATCGGAAATTATGATTATTATCTGGAAAAGCATGAAGATCATATGAAGGCCTTGCAAGATCAGCTTCTTCGGGAGCAAGGCAGCTTATCCGGCGCGAACGCTGCCTCCTCGAAAAAGCCTTCTGAAGGTACCTTAAATCCTTCGGACTCAAAGCCACTTAGCTCCGGTGCCCAGGATTATAAGGCAAAAAAGGAAGAGGAAGCACGGATCCGCAAGAAGGAAAATGATTTAAGGAAATGTGAGACAAGGATCGCCGAGCTGGAAGATCGCATCGCGAAGATTGACGAAGAAATGTCTGATCCGGAGGTGGCAACCAAATCCTTAAAGCTTCAGGAGCTTACCAAGGAGCAGGAAGCGCTCCGGGAAGAACTGGAAAAGAAATACGAAGAATGGGAAACGCTGGCAGAATGATCTGCCAGCGCTTTTTTATAGGATCGCTTTATGATTTGTTTCTTTTGTGGGTGCCTGATCTTTCACGATTCTCCCCTGCTCCTTCTTCCAGAGGAAATAAGCCAGGACGTCGACTACAATTGCCATCACCCAGATATAGATTTCCGTCACGGCAACGCTTCCAGTCAGCTTGTTGATGAGGACCATGCTTCCGTCCACGAAGGCATGCAGTAAAATGGCCAGCGGAAAATACCAGATCTTCTTTCCGCCCTTCTTGACCGCGAACCAGACAAACATCGTAAGTCCAAATTGCAAGAGGATCGCGCCGCACCGCTCTGCGATGGATACCAGATATGTTGTAGCAGGCGTGACGGAAAGAAGTTCATAAACCTGCCGGATCTGCTCGGCCTGCTCCGGGGTTGCCAGCTCATAGACCTGTGCCATCTTATCGGGATGCTGCATCACCATTGCATAAGTCAGGTTGTTCATCATGGTGAAAAACAGAAGTGAAAACGCTTCAAAGCCTCCGTGTCCCGCCGCATAGCCCAGCGCATTTCCGTCATTTTCCATCATGTTTTTCATCGGGATCTTGAAGGCAAGAAACCGACCCGTCTCTTCAAAAAGCCCGGCCATCAGTCCGCCATAAAGCGCATAGAGGAACGTATTCCCCCAGATGGTCTGCCCAACCGGAGTTTCATATACTGCCATATGCACGACGGATTCCAGAGACATCGCGAACACGAGCATGACAAGGCATCCCCAGACGAATGCCATCCAGGCACTCCCCGCCTTCTTCCGGACCAGTAATAACAATCCCACGGGAATGACAATGCCTGCGATCATGGCAATCACGATAGCGGTAATGGCACCACTTGGTAAACTCATTTGATCCTCCTCCTAGGCCTTCCGACCCTTCCTGCTATTCTTCAGATTCCTATTTCTCTTCAGGTTTCTTTTCTTCCGAATTCTTCTCTTCGGTCTTTTTTTCCTTTGCCTCGTTGATCTTTCTTAGCTTATCCAATGTTTCGCTATTCTTTGCTTCGTTCTCGGCATGCTTTCCATGCTTTTTCTTCAAAGATCTCCTGATAAGAAGCACGATGATCGTGATCACGATCGCCCAGATCACAAGGTAAGGAAGATGGATCACAACCCATATAAAGAAGTTCACGATGCCGTCCCTTACGTCCTCAAGGCTCTCTACGAAACCAGCCGTCATACGCTCCCAGTTGCTCTGCTTCTTCACTTCCACGGGCGTATAAACCTCAACCTCATCGACCCGCAGAGTCACGGTACTGTAATCCACCTGATCATCAAAGGTACGGAGCGTTGACTCCATGCTCTCGATCTGATAACGCACGTTCGTCAGGCGATTTTCCAGCGTGATGATGTCTTCCAGCTTTTCCGCACGCTCTAAGAGTGCGAGCAGTCTTTCCTGCTCCACCTGCAGGGATTCCTTGTGGCTCTTTACGTCTACGTACTGGAGCGTTACGTCGTCCACTCTCTCGCTTCTGTTGACCACGTTGGCCAAGTCAGAAATGGAATTCACGAACTCGTCCAGACGCTCCTGCGGAATACGCAGTGTCATGTTTGCATAGCGCTTTACGTAATAATCGTTACGGCTGCCATAACCATATCTGCTTCCGTTATAGCTCTCGAGATTTTGAACATAGCCGCCAAGCTCCTTGACACGCTTTTCCAGGTTCGACATCAATGTCTCATATTCCTGCGTCTCCACGTTCATGTTGACGGTCTTGATGAGCTTTCTCTTGCTGGCAGAAGTCTTGGAATACGTCTCCGCACTGGGATTACTCCCGGCGTCAGCCATTTCCATGGAACCGTCCTCCCAAAGAGCTTCCTCTCCATAGTAATCACCCTTGGAACCGGAATAACTGCTGCTTTCATAACGCGCATTGTCAGCAGCATTCTTATACTCCGCCGACCCCGATGCCCCGCAGCCTGCAAGCAGTGCGGCAGCGCTGAAGATGGCGATGGCCTGAAACAGATACCGTTTCGCCTTTCCCATTTGTCTCTTTTTCATAGCTTTTCCTCCCTTTGCTTACATCTAATTCCCTCACGGAAGTCTTCTTCCGTTCTACCCCAATAGACGCACTACGTCAGAAAAGGTTCTCGATCCGCCCGAATAATTTCTCATTCTCACGAATTTTCGCCGTATTTCCTGCGCAGGTAAAGCATTCATCCCCCATGAATGCATCCACGTACGCTGCCAGCGAACGGATCTTTTCCGGCGTAGTCGCAAGCAGTTCATCCCTCTCTTTCTGAAGATCTTCCTCCGTCACGCCCGAAAGCCATGCCTCCTTGGAAAAGCTTCCCTTCGCGGAAGGCGTCATGGGCGTATCCATCTCACCGATGGCTCCGATCACGTACTTTGTCATGGTGCGCTCATCCGCCTGGAACTGGCGGATAAAATCAGCGGCTCCCTGATAAGTCTCAATGGTCTTCTTAAGGTGCGGATCACGGTAAGACACGAAATAGCTCTCTCCCGTCGTCCCGAAATTACACATGCATCCATAGGCACCGCCGCGCACGCGAACGTTCATCCAAAGATACTCATATCCCATCATCACCTTCAGGGCCTTCAGGCTGCCGTCATAAGGAAGCCCCTTTGTCCGATAGTTTCCTGCACGGCAGACATACTGTACCTGGCTCGGCTCCATGAAGCCCTCGTTTTTCTTCTCCAGCGTGGGAACAAAGCTTCCCTTAGGCACCTCACAGGTATAGAGATCTGCCTTGAAGCTTTCGATCTCCTTCTCAAGCTTCGAAAGCTCCTCCCTTGCACCGGTAAAGTCAACGCGCAGGTTCTCCGGACGGAAGATCATCTTAGCCAGCATCTGTAGCTTATCGATCAGTTCCGACTTTCTCTCATCATACTTCTCCTCGATCGCACTACCCAGACGATAGAGCGAAAGCTTCGAGAGCACGTCCGAATAGGCAGCGGCAAGATTTTCATAAGCCAGCGCCCTTCCTGCAGCAACGGAATGGCCTGCTGCAACCATGGTCTGCTGCGTGGCCGTCTTATATTCCCGAAGGATCTCAAGGAGTCTCTTCTCATCTTCATACTGACTGCTCAGGCATACCTCACGAGCCAGCTCCATCACCTTTTCCAAATTGCGGTAGGTGTACTTTGCATTGATCTGGAAGAAGCACCTGCACTGACCAGGCTGGCGATAGCTTTGTGAAATGCCGATCGCAGAGGTCATGCCGCCGGTATAAAGATCGATCTCATTCACAAGATCACCGTAATGATAACTTTTCGTGCTAAGGTCAAACATCACGACGCGAAGCAGTCCAATATAGGGATAATACTCCGCGGGAACATTCTTCAGGTCGAAGGACAGATTCAAATATCCGACGCCATTCGTGAACACGTCGTGGAAAAGGAACTCCGTCTCCCCGATCTTTCTAGGCTCATTATAAAGCTTCGCCGCCTGCTTCCCAAGTTCTTCTCTCTTTAACATGGGCAGGACAAGAAGCTCCTCCGGCGTATCTTCGCGGTCCTGGAAGGCCTTCAGCGCCTTCTCGTCCTCTTTGATCGCCTCGATCTCGCTCTCGGTAAGCTTTGCGCGGATCCCGGCCAACTTCTCTTCCAGGGCCTTTTCCTGCTCCTCCAAAAGGCCTTCCTTCGGCTTCATGACAAGCACGGCCTTGTGACTGTTCGACAGCAGGTACTTTTCGATCAATTCCTCATAATAATTCGTGGAGATCTTCTCGCGCAGCGTCTCAAAGGTCTTGTTGGCATCTACGTGAATGAAGGGCTTTAAGTCATCATGCAGCCAGCTGTCCAGCGCCTGCAGACCATACATCAGTCCCTTCGGGAAGCGTCCGTAATCCGCCTCCAGATACTTGAATTCAAAGGAATTCAGGCTGGCTTCGATCGCCTTCTTGTCAAGTCCGTCCTTTACGATCTTACGAAGCGTCTCGTCCACGATCTTTATGAATTCTTCCTCGCGGGAAGCGTCCGTGTCCTTTGCGACAATGCTAAAGCTGGGCTGCTTGATCCCATTGTCATAAATGCTGTAGACGTCCTTGCCAAGACCTGCGTCCAAAAGTGCCATCTTCAGCGGAGCGCCGTTAATGTTACAGATCACGCGGTCCAGGATCTGGAATGCCACGTAGGTGAGGGGATCCAGATTGTCCCCAACGACATAATTGACGGAAAGATAGGCCTTCTCCTTTAAGTCCTCTCCCTCATCCACGGGATATTCGCGTTCAAACCTTCTCGGTGCCTCGAAGGCAGGCTGGCGCTTGATCTCGGAATCCAGCTCGATCGCCTCATACTTTGAGAGATACTCCCTGTCGATGAACGTAAGCTTCTCGGCCACGTCCATGTTACCATAGAGATAAATGTAGCTGTTGGAGGGATGATAATATCTTCCGTGGAATGCAAGGAAATCCTCATAGGTCAGCTCCGGAATGACCTTCGGGTCACCGCCGGACTCCACGCCATAGGAGGTATCAGGAAACAGGGAATTCTGGATCTCACGGTATAAAATCTCATCCGCGTCAGAGAACGCTCCCTTCATCTCATTGTAGACAACACCGTTATAAGAGAGCTTCCCCTCTTCATCCATCTCATAATGCCAACCCTCCTGCAGGAAAATGGCCTTTTTCGTGTAAATATTGGGATGGAACACTGCATTGAGATACACGTCCATCAGATTTTGGAAATCCTGATCATTACAGCTCGCAATGGGATAAACGGTCTTGTCAGGATAGGTCATGGCATTCAAAAAGGTATTCAATGAACCCTTCGCAAGCTCGACAAAGGGATCCTTCAAGGGATACTTCTCGGATCCGCAGAGTACGGAATGCTCCAAGATGTGCGCAACGCCCGTGGAATCCTTCGGCGGCGTGCGAAAGCCGATATAAAACACCTTATTCTCATCATCGTTCTCCAAAACGGCCACCTTTGCTCCCGTCTTCACGTGCTTAAGCACCATGGCGTTTGTCTTGAATGCGCCGATGGAAATTTCCTGCGTGCTTAATACTTCATACTCTTTCAATTCTCTCATCTTGTCCTCTCCCATTCATTTTATTGTTTCAATCCTTTAATGATCAGAAAGCCATTAAGGCGAATTTGCTCACGGCCAGCTCCTGAATGACGACGCCCAGCTCTTCTTTCTGCGCCGGCGTCATCGCCGTCAGCTCTTCAATGCTCAGATTCTTCGTTACGTACTCCCTTTGAACGTGACCCTGTCGATCCTTTTTCTCCTGTAACACATTGATCTTGATCTTTGCCTTGAGCTGCTTATAGATCTTTACCACAAAGCTCTTTGGATCCAGGTAATAAAGATGCGTCTCCAGCGTATCCTCCCGGTCCGATTCCGTCGAAAGATACCGTTCGCAGAGAAGCCGGAACTTAAACGGGATCTCTTCATTTTCGAGCAGCTCTCCAAAATGGAATTTACATCCCACGTAAAGCGTTCCCACGTCCTGCATGCAATATTTCCCGTCCTCGTAAACCACCTGATTTCCCATCTGGCTTTCTCCTTGCCGCCCACTGCACATAGACGCCTGAGTCTATTGCAATATCATCAATCAATCCTTTATTCGCTCAGGTCGATGCCTTCGATCTTAAAGCCGCTCATTCTGATCGCATCTCGGATCGTCTTCTCGGAAAGCCCGCTCTCCTCCATCAACTCCGCGACGGTCACGTTGCGGCGAAGCTCCTCGGAAAGCTCTCTGGCCTTGTCCGCCACGAGATTTACCTTCTCGGCAACCCTGGCATCGATCTTTTTCTCATCCGCGTTCTCCTGAATGTGCGTCTCCATGGCATCCATGATCATTTTCCCGAGAAGCCCGAGAGCCTCCTTGGCATTTTCCTGGCTTCCCAGCATGGAGACTCCAACAGTCAATGCAAGATTTCCTTCTCCGATCAGATCCTCCAGGAAAACGCCCTGTCCCGCATAGAGCTTTGCGATCTGCGGCACCTCGCGAAGATAGATTTCCGTCAGTCTCCTCTGCGCATCCAGATCTCCCGCCATGGCGGAAAGCGTTATGGCCTCCCTCTCCCCTTCGGACACCTCTCCAAGTCCCTCAATTGCGGACAGATACTCCTCCAGGTAATCCAGCTCCTTCTCCGTGAGATAATCCTCGGGAGTCAGGTGCTGCCCGATACCGATCTTACTCTGGAGCAGATAATCATACACCATCTGCATCTGCTTGCCGGAGAGCTCCAGCGCTTCAAATGCTTCCAGCACCTGCTCCTGCGTGATCATATTCCCTTGTTCCCTGGCAAGAGCCTTCACTTCTTCCAGCTTCTTTGCAAACTCAACTTCCCTGTTCACTGAATTCTCCTTTTGCGTATGGTGCTGTCATTTCCCTGTAAACTAGCCTTTCGCGCCATGTTTTTTGTCATTTTCATTTAAGTTGGCCTTCTGCGCCGTGTTTTCCCTTTATTTCACGTGCTCATGCGAATATAAATGCTTGGAGCAATACTCATAATTACCGTTACACTTCGAGCAAAAACGAAACTCGAGGCTCGGATCATCCTGCTCCGTCTGCCCGCAGATCGCACATTTATGCTTGGTCAGTCCCTGCGCCTTCTGCACCTTCTGGTGAAACTCCACTCTGCGCTTGATCTGTTTCGGCCTCAAGTGGCTTAGGCTTCGCACCGTAAAGAAGAAGATCGCCACGTTCACCAAGGCGGCGCCGATGGCAAACTTCGTGAAAATATCCCCAACGACAAAGGAATACCCGAGAAGTACAAGATCCAGGATCCCAAGCCATTTCACCTTGATCGGGATCACAAACATCAGGAGCACCTGCATCTCAGGATAGACAATGGCAAATGCCAGGAAGATCGACATGTTGATGTAATAGGTGCTAAACAAATAAGCCGTGCTTTCAAAAAGCATCTGAACATACCCGGGATCTACGTCCTTGAGGATCACGCCATAAATCAGCTGACACAGGCCATAACAAAGGAATGCGCCAACCACGGTGAGAAGGATGCCTCGGAAGATAAACACGTTGTACTTATAAGTCCCCATGGTGCGTTCCATGGTGGTACCAATGCTGTAATAGAAAAATAGCATGATAAGCGTGAAGATGTCAAAGCTCTCCGGCGGGACTAAAATCCAGGAAATGACCCTCCAGACCTGTCCCTTCATCAAGATTTTATGAACGTCTAGCGTCAGGAAGTTTAAGAAATCCCAATTGACATATGCCATGATATATCCAATGGCATAGCACCCGATCAGGATGATGGTCAGATTCCGGATCGCATATTTCCCAAATTTTCTTTCAAAATTGCTCATTACTAGTCTCTTTTCTACCATAGAATTAGCGAACTTTCGAATTCGCCATACTCCCATATTTTACCATTAAGTTTCCGAGAAGTAAACCATGGCCGTCTTATTTTATTTTATTTTAAGGATCTTTAAACATTTTACAGTTTTTGTTCGTTGCTTTTTATGGCTTTTTGTCGTATAATCATAAAGAATGTCAAAAGGAAGGTTTTTGTAAGAATGTCAGAAGCTTTAGTGAATTTAAAAACCGAACAAATGAATAGTGCTCTGCCTGAGGCCACCCTCGGCATTGACATAGGTTCCACCACCGTCAAGATCGCCATCTTAAGCGAGCAAAACGAATTGCTTTTCTCGGATTATCGGCGCCATTATGCCAATATTCGCGAGACGCTTTCCTCTCTCCTTCAGGAGGCCTACGATCAGCTGGGCGACATGATGCTTTGGCCCATGATCACCGGTTCCGGCGGTCTGACGCTTGCAAACCACCTGCAGGTACCCTTTACGCAGGAGGTGATCGCCGTCGCAACGGCTCTCAAGGTGCTTGCTCCCAAGACCGACGTTGCCATCGAGCTCGGCGGCGAAGATGCAAAGATCATCTATTTTGAAGGCGGAAACGTGGAACAGCGCATGAACGGCATTTGCGCCGGCGGTACCGGTTCCTTCATCGACCAGATGGCTTCCCTGATCCAGACGGATGCTGCAGGCCTAAACGAATATGCCAAGGGGTATCACTCCCTATATACCATTGCCGCAAGATGTGGCGTGTTTGCAAAGACCGACATCCAGCCGCTGATCAACGAGGGCGCGACGAAGGAAGACCTCTCCGCCTCCATTTTCCAGGCCGTTGTCAATCAGACCATCTCAGGACTTGCCTGCGGCAAGCCCATTCGCGGTCACGTAGCCTTTCTCGGCGGACCGCTCCACTTCCTCGATCAATTGAAGGTCGCCTTTATCCGCACCTTACGGCTGGACGAGGAGCATACCATTGATCTGGACAATTCTCACCTCTTTGCAGCCATGGGCAGTGCCATGAACGCCGCAGAGGGCAAGAAATACCCTGCGGAGGCTGCCTCTGGTAAGAAGGATGCAGCCGCAAAGCCAGGGACCCATTATACCCTGCAGGAGATGGTTGACAAGCTTTCCTCCGAGATCCACATGGAATTCGAAGTGGAACGCATGGAGCCTCTCTTCGCCTCCAAGGAAGAATATCAAAGCTTCCAGGATCGTCACGCGCTCAGCCACGTAAAGACCGGAAAGCTTTCTGAATATCAGGGAAATGCCTATCTTGGCATCGACTCCGGCTCCACGACCACAAAGATCGCTCTGGTCGGCGAAGACGGATCCCTCTTGTACTCCTTCTACAGCAATAACGGCGGAAGCCCCCTGACCACTGCCATCGGCTCCCTAAAGGAGATTTTTGAGCAGCTGCCTGAGGGCGTAAAGATCGTGCGCTCCTGCTCCACCGGTTACGGCGAAGCACTGATGAAGGCCGCCTTCCTCTTGGATGACGGGGAGGTTGAGACTGTTGCGCATTATTATGCCGCTGCTTTCTTTAATCCCAAGGTGGATTGCATCCTTGACATCGGCGGTCAGGACATGAAATGCATTAAGATCAAGAATCAGACCGTTGACAGCGTGCAGCTGAATGAGGCCTGCTCCTCGGGCTGCGGATCCTTCATCGAGACCTTTGCAAGGTCCCTGAATTACAGCGTACAGGATTTCGCAAAGACTGCGCTCTTTGCCGAGCATCCCATTGATCTGGGAACCAGATGCACCGTGTTTATGAACTCTAAGGTGAAGCAGGCGCAGAAGGAAGGCGCTTCCGTGGCGGACATCTCCGCAGGACTTGCTTACTCCGTGATCAAGAACGCACTCTTTAAGGTGATCAAGGTCTCCGACGCCTCTGAGCTCGGCAACCAGATCGTCGTACAGGGCGGCACCTTCTATAATGACGCCGTTCTTCGAAGCTTTGAGAAGATCGCAGGCTGTGAGGCCATTCGTCCCGACATCGCCGGCATCATGGGCGCCTTTGGCGCGGCTCTCATTGCAAGGGAGCGATTTGAAGAGGGCTACGAAACCACCATGCTCTCTTATGAAAAGATCTGCAACTTAAAGTTCGAGACGAGTATGGCAAAGTGTAAGGGTTGTACCAACAATTGTCGTCTGACCATCAACAAATTCTCCGGCGGCCGTCAGTATGTCTCCGGAAATCGCTGCGAGCGCGGCATCGGCGGTCAGAAGAACGCACATAACGTCCCGAATCTCTTTGATTATAAATTGCAGCGCCTGTTCAGCTATGCTGCACTGGAGCCTGACAAGGCCACCCGCGGCACCGTCGGCATTCCAAGGGTTCTGAACATGTATGAAGATTACCCCTTCTGGCATGTGTTCTTTACGAAGCTTGGCTTCCGCGTGGTGCTCTCCCCGAGCTCTAACCGCAAGATCTATGAGCTTGGCATCGAGTCCATCCCCAGCGAGTCCGAGTGCTATCCTGCAAAGCTGGCGCACGGTCACGTGGAATGGCTCATCAATCAGAAGGTGGACTTTATCTTCTATCCCGCCCTGTTCTATGAGAGAAATGAGACGCCTGAGGCAAACAACCATTACAATTGCCCCATTGTGACCTCTTATTCGGAAAACATCAAGAACAACGTAGAGAGCATTTCCAACGGGAAGGTGATCCTTCGCAATCCCTTTATGTCCTTTGCCAGCGTGGATACCATCAGTGAATCCCTGAGTAAGGAATTCTCCGAGATTCCCGCTTCCGAGATCCGCGAGGCCTGCGAACTCGCATGGAAAGAGCTCGATTGCATGCGCGAGGACGTCAAGAAAAAGGGCGAGGAAACCCTGCAATATCTGAAGGAGACCGGAAAGCGCGGCATTGTTCTTGCCGGCAGACCCTATCACCTGGATCCCGAGATCAATCATGGCATTCCGGAACTGATCACTTCCTACGGGCTTGCCGTGCTGACTGAAGATTCCATCTCGCACATGGGCTGTCCAGACAGACCTCTGATCGTCTCCGACCAATGGATGTACCACAGCCGACTCTATGCGGCCGCAACCTATGTGCGCACCGTGGAAAACCTGGATCTCATCCAGCTCAATTCCTTCGGATGCGGTCTGGACGCCGTAACGACCGATCAGGTCAGTGACATTTTGTCCGGTTCCGACAAGATTTATACCTGCTTAAAGATTGATGAGGTAAATAACCTCGGCGCGGCAAGAATCCGCGTGCGTTCCCTGCTCTCCGCGATCCGCGTGCGGGAAAAGATGGGCAAGGAGCGCGTGATCCGTCCCACCAACATTGAAAAAGTTAAATTTACTGAGGCGATGAAGGGAGAATATACCATCCTTTGCCCTCAGATGAGCCCCATCCACTTTGACATTATGGAGCCCGCCTTCGCGGCCATTGGCTATCGCTTTAAGGTGCTTGGCAATGATAATAAGCACGCAGTGGACGTCGGCCTGAAGTACGTCAATAACGATGCCTGCTATCCTTCCCTCCTGGTGGTTGGACAGCTGATGCAGGCGCTTCTTTCCGGGGAATATGACTTAAATCGCACGGCTCTGATCATCACCCAGACCGGCGGCGGTTGCCGCGCGACCAATTATATCGGATTCATCCGCAGAGCCCTAAAGAAGGCCGGAATGGAACAGATCCCCGTCATTTCCCTGAATATCGGAGGCATTGAGACCAATCCCGGCTTCCCGATCAATACGGAGCTCCTTCTTCGCGGTGCTCTGAGCGCCGCCTTTGGTGACATCTTCATGCGCTGCGTCTATCGCATGCGTCCTTATGAAGCGACCCCCGGAAGCGTCGACGCCGTACATCAAAAATGGCTGAAGGTGGTCCAGGATTATGTTTCGTCAAAGCATATTAACCTGCTGAAATTTAACAGCCTGTGCCGTAAGATCATCCGCGACTTCGACCAGATCCCGCTTCTTGACATCAAGAAGCCCCGCGTCGGCATTGTCGGCGAGATCCTTGTGAAGTTCTCTCCTGCCGGCAACAACCATCTCGTGGAGCTTCTGGAAAGCGAAGGCGCCGAGGCCGTAGTTCCCGACCTGATGGACTTCATGCTCTACTGCTTCTATAACCAGATTTATAAGGCAGAGCATCTCGGTACCAGCAAGAAGGCCGCGCGCTTCTCGAATCTCGGAATATGGGCCATTGAACACATTGTGCGCGGTGCCTCCAATAAAGAGTTCAAAAAGAGTAAGCACTTTGTTCCCCCCAATCCCATCCGTCAGACGGTGGAATTCGCAAAGCCCATCGTATCGATCGGAAATCAGACGGGTGAAGGATGGTTCCTGACCGGTGAGATGGTGGAATTGATCCATGAGGGCGTTCCGAACATCGTCTGCACGCAGCCCTTCGGATGTCTGCCGAATCACGTGGTTGGAAAGGGTGTGATCAAGGCCCTGCGCAAGGCGTATCCGCAGTCGAACGTTGTTGCCATTGATTATGATCCCGGTGCCAGCGAAGTAAACCAGCTAAACCGCATCAAGCTCATGCTCTCCTCGGCCCAAAAGGCCCTTCGCGAGAGCGAATAAGCAGACAAAAGGCATCCCCCAAAAGGGATGCCTTTTAATCTATGCGCTTTGGATTTGCATAGAGTGATTTCGAAGAATCTCGGCGACTTCGGATGCATCAAGGCCGCTTTCCTCGATGAGTTCTTCAACGGTTTCAAGCTCCTTTAGTCGTTTCTCGCGAAGTAAATCCTCTAGTTCGGTTCGTTCAGAGTCGAGGCGGGTTTCGAGGGCTTCAATGAGCTCCTGTTTTGCCTCGATCTTTTGCTCCATGGTCTTTCTGGGTCCTCTTGCCATTGTTCTTATTCTCCCTTCTTAGTTTCCCATTAGTATAGTTTATGGACAAGGGAGAAGGTTTAGAACCCTAAAATTCTTTTCCGGCCAAGATTTCCTGATAATCCTTGTAATTCTTTTCCAGAAGGGTAGGCGTGTCAAGGCCGTAGGGGCATTTCCCCTTGCATTTTCCACAGTGCAGACAATTCTCGATCTTCTTCATCTTTTCCTGCCATTGCGGCGTCAGCCATGCCTTGGAAGGAGCCCGGCGGAGCATGAGGCTCATGCGCGCTGCGTTATTGATCTCGATCCCAACGGGACACGGCATGCAATAACCGCAGCCTCGGCAAAACTCCCCGAGAAGCTCGCTCCTGTCCTTATCGATCACGGCCTGTAATTCTTCATTTAATACGGGAGGATTTTCAATATAGGACAGGAATTCGTCCAATTCCCTCTCCCTCTGAATGCCCCAAATGGGCAGGACGTTATCATATTGTGCCAAATATGCATAGGCGGCGGCAGAATTCGTGATCAGCCCACCGGACAGCGCCTTCATGGCGATAAAGCCCATGTTCGCCTGTTTGCAAGCCTCCACGAGCTCAATGTCCTTCTCCGTTGCAAGGTAGCAAAACGGAAATTGCAACGTTTCATAGAGACCGCTCTCAATGGCTTCCTTCGCGATATGGAGTCTATGGTTTGTGATCCCGATATGACGGACCATCCCTTTCTCCTTCGCCTCTAGCATGGCCTCATAAAGTCCGCTTCCGTCCCCCGGTTTCGGGCAAAATGCAGGATTATGAAATTGATACAGGTCCACGTAATCCGTCCGAAGATTCCCAAGGGAAGTCGCCAGATCCTTCCAGAAGCCCTCCGCGGTCGTCGCACCGGTCTTCGTTGCAATATAAACCTTTTCGCGCATGCCGTCAAAGGCTTCCCCAAGCTTGATCTCACTGTCCGTATAAAACCTGGCCGTATCAAAGAACCGCATCCCGCCTTCATACGCTTTTCGAAGGAGCTTTACGGCGTCTTCCTGCGAAACTCTTTGTACGGGCAATGCGCCAAACGCATTCTTTTCCACTGCAATCCCTGTTTTCCCAAGTAATACTTTCGTCATGGCTCCTCCTTTTTTACCAGATGCGAAGAATATTCGACGCAAATCCCAGCTTCTTTGCAAACACGTCATATCTCACATAATAAATCCTGCCCCAGCTCTCCACACGGAGCAAGATTTCGCCGTCGTCGCAACGCCAAACGCCGAGGATCGTCATATAATGACTGTTAATGGTTTCATCCGTGCCGCTGGCCGGGCCTCCGGCCGCAGCCTTCTCTAAGCTGGAATATAGGGTCATTTTGTCTTTCTTTGGATCATAGGTATGATAAGAAAAGATCACTGGATAATCATGAAGCAGCATTTCCTGAATGGTTTCCAGTACCAGTTCGCTCTGCTTTCCGTTCGAATGGAGAAGGTACGGTGCCCACTTCACCTTCTTGCGCTCAAAATCCCTTTCCCGCAGGAACTCCTTCAGTCCCCGCTCCATTTTCCAGGGATATAAGCCCGCGACATAATTCAAATAGCTCCTATCGATATAATAACACTTTTGCCATCTCTCAAACGCAATTTTTTCATATTGCTCCCGCGTGATATAAGAATCCAGTTTTGTCGTCTGTTCCTCATCACTTGCCTTGAGCGATCGCTCCTTTTGCCTCTCCAGATACATCTCCAGATTGATCATGGCGATCACGCCGCATCCACAGTTCGCCAAGCGATACCGCTCATCTCTGCGACATTCCTGATACTTCGAAGGTCCCCCTTCCTCCCTTGGCGCCTGAGCCTTATGCCCTTCCATCCACCAATTCTGATTCCCGCCATGCTGCAAAAACCCATTCCTCCCTCTCACCGGCAAATACTCTGCTTCGCCCTCCTGAAGGTCCCCGGCTCCCCGCAGCCACGCGATCCACTTCCCCTCCAACTTCCCTTCTTCCCGCATCTTCTCCATCCTCGTAAAACCCTATCCAACCACTCAATCCATATCCCTTACAATTTATACCTCAAAAACATCCTTCTCCTTCATTATCCCACCTAGTAAGACAATTGTAAACAAAAAAACACCGGGACGAAATGTCTAATGTCACCTAGTAACTCACGTATCAGCATCCTCGAGGGGCAGTTTGATTAGCCTCTCATAGGCTCGTGTCCCAAGCGTCAGTACTTAGGTGATACGAAACATAATTGCATTGATGCAATTATGTGAGTAGCGCCTTAGTACTGCTACGCTGGACTCGAAGCGCGAGCGTGCCTATGAGAGACTAACAAACACGCCCCGAGGAATCTGATCATCTGAATTTATGACTTAGACATTTGTCCCGGTGTCTTCCGATTGTCTTACTTTAACATGCTCTCCTCCCAGGAGTCATAGGGTTTGATCCCCATAAGCCCCGCAATGGTCGGTGCCACGTTTGCAAGTCCAAACTTGCCTTCCTTCATCTCATGACGCTCATCCTTGTCATAGATGATGAACGGAACGGGATTTAAGCTGTGTGCGGTACGAACCTCCACGTTACCCTTCTTGTTCTTCTCGAGCATCTGATCGGAGTTACCATGATCAGCGGTTACCACGAGAATGCAATCCTCTGCCTCGCAAACCTTCTTGATGCGAGCCAGCTCCAGGTCAACGCTTTCCACTGCGATCTCAGTTGCATCCAAGTTACCGGTGTGACCAACCATGTCGCCGTTGGGGAAGTTGCAGCGGATAAAGCCATATTTCTTACTCTTGATGGCCTCGATCACCTTATCGGCGATCTCGGTACTCTTCATCCAAGGGCACTCGTCAAAGGAACGAACGTCGCTGGGGATCTCACAGTAATCTTCCAGTTCCTCCGATACCTTACCGGATCTGTTGCCGTTCCAGAAATAGGTCACGTGACCATACTTCTGTGTCTCGGATACTGCATATTCCTTGATGCCGTGCTCTACCAGAAGCTCGGTCAAGGTATTCTTGATCTGAGGAGGATTTACAAGATAATGATGAGGGATCTTTAAGTCTCCGTCATACTCAAGCATGCCGGCATATTTCACCTGAGGGATCACGCCACGATCGATCTTGTCAAAGGAAGCGTCTCCGTCAAATGCCATGGAGATCTCAAGTGCACGGTCACCGCGGAAGTTATAAAGGATCACACTGTCTCCGTCTTCCATTGCTCCGAGGGGCTTGCCATCCTTTGCGATCACGAATGCAGGAAGATCCTGATCGATCGCGCCAGTCTCCTGACGAAGAGTCTCGATTGCTGCAGTTGCGCTCTCGAACTGTCTTCCATTGCCATGTACGTGAACTTCCCAGCCTTCTTTCACCATCGGCCAGTTTGCCTGATAACGGTCCATGGTGATGCACATACGTCCGCCGCCGGATGCGATCTGCCCGTCAAAGCTTGCGTCATTCAGCTTTGCAAGGGTCTCTTCCAGCTGTCCAACGTACTCTAACGCAGAGGTTGCAGGAACGTCACGGCCGTCGAGCAGGATATGTACGCGAACCTTCGAAACGCCTTCCTTCTTTGCCTCTTCAAGCATTGCAAGAAGATGCTTAATGTTGGAATGTACGTTACCGTCCGACAAAAGTCCGATAAAGTGCAGGGTCTTCTGATTTGCGATCACGCTGCCGATGAGGTCCTTCCAGGTCTCACTCTGATAAATGGAGCCGGACTCGATGGATTCATTCACGAGCTTTGCACCCTGAGAATAAATCTGGCCGCAACCAAGGGCATTGTGTCCCACCTCACTGTTTCCCATGTCATCATCAGAAGGCAGACCAACTGCGCCGCCATGCGCCTTAATGCACTGCCAGGGGCAAGAAGCCTTTAATGCGTCCAGCGTCGGGGTGTTTGCCCTCAGAACCATGTTGCCAAGCACTTCAGGCGTTTCGCCAACGCCGTCCATGATCACAAGCACGATAGGTTTACTCATTTTATTCTTCCTCCTTAAGGTTTCATCAAAAATCTACCGAACTATAATACCACGAAAGCCCGATAAATTCCATATTTTTTTTGAGAATCCTTCTCATTCGACGGATTTTCTCAATTTAGCAAATTCAGGATGCATGCCAGTTCACCGTTTCTAACGGAAATCTCCGCCTTTTCGCCGATGAATTCATTGCTGATCCCAATCGGAAAATCATTGGTCATCACGTAGTCCTGCAAGGGATACTTCATTCCCTTGATCGTCACGCCCTCGGCCTGCTCTCTCAAGGAAAACAGGCTTAGATACCCTTCCAGATTTTCCTGAAAGCTCACGGACTCATTCTTTAACACCATGATCATGCCGTTTCCATCCATCAGATATCCGACGGCGCCATGGTTTTTCAGATAGAGAAGGCACTGGATATTAGCCAGCGTATGATCCAGTCTTCCTCCCGTGGCCGCATAGATCCGAAACTCCCGAAATCCCTGTTCCAATGCATATTTCAGTGCATACAGCATGTCCGTGTCATCTTTTTCGGGCTTTAGCCGGATCACACGCTCCGGAGCGACCTTCTCGATCTCCTCAAGGGCCTTTTGCTCCTCCTTTGTCACGGAATCGAAATCCCCGATGATCAGGTCCGGTTCCACCTGAAGGAAATCACAATATCCAAGCCCGCCGTCGAGTGCAATGCAAAAATCTCCTTCCCGGAGTTTCAACTCTCCCACGGTCAGATCGCCCGCACCGATCAAGATACATCTTCCTTGCTCCTGCTTCTTTGGCATGTCTTTCATCCTCTCTTTTTGCAGTAATGAACCATTCGAAAAGAACCGCAGCGAAGCGGCCGCGGTTCTTTTTTTTTTAATGTTTAGTTGCTGTTTTCCTGTACGTAGAGATTTACGCGGTTCTGGATCATGTTTGCCACGTCTGCCGCCGACTTGGAACCGGAGAAGAAGGACTGTACTTCCTCGTCCACAATCTTATTGATGTCCTCGTCAGAATAGCTGGTATTTCTAATATTGCAAACATAATTGTATACTTTCTCTGCCTGCTCTCTGGTGAAAGGCAGGATGGGAATCTCTTCCCCGTTCATGTAATAGGTGTCTTCATACTCGATCCTGTTACCGTTCTCGTCGGTCCAGTAAGGCTTCTCGGTCAGTTTCACTGCCTGTTCCTTCACGAGCTTCTTTAACACGGGGATTCCGCCCATATAACCATATTCATTGTCCTTGTTCGTCTGATAATCCTCGGTCAGGAACTGTCTCACGAAGTTCCATGCGCCGTCCTGATACTCCGAATTTTCAGAGATCGCGAAGGAACGATAGGAATCCACGTAAGCGCCGGTACCACTGTCGGTAGGGAATCCAACGTAGGAAACGTCCTCACCCATGCTGCCGTTCACGTTATACTTCAGATCAGACAGATTGCTGACATAGCACTCCATCATTAGAGCTCTGTTCTCACGATACTGGGACTGATAATTCTGCCAATAATTCGTCCAATACTCCTCATCGGAATAATCAATGCCCTCCTCCTGAGGAAGGGTTCTTGCATACTCGAGCAGGTCGATAAAGTTCTGATTGTTAAAGTTTACCTTGCCGGTGCTCATGTCAACGAAATCGCTTCCGCAATAGTTCATAATGTCGTAGATGAAGCTGTCCCTGGTCATGCCCATGCCGAAGATGGCCTTATCGCCAACCAGCTTGTTTGCAGCCTGCTTTACGTCGCTCATGGACCAACTCGTGCGATCTCCTGCAAGGCTCTTCTTTGCGATCCAGGTGTGGAGCGTAAAGCTGGGAACCACGCTGTAAAGAACGCCGTCCACGCGGTAAGCGTCAAAAATGTTCTGCATGTACTCTAACTTGCTCAGTTCAGGGTCATTTTTGATCAGCTCATCGATATTCGCAAGCGCCTTCTTACTTACGTAGCTCTGGATCGGCATGGAGCTGTCAAGCTGAAGGATGTCAGGGATGTTGCCAGCGATCATGTCATTGTTCAGCTTCGTGATCGCCGCGCTATAATCTTCCTCCGTATTGTACTGACTATAATCGGAGATCGTGATCCTGTACTCTGCGTTCTTCTTGTTGTAGTTGATGATGCGTGCCTTCATGTCACTGTCAATATAGATGCCCGCATAAACCAGAACCTTCTTGTCCTGAATGTCCTCAGGTCTTACGTAGCTGAACAGTGCCATGGACTGGCTGTTGGTCGCGTTGTCATAGTAAGAGCCAAGGAAATGCGTGCTGTCCAGCGGGATCATGTTCTGAAGGCTGTAGCTTGCCAGGTCAGAGTTGACGAAGTCCATGACCTTGGTCACTTCCTTGTCGCCAAGATTGAATCCAAACACTCCCTCAGAACCAGAGAACATCACGTCCGTAGTGAGGCCCTCGCAGAAGTTATAGAAACCATTGTATCTTGCCTGCTGAGGAACCTCATATTCCTGGCCAAAGGAGCCGTCCTTCGGATTGAACGTGGTAATATACTGCTTGGTCCAGTCATCATTATAGTAAGCCACGTAGAAGGTGCCGTCCTTGCGCTCGGCAAACGCGGGATCCTGAGAAAGCCTGCCATTATCTGAGGAGAATTTCTTCAGCTCGGACATCTTGCCGTCCTTGTCAACATTTATGATGCCGGTCTGATCTCCGGACATCAAAAGACCGATCTTTCCGTCGCCAAGATTGATCATACGGTTGATATAGCTGTAAGTATCTTCATTCTGGTAGTTCGTCATGTCGATGGGCGTCGCAAACGCGAAGGAGCCGTCCTGCTTATTCCATCCGCAGATGCCAGTGCTGTTGGAGGAAACATAGTTCCCCTCGTCATCATAGGCTTCCTTCCAGCTGTTGGCAACGGCGTAGATGGCATCATCCGTCAAAACGCAGGAGTTGTAGTAAGTACTCTCATAGTAATAGGAATCGTCGCCCGTGCGCTGGATGGCAGTGTCAGAACTGTCAGGAATGGATGCATTCTCAAGCTTTATCGTCTTTGCATTGGTTCCGTCAAGATTCATGGTGGTCAAGGAAAGAACCTGTCCGTTGTAACCGCTGGACCAGGTGTAGGTCTGAGTCATGATCTCAATGGTATTTCCATTGACTCTGGAGGTTAAGATGGAAGGATCATAAGAATCCTCCTCGGAAGTCCCTCCCAGCTTGATGTCATCATAGCGGAACACATACTGCTTAGCCAGCATGGGATCGGCAGCAAGCTTCTTTCCGCCGCTCTTTCCGCCGTCCTTTCCGTCAGGACCGTTTCCGTCTTTGTCAATGACGTTGCTGCATCCTGCCATGGCAAACGTCATAATGACGACAAGCAACATGGCCAATGCCTTTTTCCATTTACTTAATTTCTTCATACTCTTCCTCCTCATCAAAAGAAATGTGGATCGGATTCCTTTTGACTTTTTTCTTTTCTTTCTTTTCTCTGCGCATGGCACTGCGCTTTATCAGCAATTGATTCTTCCAGCGTCCTAATTTCTCCCGGATCGTCTCAATCGTCCACTTCTTATGCTTCCATCTCCAGATGATCCAAATGAGAAAGATCAGACCGGGCACTGAAAAGAATAATACCACAAAAAGGGTGAGTAGCGCAAGTCTGTCTTCCATTCCCCTGGCAACGTTCTCCCAATAGGGATAGATGATGGCCTTGCCATTCATGGATCTGTAGCCGAATTGCTGCAATAGCTTTAAGCTGTTCGCATAGGAAAATCTCCCCGTATTTTCGACGTAACTCACTTGACTGACGTCCATCAACAGTGCTTCCTTTAGCATATTCATGCCAAAGTCCTTGATGGGATTGGGCATTACGATCTCATAATAATTGATCGGCTCCGTCTCCCCAAGGCTTGCAAGCGACTGATAGGACAGATAAAGGATCGACTCGGTCAGGCCCGCTTCCTTGTCCATTTTCTCTTGAGGCCTCTTGATGACGCCGGCGATCAAATGCGGTTTCCCATTGACGTCGATCATCTTACCGTTGACTTCAATGCCTCCGAACAGCTGCCAGGCGATCTCCTCGTCAATGACGACGTAATCCTGATTCACGTCGCTCTCATAAAAGTAATTGCCATACAAAAGCTCCTGCGGATGGAAGGCAAAGAAATCTCCTCCAACGCCCATGGCCTTGACCATGATCGTGCCCCTGCCAGTCGAGGCGGACACCCTGCCAGTGGCGCTGTACGCGTCCGCCCAAAGCCTTGCGCCGTCGTTCTCCGACTCAATGACAATGGAAGCCTGCTCCAACGCTTCATCCAGCGCATGCTCAAGGGCCAAAATCCGCTCTCTTTGGACATTGGCCTCCCGGGTGAAGAAACAGCTGATCTGCGTCACGTCGCCCTTCTCGCTCCACCGCTTTGCCATCTGCTGGCTCACCTGCTTGGATACGATGCTGCTGCGGATGCAGGCCAAGATCGTCCCCGTCAGAAGAAATGCGGCGCAGATCAGGAGAAGGATTAATTTTTGTTTGGTTATCCGAAATCTATTCACTCTATAGCTCCTGCCTTAATTGTCCGTCATGCGTACCTGGTCTCCCGCCTTGATGGGCGCGGAGGCGGTCGTGATCACGTAATCTCCCCAACCGTTCAAGGCACCGCTCACGGCTGCCTGTGTGTCATCCTGTGCGATCACCGTCACGTCAACTCTGGTCGCTATGTAGCGATTGCCAAGCGGCGTGCTCTTGGACTCTACGATGAGAACATAGTCTCCATTGGTGTCATTTCTCAGGGCACTTAAAGGAACAACACAATCATAGTTCTGGCTCTTCTGACCAACGGAAATGTTGAGACTTTGTCCAGTCGTCACCTCACCGTCCACGACGAAGGTGAGCATCTTGTTCTTGGAAGGATTCGTCTTGTCAGGCTTAATGCTCTGCAGCGTGATGTCCATGTCGTTATAATACCAGGAGTTCACGAGGCTTGCCTTGTCGCCGACGGAGACAAGTCTTGCCTGCTCGTTCGTCACGGTCATGGTCATGTAGAATCCCTGTCCCTCCGGCTGAAGGATCATCACGTTGGGATCGCTGATCTTCTTCCCGCTGGATACGTTGATCGACATGATAGTACCGGAAATGTCGGAAGTGATCTCCATGCCGCCGTTTTCCTTCTGCAGCTCTTCCACGAGCTTTTTCTTGTCATTTACGGTGGCCTTTGCGGAATTGATGGCATCCTGCAAGGATTGCAGCGTGGATACGTCTCCGATGATGCTGATCAGTTCATTTAACTCCTCCTGGATGCGGCTTTCCTCCGCGTCAGCGTCATTCTTCTCCTTGGTCTTTCCGTATAGCTGCAGGGAATACTCAGAGATCAATTTATTCAGATTGTTGACAACGGGGCTTGCATCTCTTGCATCCTGTCCTGCGATGGCGTTCGCAACCTCCTGGTCCGCCTTCTCGAGCGCCGCAGTCGCATTGGTGAGCGCCGTCTGCTTCTCGGTCAAGGTCTTGTTTGCAGCCTCTAATCTTGCCGCGATCTCACTTCTGGAAGCTTCAATGTCCTCGAAGTCTTCCGGGGTTGCCTCATAGGCCGCCTCAAGCGCTTCGCTTTCCTGCTGGATCGCATCGACTGCAGCCTGCGCCGCATCTGCCTGCGTCTGTGCCTCATCCTTGGCCGCCTGCGCCTGGCTCTGTGCGGTCTGTGCCGTGGTCAGTCTTGCACTCGCATAGCTGTTCTGCTCATTTTCATAACTGATCTGCTGACGGCAATCTTCAATGTTCTTCTCAAGATCGGCGCATGCCTTCTTCAGCGCTGCCGTCTTCTCCTGCGCAGTCTTCAGCTGTGCCTGCTTCTCCGTGATCATCTGACGATAGGTGGATGCATTAAACTTTCCCTTGGAGGTGTTAATGTCATCATTGGAAATGTCAGCCTTAAGAATGGCATCATCATAACGGCTCTGCGCGTCCTTCAGATTGCTCTCTGCCATTGCAAGCGCTTCCTTTGCTTCCGTCAGCTCAGCGCCGTCCCCGTCAGCCAGTACCATCAGCACGTCGCCCTTTTTCACCTTGTCTCCGACGCGGAAGGCGATACTGGTCACCTTTCTTCCTACGTATCCGTTTGACACCTCAATGGTATAAGGGTCGCCGCTCTCCACGGTACCCTGTCCGCGGATCTTAGAAGTAATGGTACCGTTCTGCACAAATTTCGTTGCCACCTCCGGCAGGGAACGGTTCATGATCGTCTGAGAAAAGAAGGTTAATACCAAAAGCACGGACAGGAATACGATCGCCGCCGACTTTACCCATTCTCTTCTCTTACTGCTTTTTTCGTTCATTGTTCTTCTCCTTTATCACGTTACAAGTCACTCGTCGTAAACTATATGCTTGCCAATTCTCAAAATGCTTTTTCTTAAGTCTCTTATCCCTTGACGCCGCCCTGATAGGTGATGCCGTCCACGAGATACTCTTCTCCGTAGAGGAAAACCAGAAGGGGCGGAACCATGTAGATGGTTGCTACGGCGAATGCAAGTCCCACCTCACCGCTGTTGATCTTACTTAGGAACACCGAAAGGGGATGCTTTTCCGCATCTGCCAAAAGGATCAGCGGCTGCTCCACCATGTTCCAGTAGTCGATAAAGACCAAAATGGCCGCGGAGCAGATCGCTCCTTTGCAAAGCGGCATGCAGATCTTTCTGTAGATCTGCCATTCTCCGGCGCCGTCGATCTGCGCCGCCTCGATCATGGACTGCGGGATCCTCTTCATAAACTTCGTCAGCAGATATACGGCAAAGGGAGAAAAGATTCCCGGGAGCCAGATGGCCCAATAGGTATCCTTGATCTTAAAAAAGTTGTTCAGATAGTCAACCACCAGGTAGTTCGGCACCAGCGTTACCTGATAAGGCATCAGCATCAGGATCACGTATGCGAAAAAGATGATGGCGCGGATCTTACCTGTGTATCTTGCAAAGCCATAGGAAGCAAGCGTAGCCACGATCAGCTGAAATAGCACGATCGGTCCGACAAGCACCACGGAGTTCCAAAACTTTAACAAGTATTGCGGACTCTTGAAGAGCACCGTGGAATACTGGCTAAAGGAAACAATGTCCGGAATGAACTTCAGGTTCACCTTCTCGGAGATGTAAACCTTTCCGCCGTTCGCATTGGTCGCGAACACTGTTCCGTAGTTGGACGCGATCTCCGCCGACCCCATAAAGGAGTTCGTGATGGTCAGCACGATCGGCATCAGGAACAGGAAGGCAAACATGGCCGCGACGACCGTCGCAATCGTCAGCCGGATCGCATTGTCGATCTTTCTTCTCCTCGCTTCACGCTTATCGATCTTGCTGATCATCTCCAGGGAGAGGACTTTGCCCTTGCGCTTTTTCTCTGACATTTTCGCCAGGATCTCTTCCAAGGATTCTTCTTCCAGGATTTCTTCTTTCTTATTTGGTTTGAACTTGAAAACCTCTTTTATTTTTTTCATCAGCCTTCCACGTCCTTTCCGAAGCGCTCCTCCACGATGAACAGAAGGCCTATGATCATAACCATGACGAGCGACATCATAATGGCACCGGCTGACAAAGCCTGATAATCGAGCTTCTTAAACTTATTGTTCATGTAATGCTGCAGCATGTACAAGGTCGGATATGGATAATCCGTGGTCAGCAGATAGATCTCTCTAAAGATCTTAAAGGAGCTGATCAGGGACATAATGGTCACAAACAGGATCGTCGAAGACAGGTACCGGATCTTCACGTAGAAGAAGGTCTGCAGGGCGTTCGCGCTCTCCAAACGGGCCACCTCCAGTACGTCCCTCGGAATGCTGGACAGGGCCGCCATGAACAGGATCATGTTGTAGCCCAGGTTTTTCCAGAGGAACAGTACGACGATCACGATAATGGAATAATCTGATTTCATCCAGTCGATGCGCTCCGCGCCAAACTTCATGATCACGTCGTTCACGGCACCATTATTATGGAACAGTACCTGCCAGATCAATACGATGGATGCCACGGGCACCATCATCGGGCTTAAGAAGAAGGTACGGAACTGGCTCTTGAACGGGATCTTTAAGTCCAGCACCATGGCAAGGATCAAACTTAAGACCATGGCCAGCGGAACTGATATCACGGAAAAAAGCGCAGTATTTTTCACTGCGGTCAAAAAGGCTTCATTCGAAGCCACGCTCTTAAAATTCGCCAATCCCACGTATACCTTGCTGATCGGATTATCCACCATGGAATAATAAATGATCACGCAGAAGGGAATCAGGAAAAAGACCATCACTCCCAGAAAACTGGGAGCGATGAATAAGCCAGATTTTAGCTTGAGCAGAAGGAACCTCTTGGTATTTCTCTTCGGCTTTATCTTTTTCACTGGTTCTTTGGGATTCGCTTCTTTTGCTTTTGTCAATTTCAATTTTGTGTTCAAAACAATTCCTCGAATCTTACTGATTTTCTTTCATATACAGGTTGACGCGGTTCTGGATCACGCTGACTACTTCATCCAGGCTCTTACTTCCGTCGAAGTAGCTTCCCGCCTCTTCCATGATGATCTGGTTTAACTCCTGATTTACATTATAATCGATCGGGGTTGCTCCTGCAAGAAGCTGATCCACAAGGTCTACGTCCGCCTTTGTGATCGGCTTATACTCATAGCTCCACTCTTCGCCGTCGTCGCCCATCATGGTATAACCGCCGTACCTCTGCTCGATCACGGGTTCCCCGTTTTCATCCTTCAGTACCTCGCCATTCTCATCATAGACATATTGCACTTCCAGTGCGTCCTTCTTTTGCGCTTCATAATACTTCTTGATCGAGGAGAAGCCATAATAGGAATACTTGGATTCCATGGGATCCCTGCTGATCATTTCCTCGAGGAAGGCCCATGCTGCTTCCTTGTGCTGCGACTTTGCATTGATGCCGTACTGATCGCGAAGGTTTAATACGCAGCCGTTTCCGCCGTCATAGGTGGGATACCCGACCATCGTATAAGGCTCCCCATCGAAATATGCAAGCTCGCCCTGTACGGAGTCAAAATCAGAAAGGTAGATCGTCGCAAGCAGAAGGCTGTTGTCCTTCAGAAGGTACGGCGTCAGCCGGCGAGGCGCGTCATAATCATATTCCTTCGGGAAGATATTTGCGAAGGCCAGCAGGTCCTTGAATTCCTGATTATCAAAATTACAGGTATGGTTCGCCGTGTCAAGGAAGTGCGTTTTATTCAGCATCAGGATGGCCTGAAGGATGCCTTCCTTGGTCTCATACTCCAAAAGCTCAGAGTTGGGATAAGCCTTTTGCAGCTTGATCAGGTCTGCAACCGTCCAGCCCTGCTTGGATCCGACAACGGAGGTCTTTCCGACGATCGTGCTGAGGGAGAAACCTGCGGAAAGGGAAACCAGCTTTCCATTCTTTGTGCCGGCCTTCAAAACGCTGTCATGGAAATCGCTCTTATTCAGCTTCGAGCTCTTTTCCAGATACGGGGACAGATCATCGAGAACGCCCTTGCTCGCCAGATTGTCAATGTCCAGAGTGGAGAGCTCCAGGATGTCGGGGCCCGTGCCTGCAAGAATATCATTGGTCAGCGCCGTAATGGCGTCCTGATAGCTTGTTTCCGTCCAGTTATTCTCGTCAAGATAAGTCTTTAAGGTAATGCGATATTGCTCATTGGATTTATTGAACTTGATGATCTCCTCGGAAAGGGAGGAATCCTGATAGATCGTGCCAACCACGATCTTTTCGCGCTTTACGACGTCCTCCGTCTTCATCTTCTCGAGCTCTGCAAACTCGGTGGCATCCATGTTCCAGTCGCGAAGCAACACATAATACTTTCCATCCGCCGTTACGATGTTATTGACGGCGTTTCCGTCGATGTCGCAGTCCAGCCAGGTCAATACCTTCGTCGTCTCTTCCTTTTCCAGTGAGTACTCATACAGTGCGCTGTCATCCGAGATCAGGATGTCCTGTTCGAGGCCCTTGACCATCGAAGCGTTTCCGTACGCGTTCGGGAAGTTCTGATATGTCTTTCCAAGCTTCTTTCCGTCAAAGTCTATCTCTGCAAGAACCATGCTGCTGGAATTCGCATCATAGCGCGTATAGGAAGCATACACCTTACCGTCCTTTGCAGTTCCCATGTTGCTGATCCAGGACTGCTGATCCGTTTCCGCGATTCCAGCGTAATAGCCATCTGCGCCAAACAAGAGTACCTTGGAATCCGAAGATGCAAGATAAACTCTTCCCTGGGCGTCGACTGCCATACGGGATACGTAGAAATAATCCAGAGTCCTTGTCATTTCCGTAAAATCCAAATCATAAACCTGATTTCCCTGCGCGTCGAGCTTGATCAGATGATACTCAGTTTTTTGATCCGCATCGTTATAATACCGCTCCCAATCCGCATCCGTCGCATCCTCACCAGGCGTTTCGGGTCTGATGGCTCCCACGTAGTAAAGATTTCCGGCATCGTCTGCGCAGGCACTATTCACGTCAACTCCATTTGGAATGCTTGCGAAAACTTCTCCGCCTTCGATGTTACCACCGTTTAGCTGATACTTCAGGAAGTTCCGGCTCGGCGAGAACGTCATCGGTTCCTCGGCAGAGTCCTCGTCTCCTTCCGCATAATAATCGAAATAATCATATCCACTGTAGTGGACGCTGTAAGCCACCTTTCCGCCAAAGGTCAGGTTATTCGTCTCGAAATCCTGCGGAATCGTCGCATATTTTGCAACATAGGTGAATTCCGGTGCCAATTCGTCTACGGCCGCTCCACCATTCTTTCCGTCGCCGTCATCCTGCTTCGCATTGCTGCATGCCGTAAGTCCTAAGGCAAGGAGCAGAGCCAGACCGCCTGCGAACCATTTCTTGTTTATTTTCATTGTTTTCTCCTTCCAAATTCTTAAAGACCAGAAACGCGAAAGGAAACTCTTGTCATGATCAAAAGCTCCTTTCGCGTTAATTATGGCAAATCGTGGTGACTTTGTCAACTTAAGAATTCCTAAAGAAAAACTGGCATTTCTTCATATTTTCGTAACATTCTTAACCTTGTTTTAAAATCTCGAGACAACTTCCTAATAAACAATAATTGCACAGCTTTATGGAAACTGATTTTTCCCTAATCCACGCTTTTTAGGCTCTCCGTCATGCTGATCGCGTCGATTTTTCCGTTCATCAAAAGACTGATGAGCAGGGAAAACAAAATGGTCAAAAGTACACTGTAGGCGAAGCTTTGCGGTAAGATCCTTACGCCAAAGGAAACCATGTCCACGTTGATCTCACTGATCACGAAGGAATGCAGCCAGATTCCCATGCCAAGTCCGACGAAGGCGCCAAGGATCGTCAGCACAAAGTTTTCGCGAAATACGTAGAGCGCCGTCTCCTGCGGATAGAAACCGAGCACCTTGATGGTCGCGATCTCACGGACACGCTCCGTCAGATTGATATTGGTCAGATTGAACAGGACAATGAACGCAAGTCCTGCGGCGCAAGCCGTAATGAGGATCACGATCAGGTTCATGCTCTCCATCATCGTGTTAAATCGCTTTACCATCTCCCTCGTCACGGTCACGTTGGCAACGCCGTCCAGCTTCATGACCTTCGGCGCAAGTTCGCCAATGTCTCTTCCCGGCGAAACCTTGATATAAGCGGATTTTGGCTGATACCTTCCTCCATAGACATTCTCCCAGGTCGACTGATCCAGGAAAACATAATTGAACAGATAATTCTTTGCTAGTCCCGTCACCTTGACGCGGATTTCCTTTTGCGAACTGTCACGAAGCACGATCTCCTCACCGACCTTCACGCCAAGCATTTTGGCGATCTTTGCCGTGACGACGGCCTCCCCTTCCTTGGGTCTAGAGATCTCCTTCCCCTTTTCCGTCTGAAGATGAATGAATTGTTCGAATTGCTCCTTTGGAAGATCACTTGCAAAGGTGAGCGCCGTAATGCTCTTTTGTCCCTTCTCCGTCACAAGGTCCAGCGAGCTTTCCTGATAGACCAGATAATCCTGCAGGCCCTTGTTTCGAAGCGCCTCGAGCTTCTCCAGAAACGCATCGTCAACCGCGCTTTGACGCGTCAAACTCAAGTCCATAAGCTGGATCTCCGAATAATGCATTTCCGCGACGCCTACGATGGAGTCCTTCAGGCCAAAGCCCGTGAGAAGCAGAGCCGTACAGCCGCCGATGCCAAGCACCATCATGAAAAAGCGCTTTTTATATCTCATGATGTTACGCACGGCAACCTTCCGCAGAAAGCTCAAGCGCTTCCAGAGAAACGTCACGTATTCCAGGAGGACTCGCTTTCCTGCCTTCGGCGCCCTCGGGCGCATCAGCGTGCTGGCGTTGGCAGACAGTTCCTTTCGACAGGACAGGTAAGTTGCGCCCACGCTGCAAAGCAGGGATACGGTCAGCGAGATCATGGCAAGTGCCGGATTAAAGTCGAACGCGATCGGTCCCGCGAGATAGATGATCCCATAAACCGTCCATATGATGTAGGGAAAGAGGTGGGTTCCCGCGAAATAACCGATCACTGCTCCGGAAAGAGCCGCCGAGCCGGAATAAAATAAGAACTTGAACATGATCCGTCCGTCGGAATAACCGAGCGCCTTGAGGACGCCGATCTGGGTTCGTTGCTCTTCCACCATGCGGTTCATGGTGGTGACACAGATCAGGGCCGCAACCAGGAAGAAAAAGACTGGGAAGACGTTGGCGATGCCGTCCACGATGGCGGAGTCACTCTCAAAGCAGACATACCCTATGTTCGTGTTCCTTCCAAGCAGATACCCCGAAGGGGCCTTCCCCTTTTCATAGCGGTCCCAAAGCTTATCGATCTGTGCCTGCGCATCCGCCATCTTTTCGTTGAATTGCTTCAGTGCATCCTCATATTCCTCCGTGCCTTCCTGAAGCTTCTTTTTCCCATCCTCGAGCTGGTTTACGCCGTCCGCATACTCAAGCTCCTTCTCGGCAAGCGTTTTTTCTCCTTCCGCGATTTTCTTTTCGCCTTCCTCGATCTGCTTCTTGCCGTCTTTCAGCTGCGCCTCGCCCTGCTCAAGCTTTTTTTGTGCGGCGATGAGGTCCTTTTTCGCCTGGAGGAGCAGTTCTTTTCCCTGTTGCAGGGCCGCCTCACCCTCTTTTACCTTTTTCTCGTTTTCTTCAAATTCCTTCTTTCCCGCGGCCACCTGTGCGCCTACGGCATTATTTTCCTGAAACCTCCTGCTTAAGTCGGAGAGTTGCTTCTCTAAATCTGCCCGCTCCTTTGCGATGGCTTCCCGTTCCTTGGTGAACTCTTCCTCATACGCCTTCGAAAGTCCAAGCGTCGCGGCAAAGGCCTCTCTGGCCGCCAGGGTCTTCTCGCGCTCATCCAGACTACTCTTGGAAGAATCAATGGCCTTTTGCTCTTCAATCTGGCTTTCCAGCGTCAGCTTATATTGCATCTCCCCAAGCTGCAAGGTCATTCTCGCGGTCTCCAGCTGCGTTTTCCCCTGTGTCAGCTCCGTCTCTTTTTCCTTGAGAAGCGCCTCGTTCTCCTCGATCTTCTTTTGGCCTGCTTCCAGTTCCTTCCAGCCCTTTTCCAGCTCGGGAGCCTTCTCTTCGATCTCTTTCTTTCCCTTTTCCAAGTCCAGCTTGGCCTGCTCTAAGTCCTTCCAGCCCTGATCGAGCTCCTTACGGCCATCCTCGAGCTTTTCCTGCGCCTCATCGATCTTTGTCCTGGCATCGTTCAGCTCCGCCAAAGCTTCATCCAGCTTCTCCTGTGCTTCATCTCGTTTTTCCGAAAGCTTTGCCTCCGCCTCCGCGATCAGAGATGGCAATTCCTTAAGGCGCTCCCCGGAGGCCTCCTTGATCAAAGCCTTCCAGCCATCCTCCCTCTCGGCGAGATAGTCCTGGTATTCTTGAGAATAGATGGGGAAGTCCTGCTTGAGCTTGACGTAGATCTCAGTATAGCTGTCAGAAGGAAAGCTCTCCCTTAGCAAATAAAAAAAGGAATCGATGCTTCCCGTTCCCAGCGTCGAGTTGCCTCGTTCGAACTGAATATATAATGGACTCTTTACGAGACCCACAACCTTATAAACCTTACGGTCAAAATACTCCAGATCCTCCTCGGAATTCTCCGAGTTTAGGTTGACCTTACGGCCGATCACGCCCTTCCCGTTATAATAGGCATCCGCAAGGCATTCCCCTGCGTTCTCCGGCATGCGCCCCGCGACCAAAACGAGCTGATTGACGTTGTTCGTGATGCTGTGGAACCTGCCTACCTTCACGTTGCCGCCCATGTCATAATAGGCATCAAAAGAAAGGGCTCCCTCAGCCGCCGCAACGTCCTCGCGGCCTGCAAAGAGCCTTACCTGCTCGTCGGAAAACCCAAGCTCTCCTATGATGCGATAATCATAGAATGCCGTTTTCTCATAATATTCCGTTGTAGATTTCAGGAAATCCTGCTTTGTGATCTTAAGGCCCGCGAACAGGCCAACGCCAAGGGCAACAATGCCAAAGATGGCAAGGAATCTGCCCAGGCTCCCACGGATCTCACGAAGCAAGGATACCCAGATCATGGAACGCTTCATGCCTTCTGCTCCGTTACCATTCTATGTCTGCGACGTTCATGGGATGCTCATTGATCTTCTCTTCTATGACGGTTCCGCTCTTTACGGTGATCACGCGATCCGCCATGGCGCAGAGCGCCGTATTGTGCGTAATGACGATGACGGTCTTTCCCATCTCGCGGCAGGTGTCCTGCAAAAGCTTTAGGATGGCCTTGCCGGTCTGATAATCCAGCGCACCCGTGGGCTCATCGCATAAAAGGAGCTTCGGATTCTTTGCAAGCGCCCTTGCAATGGCAACGCGCTGCTGCTCTCCGCCGGAAAGCTGCGCAGGGAAATTTGCCTTACGATCTGCCAGCCCCACCTCGCGGAGCACCGTCGCCGCGTCCAAAGGATCCTTGCAGATCTGCGCAGCCAGCTCCACGTTCTCCAGCGCCGTCAGATTCTGCACCAGATTATAGAACTGAAAGACAAACCCAACGTCATATCTTCTGTATTCCGTAAGCCGCCTCTTGTCATACTTCGCGATGTCCTGCCCCTCTAAGAAAACCTTCCCTTCCGTCAGGGTGTCCATGCCGCCTAAAATGTTCAAAATGGTCGTCTTGCCCGCGCCGGAAGCGCCCACGATCACGCAGAATTCCCCCTCGGCTACGCTGAAATTCACGTCCTTCAGCGCTTCGATCTCCACTTCTCCCGTATGATATACCTTGCGAACCTTTTCAAATCTGATAAAATCGTTCATTCCGCTCTTTGCCTTTTCCCACTTATCTGTTATAATATGGTAATGAAATTATAACAAATTCCGCGAAAAAATAAAATGAAATTTTTATGAAATAAGGAGCCACCATGTACGACGTACGCCTATGGATTTTTATCACTCTGATCTTTTGCGCGATCACTTGGTTTTTTATCATAAAAGGCATCAAAGGGGACGGGAAAGGAATTGGTCAATTGACCGTTCCGCTCTTTTTCCTGCTGGCTTTCACCCTGCGCATTGTCCTTGCCAGTTCCTATACCGGCTTTGAGGTGGACATCAACTGCTTTTCCGCATGGTCAGAGCGCATGGCGACCGTCGGGCCCACGCGCTTTTATGCCGATGGATATTTTTCGGATTATCCGCCCCTGTACCTTTATATTCTTACCGCGGTCGGATTCGCGAAAAAGCTTCTCGGTCTTCCCTATCTGTCCCCCGTACATCTCGTGATCCTAAAGATGCCTGCCATCCTTTGTGACATGGGGATTGGCTATCTGATCTATCGACTCGGCAGGAAGCGCCTGGGACTGTCCTCCGCGATCTTCCTTTCCGCACTCTATCTGTTCCAGCCCGTGGTGCTTTGCAATAGCTGCCTCTGGGGACAGGTGGATTCCGTGTTCACCCTTCTGATGGTGGTCTCTTTCCTCTTCTTAGAAAACAAGAACCTTTTACCGGCCATGCTCTTTTTCGGACTAGGCGTCCTGATGAAGCCGCAGGCCTTGATCTTTGCGCCTGTCCTGATCCTTGGCGTTCTTCACTGCGTCTTCCAGGGCAGCTTTTCCTCGCGTGCGCTCCTTCGGGCCGTTGCGTATGCCGTTCTGACCTTTGTCCTGGTCATTCTCCTGGCAGTTCCCTTTGGGCTGGATAAAGTCCTCGAGCGATATATCGGCACTCTAGGTTCCTACCCTCGTGCTTCCGTGAACGGATACAATTTCTGGGCCGGAATGGGTCTGAACTGGTACCCGCAGGAAACAGTCTTTTGCGGATTGCCATGTTTCGTCTGGGGCTATATCGCCATCGGTTTGGCAACCCTCTTTTCCGTTGTCCTTTGGATCCGCCTTCGTGCGCTCTCCGAGAAGACGTTTATCGTCGGTTCGTTTTTGATCCTGACTGTGTTTACTTTTTCCGTGAGGATGCATGAGCGCTATCTCTATCCCGTGATGGCATTTTTGCCCTTCTGCTTTATGGGCTTTGCCTCCAGTCAGCTCTGCTTTGCACCCGTGAGCATCAATTCCACGGCAAAAAGTAAGGAGGCAAAAGGCGACAGCGGACTCACCACGGCGCTGCGGTATGGCTTCCCCGTATCCTTCACCGTGATCGCCATGCTGCATTTCCATAATACGGCAAACGTGCTGTACTATTATGATCCTCACAATTATTCCTTTGAGGATCCCGTCCTCAAGATCGCAGGCATCTGCATGACGCTCTCGGCGCTTTTCTTCTACTTTGTATTGATCCGGCTCCAGGCAGGAAGCTCGCTTCCCGTCGCAAAAAGTCCTCTCCGTCTTCTTCCGGAAAGCCTTAAGATGAAGCGTCTGGATTACGTTTTGATGATCGGCATTACGCTACTTTATTCCTTCTTTGCCCTAAGAGATCTCGGCGACCGTGTGGCGCCCTCGACCTATTATGAGCCGCAGAAGGGCGTAACTATGACCTTCCGTTTTCCTGAGGATCAGGAAGTGAGCTCCTTTGCTTATTATATCGCGCCGGAGCATAATCAAGGGTTCCTTTTGCAGTGCAGGGAGGCAGGAGCCGACAAGCCGCTGGAAGCACAAAAGATCAATCTTGAGACCGTATTTTGCTGGAAGAACATTTCGCTTCCTGCAAAGAGCGCAGAGGTGAGCATGACGCTTCAAAATAAATCCTCCAGGATCATGGAACTGGTCTTCCTGGATGATAACGGCAAGCCCGTGACGCCCCTGAACGCATCGGAGTACCAGAATCTCTTTGATGAATCGTCCCTTTATCCGGAAGTATCTACCTTCCGAAACAGCACGTATTTCGATGAGATCTACCATGCGAGAACGGCATATGAATACTTAAATGGCATGCGAAGCTATGAAAATACCCACCCGCCCTTCGGTAAGATCCTGATCTCTCTAGGCATCACGCTGTTTGGCATGAATCCCTTCGGCTGGAGGATCATCGGCACGCTCTTTGGAATTGCCATGCTCCCCATCCTCTATCTCTTTGCGAAGCGCATGACCGGAGATACGCCTGCGGCGGCGCTGACCTGTTTTATCTTCGCCTTTGACTTTATGCACTTTGCGCAGACCAGGATCGCGACGATCGACGTATACATTGTCTTCTTCGTTCTTTGCATGTATTTCTTTATGTACCTTTTCCTGAGTAAGGACTATTCGTCCTCCTCCATGAAAAAGCTACTGATCCCCTTGGGCCTTTGCGGCATCTCCATGGGCTTTGGGGTCGCGAGCAAATGGACCGGCGTCTATGCGGGACTTGGCCTTGGCATCCTCTTCTTCTGGCACCTGCTTTCGATCTGCAAAAAGAGCACCGGAAAGCTTTCCCTGAAGAAATACCTGCCGACGCCTCTCGGAAAGCGTACCGTCAAGATCCTGGGCTTTTGCGTGATCTTCTTCGTGGTCATCCCTTCCATCATCTACCTGCTAAGCTATCTTCCTTTTAGCGACGCGACCGGCAACAGTCTGCTAAAGCAGGCGCTGAAGAACCAGGAGACCATGTATTCCTATCACAGCAAGCTCGAGGCAACGCATTACTTCGCATCGCCCTATTATGAGTGGCCTGTGATCGTAAGACCCATCTGGTATTACTCCCGCGTTGTCTCGGATACGCTGCGGGAGGGCATCAGCTCCTTTGGCAATCCGCTCGTTTGGTGGGCAGGCCTTCCGGCGTTTGCCTATATGCTGTGGCTGTTCCTTCGCAGAAAGGATAATCGCGCGGGATTCCTTGTCATCGGATATTTATGCCAGTATCTCCCTTGGTTTTTCGTGACGAGACTCACCTTTATCTACCATTATTTTCCGAGCGTTGTCTTCGTCGTATTGATGATCGGGTATTCCTTCCGAAACCTGAAAGAAAAGCTTTCCAAGAAGGCCTACCTTTCGATCCTGATCCTGTATGCCCTTCTGGTCTTTGGATTATTCCTAATGTTCTATCCCGTCCTCTCCGGTCAGGTCGTGGACGTGAACTACGTGACAAAATACTTAAAGTGGTTTAAGACCTGGGTGCTGATCGCGAAATAACAGGCATTACCTGATCACGTAACAAATGACCGTCGATTTATGACGACCTACAAATGGAATACATAACAAAAGGGCAGAGACCTTGATCTCTGCCCTTTCTTTACGCTTTCTGCGTTATCTTTTTACTTCAGCTGTGCTGCAACCTCTGCCGCAAAGTCCTCGTTCTTCTTCTCAAGGCCTTCACCGGTCTCGAAACGAACGAACTTAGCGATCTTCAGGTCAGCCGCAACGCTCTTTAAGTATGCTGCAACGTTCTGCTTGCCATCCTCTGCCTTTACGTAAACCTGATCCATCAGGCAGATCTCCTTCACCTGCTTGGAGATACGACCCTCAACAAGTCCGGAGAAGATCTTGTCTGCAACATAAGCTTCTTTGTTTGCCAAAGCAGCCTGCGCAAGGGTAGCGGTTGCTTCCTTGGAAAGGAAGTTGAACAGGAAGTTCATGTTGTTCTTCTTCTCTTCGTAAATTGCAATGTCCTCTTCGCTCCAGGTCTTGTTTGCAACTGCATTGTCGATCAGCTTCTGAAGGATGGGCTTCGGAAGGGATGCGGGATCGTTCAGTGCGCTCTCGATCGTGATCTCACGGAGCTTAGCAAGCTCAGCGTCAGAGATGTCACTTCTGGAAACATACTGAGGATTCATTGCCGCGATCTGCATTGCAATGTTTACAAGTGCTTCCTTTACTGCGTCAGTAACATTTGCGATCTCAGCCTCAACCACTACGGAAATCTTTCCGCCGCCATGTACGTAGGTTACGACACAGCCGTTCTTCGCTTCAACCTTCTCGAAACGACGAATGCTCAGCTTCTCACCGATCACGGCGATCATCTCAACGAGAGCGTCATTTACGGTCTTAGATGCATCCTCCACCCAAGGCTCAGCCATGAACTCTTCCATGTTCTTAGAATTGGAATTCAATGCCTGCTTTGCAACAAGTGCAACATAGGTTTGGAACTTCTCGTTCTTTGCCACAAAGTCGGTCTCGGAGTTAACTTCTACAACGGCTGCAAGCTTGTCACCATCGGTTGCAACCTTAGTGATGCCCTCTGCTGCGATACGGCTAGCCTTCTTAACAGCCTTAGCTGCGCCGCTCTTCTTCAGTTCTTCAACAGCCTCTTCAAAATTGCCGTTCGTCTTGGTAAGTGCCTTCTTACAATCCATCATGCCTGCGCCGGTAACCTCGCGCAGCTCTTTTACCATTGATGCGGTAATCTCTGCCATGTTATTATCCACCTTTCTTATAATAATCGAAGCGCCATGTCAGTCATGTGCGCTTCGATATGCTTGCATTTACTGCTCGTCAGCTGCTGCAACTTCCTCGATGTCGGTAGCCTCGGTAGCTACGTCCTCTGCGGAGTAAACAGCCTCGCCCTGGTTTGCCTCGATGACTGCGTCAGCCATCTTGGAAACGATCAGCTTTACGGCTCTGATGGCGTCATCGTTGCCGGGGATGATGTAATCCAGCTCTTCGGGATCACAGTTGGTGTCGCCGATACCGATCAGGGTAATGCCAAGTGCATGTGCCTCCTGTACGCAGATCTTCTCCTTCTTGGGATCTACGACAAAGATGCAATCGGGAATTCTGGTCATGTTCTTGATACCGCCAAGGTTCTTCTCCAGCTTCTCCCACTCCTTCTTCAGCTGGATCACTTCCTTCTTGGGAAGAACGTCAAAGGTACCGTCCTGGGACATGGTCTCGATCTTGTGAAGTCTCTCGATACGGGACTGGATGGTCTTGAAGTTGGTCAGCATGCCGCCGAGCCATCTCTCGTTTACGTAGTACATACCGCAACGCTCAGCCTCGGTTTTCACTGCATCCTGTGCCTGCTTCTTGGTACCAACGAAAAGAATGGTGCCGCCCTGTGCAGCGATCTCAGAAATTGCCTTGTAAGCTTCGTCTACCTTGCCTACGGACTTCTGAAGGTCGATGATGTGGATCCCGTTTCTCTCGGTGAAGATGTAGGGAGCCATCTTAGGGTTCCATCTTCTGGTCTGATGTCCAAAGTGAACACCTGCTTCAAGTAACTGCTTCATGGAAATAACGCTCATTTTTCTTACCTCCGTTTGGTTTTTCTTCCGCATGCTTTTCCTGCAAGGCCCGCGTTACAAGGCTTTTGCAAGCTCTGCAGGCTACGCTCCGAAGGGAACGCACCACCCGCAAATAAAGCAGCGTGTATTTTTTGCAACGGCAAGATTATATCATAAGAAAACCCCTTGTGCAAGGGGTTTTTAAGAGTTTTTCTAAGGTTTTTATGCGATTTTTAAGGAAATTCAAAGGATCTCTCCTGATCATAAGCCGGCAAGCCATAAAACAAAGATCGCGATCACGATCCCGGTGCCGATCCCGCGCAGATAATATTTCAATGCAATTCTCTTATCCCTTTTCATGTTCGTCCTTCACCTTGTGCGCCATCGGCGCGATCTTGACGCTTCCCTTGCCATAAGACACGGCAATGGGACGCATGGAATTGACCTTCTCGATGCTTTCTTTCATTGATTTCGCGGCTTTTCCGGCTTGTGTCACGGTAGTCTTTAGGCTCTCGTGCTCTTCTCGAACTGACTGATGGAGAAGGAGGAGGTCTTCTTCCTCCGTCTTGATCTGACCGCGGACCGCGTCGGAATAATCCGTAAACTCCGCCGTCTTCCCGTCCGCCATCTCCTCAAACTTTGTGACGGCTCCTTCAAATGCATAACCCACGTACTGCGATGCCATTTCCTGCATGGATTCCCTTTGCGCTTCCTTCTCTTTTTCGATCATTTCGCTGACTTCCTTTGCGGCCAGCTCCTGATCGATCCCGCTTTCCTCTGGTTTTCTGTCCGGGATCAGAAAACTGATCACAAGGCAGATCGCGCTGACGGCAAGCAGCACGAGCACCATGATGTCGATGATTTCCATTCTTATGTACCAAATCCTTTTCTTTAGATCTTAAAGAGAATTCCCATGTAATTCCCCATCTTTGCCCGCATCTTCTGCAGCGCCCTCGTGTGGAGCTGCGATACTCTTGACACGGAGACGTCCAGCACGTTGCTGATCTCCTTCAAGGTGAGCTCTTCAAAATAATAAAGGGTGATCACCTTCTGTTCCTTCTCCGAGAGAAGCTCCATGGCTTCGCTGAGCGCCTTGGCAAGCTCCTTCTTTTCAATGCTCTCCTCCGGGCTGTCAAACCTTGCGGTCGTCCCTCGACCATAATCCTGCGAGATGTCGCTGCCCTGCTCCATGTATTCATTCAGGGAGATCAGTCCCGTCACCTTCATCTGGGACTGCCATTCTGCGTATTCTTCCGTGGAAATGCCGAGGGCCTGCGCCATCTCTTCATCTGTCGCCGATCTCCCCTTCGCCTGTTCCAAGGCCTTTTCCACTAAGTTGATCTTCTTTTGCCTCTGTCGTATCGTTCTCGGGATCCAGTCCAGCTTTCGGATATGGTCCAGGATCGCCCCGCGAATGCGAAGGCTGGCATAAGTCTCGAACTTCACGTCACCGTGGTAATCGAATTTATCTATTGCATCGATGAGGCCAAAAATACCATAGCTGACCAGATCGTCATACTCCACGTTATAACCAAGATACATGGACAATCGCCCTGCCACCAGCTTGACCAACTGTGCGTACTCCAAAATGATCTGCTCTCGTAGCTTGGGAGATTTCGTGGCTTCATATTCATCTAACAGTTTTTTTCTTTGCGCGTCATCCATCAAAAAACACCTGCGATTCTTTAGCCTGAAACGTTACGTCAAATGATCTGAAGTTCCTTTCCAACAGCCTTCACGTGATATTCTCCCGTCTCCGGGTAGAAGATCACGGTTCTTCCATAGGTTCCCCCCGTGCTCTCCGCGAGCACCGGGATTTTCAGCACTGCCAAGACTTTCTTGCACGCATTGACATTCCTGTCGCCGATCATGCTCCATTCCTTCTTTACGGACACGGCAAACATGGTGGCTCCGCCTGCAAGCTTGGCTGTCATTCTTGATTTTTTGGCCCCTTTGACCTCCATCTGTCTGATCAGTTCTTCAATCCCCGTATCCGCAAATTTCGCGAGATTCGTATCCTTCGTATTTTTCAGGGCGTTGGAATCCGGCAGCATGATATGCACCATTCCTCCCACCTTGGTAAGGGGGTCTCGCAGCACTACCGCAACACAGGAACCAAGTCCCATCGTGATCAGGCCATCGGGAGCAGATACAACCTTTAGGTCGGCCATCCCGACCTTGATGATCTCACTCATCGGCTTCTTCCCCAACTCTTGTTAATCGTTTTGTTGATCCAAAGACTAAATCTCTAATCCATCAATCCGTCCACCGGCAATCCCAGCGAGCCGATGATCTTCACGTAGGAATCCACGTCCGGGATGAGAATAAAGTAACCATTCACCTCAATCTCATCAAAGAACTGTGTCTGGATCAAAAGAAGCTTATCCCCCAGCTGTCCGAATTCGATGGCCGGAACGCTGAGGATGGCTCCCGCCATGTCCACCGTCATCAGCGGCGGTGAGGAAATGATCTTCATGTTCGTAAAGGAAGCAAGTGCATTCAGATACGCTCCGGTGATAATGTTGCCTACCTCCTGCAGCGCGGATGCTTCCATCTCTGTGAAAGTCTCCGCTCCAGGACTGCACGCCCCCATGATCTTGTCGAGCAGATGCTTTGCGCTCACCGTCTCGATCATAAACATCATGGTACCGGAGACCTGCCCTTCCACGCCAAACAGCACGCAGGCCATCAATTGTTCCTCGCCGCCCATCAGATTTCCAACTTCATTGAAATCCAAGAGACATACCTTCGGAACTTTCATGTCCACCTTGCACTGGATCATTTGGGACAATGCCGTCATCGCATTGCCGGCCCCGATGTTCCCTATTTCTTTTAGCACGTCACAATAAACGTCTGTGATCTTTTCCAGATTGACCATGCCCATATCTTCATCTCCCGTGCTTTCCCTGCCGTTCTTATGCGTTCTCCTCTAAGGTGATCACGCCAAGATCCAGAAGAGAGATCAGATCTCCGTTTTCTCTTTTTCCGACGCCGGACACGAAGGTTTTCCCCTCGAGCTTTAAGTCATCGATCTTATCCACCTGCGCATCCTCCAGGGTAACCACTTCTCTGACCTCATCCACGATCACGCCAAGGTTGCCTTCCGTCTGCGTCTTCAAAACGATGATCCTGGTTTTTTTCTCATAAACGTCCTTTTCCAGGCCCATCTTGATCCGAAGGCTCATCACCGGCAGCACTTCGCCGCGCAGGTTGATGATCCCGACCAAGTATTTCGGCATTTTGGGAACCCTCGTGATCCTTTGCATTCTCACGATGTTCTCCACGAATCTTACGTCAATCCCATATTGCTCATTGTCAAGGCGAATGACGATAAATTGGCTTTTTCCCGAATGGTCCTGCTTATTTTCTGCCACAGCGTCCATCTTTCGCCCTCCATTAGATCAGCGCATTTGCATCAAGGATCAGGGCAACTTCTCCGTCCCCAAGAATGGTTGCGCCGCTGATAAACTTACACTGCTTGCTGTACTTTCCCAAAGGCTTGATCACGATCTCGAGCTGACCGATCAGCTCATCGATCATGAGTCCCGCATATCTGTCTCCCTTTTTCACGACAACGACAGTCATCTCTTCTTCCTGAATCCTGTTGCCCTCTACCTCCAGCACTTCATAGAGCCTAACCAAAGGAAGCACGACGCCGCGCAGATTGATCACCTGCTTATTCTGAACGGTCTTGATCTCGCCGAAATGCACCGTCTCGATGCTCTGAATGGAGCCAAGCGGGATGGCATATTTTTCACCGCCCACGCCGACCATCAGCGTCTGTATGATGGCTAGGGTCATGGGAAGACGGATGGTCCAGCTGCTTCCTTCGCCAAGCTTACTCTTTACCTCGACCTCACCGCTTAAGGATTCGATCTTGGACTTCACCACGTCAAGCCCGACGCCGCGCCCGGACACGTCCGTGACCTGCTTCGCCGTAGAAAAGCTCGGAAGGAATAAAAGATCGATCAATTCCTTTTCCGACATGGTCTCCGACTGCTCCTGCGTGATCGTGCCGCGCTCCACGGCCTTCCTCCTGATCGCATCCACGTCGATGCCGTTTCCGTCGTCCCTCACCTCGATCACGACACTGTTCCCCACCTGACTGGCATTCAGGAAGATGGAACCAACGGGGTTTTTGCCTCGTTTCATTCGAACCTCTTCCGTCTCCAGTCCGTGATCGGCACAGTTACGAAGGAGATGCATCAGCGGATCGCCAAGTTCGTCCACAACGGTACGATCCAGCTCCGTGTCCTCGCCGCTGATATAAAGCTCCATCTTCTTATCCAGCTTTTTCGCGATGTCACGGATCATGCGCGGGAACTTATTGGTAACGGTCTCGATGGGAACCATTCGAGCCTTCATGACCGCTTCATGAAGATTCGTCGTCACACGCTCGAGATACTCGATATTATCCTTAACGATACTCTTTGCCGCCATCTGCCCGGACTGCGTTGCCGCCACGATGGAATTCTTGGCGATGATCAGCTCACTGACCAGATTCATCAATTCGTCCAGCTTCTCGATGTCCACGCGGATCGTTTTATTCCCGAGATGCTTACCGGTGCTCACGGACTTCTTTTCCTTCGCATCCGCTTCCGAAGGGGCCTGCGTCGTCGCAGTACCTTCCATGGCCTCAGCGGAAGGAATGCTCCTTTGAAGCGCCTCTTCCTTTGCTGGCTGTTCTTGCCCCTTGGCAGGCTGCTCCTTGGAGGACTGCTCCTCCTTTATGGGCTCCGCTTCCGGCTTAGACGCCTTGCTCGCAGAACGCTCGCCGGGTCGCAAAAAGACCCCACCGGTCACCTTTTCAATCTCAGAGATATTACTTGCCGCCTTGATCATTTCCTCCAGGGAAAGATTTGAGATCACGATCAGCGTAAAGTCTCTGTCAAACTTCTCGTCCTCAATGTCCTGCGTGCTGGGGCTGGAGGCGATGATCTCGCCCTTCTCGCCAACCGTGCGAAGTACCAGGAATGCTCTTGCGGCCTTCAGAAGGCATTTCTCCTGGATCACTATATTCAGCCCGTAGCATTCGTCGCCGTCCGCTCTCGCCTCATCAATGGCAGCCCAGATGGCTTCGTCTAATTCTATCTCATCCCACTTGTTCGTCTCCTGGGATTCTTCCTGTTTTACTTCAGGCACGCTCGGCTGCGCGGGCTGCTCCTTCTTATAAGGCGTTCCCGGCATCACGGCCTGCCCTTCCTTAGGAAGGCAGTCATTCAGTCTTTTGATCAGATCTTCATGATCATCCGTACCCTCGTCGGAGGTATTCTGAATGTTTTGTACGTAATCGTCCAATGCGTCGAGGCAGTTAAAGAACACGTCAATGATCTGGGACTGCACCTTGAGCTTTCCGCTCCTGACCTCAGAGAACACGTTCTCCATGTCATGCGTCAGCGTCTGCATCCTTGTAAAGCCCATGGTCCCCGCCATACCCTTTAAGGTGTGCGCGGCACGAAAGATCTCATTGATCGTGTCGGCATCCTCGGGGTTTTCCTCGAGTCGCATGATCTGATCACTTAAATTTTGAAGATGTTCCTTCGTCTCATCCAGAAACATGTCAAGATACTGACTAACGTCCATGGCTGCCTCCGTTCTGACTAGGTGAGTCTGCCCACCTTATCTTCAATCGCATTCGAAATAAACTCCAGGGACAGGGATGCGTCCGATAGTCCTGCATTCACGACACTCTTTGGCATGCCATAGATCACGCAGCTCTCCGCGTCCTGCGTTATCACGAATACGTCCTTTTTCTTTTCTTTTAGCGCCCGGATCCCATCCGTGCCATCCGACCCCATGCCGGTAAGCACCACGCAGGTCACGGCAAGCTTGGCAATATTGCCCAGGGAGGAGAACATATAATTTGCACTCGGTCTGACGCCCTCGCATCTGGCCTCGTCCGAATACCGTACCACCAGGTTCCCCTTGAAATCACGATCTATGTTCATGTGCCTGCCGCTCATGGCAATGTACACGACTCCCTTTTCAAGCACCTCTCGGTCCTTTGCCTCACGCACCTCGATCCCGCTCGCATGATCCAGCCGCTCTGCAAATGAGGCCGTAAATCCCGCCGGCATGTGCTGCACCATCACGACCGGTGCATCCAAATCCTTTGGGAGCTGTGGGATCACGCTGAGAAGCGCCCTGGGGCCGCCCGTCGAACTCGCAATGGCAACGATCTTTCGGATCCCGCGGGGACTCACCGTCTGCCTTTGCTCTGCGGGAGGGATCGACTCCTGCCTCTTCGGCACGGGCAGCGGCGGCTTGTCATAAGCCGGAAGACTACTGCAGGCCACGGCATACAAGATCCCTAAAAAGCTCTGCGTGAAATCCTCGCCGCGGCACTCAAAGGTCGATCCCGGCTTTTGGATGAAATCAAGCGCGCCCAGCTCGAGGGCATCTAACGTCACCTGCGCCCCCTGCGCGGAATCCGTGCTTGCGATCATCACTCTTGCGGCAATGCGATATTTCCGCAGCTCCGAAAGGAGTTCAAGCCCGCCCATCTTCGGCATGTTGAGATCCAACACGACCGCGTCGAAGCTTTCCCGACTGAGCAGGTCAAAGGCCTCGATGCCGTCCACCGCCTTGGCGCATACCTGAAATCTCCTGTCGCTGTTGATGATGTCGCTGAGCACCCTTCGCATCAGCGGTGAATCATCCACCACAAGAATTTTCTTTTTGTCAGTTTCCATAGATCACTCCAAAACTTTCCTGACGGCCTCGATGACTCTGTCCGCCTGGAAAGGCTTCACGATAAAATCCTTTGCGCCGGCCTGAATGGATTCGATCACCATTGCCTGCTGTCCCATGGCGGAACACATTACCACAAGCGCATTCTCATTCAGCTTCTTGATCTCCTTCAACGCCTGGATCCCATCCATTTCAGGCATGGTGATGTCCATCAGTACCAGATCCGGATTGGTTTCCTGATACTTTTCGATCGCCTTGATGCCATTTTCCGCTTCTCCCGCAACAACATAACCATTTTTTGTGAGAATGTCTCTGATCATCATTCTCATAAATGCAGCGTCATCGCAGATCAAAACACTTTTTGCCATTCCCTTATCCTCCGCGTTTTTTCAGATCCGCCGATCTGTCAAAAATACCTTCTTTTACACATGTGCATACCATGCCCACTCTATTATATTATAATAAATCTGCAGGAAAACACAACAATTTTTTCGCTTTCTGACACAAAATAAAAACAATTCAGCAAAAAAAGAAAAGGCATCGTCTTTTTCAGACTTTGCCTTATCTCATCTGACATTTTTACGCCTGGCCTGACGCCATTTATCTTCTCTTATTCTTTCTCTTCAGCTCCTCGATCTCCTCGAAAACAACGTCGTTGAGCACCTTAATATAAGTACCCTTCATGCCGGAGGATCTGGATTCAATGACGCCGGCGCTCTCGAATTTCCGAAGTGCGTTCACGATCACGGAGCGGGTGATCCCCACGCGGTCAGCGATCTTCGATGCCACAAGGATCCCCTCCATGCCATTCAATTCGTCAAAGATATGCGTGATCGCCTCCATCTCGGAAAAGCTTAAGGTTCCGATGGCGGACTTCACGACTGCGATCTTTCTGCTCTCCTCGGAGCTCTCCTCATTTACGGCGCGGAGCATCTCTAAGCCGACCACGGTCGTGCCATACTCGCAGAGGATAATGTCGTCGATGTCATACTGGCTGTCGCACTTATAAATAAACAGCGTTCCAAGACGCTCTCCCGCGATCTCGATGGGCGCAATGATCGCCTGATATCTGCGAAGATCGATCTTTTCAAATCCAAGGGTCTCAAGATTTACGTTTTCCTTCGTCGACAATACGCCAAGGAAACGCTCATTCAACATGGGATCAATAAATTCTCCCACGCAGTCCCCCAAAAGCTCCGTGATCGTCTCCGTGCCCTCAGCCTCTCCAATGCCGAGAAGCTTTCCCTTTTTACTGATCACCAGAACGTTACTGTTCAAAATGTCCTTCATCACGTTACAGATGTCATTGAAAACGACCTTACTGGAATTATTGTTGTGCAAAAGCTTCCCAATTTTTCTGGTCTTATCCAGGAGCTGTACGCTGCTCATTTGTTCTTCCTCCCATTCATCGTCAGAAATACCTCTGCCATCTCCCCAAAGATGATGTCAAAATTGCACGCAAAAAGGGAGCTTTTTTTAAGCTCCCTTATAGTTTATCACAAACAATTTCAGTTTTCAATGACTATTTCACGAATTTATTGGATATTTTCACTATCTTTTTGAATTTTCAGAATACTATATCCACATTTCTCATCGGCGCAGACAAGGCGATTGCCCTTTTCCAGCAAAGCATTGCCACACTTGGGGCACTTCTCTCCGGAGGGCTTATTCCAAGACATGAAATCGCATTCGGGATTGCCGATGCAGCCGTAATATCGTCTGCCCTTCTGCGTGCGCTTGATCACAATGTCCTTGCCGCACTTCGGACAGGTCACGCCGGTCTTCTCATAATAAGGCCTTGCATTCTGGCACTCCGGGAATCCGGGACATGCCAGGAATTTCCCCTTGCTGCCATATTTGATGACCATGCGACGGCCACATTTCTCGCAGACCTCATCGGATTCCTCGTCAGCAACCTTGACCTCAGCGAGATCCTTTTGCGCCTGCACGACCGCCTTATCCAAGTCAGGATAAAAATTCTCGATAATGGTCTTCCACTTTACGGTGCCTTCCTCGACGCCGTCGAGCAGTGCCTCCAGATTTGCCGTGAAATTCACGTCCACGATGGTCGGGAACGCATCCACCATCATCTGATTCACGACCTCGCCAAGCTCCGTGACGATCAAATTCTTTCCTTCCTTGGCGATATACCTTCTTCCAAGGATGGTACCAATGGTGGGCGCGTAGGTGCTGGGTCTTCCAATGCCTAGCTCCTCCAAGGTTTTCACGAGCGAAGCCTCGGTAAAGTGTGCGGGCGGCTGCGTGAAGTGCTGCTCATGACGCACCTGCGCGCATTCCAACACCTGTCCCTTCTCTAAGCTTCCGGTGAAGGAATTCGTCTCCTCTTCCTCATCCTTTTGCACGTAGACACAAGTGAAGCCGTCGAATTTCAGTTTCGAGGCAGCCATGGTGAAGATGCTCTTTCCGGCAGCCACCTTGACGGAGGTCGTCGCATATTGCGCCGGAGCCATCTGACTTGCCGCAAATCTCTGCCAGATCAGCTGATACAGGCGGAACAGATCTCTGGGAAGCTGATCCTTTAATGCAATGGGAAGTCTTTCTATGTCGGTAGGGCGGATCGCCTCATGCGCATCCTGGATCCTTTGCGCCTTCTTGCTCTCCGGAGCCTTCTGTGCGAGATAATCCTGTCCATAATGCTTCTCGATATAGTCTCTCGCGTTCTGACTTGCCTCCTCCGAAACGCGGACGGAATCGGTACGAAGATAAGTGATCAGACCAATGGTGCCTTCTCCCTTGATCTCAACGCCCTCATATAACTGCTGTGCGAGATTCATGGTCTTGCTTGTCGAGAAATTCAGGACCTTGCTGGCCTCCTGCTGGAGCGTTGAGGTCGTGAAGGGAAGCGGCGCCTTCTTCGTGCGCTCGCCAGCCTTGATCTCTTTTACAACAAACTTTGCGCCCTTGATCTCTTTCAGGACCTTCTTTACGTCCTCTTCGCAGTTTAGCTCTTGCTTTGCGGCGCCCATGCCATAATATTTCGCCGTGACGGGCTTACGAACTCCGGGAAGCTTAAAATCAGCCTCCAGGCTCCAGTACTCTTCCGGCGTAAAATTCTCAATCTCCGTCTCGCGGTCGCAGATAATGCGAAGCGCCACGGACTGTACGCGTCCGGCGCTCAGGCCGCGCTTGATCTTTGCCCAAAGAAGCGGGGAAATGCGATAACCCACCATGCGGTCCAGCATTCTTCTCGCCTGCTGCGCATCCACCAGGTTCATGTCGATCTCCCTGGGGTTCTTTAAGCTCTCCTTCACCACGTTCTTCGTGATCTCATTGAACGTAATGCGGTAAACCTTCTTATCTCCAAGCTTCAGTGCATGATACAAATGCCAGGAAATGGCTTCTCCCTCACGGTCAGGGTCGGTTGCCAGATAGATCTTTTCCGCCTTTTTCACTTCCTTGCGAAGATTCGCAAGAATGTCTCCCTTTCCGCGGATCGTGATATATTTCGGTTCATAATCATCCTCCGGCGAAAATCCCAGCTGGCTCTTCGGAAGATCTCTTACGTGTCCGTTGCTCGCAACCACTTCATAGTTGCTTCCCAAAAACTTCTTTATAGTCTTTATCTTGGAAGGTGACTCTACAATAACCAGATTCTTTGCCATCTTACTCATCCCCTTTATGTCCGACGCCCTTTTAGTCTCATCTGTCAGGTCGGTGGAACGCCAATCGTGAAACACTATACACTAAAAAAATGGATGGCGCAAGTGCTTTTTAAAATTTCATCAAAAAACCCATGCCAGTTTCGGCATGGGTCAAATCCTATACAATGACAATGCTGGCGCATGCAAGATCCTCTGCCAGCCGGTAAACGCGGCCCGACTGTACGCCTACTACGGTAGGTCTCAGCATGAACCCGGGGTTGTTTTTTACCACCTTTGCCTGCTCCCCGTTACTCAAGGTGACGATGCTGTCCACGGGATACAGGATCACGCTGTCGAGGAAGCTTTGCATCACAAAAATGTCAAGCTCCGAGGTCATTGCCATGATCATTTCGATCGAGTCCCGCTTCGAGATGCTCTGCTTATAAGAACGCCTCGTCACAAGGGAATCGTAGATGTCTGCCACGGCGATGATCCTGGCGTAGAGATGGATGTCCGCATCCTTCAGCCCGCTCGGATACCCTCCTCCGTTCAGCTTCTCATGATGCTGCAGGACGCCCATCAGGATGCCTTCCTGGAATCCGCCCTTTTCCTTTAGCATGTCATAGCCAAATCTGGCATGCATCTTCATCAGCTCGAATTCTTCCCCCGTCAGACGAGAAGGCTTTTTTAAGATTTCCGACGGGATCTTGATCTTTCCAATGTCATGAAGGAGCCCGGCCACGCCGACCTCTCGCACGGCCCGCTCGTCCAAGCCATATTTCCTGGCGATCACCATGGAGATCGTCGCCACGTCCACGCTGTGCTTAAAGGTATATTCGTCACTCACGTTGAGTGACCCGATGTCGACGGCGATCGCATTATTTCCTTCAATTGCCTTCATCAGCTCTTCCGTCACGTTCTCCGTCGTCTCTGCAAAATTCGCTTCGGACGGACCGCCGAACAGATATTGAACTCCCCGGTTCACACGTTTTTTTACGTTCTCCGTGAGACTGATGGCAGATCGGTCTTCCACGCGGACTCGTTCGATCGTCTCCTGCACGTCCTTGGCGATCACGGTCTCCGGGACTTCCTCTTGCCCTTCACGCACGTAAAGCTCCGTGATGCCGTCGCGAAGCAGTCCTTCGATCATAAAGTCATCCAAAATAGAGCCTTTCTCAATCAAGGCTCTGCCTGATGCGTCCAAAATGGTCTGATCCACTGCCTTCCCCGAGGTGAGATCTTCAGTTTTGATCGAACGAACTTCCGCCACGCTGCTACCTCTGTCACGTTTACTTCAAGCTTTTAAGTAGATGATCCCTATTTATATTATAAGAAAAGAGCCGCATTTTTTCAATCCTTTTATGCGACTCTTCTCTAATATGCTATTTTCTTACGTACTTAGGGATCACTCTCAGCTTGTGGAGGTTCAGCGCATGCATTCTGTCGATCTTTGCCTTGGTTGCCTCGTCCTCACAGATGCCTTCCCGAATATAACGGTCCAGCGTCGCATAAGTAAAGCCGATCTTATCCTCGTCGGTCTGTCCGCAAAGACCGTCCGAAGGCGTCTTATGCACGAGCTCCCTCGGCAGCTCCGCATAGGTATCGCCAATGGCCTTTACCTCCTGTACCGTCAGGTCGGACAAAGGAGAAAAGTCTCCTGCGGCATCGCCATACTTCGTGCTGTAGCCGATCCAATCCTCCGACAGGTTACAGGTGTTGGCAACGCGGCCTCCGTTTGGCAGACTTGCCGCCACGGCATACAGCGTCGTCATTCTGATCCTGGGCGGCGTGTTGATCTGCGCATCGCGGGAGGGCTCGATCGCCTTGGCCACCTCCTCGAGCACCGCGTCCACGCCGGTTCCCACGGAAATGGTGCAATGCGGGATCCCCAGGCTATTTACGACCCGGATCGAATCGTCGATGTCCGGCTGAACTCCCTGCGGCATCATCACGCCGAAGACTCTCTCTTTTCCAAGCGCCTCGGCGAGTAGCGCAGCCGTCACGGAGGAATCCTTCCCTCCGGAAATGCCGATCACGGCTGTCGCCTTCGGCCCGTTCTCCGCGAACCACTCCCGGATCCACTCCACAATCTCCCCTCTTACCTTCAAAGCGTCAAACTCTTTCATGATCATCCCTCCTTTATGAGGATTACTTATCGTTTTCCATTCTCCACTTGATGGATCTCTGAAGATACTTCACGTAAGCTTCATTCTTGCACATACCCTTGCCGGGAGTGTCAGAGATTTTCGCCACGTCCATATTGTTGCAGGCGGTCGTCTTCATGACAATGTTCAGAGGCGGAACCTTCGTGTCGTTCGCAATATAGGTACCGATACCGAATGCGACCTTTGCCCTGCCGTTGAAATGACGGAAGATCTCATCTGCCTTCTTGAAGTCAAGACTGTCGCTGAACAGCAACGTCTTCGTCTTCGGATCGATCTTCAGCTTCTCATAATGTGCGATCATCTTCTCGCCCCATTCGATGGGGTCGCCGGAATCATGACGCACGCCAGAGAACAGCGTGGAATAGGTCTTGTCGAAGTCACGCAGGAAGCAGTCCGTGGTGATGGCATCCGTCAGAGCAGTTCCGTTGAGCACGCCATACTCGTTCACCCATGCGCGCAGTGCATAATAGTTCGAATACGCAGGATTATGTCTGTGATCACCCTGACCGGTACACATGATCCACTCATGCGCCATGGTGCCAACGGGAAGCAAATTATGCTTCTTTGCAAGGTATACGTTACTGGTCCCGACAAACTTGGAAGCGCTGTGCATGGTGTCATTTAAGTGGGACAGCTTCTCCACTGCCATCTCCTGTGCCTCGGCGGAAAGTCTCCTTCTCATGCCGAACTCAGAGAATACGCCGATGTAATACTTATTGGTCTTCAGCCAGTCATACTTCTCATCCAGCTTTTCCTTAAAGCTCTCAAGCAGCTCATTATAATCATACTGCATTCTGAAATAGACTTCATTGACGATGGCAAGCGTGGGGATCTCGTACATGGAGGTGTTCAGCCAGGTGCCCTCCGTCTCGATGGAAAGTCCGCAGTCCGCATCCGTGGTGATGGTAAACTCATCATAACGGGGCTGCCACAGTCTCAGGAAATCTACGTAGGAACGCTTGAACCATTCGATGCCGGCGAGGTATTTCAGCTCCTCCTCCGTAAAGCGCAGTTCGCAGTACGCCTTGATCTGCTCCTTGATCTCTTCCACCATCTCTTCGGTGAACTTCACGTCCGTGTTACGGCACTTAAAGCTCCAGATGGTCTCATAGGAAGGGAATTGGTGATAAATGGCCTGGCCCATGCTAAACTTATACAGATCCGTCTCCAGCAGGGAATTGATGATTCTCGGTAACTTCATTTCTTTATCCTCCATTTTATATAATTTCGATCTGGCAGGTAGCCATTGCGTCGAGTGCAGTTTGATGGGTTACGGGGGTCACGCAGGCGCAAAGGCTTGCGATCACCTTGACGGGGATTTCCGTCGCAAAGGCTTTGATCAGCGTTGCGTTGTTCAGGACACAAATGCCGGTGCACACGCCGATGAGGGTCACCTCGTCGGGAGCTTCCTTTGCAATGTCAGCGGCGAGCTCCTTGCTTCCAAAGGTAGGCTTTTCATAGACTCTGCAGCGCTCCGCAATGGCCTTCAGCTCAGGGATGATCTCCCAGCCTTCCGTATTCTTGATGCAATGAGGAACGGGAAGCCTTTTGCCCTCCTGGGTCTCCATGTAATTCTCACCGTGGGTGTCCTGCGTAAAGATTACGGTGCCGTCGAAATTCTCCACAAACTTTACCATCTCAGGGACGATGGCCTGCGCTTCCTTGCTTCCAAGGCAGCCCGTCACAAAATCATTTTGCATGTCCACAACGATCAAATATTTCTTCATGGCATGATCTCCTTTCCGTTAATGATCAAATAGGATCTTTGTCTCTGATGCTTCTTTATGGATTCAGGTCTTCCCCCGTGGGCTCGGTCAGATCTCTTCCTCCACAAGCTCCTCCGTCATGTCATATAGCATGGCGGGTCTCTTGGAATTGCTTTTCTTATTCAGCGGCCGAACCCTTCCCGTGTCCACGTAATCACGAAGGAACGCCTTTCTGAAATTCGCAAGGTCCAATTTTTCGTTCAGGATGGTCTCATAGATCGCCTTCAGCTCTGAGATCGCAAATTCCTTTTTGTTCTTTAGCAGCCAGAACGCGTCCGGTTCATACTTGATCCTGCTTCGAAGCCTCTTGATCGCCATGCGGATGATCCTCGCATGATCGAATGCCAGATCCTCTTCCCTCACCAGCACCTTGTCACTTTGAAAAGTCATTCCGTCCACGTCATACGCGATGCGGAAGATATCCGCCTCCCACGCGTCGTCTCCGGCACGCACCTTTAAGCTCCCCTTCGGAATGAGCGCTGTATATGCCACCGACACCACGTGCATTCTCGGGTCGCGGTCCGGATCGCTAAAGGTATATAGCTGCCTTAAGGAAGCATCCTTCACGCCTGTCTCTTCGAAAAGCTCTCTCTTTGCCGCCTGCGTCACGGATTCTAAGTCCGTCTCCATAAAGCCTCCCGGCAGTGCCCATTTCCCTTTATAAGGAAACCCGCCGCGCCTGATCAGGAGAAGACAAAGCTCATCCGCTTCATTCAGCGTCAGCGTCACCACGTCCGCCGTGACGGATGGTTTCGCATACCTGTCCGGATCATAGGATTCCAGGAACTTCCGCTCCTCGGCCGAAATCTGACCGTACCGAAGGTATTCACTGTCTCTCATTTCCCGCCCTCCTTTCGATGGTATTTTGTACTATATGTATAATAGTACACTTTACCATTTATGTCAAGCTGTATTTTTACAAATTTCCGATTCTTACCATTTGGGCAAAAAAAATCGAGATTCCGAAGAATCTCGACCTTTGCGCAGCTGATAGGGGAATCGAACCCCTGTTTCCGCCGTGAGAGGGCGGCGTCTTAACCGCTTGACCAATCAGCCACAAACCGTTATTTTGCGTCCCGCATCTGCGGTACTTTTGTATATTACACTATCTCGAAAAAAATTGCAAGTATTTTTTTGATAATTTCTACAATTTTTCTCCGAAGTAGCTCTTATATCCCTCGCCATAAATCTCCGTGGCGTTGGTCACGATCATAAACGCCTGCGCGTCCTCTTCCTTCACGATCGCTTCCGCCCTGGGCGATAACGGCTTTTTCAGCACGCAGAAGATCACCTGCTTCTCCTTCCCGCTGTACGCGCCTGCACCCTCTAAGAACGTCACGCCCACGTCCAGCTCCTCAAGAAGCCTTTTCGAGATCTTCTCCGGATGATCGCTAATGATATAGATCAGCTTCGCGCCGTCCCTGCCGTAAAGCACGAGATCCAGCACGAACGAGGTCACGCCCACGCTGATGCCGGCGTAGAGAGCCTTCTCTATGTCGCCAAACACAAACGCCGAAGCCGTCACCACGACCACGTCGATCGACATCATCAAAATCCCCGTCTTCAGATATGGCATCTTCTTTCGCAGATACTTCACGATAATGTCCGTGCCGCCCGTCGTAGACTTGGAACGGAAGGTCATTCCAAGCCCCACTGCTGCAAGACTTCCGCCCACCAGCGCCGCCAGGAGAGGCTCCTGCGTCACTGCCGGATATTTCCCAAAAAAGTTAATGCAAAGGGATGCGAGCACCGTGGAGTAAATGGTCGAGACCATAAAGCGAATGCCGAACTGCCAAAGTCCAAACAGAAAGATCGGCACGTTCATGATCAGGACCAAAGTACCCGTCTCCAAAGGAAGAAGTCTATTTAAGATCACGGCCGTTCCCGCAATGCCGCCGGGCGCCAGACTGTTTGGATCCAGGAAAAGACCAATGGCAATGCCATAAACGGCCGCGGCCAGCGTCATCACGACATAATCCCCGACTCTCTTCAAGATCCGCCTGCTCTTTGATTCTCCATGTAATTCTTCCATGCTCATAAAACTCCTTCGGGAAACCCTTCCGCCATGAAGGAGTTTTCCCTATTTATATATTCGTGCGGACTACCCTGGGCTTATAGCCTTCCTTCTCCAAGGTCTCCATGATGCGATTCTTATGCTCCGTGCCGAATGCCTCCATGGTGATCCGAAGCTCCACGGCTGCATTTCTGTTGATGGATACGAACTGATTATGCTCCAGCTTGATGACGTTGCCGCTCTCCTGCGCGATAATGCCGGAGACGCGATGCAGTTCGCCCGGCTTGTCCGGAAGAAGAACGGATACGGTAAAGATCCTGTCGCGGAAGATCAGGCCCTGCTGCACCACGCTGCTCATGGTGATCACGTCCATGTTACCGCCGCTCAGGATCGAAACGATCTTCTTATCCTTGACATTTAGATGCTTTAGCGCCGCAACGGAAAGCAGGCCGGAATTCTCCACGATCATCTTGTGATTCTCCACCATGTCAAGGAACGCCACCACCAGTTCCTCGTCCTCCACGGTGATAATGTCATCGAGATTCTGCTGAATATAAGGGAACAGCTTGCTTCCGGGCGTCTTTACCGCCGTGCCGTCCGCGATGGTATTCACCAAAGGAAGCGTCGTCACCTTGCCATTCTTTAAGCTCTCCTGCATGCAATTTGCGCCGGCAGGCTCCACGCCGATCACCTTGATCTTGGGGTTTAAGAGCTTCGCCAGCGTCGAAACGCCGGTCGCCAGTCCGCCTCCGCCGATGGGTACCAGAATATAATCCACCAAAGGAAGCTCCTTTACGATTTCCATCGCAATGGTACCCTGCCCGGTCGCCACCGTCAGGTCGTCAAAGGGATGAATAAAGGTATAACCATGCTCATCGGCCAGCTCATACGCCTTCGCGCAGGCCTCATCATACACGTCGCCGTAAAGAACCACCTCCGCGCCATAACTCTTCGTACGGTTCACCTTCATCAGCGGGGTCGTGGTCGGCATCACGATCGTCGCCTTCGCGCCATAACACTTCGCCGCATAGGCCACGCCCTGCGCATGATTTCCCGCAGACGCCGTGATCAGTCCGCGGCTCCTCTCCTCCGGCGTCAGCGTGCTCATCTTATAGTATGCCCCGCGCACCTTATATGCACCCGTAAACTGCATGTTTTCGGGCTTCAAATACACCTTATTTCCCGTTTGTGCGCTGAAATAATCGCTATAAACCAGCTTCGTCTCCAGCGTCACCTTGCCCACGACCTCCGTGGCTTCCTCAAACTTCTCTAATGTCAACATCTGCTCCGTCTCGCTCATTTCTCCTCGCATTCCCTTCTCAACATTTCTGTCTGAAATTACTTATTCTTACCAAAGTCAGGCTCCTGGCATTGCAGCCCCTTTATGAACATGCTTTGCTTTACTTTTCTCGTTCGCGTGATCCTTGATTTATTCTTCACCGTCCTCAGCAATCACGTCATCGCTCAGATCCACGTCGAACAGCGCTCTCACGAACTCATCGGGATCGAACTTCTGCAGGTCCTGCGTTGTCTCGCCAACGCCAATGTACTTCACCGGAATTCCAAGCTCCGACTGGATCGCCACCGCGATACCACCCTTCGCCGTTCCATCCATCTTCGTCAGCACGATCCCCGTCAGATTCGTAACGTCGCCGAACTCCCTCGCCTGCGCCAGCGCATTCTGCCCCGTGGTGCCATCCAGCACGATCAGATTCTCCCTGTGCGCATCCGGATATTCCTTGTCAATGATGCGGTTCATCTTCCGAAGCTCTTCCATCAGATTCTTCTTATTATGAAGCCTTCCCGCCGTATCGATCAAAAGCACGTCCACGTTCCTGGCCTTCGCTGCGTTCACTGCATCAAACACCACGCTGGCCGGATCCGCGCCTTCCTTGCCGCCGATCATGGGAACGCCCGCACGCCTTGCCCACTCCGCAAGCTGATCCCCTGCCGCCGCACGGAACGTATCCGCAGCCGCGATCAGAACCTTCTTCCCATCATCCTTAAGCTTCCACGCAAGCTTACCAACCGTCGTCGTCTTACCCACGCCATTCACGCCAATGACCATGATGATCGACTGCTTCGTCTCGAAATCATATGCAGTCTCACCGACCTCCATCTGCTCGCGAATGCTCTGGATCAAAAGCTCCTTACACTCCTTCGGCTCCCTGAGCTTTTTTTCCTTCACCTGCTCCTTAAGCCGCTCGATAATGGCCGTGGTGGCATTCACGCCAATGTCTCCCATGATCAGGATCTCTTCCAATTCCTCATAGAAGTCATCATCGATCTCACTGCCGCTAAACAGCCTGTCAATTCCCTTGACAATATTATCCCGCGTCTTCGCAAGCCCTTCCTTCAGCCTCGCAAAAAACCCCTTCTTTTCCTGAACCTTCTCTTCCTCAGAACCAGCAAGCTCTTCCTCCAAGCCATCAGGATCCGACTCTTTGGCTTCCTCGGCCTCATCCCCCTCGGAGCCATCCAAATCGCTTGCTCCGCCTTCGGACGCTTCTGACACTATAACGTCAATGCCTTCCGCGCTTTCTTGCGTCATATCTGCCATGACCCCGTTGCCATCTGCACCATCGGCCAAATCCGCATCTACAATCGGTGAAGCCTCATTGATATCCTCATCCATGGAGCTTTCTTCGTTCTCACCCATGTCCCAGGCATCCTCGCCGCCCCACTCTTCATCAATTCCTACCTTCGCCGCTTCCTCAGTTCCGGCCTCAGCAGCCTCCTCGGCCTCCGCGCCATTCCCTTCCTCGGCTCCACTCGCCTCCAGCCCCTCTTCGACCTTCAGCTCCTCTTCCTCAACCTTTTTCTTCTTCCAAAACCACATACTCCCAACCCTTCCTCACACCAACTACCAAAACAAATCCACAACTAAAATCCATTTAACTAATCCCTGTATCTCATCACACCATCCCGCCGTTAGCGTTAGTCTCCTTCTACATTAATAAACACTTCCCGATGAGTTCTTCGATTGCTAAGGTACAGGGTCCAGACGCTCGTAAGCTCTCTTAAGGACCATATTTCGTCGTCAGTTCTTAGCCACAGTCTTATTGTGGCTTAGAACTGGTACGCAGTCGCAGGCTTTGCCTGCGATCCTGAGCGTAGCGAAGGACGTGCCGAAGGGCACGCCAGAAGTCATGAGCGCGAGCGTGTCCGTAGAGAACTTACGAGCGGCTGGACCCGTCCCTTTTAACACATCCAGAACTAATCCGTCAACTCCTTATCAATCAGACTAACGCTAACCAGCGCCGAAACCCCCTTCTCCTGCATCGTGATCCCGTAGAGTCTGTCCACCTGCTCCATGGTGCCGCGTCTGTGCGTAATGACAATGAACTGCGTGTTCTTCGTCAGCTTATGCAGATACTTCGCGAAGCGTCCCACGTTCGAATCATCCAGCGCCGCCTCGATCTCATCCAGCAGACAGAACGGTGACGGCTTCAGATTCTGGATCGCGAAGAGAAGTGCGATCGCCGAAAGCGCCTTCTCACCGCCGGAGAGCTGCATCATGTTCTGAAGCTTCTTTCCTGGCGGCTGCGCGATAATGCGAATGCCTGCCTCGAGAATGTCCTCATCCTCCTGCAGCTCCAGCGTTCCCTTACCGCCGCCAAACAGTTCCTTAAATACCTTGTCATATTCCCGATTGATCTCCGCAAACTTCTCGAGGAACTGCTTGCGCATCGCGCCGTCCAGCTCCGTGATCAGCGCCTCCAAAGTCTTCTCAGACTCCACGAGATCATCATGCTGCGTCTTCATAAAGGTGTAACGCTCCATCAGATTCTTATAATCTTCAATGGCATTCACGTTCACGTTACCCAGCTTTCGGATCTTATCCTTCAGGGACTCGATCTCACGCTTCATGGCCGAGAGGTCATTCATCTCCTCATTGCGCATCTGCGCGGCTGCCGACAGCGTGATCTCATACTCATCCCACATATAATTGATCTGGTTCTCGATATTCTCTTCCAGGCGCTCTCTTGAGGAATTCAGGCGGAACACTTCCTTGTCCAGCGCCGCGTTCTTTTCCGCGAGCTCCTCGCGTCTCTGGAAGAAATTCTTCTGCTTTCCGGAGAGCACCTCCTTCTTCGAAGCAGATTCCTTTAAGGTCTTCTCAGAATTGGACTCCGCATCAAAGGACGCAGCGATGGTCTTTCGGATCTCCTCGATGCTCTGCTTCTTTTCTTCCACCAGTTCATGGTTCGCCGTCAAAGCATCCAGAATCTCCTTCAGCTCCTTGCCCGCGCGCTCGATCTCTCCGTCGATACGATCCAGGTTCGCCTGCTTGAAGCCCTGCGCCTGACGCATCTTTTCAACCTTCAGATCCCACTGAGAGCAACTGGTCGCAGCCTCCGTCTCGAGACGACGATGCTCCTCCAAGTCCTTCTGCAGGGAAGCGATCTTCTCCTGCGTCTCCTTTTCCAGCTCCTCGCTCTTTCGAAGCTCCTCCGCAACTGATTCCTTGCCCTCGTTCACGTCGAGCACCTGCTTCTCCAGCTCCTGCACCTCGCGGCGAAGATCCTGAACGCCCTCTTCCTCTTCCACCATACGCTCTCTGGACTGCGCGATGCTAAGGCGTGCGGTATTCTGTTCAATGGACTTGCGCTGGATCTCCGTGCGCAGATTCTCCAGCTCGAGGCGAAGCTTATTTCTGCGCGCCTTGGTATCCTCGATGTCCTGATTGATCCGATCTACCTCCGCAAGCAGCTCCTTCGCTTTTTTCTCAAGCTCCTCCAGCTCACGCCGACGACCCAAAAGATTGCTGTTATTCTTGAACGCACCGCCGCTGATGGCACCGCCTGGAACAAGTAGTTCGCCCTCCAGCGTGACCATACGGATGCCATACTGGAATTTCCGCGCGATCTTTACGGCATTGTCCACGTTGTCAACGACAACGATCCTGCCGAGCATGGCCTTGGCCACGTCAGCATACTTTTTCTCCACGTTGACCAGCGCATCCGCCATGCCGATGGCGCCCTTTTCCTTCAAGGCCTCGGGGTTCTTGAACTCCTGCGTCTCCTTGATGCTGGTCAGGGGCAGGAAGGTTGCCCTTCCAAGCCTGCCGTCCTTGAGGAAACGGATCATCTTCTTTGCCGTCTCCTCATTGTCCGTCACGATATTCTGGATATTACCGCCCAGCGCCGTCTCGATGGCGATCTCATACTTGGCATCTACCTTGATGATGTCCGCAACGACGCCGATGATGCCCTTTTCCTTCTCTTTTTGCTCCATGACCTTCTTGACGGAACCGCCGTATCCTTCATAGCGTTCCGTAAGATTCGTCAGAGCGTCCAATTTCGACTTTTCCTGATGATAATTCGCCTGCGTCTCACGAAGCTTGGCATCCTTTGCGCCTAGGCCCTGCCTGATCTGGGCAAGCTCCTCTTCCTTCTTGGTCACCTGCGCGTTCATGCCGCTGATCTCGCCCGTCAGCTTCTGGAAGGTCTCCTCCAGGCCGCGGAGCGTCTCGGCGCGGGACTGCTCGTCAGACTTGGCGCGAAGCAGCTTGGACTGCAATTCCGCCTTACGAATGCCGACCTGCTCCATCATCGTGTCGAAACGACCCAGTCGGGACTTAATGGATGCCCGCTGGTTCAGCTCGTTCATGATGGTGTTCTTTCCGTCCTCAATGGCAGCATTCAATTCCTCGATCCTGCCCTGTACGGATTCCAGCTGTTTGCGAAGCTCAAGCGCCGTGGCCGCGAGCTCTTCCACCTTCGCGTCCGTGTCCACCTTGTCATTTAAGATGTCCTGCTTTTCCTGTTCATGCGTGTTGATCTCGCCTTCCAGGGCTTCCTTACGGCTGTTTAAATGCGCCTCACTTGCCTGTGCGGAATTGATCTGCTCGTTCAGGACGCCGATCTCGCCCTCGAGACGCTCTCTGTAAAGTCCGGCCTCGCCGAGGATCTTTCTTGCCTCCTCGATGGAAGCATCCAGGCTCTCGATCTCCTCCTGAACCTTTTCATATTCCTCTTTGATGCCCTGATATTCCTTCGTGCTCTCCTGATATTCGCTCGTTGCCAGACTCCACTTGGCCGAAACGTCATCCAGTTGCTTCTTTAAGCGATTATGCTCCAGGAGAAATACGTTGATGTCCAGAGTCTTCAGATTCTCTTTATGCTTTAAATAGATCTTCGCCGTCTCCGACTGCTTCTCGAGAGGTGCGATCTGCTTTTCCAGCTCCGCCAGGATGTCGCTCACGCGCACGAGGTTTTGCTTCTCGCTCTCCATCTTCACGATGGCTGCGGCCTTTCTGCGCTTAAACTTCACGATGCCTGCCGCCTCGTCAAAGAGTTCTCTTCTCTCTTCAGGCTTGCCGCTCAGGATCTTATCAATCTGGCCCTGTCCGATGATGGAATAGCCCTCCTTACCGATACCGGTATCATAAAACAGCTCATTGACGTCCTTCAGCCTGCAGACCGTGCCATTCAGGAGATACTCACTCTCTCCGGAGCGATACAGCCTTCTCGCCACCGTCACCTCATCATAATCGATCGCCAGCTGATGATCCGAATTGTCTAAAGTGATCGCCACGTAAGCGTAGCTCAGCGGCTTTCTCAGCTCCGTCCCGGAAAAGATCACGTCCTGCATGCTCGCGCCGCGCAGCTGCTTGATCCTCTGCTCACCGAGCACCCATCTCACCGCATCCGCCACGTTACTCTTTCCGCTTCCGTTCGGTCCCACGATGCCAGTGATCCCGTTATGAAACTGAAAGGTGATCTTGTTCGCAAAGGACTTAAAGCCTTGTACTTCAATACTTTTTAAATACATATCCTTTTTCCCTCAACTTCAGAAGCGCCTGATAAGCAGCTTGCTGCTCCGCCGCCTTTTTTGTCTTTCCGCTGCCTTCCCCGAGGACCTCTTTTCCAAGACGCACCCGCACGGTGAAGGACTTATTATGCTCCGGGCCGCTCTCACCCGCGAGTTCATAAGTCAGATCTGCCTTGAAGTTGGCCTGGACCACTTCCTGCAGATTGCTCTTACTGTCATAAAATAGCTGCTTGTTTTCCAAGTCATTCAGCACAAATCGATAGATGAACTTCCTGGCCTCCTCCATCCCGCTGTCAAGATAGATCGCGCCGATCAGCGATTCCATGCCGTCCGCAATGATGCTGTCACGGTTTCTTCCGCCCGTGCTCTCCTCGCCCTTTCCAAGGAGCATAAACTGTCCAAGCTCCAAGTCCTTGGCGCAAAACGCCAAAGAGGGTTCGCAGACCATGGAGGCCCTTCGCTTTGTCAGCTCTCCCTCCGGCACGCTTTTATGCGCCTGAAAAAGATACTCACTGGAGACCAGCTCTAGCACGGCGTCGCCAAGGAACTCCAGACGCTCATAATTCGCCATCTTCTGATTCTTCTGTTCATTTGTATAAGAGCTGTGCGTCAGCGCCTGTTTCAAAAGCTCCTTCTTATGAAACCGATAGCCGATCCGCTCCTCCAGCCCTTCCATCGTATAATCACTCAAAGCTTTACCTCCCAGCCTGCCGGGCTAAGAACGGGCTCCTCCGATCAATCTCCAGAGATCGCCCACGGTCCGTACCTTCTCCGCCTTTGCGGAGTCCACCTCGATCTGCAGCTCTTCCTCTATCGCGATCACAATCTGGAACACGTCCAGCGAGTCCGCGCCGAGATCCTCCTTCAGCCTGGAACTCTCACGGATCCGCTCCGGCTTTATGTTTAGGGCAGCTGCGATCAAGTCAGCCAATCTTTCGTATTCCATGCTTATTTATCAATCCTCCGAGAGAATGCTCTCCTTGATCTTTTCATTACTCTGCCAAGGAAATGCTCTCCTTGATCTTTTCATTGATCTTCTGCTCCTTGAAGGCGATGCACTGCAGAACGGAATTCTTGATCTCCACCGATTTACTGCTTCCGTGCGTCTTCACCACAAGGCCATTTAATCCAAGCATCGGCGCTCCGCCATACTCTTCCACGTCGAAGGTCTTCAAGGTCTTCTTCAGGGCAGGCTTGATGAGCAGCGCGCCCATCTTGCTGCGAAAGCTGCTAAGGAGACCCTTCTTGATCATCTTCATCATCGTAATCCCGACGCCCTCGATGGACTTTAACAGCACGTTGCCGACAAATGCCTCACAGACGATAATGTCCGCAGCGCCAGCCGTCACGTCGCGCGCCTCCACGCTTCCAATGAAATTGATGTCCTTGCAGGCTTTGAGCAGCGGGAAGGTTTCCTTCACCAAGGCATTCCCCTTCTCCTCCTCCGCGCCGATATTGAGGATCCCGACGGTCGGATTCTTGATCCCGACAACACTTTCCATATAGACGCTTCCCATCTTCGCAAACTGCACCAGATGAGAGGATCTTGCATCCACGTTTGCACCGCAGTCAACCAAAAGGCTCACGCCCTTCTCCGTCGGAATGAGCGGAGCAAGCGGCGAGCGCTCCACGCCCTTGATGCGGCCAACCAGGAGATGTCCGCCCACCAGCGTTGCGCCGGTGCTGCCTGCCGTCACCATGCCGTCACAGGTTCCTTCCTTCACCAGCTTCATGCACTTCACCAACGAAGAATCCTTCTTCGTGCGGATCGCTACCACGGGAGGCTCTGCCGTCTCGATCACCTCAGAGGCATGTACCACCTCCACCTGCGCGGGATCATATTCATACTTACCAAGCTCGGCATTCACTTCGTCCTGCCGCCCTACCAGAAACACCTTAATGCGCTTGTCCGCGTTCGCCGCCTCGATCGCACCCTTCACGATCTCGGCAGGGGCATTATCCCCGCCCATAGCGTCAACCGCAACGTTCACCATCTCTGCCATATCCTACCTCCAAGCCCTGTTTCGCCTATCAACTTGCCATAAAAATCCATCTAATACTATACTAAAAAAACAAGGAAAAATCAACAAAAAAAGCTCTCCCTTTTCAGGGAAAGCTTCTTAGCTGTTTTATGGATTAGTCTTCTACGTTCACAACCTGCTTCTTGTTGTAAGAGCCGCAGTTCTTGCATACTCTGTGAGGAACCATCAGGGCACCGCACTTGCTGCACTTAACGAGAGTGGGAGCGCTCATCTTCCAGTTTGCTCTTCTCTTGTCTCTTCTTGCTTTAGAAGACTTATTCTTGGGACAGATCGACATGATTTACACCTCCTTACACGCTTTGAAAAGATCTTGTATTCCTGCCAAGCGCGGGTCCGGAACGAATCGATCGCATCCGCATTCCCCCTCGTTCAGATTCCTGCCACATACGAGGCACAAACCCTTGCAGTCTTCCTTGCAGAGAATCTTTGCTGGCCAGTTTTCCATAATTTCATTGTACAAAAGAGTTTCCGTATTGAGCTGGTAGCCTTCCAAAAAGCTTAAGTCGTCTACCTCTTCATCCTCGGGATCAAGACTCTCGGGCGGAACCACGAAGCGTTCCGGCTTTAGCACCAGCTTCACTTCCACTTCGCTCAAGCACCGATCACAGGGAGCTTTGAAAGTCAGCTCCGCTTTTCCTTCAATCTTCGCCCTTCCAGGCTCGATATTCGTCAGCGTCCACTCGGCCACACTTTTCTTTGTCACGAAATACTGCGTTCCCATGGTCTGAAAACTTGTCAGTTCCACCGGAACTTTTTCTTTCACGACTTTACCCTGTTCCTTAAACACGTCGGAGAGATTTAACAACATAGCAACTCCTTTTTACGCACTTGCTAATTATACATAAAGAACTTGCGTTTGTCAACTAGATTTTTCATTTCACCAGTCTTACGGTCTCCCTTGCGATGGCAAGCTCCTCGTTGGTGGGGATCATCATGACCTTCACCTTGCTGTCGGGAGTGCTGATTACGAGATCAACGCCCCTCTTTGCATTTAGTTCGGGATCAAGCTTTACGCCAAGGAATCCAAAGTGCTCGCACACAAGCCTTCTCACCAGAGGCCCATTCTCACCAACACCGGCGGTAAACGCGATCACGTCAACGCCATTCATGGCAGCCGCATAAGAACCAACATACTTTGCCACGTGATAGCAATAAGTATTCATCGCGCGGATCGCATTCTCGTCTCCCTTGTCATATCCGGCCTCGATGTCACGGAAATCCGAAGACAGACCGTCAGAAAGACCAAGCACGCCAGACTTCTTGTTCAGCACGTTCATCAGCGTCGGCAGATCCATCTGCTCCTTCTTTGCGATGAACTCCAGGATCGCGGGATCGATGTCACCACTTCTCGTTCCCATGATCAGGCCCTCCAGAGGAGTCAGGCCCATGGAAGTATCCACGCACTTACCGTTCTTTACGGCAGAGATGCTCGCCCCGTTACCAAGGTGGCAAACAATGATCTTTAAGCTCTCATAAGGAACGCCAAGGATCTCTGCCGCACGCTTGGAAACATATGCATGACTCGTTCCGTGGAAGCCGTAACGGCGGATCTTATACTTCTTATAGTACTCATAAGGAAGCCCATACATATAAGCCTCCTCTGGCATCGTCTGATGGAAGGAAGTGTCGAACACAGCCACCATCGGCGTATTCGGCATCAGCTTCTGACATGCGTGAATCCCGATCAGGTTCGCAGGATTATGAAGCGGCGCAAGATCATTACATTCCTCGATCGCCTTCAGCACGTCCGCGTCAATGATCGTGGACTCTGCGAACTTCTCGCCGCCATGCACGATCCTGTGACCAACGGCGTCAATCTCCTCCAGACTCTTTACCACACCCGTCTTCGGATTCGTCAGCGCCTCCAGCACCAGGCGGATCGCCTCCGTATGATCCGGCATCGGCGTCACCTTCGTCTCCTTCTCACCGCCTGCCGGCGTATAACTGATCTGACTTCCCTCGATCCCAATCCTCTCGCACAGCCCTTTCGCAATACATTTCTCACTGTCCGAATTGATCAACTGAAACTTAAGCGACGAACTACCACAGTTAATGACTAAAACATTCATGATCCAAAATCTCCTATCTATGATTTACAACACCTGCGCCTGCACGGCCGTTAACGCCACAACGCCAACGATGTCCTGCCAGGAACAACCACGGGAAAGATCATTTACAGGTTTTGCAATGCCCTGCAGCATCGGGCCGTAAGCCTCTGCGCCGCCAAGACGCTGTACCAGCTTATATCCAATGTTGCCTGCATCCAAGTTCGGGAAGATCAGCACGTTCGCCTTACCGCCAATGGAAGAACCCGGCGCCTTCGACTTCGCCACGCTCGGCACCAGCGCCGCATCCAGCTGCAGCTCACCGTCCAAAAGCAGCTGCGGATACTGCTCATGCGCGATCCTCGTCGCGTCAACCACCTTATCTACCAACGCATGCTTTGCGCTTCCCTTCGTGGAGTGACTCAGCATTGCGATCACGGGTCTCGGCCCAACCAGAAGTCGGAAGCTTCTTGCGGAACTGTCCGCAATGGCCGCCAGCTCCTCCGCGGAAGGATCCTGATTCAGGCCACAGTCCGCGAAAATAAAGGTTCCGTTCTCGCCCTGATCCTTAAACTGCGTATCCATCACGAAGAATGCGCTTACCAGCTTCACGCCGGGCGCCGTCTTCAAGATCTGAAGCGCGGGACGAAGCGTGTCCGCCGTGGAATGACATGCACCGGCCACCATGCCGTCCGCATCATTCGCCTTTACCATCACGATGCCAAAGGTCAGATAATCCTTCAAAAGGATCTCCCTGGCCTTCTCAGGCGTCATGCCCTTTGCCTTACGAGTCTCATAAAGAAGATTCACGTAAGTCTCAAACTTCTCACATTTCGTGGGATCCACCACCTTGATGCCGGAGAGATCCACTTCCAGCCATCCCGCACCATCCATGATCTTCTCTTCACTTCCGACCATAATGATGTCCGCGATACCCTCTTCCATGATCTTAGCCGCCGCGATCAACGTTCTCTTATCATTAGATTCCGGCAGGACGATCGTCTTCTTATCCAGCCTTGCACGATCCTTGATCTTATCAATGTATGACATGACATTCTCCTTTCCAGAGCACTAAAACTATCAATTCTCTACTTTTTACTTAACAAAAATCCCTTTTTATATTATACTAAAGTTAATTTCTGAAAACAAGCCAAAAAGAACTGATTATTGTACTATTTTTCGTGCAAAACCGCTGATTGGCCGAATGTAATTTGTCGCAATTTCGTTAATGGTTTTTGGACTGAAAGGAGCTTATACGCATGATCGTTAATGGCATAATCGCTGAATACAACCCCTTTCACAATGGTCACCAATATCATCTCGAGCGAAGCCGCCGTGAGACTGGCGCCGATTATAACGTTGTCGTGCTGAGCAGCAATTTCACGCAGCGCGGCGAGCCCGCCATCATCGATAAGTTCACGCGCGCGAAAATGGCGTTGGAGTGCGGCGCGGACCTCGTGATCGAGCTGCCCGTCTCCCATAGCGCGGCCAGCGCGGAATTCTTTGCGCAGGGCGGCGTCTCCTTACTGCATCAGCTCGGCGTCGTGGATTACCTCTGCTTCGGCAGTGAATGCGGCGACATAAGGCTTCTCCAGACCTTCGCCAAGATTCTTTTAGAAGAGCCCAAGGCCTACCTGGAGGACCTAAAGAGCTGCCTCGCGGCCGGCCACTCCTATCCCGTTGCGCGAAACCGCGCGCTCATGGACTATGCGCCCGAGCTGGCACAGCATAAAGACATTCTGTCTTCCCCAAACAACATTCTCGGGATCGAATATATCAAGGCATTGATGAAGCTGGAAAGCCCCATCAAGCCATTTACCATCTTCCGTGCAGGCGCGGGCTATCATGACCGCTTCTTTGAGACCGAATATTGCTCCGCCCTCGCCATTCGCGAGGCCCTGCTGTCCAAGCGGAACGCCGCAGGCGAAGCTCCGGCGTCGCTCCTGTCCCTGTCCGCACAGATGCCAAAGAAAGCCTTTCGCATTCTTTCAGACGTGCTCGCCGAGACGCCGCCGATCACTGTTTCCGACTTCTCCGAAATGCTCCTTTATAAGCTTCTCATGGAGCAGGAAGCAGGCTATGACCGCTATGTCGACGTTAGCCCCGACCTGTCCGATCATGTCAGGAAAAACCTCAAAAATTACCAGGGCTACGCACAGTTCTGCGACCTCCTTAAGACGAAAAACATGACCTATACGCGCATCAGCAGAAGTCTCCTAAACATCCTGCTCGGCGCGACGGAGCCGCCCGCCATGCCCCTTTATGCACGCGTGCTCGGCTTCCGAAAAGACGCATCTCCTCTCCTTACCGAGATCAAAAAGCGCGGCTCCATCCCCCTCATCAGCAAGCTTGCTGACGCAGGCGACGTGCTGACGCCCGAAGCTTATGTGGTACTCCGCGAAAATCTTCGCCGCGAGAGCGTATATGAAAGCGTCGCTGCCTTGAAGGCCGGCCGCCCTGCCCGCGACGAAAGGGAAATCCCGATCATAACCATATAATCCGTTTGGTATTGACATAAGCAAAAAGCCTTCCTTCGAGGTCATACCTCAGAGCAAGGCTTTTTCCATTTGACAATATATCTAGGAATCTATGTGTAATTCTGCTTAATTCTTAAAGCTGTGGATCGGCGCGGGGATTCTTCCTCCGCGGTTTACGAATGCGTCGCAGGAGAACTGATTCACCGGCATGATCGGCGCATAACCAAGGAGACCGCCGAACTCCACCTGCTCTCCAACGCCCTTTCCGATCACGGGAATGATGCGGACTGCCGTCGTCTTCTGATTCACCATGCCGATCGCCATCTCATCCGCGATAATACCGGAAATCGTCGTCGCCTTCGTATCTCCCGGGATCGCGATCATGTCAAGGCCTACCGAGCAGACACAGGTCATTGCCTCGAGCTTTTCCAGCGTGAGCGCACCCGCCGTCACCGCATCGATCATGCCCTGATCCTCGCTGACCGGAATGAATGCGCCTGAAAGCCCGCCGACATAAGACGAAGCCATCACGCCGCCCTTCTTCACCTGATCATTTAAGAGCGCCAACGCAGCCGTCGTTCCGGGCGCACCCGCATACTCCAGACCGATCTCACATAAAATATCCGCCACACTGTCGCCAACCGCCGGCGTCGGTGCTAGGGAAAGATCCACGATGCCGAACGGTACGCCAAGCATCTTCGATGCCTCCTGCGCCACCAGCTGACCCACTCTCGTCACCTTGAACGCCGTCTTCTTGATCGTCTCACACAGCACCTCAAAATTCTCTCCGCGCACCTTCTCCAGCGCCGTCTTCACAACGCCAGGACCCGAAACGCCCACGTTAATGATCTTATCCGCTTCCGTCACGCCATGGAATGCCCCCGCCATGAACGGATTATCATCCGGCGCATTGCAGAACACCACAAGCTTCGCGCAGCCCAGGGAATCCTGCTCCTTCGTGAATTCCGCCGTCTCCTTCACCATCTCGCCCATGAGCTTCACGGCGTCCATGTTAATGCCCGTCTTCGTGCTGCCAAGATTCACCGAGCTGCAGACGCGCTCCGTCGTGGAAAGCGCCAGCGGAATGGATCGGATCAAAAGCTCATCCGCCGCCGTCATACCCTTGCTCACCAATGCGGAATACCCACCGATAAAATTCACGCCAACTTCCTTCGCAACCTTATCCAGCGTCCTCGCGATGGAGGCGAAATCCTCCTTCGTCTTACATGCCGCTCCGCCGATCAGCGCAATGGGCGTCACGGAAATTCTCTTATTCACGATGGGGATCCCGAACTCCTTCGAAATCTCCTCGCCAGTCTTTACCAGATCCTTTGCGGCCTCATAAATCTTCGTATAAATCTTCTCATTCAACTTCTGCAGATCACTGTCAATGCAATCCAGAAGCGAGATCCCAAGCGTGATCGTTCTCACGTCAAGATTCTCCTTCTCGATCATATTATTGGTCTCCACGACCTCATAGATATTTATCATGTCAATCTGTCCTTTTCTTCTCTTATCAAGCTATCCCGCGTGACACGTATGCCATTAGATCCTGTGCATTTGATCAAAAATCTCTTCCTTCTGACACTTGATCACCAGGCCCATGCCCTTGCCAAGCTCCTCGAGCTCGTCCGCCACGTCGCCAAAGCTCTTCGCCACGCCATTCATGTCCACGATCATCATCATCGTGAAATAATCCTGCACAATCGTCTGAGAAATGTCGAGAATATTGATCCCATTCTCTGCCAGATAAGTGCAGACCTTTGCGATGATACCCACGGTATCCTTGCCAACTACGGTAATGATTGTCTTTTTCATTCCTATTTCCTCTTTCTGTGTCAAAATATATATTCCAACCAAGTCCTTTACATGCGAACTATTCTACTCGAATTGTGGGAAGAATGCAAGGCTTTTCCGAAACTATTCTGCCTTCTTCCGTTTATTTTTCCACCAGTACGATCCCGCTCGAACCACCGCTGCCACGCAGACACATATGGCAATTCTGATCAAGACAACCAAATACCACTTCCCCGTGACGGCGGATCCCAAAACATTTTCCCAATGGTCATAACGCATGTCGACATTATGAACAAGTAGCAGGATCAAGCTACAATTACCAACCCAGCGAAGTCCCTCCCGAAAAAACGGGGTCTTATCCAAAAGCTGCGAAAAACAGATCACAAAAAATGATGCAGCAACCGCCTCGAATATCTCCAAATAAAAATGTGGATAATAATGCATTGCCAATTCCAGATAAAAATGTTGCCAGAGCAAGATTCCCCAAAGGATCAAGCACGGAAGCGCAATCCAATATCTGTACTTCCAAGAAAATGCATCCAGCTTTCGCAAAACATTTCCGCAATAGAGAAACGGCAGAGTAACAAAAGCAATCTCTAACCCCCACGGATAATAGCTGTTCACGCTCATCATATGACCGATGCTTGCAAGAAACAAAAACAAAGCAGTACGCACAATCCATTTATATTTTATCTTATCTGTTAAATTCATAAGAACAACAAACAGATTCCTTGCCACAAAAAGGCAGGGCAAAAACCACAATTCCCATGTCCCGTCAAACCACGGAAATTTTGGTGACGATTTACACATACCGCCGAGCATGTCAAAGAATAGCTGCCTGACGGCCCAAACCTTGTCTCCAAAGCTGATCGGTTGCAGTATAGCTGCCATCATTTCCAGCAATACCCCTATGCCATATGGCAGTAACAAACCCTTACAGGATTTGATAAAATTCTTTTCAACCTCATACTCTTTCACGAAAAAGCCACTGACAAGGAAAAACAGAGGAAGATGGAAAGAATAGATCACTCTGGCCGTAATGCCTGGCGTATTCACGTGGCCTACGATCACGGCAAGAATGGCGATCCCCTTAGCAATATCCATATATCCCAATCTAGACTGAGAATCTTTTTTTAGGATCTCTTGCTCCATGTTCTCCCTCTCTCGCCAACCTACGGCGTCATCTGATAAGAAACTTCCTTTACTTCAATCTGGCATCCGTCACTTGCCAAAATATAAAACATGATTCCAGGCGTATCATCTTCTAAGTTTATTTGCATCACATAATCAAGGCTACCACTTTCATCTACCATCGCCGCCGGGATCATTTCATCCGCAATGATCGTATATCCCCTGTTGCCCATGATTGACAGGTGCGCCACGTTCTCCGGCTCGTTCTCACCCTTTGTCACTTTCATGCGGTAAATAATAGTATACATTCCCTTTCGAAGGTCGGTCGCTTTTGCCATGTTGGTCGGCAATTCCACATATCTGACCTCATCAAAATACTCCTTCGGCGACTTGCCCAATTCCCGCAGCTTTGCTATCAGGTTTGCATCATTACTATAGACCGAAGTCGTCTCTGAAATGGCGGCATAGTAGAATCCTTTTCTGATGAACACATAATACTCAATGCCCCTTGGAACGATAACGGTGACATTCTTCTTCCTGGCCAGATCCTCCCCGGTCAGGATCCCATATTTCAAATGTTTTAAGTCCTTCGCATAGAGAAGCGGGAATTCCGTTGAATAAAGCTTCCCTGCCGTAACGCCATCCAATTCTTTTAAGATCACCTCATCCTGGCTGAGAATGCTTTGTGACACAGATTTTGCTCTCGCCGTGAGGAAGACTCCGCCTACCATCATGCAAACCAAGAGAATGGCGGCGCCCCCCAAACAGAAAATGGTTTTCACATTTTTTTCTTTTCGTGCCAAGGCTTCCCAAAGCGAGGCCGCTCCATGGACCAAACAAGCAATGAGTGCAAGCAATAATAGCACCGTTATAATCACGAAAGGAATTTCCCCCGCGCCGCAAACCAGTCGCATTGCGCCGCATATGGTTCGCATCACCGCCAGGAGAAACGGTGAAACTAATGTCATAAGAAGCAAAACCAAAGCAAGGCAAATACCTGTCTTTTTTCCAAAAGAGAGTCCCGTCTTCCCTGCAGGCTCAGTCTCCTTCTCATCCTTTGGCAAGCTTTCCGCAAGGATGACAAAAGGCAAATACAACAAGATATTAAAATGTGCCTCCGTGAAGTGGTGCTCAATAAAGGAATGTAGCGCAATCAGCCCCATTCCGAATGCCAGCCGATAATTCTTTGCGCGGACGGCGCGATAAGTGATGCATGCCCAGACAATGCAGATCAGTGCAAATATCACCCAGCCATTCCGAAGAAGGATCAAAGGATAACTGCTGTCCACAAAATCATATCCCATCACGGGGAACGTCGTGTTTCCGTTTCCAAGTTGTGTTAGCGCTCTGCCGAATGAGTGTACGCCCTTCTGTTCAAAAACTTTAAGTGCCAGTCCGAGTCGTCCCGTGATCCAGGAATTCATTCGCACTCCAAGCATTGCGCGTCCACTCTTCGTCTCCCACGCATACAGACCGATTAGAGCGAACATCAAACCGGCAAACAAGGGGAAGGCTGATACCAGTAACACATCCAGTAGTTTCTTTAGTTTGGGAAATCTTCCTTCCCTGACCAAATACCGTTCCACCGCCGGAAGCAAAAGTAACACAAGCAAAAAAGCCACGCCACAGATGGTACAGGTATCACTCAGCGCATACCCTTGTACAATCACCAAAAAAGGAATGCTGATCAACAGGCTGACCCACGAAGGGATCTTCTTCCATGCGATCCAAAAGAACAAGAATAAAAAGAAAAGATAGGATGCAAAATCCGTGGGATAACAGATGCCAAAGGCATCTCGAAGCTTCCCTGCATCCCAAATATAAACCAGATTTTTGACAGTTCCGGTCAGGGATGCGACAATGGCCACCAGTACCGTAAGCCCAACTGTCACGAAGTGCACCTTCAGAACCTTCTCCAGTTCCATTCGAAAGGTTCCAAATGCCATGATCCCAATGAAAAATAAAAGAGAATCCGCCTTCATGCAATAGATGACATAAAGAACCAATCCATATCCCAGCGCTGCCGCCAATTCCTTCCAGTTCTGAAGCAAAAAACAGATACGAATCATGGCAACCCAAAACATCAGTTTTACGGCTCCCGCAGAGATCGTAGCGCCAAAATATACCTCAAAAGTTGTCGTTTGAATCACGCAACCGAAAACATAAAACGCCATTAGAATCAGGAATAAGGCATCAAAGAATTTCGCAAGCGTCTTATATTGAGATAGTAATGATTGATATTTTTCCTTAAGCTTTTCCATGCCGGAATCCTTTCAAGTAATGCTTCTAATCTAGTGGAGTCTCTGGCAATTCTTCCAATCCGAGCTGCTTTATGAGATCCTTTCGCAAGTAAATATAATCGGCCAAAAGTGCATTGTTATCATATAACATTTTCCAGATGCTGAAGGCTACGGGCCTGATCTTATATACGACGCCATACTCTGATCTTTCTGCCGAATCTCCGAACAATAACTCCAAGTTCACGGAACCAACAATAACCTCCGGCGGCCCTTGTTCCTTCCAAGTCGCTAGTTTCTCCTGCGTCTCTTGCACGGAAGGAACCCTGAAAGTGATATAGGCCTGATCGCTCCTACCGTCATTAAAATTATAAAAAGGATTCTCCTCAAAATACGGAGCCAATGCCACCGCCGTTTTCATGACGCAAACATTCATGTTCTCCAGCAGATCTTCCTCGTCAGCCTTCTGTTTGCATCCGCTCCATTCGCAAAGGATTGCATATTCCTCTAAATGATTCTCCTTTAGAAAACTTGCCGCTCCCCTCGCGAAATAATACGGGTAGCGAAGATCATTCACGGACGCAAAAACAGTCCAGATTACAGGAAGGATTAGGAGCATGCTTCCAAGAAAAACGCCGAATCTGCAAAGCAATGCTTGCTCCTTCTCCTTCATGGAAATCTTCTCCCTCAGCTTCTCAAGTAGCCATCCCTTCTCACTGTCTTCCCAATTGGTCCAAAGCCAGAATAGTACGAACAGCGCAATGATACCCATATGATGATATGCAAAATAGACATACGCGGAAAACATGGCCCATAAACTATATGGGATCAACAGAAAGCTAAGCTTCCTTTTTGACGAGAACAAAATCAGTGCCATCAGCATCAAAATGCCGAACAGACACCCCAGGAGAAACTGCCCTGCCGTCAAATCCGTATATCTAAGAATTCCTTCCCCATTCAAGACATTGAGGATCGTGCTGTCTGGAAGCGCCATGAACAAGGTATAGGCAAAGCATCCAAGTAGCTTTTGTCCAATCCTGGCGAATGCAATGACCGTGTCTTCCTTCGGTGAAATGTCCCAGATTAAGAATAGTGCCAGTGCAAGCAGGAGTAGCAAAGCCAGAAAGCGCTTGTCTTTCCAAAAATCCGCCTGCTTCATCTTCCACTCTTTTTCTTTGCAAATCTCTAAAATCCACGCGATCGCAATTCCTCCTGCGATCACGATGCCGTATGCACTGAGCATGCATTCCACGGCCAAAAGCGCCGTGAAAACCCATGGTTTCTCATTCTTTTTTTCAAATTGCATGGCAAGCAAAAGGAAAACAAGCCCCATTAGGCCATATGGTCTGGAGACAATGCCATATTGATAGAATATGAAATAATGAAATGGAAGCAAAACTCTGATAAATCTAGGGAATGGCGACAAAAATAGAAGGATCCAGCCAGAGACCAGAGTGATCATGCCTGCCACCAACTTAATGCCAACCTCGAATGGAAGGCCAAGCTTTGCAGGAATGGCAAGGATCAAATGCCAAAGCGGCGGATGGGCCTCATAATGTGGGATCACAAAAAGGATGTCTTTGATGCTTGCGCATCTCGCGATCTGCCATGCCTGACACTCATCAAGCCATGGCTCATGGAAGGCGGAAACCACGCAAAAAGAAAGTGCGAACACGCAAAAAAACAGCCACTCCATTCCTTTGCCTTTCGCACTTCCCAATGCTTTCATCGATCACTTTCCTTCTTTCGATTTTTCTTCATGATAGGACTTTTCCGTATTTACGGCCCAAAGATCCTCTTTCTTTCCAGTGCCGCGGATCACGTCAGCAGCGACAAACGCCGTCACCATAGAGTGATCCATATTGTTATAACGGTGCTGACCATTTCTTCCAACGCAGCAAAGGTTATCAATTCCATTCAGATAATCGACCAGCCGATCAATTTCTGAATAGGTGTCAAAGTACGCAGGATATGCCTTCTGCACCTTTTCCCGACAAGTTTCAAGGATCTTCGCGTTCTCATCGATCACGCCAATCTTGCGAAGCTCCGCGGTCGCGAGCGCGATACAATCCTCGTCCGTCATATTCCAGAATTCATCACCCTCATTGCAGAAATACTCCAACCCAATCCAAACCGAATGTTCCGGATCCGCAAGCATGTACGGCGACCAGTTATTGAAAATCTGGATGCGGCCAAGCTTAACGCCCGTATCCTGCACATAGATCCAGCAGTCAGGGACAATGTTTCCAAGCGTTTTGATCTTAGTTTGATTCTTCAATGCAAGCCGATCCACGAGGAGCCCTACGGTAACGAAATCACGATAAGGAAGGCCCTCGGCGATCCGAAGAATGTCAGGCATTTCCTTCTCAACCATGCCTTCACCATCATTCAGTGCCTTCACGAGATCTTTGATCGGCATGCTGGAGATCACTTCGTCTGCCTCATATGAAGTACCATCCTCACAACGGATAGTTGTGATTCTGCCACCCTCGTCAAGATCAATGCCCGTCACCTTCGCACCAAACACAACTTTAGCGCCCTTTTCCTGCGCTACGGACAACGCCTTCTCCCATAGCTGTCCGGGGCCATGCTTGGGATAATAGAATTCCTCGATCAGCGAAGTCTCCACCTCTCGATTCTTCTTCGGGATGAGCTTCCCAAAGACATTCTTCACCAGAGCCCAAATGGAAAGCCCCTTGACGCGCTGAGCGCCCCAATCCGCAGAGATATCACGCGGGTGCCTGCCCCAAAGCTTCTCCGTATACCCCTCAAAGAACATGGAATACAGTTTCTTGCCAAAGCGATTAATATAAAAGTTCTCAAGGGAAGTCTCAGGAAGCTTATGTATGCAGCTTCCAAGATAGGAAAACCCTGCCTTCATGCTGGTAAGAAAACCCATGTTGATAAAGGTCTGCGGTTTCATGCTGATGGGATAATCAAAGAATTTCCCCTTATAATAAATGCGGCTGACACGATGTCTGATCAGGAACACTTCATCCGTCTGCTCCGGATCCGGACCGCCCTCCACAAGCCTCGATTCACGGCCCAGGATCAAGTCATCCTTTGATGGTGCGCCTTGATACTCCAGGATCCCCCGCCACCATTCCATCACGCGGTCATCCTTAGAAAAGAATCGATGCCCGCCGATGTCAATGCGATTCTGCCCATGACGAACCGTTCTGGAAATGCCTCCAACCTTATCAGAAGCTTCCAGAATAACGATTTCATATTGATCCGGCTCTTTTAATAATTCATATGCTGCCGTAATACCCGCAGGTCCGGCACCGATGATCACTACTTTCTTCATATCGACCTCGCAACGATCACTGCCTTCATCTGTTTCTATATCTTATTGGTTCTCTGTATTTTAAATTACCTGTTGTATGGGTTCTCAGTCTATATCGTCCTCTTGTCAAAGGAGTTCTCAATCTTATGGAATCTCTGTAACGGTTAAGTCCTGCAATCCGTATTGCGTCAACAGGTCTTTTCTTAAGTAGATATAACCCTTCGCCATAATATTATATTTTGAAGGAAACGCCTTCCAAATGTTTGGATACGGACCATATTCATAGACCGGCGCATAGTCAGCCATGCTGGCCTCTCCTTTGAACAGGAGACCCATATTCATTTCCTGAATGATCACGTCCGGCGCTCCCATCTCCTTCCAAGCAGCCATAACTTTTTCATTTTCTTCGCGACTTAGAATAATATGGAGCACATAACCCGCATCGTCTCTACCCATGTTCAAGTTTTTGCAAAAATTGTGTTCAAAGTACGGAAGCACGGCAACTGGTCTGGCCACTATCTCTGTATTGACATAATCCATTATGTCATAATCCGTTTTTTGGACTTCGTCTGGAACTGATATGTCATACTCTGCCATGACATTCAACTGATAGAGCCCCGTCTCTTTCAGGAATTTCGCCATGTCCCTGCCATAATAGTACTGCGTCGTCACTTCCAGAAAGCTCGCTCCAACCGTCCAATACAGCGGCATCAATAATACCAGCGCTATTCCAAACTTTCCAAGCATTCCAAGCGTTTTTTGATCCTGCTCTTGAAGCTTAATTTTCTCGCGCCATTCCTTCCAAGTGGCGAATCGCTCCTCATCCTCCAACGCGATCCAAAGCCAGAACAGCGTGAATGCAAAGATCATACCCATGTGATGTGCGCAGAAATATACGCACGCGGCGAAGCCCGCAAACAGCACATAAGGAATGAAATAATAATGCCTGTTCTTGCGATTAGAAATGCCGAGAATGACAAGCAACATAATGATTCCTAAAAGAATCCCAACCAGCAAGATCGCAATTTGGATCTGCGCGCGATTTAGAAAAGCGGCTCCCTCCAATACTGTGAGCACCGTGCTGTCCGGCAACATGACAAAGAAGGTATACAAAAGATGCGTTACGATCGAATTTGTTGATGCGCTGGCCGTCGCATAGGTGTCCTCTCTTGGAAGGATCTGCAAAATGATCAGCACGGCAACGATCAGGAGAAGAAATAGCCCCCAGATCCGCTTGTCCTTCCAAAAACCGACGCTAAAAATCTTCCACTGTTTTTCCTGACAAATGTCCCAAACCCAGGCAATGCAAATGCCGCCCGCAAGAACAATTCCATAACCGCTCAGCGCACAGAGGAAGGCCATGGGTAACAGAAACCGCCAAGGCTTCTCATTTCGATTATTGAAAGCCATTGCCATCAGGAAAAAGCAAAGTACGCTAAGACCATAAGGTCTCGAGATCACGCCATATTGATAAAACAGGAAATAATGGAATGGCAGGCTATAGCGGATCCACTTCGGGAATGGCGAACAAAATAGGAGCAGCCAGCCGTAAATCAGCGCCGCCAATACGGCCACGGATTTCAATCCAATTTCATAGGGAACGCCTAATTTCGCCGGAATGGCGAGGATCAGATACCAAAGAGAAGGATGCCCCTCATAATGCGGAATATAGAATAGCAGATCATGAAGACTGGCGCCTCTCGCCATCTGCCATGCTTCTGCCTCATCATACCAAGGCTCATGAAAACTGCTGATCACGATCAGAAGCACGGCATATGCCGCAAAGATCAGCCATTCCACGGTTTTCTTTTGTTTATCTTTCGAAAGCGCCTGTTCCATATATGACCCAACCTTTTTCATGTTTATGATAGTGTTTCTAATAGTATTTTTGATTGGCTAATTACTATTTCACGGCTTAAACAAATGCTATAATAGTATATCGACATAAAACCCTCGATTTTTGAGAAAGTCACGCAATCTCCACCACTCTCGACACTTCATCCCGCTTCGCCACGGAAAGTCTGAAATCAGAGGCCTTATAGGGCGTATCTCCCATGTTGATCTCCATTCTGACCGCCTCATAAGCCAGCTCCGGCAGGTTATTCTCCTTGCTGAGATGCCCCAGCACAATGTCCTTGAGATTATCATGCAGCACGCGGCTTAAAAGCTTCCCTGAATTCTCATTGGAAAGATGCCCGCGATCCCCTAAAATACGCTGTTTCAGGTAATAGGGGTAAGGCCCCACCTGCAACATGTTCACGTCATGGTTCGCCTCCAGAAGAAGCGCATCCATTCCCCTTAAGCAATCCACCGTATAATCATTGAACACTCCAAGATCCGTGCAGATCCCAACTCGTCTACTCCCATAGGAAATGCGATATGCCACGGGCTGCGCCGCATCATGAGAAATTTTCATAGGGTTCACGGTGAGATCTTTGATCGTGAACTTCTGATCCTCCCGAATCTCATAAAACAGGTCCGGTGCGATCTCACCAACCTGCTTCATCCTCTGAATGGCCTGGATGGTCCCCTTGGTCGCATAGATCGGAATCTCATATTTCCTTGCGAAGACGCCAAGTCCCGCAATGTGATCCGCGTGCTCATGCGTGAGTAGGATCCCATCAACATCTTTCACAGTCAATCCCAAAGAATTTAGACCGCTCTCCGCTTTCTTTCCGCTAATTCCTACGTCCACCAGCAGGTGCGTACAATCCGAACCCACATAAGTGCAATTTCCACTGCTCCCGCTGGCTATACTACATAATCTCATATTCTTAACCTTCGTTTCTCCGCATTATCTTTTCCGTCTAGTCTTCATTTGTATGCTTCATTTGTTCCATCGGCCTCGGCCTTCAGATCATCTTCTTAATTTTCTGATCCACCTGCCTGTAGGCATCTTCCAATGAACCGCTGTTATCGATCACGAAATCACTGTTCTTTCTGAATTCTTCCTCCGATAGCTGCGCCGCCATAATTTGCTTTACCTTTTCGGCGCTGTAACCTCGGCTCTCCATAAGGCGCTTCTTACGAACGGATTTCTTCGCGTGGACGTACCACATTTCATCCACGAGCTGTCCGTAACCGCATTCGATCAAGAGGGCCGCTTCAACAAAGAACAGCTTCACGGTTCCCTTTTCTTTGGCCTCTTCCAGGCGTTCCAACAAATATTCCTTTACGGCAGGATGCACGATGGCATTGACCTTCTCCAGCAACGTATCATCCGCGAAGATTTTCGCAGCCATGCACTTCTTATCAATGTCGCCCGTTTCATCCAGAACATCCTCTCCCAGAAGCTTTACCAGCTTTTGAAAGCACTTTGTCCCGGGCTTCTTGACTTCATGTGCCACCTCATCCGCCAAATAGATCTCACAGGGATAATTCGCACGAATATATTCTAAGATCGATGATTTTCCGGCGCCCACGCCGCCCGTAATACCAATAAATTTCATATTATTTCGCATCGTACCAATTGTCCCCTTCATGCACGTCCACCACCAGCTCCACCGCAAGGTCAGCCGCGGATTTCATGCAATCCTCCAGGATTTTCCTTGCCTTTTCGGCCTCATCCTTCCTTGCCTCGATAATGAGTTCATCGTGCACCTGCAGGATCAATTTCGATTGTAAACCAGCGTCCTTTAATGCCTTCCAGACCTTGACCATGGCGATCTTAATGATGTCCGCAGCCGTGCCCTGGATGGGCGAATTCATGGCAATGCGCTCGCCAAAGGACCGCTGCATGAAATTGGAGGAAGCAAGCTCAGGGATCGGCCTGCGCCTTCCAAACATAGTAACGCTGTAGCCTCGTGTCTTCGCCGATTGCACGCACTCATCCAGAAATCCCTTGATGCCGGGATAGGTCTGGAAATATTGTTCAATATAAGCCGCTGCCTCCTTCGGCGTGATGCTCAGGTCTTGGCTCAGTCCAAAGGAACTGATGCCATAGACAATCCCGAAATTCACGGCTTTCGCATTTCTTCTCTGGAGCGAAGTCACTTCCTCAAAGGGAACGTGAAATACCTTAGACGCCGTGATGCGGTGAATGTCCTGATCCATGTGATATGCCTCGATCAGCTGTGCATCACCGGACATGTGCGCCAATATGCGAAGCTCGATCTGCGAATAGTCCGCGTCAAGGAACACGTGATCCTTCGCCGGCACAAACACCTTGCGGATCCTGCGTCCCAGCTCCATGCGCATGGGAATGTTCTGCAGATTGGGATCCGTGGAACTGATGCGGCCCGTGGCCGTGATGGTCTGATTGAAATTCGTGTGGATCCTGCCGTCAGCCTCAATGCATGCTGCAAGCCCGTCCGCATAAGTGGACTTCAGCTTGGTCAGCCCGCGATACTCCAGGATCTCGTTCACGATCGGATATTCCGGTGCAAGCTTCTCCAGCACGTCCGCCGCCGTGGAATATCCCGTCTTCGTCTTCTTTCCCCCGGGAAGCTTCATATCCTCGAACAGGATCTCTCCGAGCTGCTTCGGGGAAAGAATGTTAAACTCCTTGCCAGCCTTTTCATGAATGGACTTCTCGAGCTCACCGATCCGGCTCATCAGCGCTTCGCCATATGCCTTCAGCTCCTCGCGCTTTGCGATCACGCCCTCGCGCTCCATGTCATACAGGACAAGCGACAAAGGCATTTCCACCTCATTCATCAGCTTTTCCATGCCGCCATCGGCCAGCTTCTGACGCAAAACCGGCGCTACCTTCCTCGCCGCGCATGCACAGGCGCAAAGATAATCCCGTACCTTCTCCGCATCCTCTTCCATGGCAAGCTCATAACTCTTCTTGCCGAAGGTCTCCACCTTCCCAGGGATCATGATGCCAAGATGCTCCGACGCGATCACATCCATTTCATAATCACTCTTTAAGGGATTTAGGAGATATGCCGCGATCAAAACGTCAAAATACCGTTCCGTGCTCTCCTGATCTAAAAATGCATACTCATGCTTGATGTCAAAGGTCGAAAGATATAGCTTTTTCGACGCTTCCCTCAATAGCACCTTCAGTGCCTCTTCATCCTGCGCAGTCGCCTGATCAGCACCATTCTTCGCAGATTTCTTGCCCTTAGCGCCGTCCTGACTAACCTCGGAAAAGCCGTACTTCGTCTCCTCCGCCACACTCATAAAGTCGAACAGGCTCATCTGACGCGCCTCTTCCTTTACTTTGGCGGGAATATAAAAATATACCTTCGAATCATCCACCGAAATTGCGACGGCAAGGATCTTTCCGTGCTCCAAGAGGGGCTGGAATCCGATCTCTGCGCCTTTCGCCTGCTCTAAGAGTCTGGCCAGATCCTCCTGACGCTCCAAGACCACCTGCTCCTCCCAGAGCTTTGCATTCCCGGTCTTGCTGCCTTCTTCAAAGCGGGACAGCATGTTCTTAAACTCTAATTTCTTAAATAGCGCAAAGGCCTCCGGCGTATAATAACCTTCCGCCTTCGCCGCGTCATAATCCAGAGAAACCTCGCAGTCCGTCTTGATCGTCGCCAAAGTTTTCGAAAGGTCCGCCAGGGCGCGATTCTCCGCCAAGGTCTCGCGAATGCTCTTCTTGCTGATCTCATCAATATGCGCGTAGATCTCGTCAATGGAGCCATAGGTCAACATCAGCTCCGTCGCCGTCTTCTCACCCACCTTGGGAACGCCGGGAATATTATCTGCGGTATCTCCCATGAGCGCCTTTAATTCAATGAACTGCGTCGGCGTCACCCGGAGCCTTTCCTTGACGTCAGCCGCATAATAATCCTCGATCTCCGTCCGGCCCATCTTCGTCTTCGGAATGCGGATCTTCACGTGATCGGATGCGATCTGTAAAAGATCCCGGTCTCCGGAAACCAAGGCGACCTCGATCCCGGCATGCTCCGCCTTCCTGGCAAGCGTGCCGAGCACGTCATCCGCCTCAAAGCCCTCCTTTTCGAGGATCTGCACCTTCATGGCACGAAGAACCTCTTTCATAAGCGGTACCTGCTCACGAAGCTCCTCCGGCATGGGCTTTCTTGTCCCTTTATAGGCTTCATACATCTGATGACGGAAGGTCTTTGCATGCACGTCAAAGGCCACGGCCAGGTAATTCGGCTTTTCCTCTTCCAAAATCCGGAACATGATATTTAAAAATCCGTAAACCGCATTCGTATGCAGCCCCTCGGAATTCGTCAGATCCGGGAGACCATAGAACGCGCGGTTTAAGATACTGTGACCATCAATTAAAACGAGTTTTTCAGCCATACTCTACTCCTTTCGCCCTCCCAAGGGGTGGACGATTTGTGCCATCCGCTGTCATGACGGCAGTCTCCAGTCAGCGCCTGCGATCACGGCAGCAGAAGCCACCATGCAATACCTGCGATCACGCCAACGGCAACGATCTCGATCCAAAAGCCCAGCTTGATCATGTTCTCATTGCGTCCGATCCGCCTGCGCGTCTCTTCCACCTTGCTGCCCCACTCCTTATGCAGATCAAACGCATCGCCGTTTTCCAGCTTCTGCAGGCCATCCGTCACAAGGAAGTTGATCGTCAGTTCCTCCTTGCAATCCTCGCAGGACTGCATATGGGCATAGAACTCCTTCAGCGTGAGATAATCCAGCTTCTTGGCTACATACATTGGAATTAATTTCTCAAATTCCTTGCAAGTCATGCTTTCTCCCCCTGCGTGGCGGTTGACTTCCTGGTTGCGGTACTTTTCTTACGGGTTGTCTTCTTCTTTGCGGTCTGACGCTTTTTCGTTCCTGCTTTCTTTCCCGCGCCTGACTTCTTTTCGGTTCCTGCTTTATTTTCTACGCCGGGCCTATTCTCGCCCGTGCCCTTCTTTTCTGCACCCGCATTATTCTCCATGCGTGCTTTATTCTCTATGTCCGACATGCCTTCCGCATCCTTGCGTTTCACGTAGGCAACCGTGTTATGCATGGTCACCTCGAACTCCGGCAAAGCTTTAACGAAATTGCTAAACTTCCCATATTTCCCATAGTTTCTTGCATCGAAATCGGAATAGAGACGCGTCAACATACTAGCAAGCTTTGACATGTGCATCTGTCCATTCTCATCAGAATTTTTATCAAGAATGTCGAGCATGCTCTTCTTGATCACGGAAAGCTTCGTGATAGGCGTAGGAACATTCTCCTGATCCTTTTCCTGATCCGCCGTGCCAAGCGCCACACTCTTTTTCTCCTCCTCTTCAGACAAGGAGTTCTTTAGCAGAATGTCAAGCACCTTGAACTCATCACAGGACTTCACGAAAGGCGACGGCGTCTTCGATTCACCCATACCGATCACAAATTTTCCCGCCTCACGAAGCCGCATGGCAAGACGCGTGAAATCGCTGTCCGAGGATGCCAGGATAAATCCGTCCACATGATCCGCATACAGAATGTCCATTGCATCAATGATCATGGCACTGTCGGAAGCATTCTTCCCATAGGTATAACTATATTGTTGGATGGGCGTCAGCGAATTATCCAGCATCACACTCTTCCAACTGTTTTTCCCAGAGCTCGTCCAGTCGCCGTAGATCCTGCGGACGCTCACCGTGCCATAGGTTTTCGCCTCACTGAGCATGATATTTACGTAAATTGGAGAAATATTATCTGCGTCGATCAGCAGCGCTAATTTCCTGTCCTCTACTTCCATCTGCGGCTCCTTTCAAAACACGTTCTATTGTGCCTATATTACCACTAATACACTATTTCTAGTATATATGTTTATAAAGAATAATTCAACGTAAATTTCGAAAAATAAAGGCAGGAAAGCCCCAAAGAACCATTGTTAGCCTTGGGCTATCACGCACTAAACAAACAAAAAAGCAGGTGCCGAATTGGCACCTGCCTTGATTACATTTGGAATTACAGAGATCCCATCAGCTTACCCTTATGAGTATTGAACTCCTGCTCGGTAAGCATTCCAGCCTTCTGGAGATCCATCAGGTTGGTTACGCGCTTCTTGAACTCATCCATGCCGCTGTAAGGAGCAAAGATGGCGTCGATACATTTCCTCTTCTGTGCCTGATACTCAGCTTCGGTCTCAAGACCCATCTTAGGAAGTGCAACATAAACAGAAATTCTAGTAATGTAGTTAGGAATGTTGTCAACCTTGGTGAGCAGTGCCTTCTTCTTGGTCTCGAAGTCTGCCTCGCTAAGCCATCCGCCATTCTTCAGAGCGATCAGGTTCTCACCCATCTCCTGAACATCTGCAGGACCAGTGATATCCTTCATCATAACGGCTTCGATCACAGGATTCTGCTTCTTGCGAAGGTCAGCCTCGGAGATGATATGCTCCTGAGCGAGCAGAGGCCACTTGTTCATTCTGTCAACCAGACCGGTCAAGGACTGTCCGGGCTTCACGTCGATCATCGTGAACAGATTCTTCATCATCTGATCATTCTCAGCCTGGGAAATCATCTGGCAATCTACCAAAACGGGAAGCTTCTTCAGCTTAGCGATGAAGGTCTGAGGCGCATCATCCAAAGTGATCACAACGTCATTCACCATGATCTGCTTGTACTTATTGTACTCTTCCGTCGTCAGGATGCCGCCGGCTTCCATACATACCAGCTTCTGAATATTCTTGCGATACTCAGCAGGATTCGTAACGTTAACGTCACAGCACTCCTTGATGATATCGTTGCAGTTATTCTCGAATTCCTTCTCGGAAAGCAGTCCACAGTCAACCAGAACGATCAGCTTCTGGATCTTCTCATTGAAATCAGTCAGATCGTTATATTCACAAACGATCTCAAACTTCTTGGTGTAGTACTCCTTCTCACCAAGAACGCCGCAGTCTCTCAGAACGTTCAGCTTGTCAACGCGCTCATTATACTCTTCCACACTCATCTTACCCTTCGTAGCTGCAGGCTGAGCGGGCTGTACGGGTTGCGCAGGCTGAGCAGGCTGTACGGGTGCCACATTAGGCTGAACCTGAGGCTGTACGGGCTGTTGCTCTACAACAGGCTGTACCTGAGGCTTCGGCTGCTGCGCGGGTTTCGGCTGCTGCGCGGGCTTGGGCTGCTGAGCAGGTGCTGCATTCGCATTTCTAAGCTCTGCAACGGACTTCGCCTGGGGCTTCTCCTCGGGAGCTGCCTCAGCGGGCTTCTCCGTCTGAGCAAGATCACCAACTCTGGAATTATATGCTGCCACCTTAGGAGCTTCATCAACGAAGCCGCCGTCAGCGCGAAGCTTCTTTAACAACTTAGCTGCAAGATCCATATCCTTCAGCTGAGGGAATACCAGCTGAACCTTCTTGGAACCATACAGGTTGTCAAGACTCGTATTAATTGCAAGCGCAGGCTCACCGGAATACTCCGTCTCGAAAATGCTGCTGATCTTTCCGATGCTTACCTCGAACTCATCACTGTAACCGTTCTTTCCTTCCGTGTTACAAATGTAACCCTTACCGGAAATCTTATTGTTCTCCACTTTAAGGAACATGGCGGCATCATTGTTCCTACTTAAGATGCTCCTTAAATTACCGCCCGATTTACAAGTGAAAACTTGTGCCCCTTCCATAAAAAGTGACCTCCTTCCAAGTACTTCATATAGTCCACAGAGTCGCAAAATTCGTCACAAAATGACAAAAATACCCGCTATCCAACCTGGATGACGGCTATATGAAATCCTATGTCGTGTTTTGATAATACTATAATAACAAGGTGTTGCTGATTTTTCAAGGGCTTTTTTACAATTAACAAAACAAATTGTGTGAATAATTGTCAAATTCATGCAAAATCCACAAAACACGGGAAATTCTTGGATGAAATGAGGAAAAAACCGCTTTGGAGGGTTAGTCCAAAGCGGTTTTAAAATTTAGATCTTGTTATGAGTATGTCTGATAGATTAGTCGAGCAGGAAGAGCGGCTGGGTCTTAATCTGGAGGTAAGTTCTGTCTCTGTCGTTCACGTCAGCGAGACGATTGTTGTAGGACTTGAACATGATCAACGACTTACCGGATTCATTCAAATCACTCTTTTTATACCTGATATAGTACTCATTACCTACTGTAAGTTCATAGTACTTCACCGTTACATCTTCGGTACCGATTCTCTCTACAACATTGCTTGTGGTACTTAGAACAGTGTTATTTCTGGCATCCGTAAGCGACCCATATACCTTAATATCTTCTGTTGGATCGCCTCCAACGCTAGGAAGAAAACTTACATTTGTATAAATATTAGGGCATCCGTTGTTATCAATTGCCTTAAATTTAATATAAATGTAATCTCCACTAGAGAATTCAGTACCATCGCTTAGGAGAACTTCAATATCATCAAGATTTCCTTCATTATCATAGATGTAATCAACCGGAAGCGAAACAGTGTAAAGCTTATAAGGCGAAGTTTGTGTAAGAGATGCTTCACCACTCGTAACCTGAACAGTGGGTAAGTCATACTTAGGTCTGTATGCAGCCACCAACGTATTTACGAACAACTTTTTCTCATCCGTTGAACCCAATGCACTGTGACCCACGCCAGAGTAGAAAATATTACCCTTACTGAAGATGTAATAGTTATCTGCAGCGTTTCTGGGAACTGCACTATACATCTGCGAATCTCTCGTACTACTACTCCTGTCTAAGAAATCATTTAAGGTATATGTAACATTACCTTTTCCAAGAGTTGTATTACTTCTTCCAAGTTGCATCACCGCAGGATCAGCCAAGGTGTACCAAACGGTCAAATCTTCATCTTCCATGTTTAACTGCCACCACTGTCCATGCGTCAAACCAATTCTAAAATTCGTAGGAAGGGTGAAGGGATACTGTGTGATTTGTCCTTCGTTGGTTCTCTCTACCCAAATTGTAAATGCATTGGGATCTCCACCGTTACCGCTGTACGTACCACCTTTAGCCTTATCTTTACCATCTTCTCCATCTTTAGGATCTATAACCATGTACTTCCATTGCATGCGGTATTTGTTATTAGAAGATTGACTGGCGACATTGGACTGTATAGCCACATATCTTGCTAAGTTATAGAGGCTAAAACCATGAAGACCATCTCCCGTCGCATGGTCATACTCAATATCATTTAAGTCCACATACTTTTCAATCTGCTGTCTCAGTCCGTCACGGAACCCAAGCGCCAATGCCTTCTCACCCGAGTCATCCAACCTATTACTAATCTTCATGTAACGGTTCATGCCCATGATTTCACGCATCATGTTATTTCCGGTATAACCAAATGCTCTGACCTCATAGGACAACTTATCACCGCTAATATTCGCCCAAGAAAAACTATCTGCTGCCAACTTCGCAGAATTTTGAGATGTGGTATCATGTGTAAACAGGAGACTACAACCCTTTTGCGAAAAATAATACAAGTATTCCACGGCTCCATAAGCATTCGACATATCAGTCATTCCGTAAGCATCATCAAATCCAAGGATAATCATGTTGAAATCTTCCAGCTTATAATAATTATCTGGATTAGCCGGATGCCTATTCAGTTCTTTCGTCATGTTATAATTTCCATTATTTTCGCAGAATGCCAATGGCTTGCTCTCTATCTCATTCTTAACAGCCAAGCTTGGATTATTCAAAGAATAGTCAATCGGCTCGCCCATGTTAAACTGGAAACCTTCGCTAGTTCCGTTCTCCTTCGTAAATAACTGCATGAACTGTCGCCACGTAATCTTAACAACCTCAATCTCGAAATCATTTACCTGGCTATATAAATCGCCCATATCACTAGTAATTGTAGCAGAACTATTTTTCCCGTTCAGTTTTTTATTTGCCAAATCTACCGAAGCATCCGGTTTGGTGGCTGTCGTACCATTTTCTTGGTTATGGTTATGAGTCGGCATAATCTGTAGTGCTATAATCTTCTTTTTTGCACGGTCATCATTCGCAGGTGCAGTGGGATCTGCTTTTACAGCAGAGCATCCCTCCAAGGAATATCTTTTATGAGGATTGTCCTTGCGAATTACCTCTATGCGCCATTGAACAAATCCAACCCACTTTTCAGGCATGCCTACGCGCAAATTATTTTGCAAACTTGAAAGCGGCAGATATCCTCCCTCACCGCCAATAGAATAACCTACTGTGATCACCTCATTCTTGTCATCATTATCGCCGCTGTAACTGAAGTGGCTGTCTCTGTTTCGATCTACAAAAACACGATAGAAATAATCCGTAGTGTTAGGTACATTGACACCAAATTTCAAAACAGCATACCCATTGGTATCATCAAGATAGGTCGGATAAAGCTCAGGTTGATCCGTAAAAGTAACACGGCCTTTCAATCGGTTCTTTACCATCTTATCAATTTTATCCAACATATCTTTTGTATAATAGGAATAAGCCCCATTATTGCTAGGATTATACTGATTAAAGAACTTATTTAGTTCACAAGCGGGATCCTTATCAACGTAAGGATATGTAATGCTTGGATCCTTATACTGCGCATATAGATTATCCGAAATAACAATAGGATAATCCGCCATCAGATAGTCAATCAACGCATTCTTCTTCTTAACAGTGATGTCATTGCCAGCTTGTCTGGTCTTAGTATTATCGCCACCAATAAAGTCTGAATATGAAGTATCTGAGACTTTCAACCAGTCACCGACATGGAAATAAACGAGACCATCCATTCTATTATCAACAAAGTTCGTTCGATCATAGGTCAGTTCAGAGCCATAAATATTATAAAGATCTTCTTTAATAGGCTCGTCCACCCATCGTCCCTGATTCTCATAGTAGCCGCTTTCTCCGCCCCAATAATCATTCGCATTTCGATATCCATCATCAAAGAATCCAGGCGTATCCTTTCTATACCATGCATTCTTACTTTGCCGATCATTTGGCTTCCAAACCCGTTTAGTTCCTGTTACTATTTCGCCGACCTTGTAACCGGACTCATAGCCAACATGTACAAGATCATTGTTCGTCCAAAGACCCGTTGCATCATCGCCAATGTAAATAAGATCGTATTCACTATTCAAATCTATGTCTGTAGCGATAAATTCCGTCATGGTTCTGTGGTCGACTTTATCCACCCTAGTTTCATAGCCAATACGTTTGGGAATCAGCCTAAGAACATCCTCAAATTCAAATTGATAAGATAGGAGTCCATTTTTATATGCAACACTAGGTTCCAAATCCAATGCGGTCACAGAATCAAAATAATAATTCACATATTTATCTACGTCAAGAACATATCTAGCAGCTAAACTTGCTGTCGCCTGATTAGCCTTGAAGTCCTTTCTAAGATATGCAAGGTAATCATTATAGTCCTCGTACTTCGTCTCTGCGAACGCCAAGTCGCTTGAGGAATACTGCTCTACATAGCCATCTACAAGCGTTTTCCCGCTAGGTGTAACAAAAACATGCCCTTGCACAAAATAGGGATCGTCATCGTGATCTATGTCGCCTGCATAGTTTTTCCAATAGGGCTCTTTCAAGGCTGTTCTGGTTTTACCAACATATCTCTCTTCGGCGCAATAAAACGACATGCCGGACCAGTATTCCTTTTCGTCATCAGACATGTAAGAGTTATTGAAACATACAATATCTGAAATGGTTGTAACGCCGCCTTTTTCAACCGTAGGCACTCCTGAAGCATTCAGGTCACTGTCAATAAAGAACCTTTGAGAAAAACCAGGGTTAGCAGAGGTACATGCAAGCCACAACTTTGCAAGGTTATTCTTATAACCCAACTCGCCCCAGCCGCCACTAATAGCCTGATGTGTTTTTAAGTCATACATATAATATGTGATATTGTTTCCGCTTGTTGTAGTATAATTTGAATCCACACACACAGAATCAATAATCAAAGCAAGATAATCATTCTGCTTTGTAATTCTCTTCAAAATCGTATAGGCAATGTCTCCATCCAGCTCATTAGCTCCACGGAATCCTCTCTTGTCTGCATCCGTGGAAGCCGTATTGGCATCCTTAGGTGTATTGAAACGATTCAGATATGCACCATTCTTGTTTTGAGACTGATAAAGATCGATCAGTGCAGCTTCATTTTCATCTCTAACGCCATTGGTCTCGTCATCTTCATTTGCCTTATCGGCAAACGACTTCAGATCACAGTTAAAGTAGACTATATCCGCTTTGTCGATCCAATCAGGATTCGCTTTCAACTCGGCCGGGGTAATGGTTTTTACGGTTACGGAATAGTTCTTTGCATTCGCATCAGATATTCCTAAGGTATTCTTTACAAACAAATCATTGCTTTGATAATTATATAAGCATCCAGTCAAATCATAATATGGATCATCTGCGCCGCCCTGTCTGACAGTATAAAAACGATTACCAATGTTCGCTTCAGAATAATTAATTTTCAGCCTTGCGAATGCTGCAGCATTATTCAAATTGGACATAGAAAGAAACAGGCGGTCATTATATACGCCTTCTGCTCTATACTGATTGAGCAGATAGTTATTAACCGTATGCCATACAAGGGTTGTATTTGCATGTTCAGGATCAGAGGTATCAGCTGCGTTCACTATACTTCTGGTAACAGTACCATCTAGCGCAGTTTCTTCTTTCAATACAAAAGTACCCTTACCTTGCTCAACAACCTCATAATACCCAAGAATATCTTTGTTATCATCCTCTCTGTTTCTATACTTGTCGGTCCACGCATCACCTACAAACCGAAGTTCACTGCTCTTTGGCGCAACACCATCTTTTTCTTCATCAGTCAGATTCGTATTCTGATAAAAAGTTGATTTTCCTTCTTCCTCATCAGGGAAATAAAAAATGTCACCAGGCGCTAACGTAAACTTTCCAAAACCAAAGAAATCCCCACTTTCATCGGTGAGGTCTTTGATCGCCATTTCATTTCCGCGAAGCGAATCCATATTGATGGGCTCGCATCCATCCACAAGATAACCTATGGAGGAGTAATCCTTATATGTCACAACCTCCAGGATTATAAACGGATTCTCCACGGTTCCTTTGGTTTTGCTTGAGTTTGTAATGATACCATCAAATGCAGCATCTTTTATTACTCTTCTGGTGCGTGTTATTTTTTTCGCCGTACCATTCATATAATAATCGTTAAGAATATTATACTCATTGGTTGAGTCGCCCTTAGAATCAGATACGACTCTTTTCGCCGCAGCAAACAGATCCTCTGCAGGTAACATTACGAATACCATGCAAAGAATCAGGAGTACAGATAATACTCTCTTACTCATGCTTCTAAACTGGACTTTTTTCATAGAATTCGTTCCTCCTCGTGATCCTTAAGGTTCATCCGGTGCATCTGTTGGAGCTGGCGTAGGTGTCGCGGCTTTATATACAGAATTGCGAAGACTAAATACATCCGAAACAACATAACTATGTGCTTGAGCGTTTCTGCTTGAATTTCCTTCTTTTAAGCTTAACTTAATTTCAATGGAATTGATATTATTCGGATCCACGCCGCTCGGAACATACAAGTTAAAAAACTCAACATGCTCACCAATAATATTTTCTTCGCTTGGAGTTGTGCTCGGGTTAAGAACGTCATAACTTGCAGAATCACCCGCCTGAATCTCCGAAATATACCCCGAAGGATCCGTCGAATCATCAAATACGGCATAGAGCTTTCCGCTCCGCCAGTATATAATCGTTCGTGTATAGGTAATATTCGTGTCTACAACAGGCGCCGCGGGTGCCCCTTCATCCGGGAACTTAAGTTTAGCCGTAGGAATGCGATACAATACAAGTGCATTCCCTCCGTCAGCGATTTCAATCTTGTTGCTATCCATTACCCAGTTGCTCAGCTGCTCCATGATAACCTGGGATTCCATTTGCAGATCCAAGCTATACTGCGTTATACGATAGCTCCTCTCCGCATTGAAAAGGAATACCATCGCCGCTCCGATCACTATCGTCGACATCGCGATTGCAATCACTAATTCAACTAACGTTAAACCCTTATCATTGAGCTTTTTCACCTTTCGCTCCTCCGTTTCACGTCATTACCATTCCTGTCTACTACTGTATAATGTGCCTTCCCGTCTTGGGATTCAAAAGAATTACTTCCTCATGAGAACCATCAATTATAATTTTCCGAATGTCCTCCATCGTATCCCCCGAAGAATCTTTTTCACGCATCTTTCCATCTTTCTTAAAGGATACAACAATTTGAGTGCTTCCGGCAATCTCTACTCTGACTTCAGGATCAGCAGTTCCAACCACTTTATATATTGAAATGTTAGACCCTATTGACGAGCCGCTGCTCCCCATCGTATCCGGTGTGCCATCAGAGGAGTCCGTGATCTTCATATAATACTGATTTTCATATTTATAAATATGCAGATAATTCTGAGTTTCTTTACTCATTCCATAAACCTGAGCTTTTCTTAAGCCATCAGAAACATAGTTTGCCGCCTTTTCTGCATTCACAAATTTAATTCTTGAGAGCATCGTCATAGACAATGCGCCCAGGATGGAAACTATCGCAATTGTAATCAGTATTTCAATAAGTGTAAATCCTTTTTGGTCTTCATGAATTCTCATAAAAGCCTCCTCAAATGCCACAGTTCAGCATTACTCCATCGTCTTAGTCCAGTTATCAAACGTCATATATTTCTCTATGGAGGTACCTGTCATTATCTCTTCTGCCGTTTCCGAGTATCCCTTAAATAACATTGAGAAAACAGCGTCATTCTTTAACATGGCATCTCTTGAGATCATCTTTGAGATCAAAACTTCATCCGCCTGAATTTTGCTCTCGCCAGATGTAGACACATGAATGGTTCCGCCTGCTATAATAGTTCCCCTGAAAGAAGAAGAAACGCGGACATCTCCTGCGGCGATAACCAAGCCGCCAACATACGAAGTCGGAACATTATATTCTACATTATGATCACCCGTGTTATTTACAATTGCATAGAAGTAGTCAGAGCTTTCTTCCGTTTCTTCAGGGACAATGCTATCGCTCCATTCTCTTATAAATATATAATCATCTACAAGATCGGATCTGTGAGCGCTGAAAAATCCATTCCACTGTCCAGCATCAATCAAATTATTAAACAATGTAGGATCCTTGGGTTCTACAGTCTCATTTAATCTGACATTGCCTGCCATATCTGGATCTAGATTGTCTTCCAAAGTTAATATCAGGGACTTGTAACGAATTGCATGGTCTTGTGCAAACGTATAGAATGTACTGCCTAGACCCCAAAGGGTTGAAATAGTCACTTTACGCTCGCCATAGTTCACAGTCCCACCATCAATATAAGTATAGATGTAATCACCACGTATCATTGGATTATTACTGGAATCAATTTGCAGAGATGAAACCATGGCAGTGGTTCCACCTTCCAGCTTTAATTCTATCGAATTATCTATATAATTATTCGCCTTTGACATCATGGTTACTTTCTTTTCCGCATAATAGTCAAAGAAAAAATCGTTCGCCGCTTGATCGCTCTTGAAATTTAAATAATAAACGGGATTCGGGTTTTCAACATTCGTAGAATCAATATAATAATATGGAGTGACATGCTGTGTATCATCTACATATTCCGTAATGTTTGATATGCCGGAATATGCCTCATATTCATCAAGTTTTATAGTTTTAGTTAGCGGATCAACACAATCATAAGGAACATAATATGCGATCTGGTTGGCTTTAATGGAAATGGATTCGCCAAGCAAAATATCCTTGTTCTTATTTAATGTACGCCCGATAAAAGCACGACCCGCAACCATCAGGCTCGTTGTATCGCTTACATCAATAAAAGCTTTCCTACCATTGATCAAAATTGCGCTGGAATACTTTGCGTCTTTTGTCTGCTCCAAAGAGCCATAATTTTCCTGGAAGTTATAACCATAGTAGTTTCCCTTGATCGCGACATGATCATGGATTCCATTAACGGATAGATCATCTGCTACAAAGCTATCTCCAGATATGTAGAGCTGCGCGCCCTGCGTAATGGAATCATCGTCGCCATCTTCCTTCACCGTCACATAGTTATTCAACCATATTTGAGAATAATTATTGTTATCCGGATCATCCCCAGGATTACCGACATAGAACTTTCCCTCATTACTCCGATGCGCGACAATGTCACCACGTGTAATAATCTTTTTTCCAGTCAAACGCCCTGCTTTATTTAATCCACAAATAATACCGCCTTTTCCGGCGTAGATGTTACCGTCTACATAAAACCCAGTGGAAAAAAGATCAATGCTGTCATCTGCAATAAGACTATATTTCATGAATTCCTTTACGACATTGCTTCCATCAAGGTTAATATCTGGTACGTGAAAAACAATATCTGTATGGATTTTAGTTTTATTGCCAAACTTGTCCTTCGCAAACACGCAAATATTACCCAAGGTAAAAGTGGCATTACCATAATCCGCATAATAAAATGCAGCATCGGGGTCAATCTCAAATCCATACTTTTCCGTATCATTTTTAATGGCATCAGGTGCAGTAGAAGTCGCGCCATAAATCAAAGCCTTAACCACGTCAATGTCATAATGTCCGATTTCATAGACGACAACATTTTCATCCTCAGCATCTTTCATTTGACTGGGAGTCTGGGCGTCTTTGTAATAATCGATCATTCGTCTAAGATACGCTTTAGAGAATGCTGCTTTTAATTTTACCTCTGATTGTGACACAGTCCTATATTGCGCAAGCATATCATTAAATGATTCCTGGAGCTTACTTGCAGACTGAATATTAATCTGGTTCGTTAGATATCCCATGAATTCTTCAGCACTATAGAAGTTCTTTTTTGATTGGCGCTCTACCTCCTTCATTTGAAGATTGGTAACCGTAAGTTGCATAACAATGGAACCCATAACGCCTACAACTACGATAGCCACGAGCACGGCAATCAAAGACGCACCTTTGTCATTCAATTTTGAAAAAGGATTTTTTTTCATGGAAACCTCCTTGTGTACAATACCAAACGAATCTGCTATTCTACCTTAGTAGTCTTTAAGGAAACTAGAGGCTCTTTATGAGCATCGTATGCTTTCTTGTTGGCATAAACATTCACTTCAATGTCAAAGATACGAACAGGGACACCGCTTCCAGTTAAGGACTCGACGGATACACTCCCTCTGGGACTTTCATTCGCCTCATCAACAACCGTGCTTGTAATGGGCGTGAATACGTCAACAAACTTAAAATTTGCTTGTGGTAGATTCGAATGAACGACCGGGTTTTCTTCGTGCGTAAAATGATAAAAGTTGATCTTCAATTTATAATCAGAGCCAAAATCCTCATCGTCGCCTTCACCGGTTTCACCTTCACCAGTTTCGTCTTCACCGGTTTCACCTTCACCAGTTTCGCCTTCGCCGGTTTCGCCTTCGCCGGTTTCGCCTTCGTCGTCTCCAGCTACAACAATGTCATCCTGAATTACAAATCTGAAGTCCGGATATGGAATACTTTCGTCATCAATCAACCAACTAATCTGGATATTGTCAATTTCCGGATTCAACTTATTAAACATTAAGAAAATGCCTTCTAATGTCTCCACGGTAGTTTCACATATTGTCGAAGAAGTATAGGACATGTCCGAATTAGTTCCAGGCCCAAACACATCCTCGCAGAAAAATAAATAGCTTGCGGTTACGGTAAATTTACCATCATCTGTTTGTTTGATTGTGATATAAATAATTTTATCCATATTTTCGCGGATTTCCGCTTCGGATAAAGGCGTAGGATCAGCGATTATAGGAGGATCGTCTGGTCCTGGCGTCACAATAAGATATTCGAACTCATCATCCGGCGTAGGGGACGGTGTTAAATCAGGGTCATCAAACATACCGCCATTCCAGTTCATGTAATTATTTATGTTAAGCGTTGAAAAATGCGTAATAGCATCCATTTCTTCTGTTCGCTCAGCAATAACGACATTTTTTGAATCATCAATACCGAGGATTGCAGGGCTACTAACTTCAGAGGCCGGTGTGTCACAGGTTAAACCAACCTCGATATAGTATTCTCCCGATCTTTTATCAACATAGCGATATACTAGTTGCTTTGTCGCAATGCTTTCCCCATTATTCTCACGAGTAGCACCCGTTTCATAAAATTTATTTGGAATTACAACCTCAGGCGAGGTTCCATCCTTGCCGTTAAATAATGAAATTAGTTCGGGCGCAAGATCATAATTACGCGGCGTTTCTGTGCTACCAGGTACCGGCGTGGCTCCCGTGTACGGCTTAACAATTTTCCTCTGTGCTTTTATTACTTCAATTGTTTCCTGAGCAATCAGAGTTGCCTTTTGTTTTTGTGCGGTCTGTCCGGCATAACCAAGCGCATCTGAAAAATATTTCATCAGAGGAATGGAAATCAAGGCCAAGATTGCTATGGAAAGCATAATCTCAACCAAAGTAAAACCATTGTTTCCTAATTTCATCTGTTTACTCATGCACTTACCTCCGCACAACCGAATTACAGTTTCCGGCCCTATTGTATTTATCGGCTTTTTTTTACAATACTTTAGAAGCGGCCGTCATTTTTTGGCGGCCGCATAAATGAATGTTACTGTAAACCATTCGCTAATTCATCTAAAAGATCTTCAAGTTCCAAGAGGGGAGACCAATCATCCGGGTAGAAAATGCCAGCCTTACCAGCAGGAATCTCGGTGGGAGGGAAGTCCTCATATTCTTTATCTGTATTAGTTAAATAATACATCTTAAAAATCATGCTTCCTCTCAGCTTACCTGCTGTTTGATCATATGTAGCATTTATAGTAGGTACAGTGGTTCTGTCTTTGAATTCTCCTATATATTTAAAGAGCTCCTTAAACTGATCATAATCGCATGCATACGAAAGAGACAAACTATTATACTTACCTACAGACGGATTGTCACCGCTAAACCTCTGAACTATCTTATCCATTGTAAATCCAATGGACATGATATCCGTACCAACAGTATTCTGAAACTCCTGAATCAAATAGATACTTTTTTCTTGTGGAATATCACAAGGATATTTTTTGATAATCTCTGCAATTCCATCCTTATACCCTTGCGTTTCCTTTTCAGTTGCCGCCTGATTTGCAACCATTCCCTCGAGAGTTGACAGTTCAGAAGCATCTTGCTGATTACTAGCTTCTATTGCAGCAGCTGCATCATTTAATTTAGTGAATCCAAAAAAATATGATGCGGCAAGTATCACTAACGCAAGGACAATAAAAAGTAATTTTTTTTCTGAATCCGTGATTCCTATTTTTTTCATATAATCATCTCCTTATTATCCATCATTATTTGAGCGTCTCAAGAGGTGAATCAACTATTTCGAATGACAACGTGTAACTCCATATTTGATTAGGACTTTCTCCAACATATACCTTTTCTGGCATTTCATCCTCGCCCGCTTCCGTGTCATCATTAATCTCTGTATTCGCCGTTTCGATTTCTCCAACTTCTTCACCGGATACAATCTGATCAACACGGGCAATGCTAGGAATGCTGACATTTTTTATATAGTCTAACTCTTTCAAATTAATAAGAAGTTGAGCTACTGTCATCTTCATGTCGCAATCTACCGACATAGTAACTTTTCCTTCTGCTACAGAAAGACTCTTTACAAGAATTGCAGTAGGAAATACCTTCTCTAAATCATCGATCAGGCGACCCAATTGTTCATTTTGAGTTTTGGTAAGTTTGTCGAACGTTGCATATTCATTATAAAGATTTCTATAATTTACATTCTCATGATAAATCTCCTGCACGGGAGACAATTCTAAAATGCGCTGTTTTAATCTATCCTGTTCCTGTTCGGCCTTTGCCTTGCGATAATATGCAGTACCTACCAAAACAAGGCTAGCCAAAACAGAAACCATAAAAATACCTGAAGCTATCTTTGTGGAATTACGTTTTGATGCGCGATCCGCTAACTCCTTCGGAGTAATGTTCATGGGCTCCAATACAGCGCCGAAAACAGAAAGAAGTCCAAGAGATTCACCAGCGGCAAGGCTGCTTCCGGTGGTTTTTTTGTCCATCTTCACCAGGGACAGGTAATCCCCTTTTTCTACTTCGATGTTAATCTTAGAATCGAAGTATTTTGCCATGCCCTGAATTCTCATGCCGTCGCCGATGAGGTGCAAAGTTCCTCTAAGGGGTGTCTTATACTGGTTCTGATAGAACTCCAATGCGGAAACCACGATCCTTACATGATAATCCATAGTTTCCTTAATTGCCTCATATGCCTGTTGAATGGCAAGAACTCTCTCTTCAGGATCAGCTATAACAGAATCTGGGAACATTTCAGGCTTAATCTTGTCCCTGGTAACATTATTTGAGCACAAGAACTCAAAGGTCTCTTGGTCTTCTTTAAGTCCAAGTACTGGATGATCCATGGCAGCGATCAAAGTAGAGTCATAGCCATGAGGCGCCACTCTCTGGAATACTAACTTGTTATTCTTCACGACGGAAACGATCGTGGAACGCTCCTCGAGCTGTACGATAACAGAGTCCTCAATAAAGTTCTTTGCAATGAACTGCATTGCGCAGTTACCCATGTACTCAAAGGTTTCCACTTCAAGTCCACTGATCTCTGCAAAGCTCAAGTAATTTGCGAGAAGATTATCGGGCACCGCAAGAAGAAGCAACTTCATCTGCTGCTTAGGATCCCCGTCGAGCATTCCCATTTTTGCATAGCTAATAGTATAGCTGGCTATATCCATTGGGAAATTCTCCCTGGCCTGCTCCATCGCAATGCTCTGTATCTTGCGTTCGCTTATTTTCGGGATCATCACCTCTCTGGAGACAACCTTCGCTGAGTTAATGGAAAAAATAACCTTACGTTCGGTAATCTTCCTCTTACTTAATTCAGCACGAAGTTGATTGGACAGGCTCTCTCTTTCGCGAATGTAGCCGTCCTCTACGCTGTTTTCAGGCGTGCGGAAAGTAAAGCAATCAAACACCTTCGGGTGCTTCACGCCGTACTCCAGCAAGGCAACCTTCGTCCACCAGATACCTGTTTGAATACTCAACACTTTTTTAGCCATGAATTTTCTCTCCTTTATGCTTATGTGTCTTTCTTTTTTCGCCCCCCGATAGCATAAAATCAGAAAGCCAAAAAAGAAAGGCCAATAATACTACAGGCCCAATCTCCCCAAATACCAAGAGATCATTTCATTCCCCCACAATGCACAAAGCCATAATCCCATACAGAGATATGGTCCCATCGCGAGAACTCTCTCTGCCTTTGAAATTTTCATTCGTGTTACGTGACAAATGGATCCGATGATACATCCCAGGAAAAATGCGATAATAACCAGCTTCCAGCCTAGGATCAGGCCGGCAACAGCCATTAATTTCACGTCTCCGCCACCGATTGCAGCGCCCTTTGAGATGATAAACAATAAATACAAGGCAACACTTATCGCGAAAAAGCCGATTATGTGAGATAAGAGATTTTTAAAATCAAAAATGCACGCAACAACCCCCACAGCACCCAAGAAAATGTTGCAGGGGAGGGGAATCTCATATGTTAACCAATCAACAATACTTATTACCAAAAAGGCAGACGTCATAAGACAATATAGAATGCTTTGGATACTCCAACCGTTCGCCATGAAAACGATCACATATAGTATTCCGTTTAGCAACTCCACCAAGGGATATCTAATACTAATCTTCGCTCCGCAGGAGCGGCATCTGCCTTTTAGTAATAAGAAAGATACAGTGGAACTTGTGTCATACCACTTTATTGAGCTACGGCATGCCTGGCATCTGGTGAAACGCATACCTTTCTTCTCAACAAAGAATAAAGATATAAATCCAACCAAATTACCCATTAGCAATCCTGCTATCAGGGCAACGCTATAACTCAAGAGTGGCATAACACTTATCCCCTGTCATGAAATGATCTAGCAATTACTTGTTCTCGATGGTGTCAAACTTGGTGCCATCGCCGATTACAGAGAAGATGGGAGCATCTGCAGGAATGTAAACGATAAACTGCTTGATCGTTTTGCCATCCTTGGAAGCCATGCTCTTAGTAATATTGGTGGCACTTGCGTTATTTACAAGACCGGTTAAGGAAGAGAATACATCCTTCAGCTTGTTATCAGCATCATCTGCAAGCGTATCTTCATCAGAATAATCGCCAGAGGTAAGAAGAATATTGTCGCCACTCTGTACAACCTTAATGAAATAGTTCGTTGCGCCATCAAGGCTGCCAGCGCATGTGGTGTATGCGGACATACCAGCGGTATTCCAGGAACTGAATACCTGATTATCCTTTGCCTTTCTGGAGTTCTCCAGATAAGGAATAACCTGAGTACCAACTACCCCGATCAGAATTGCCATAATAGCAATAACGATGATCAGCTCAACCAGCGAGAAACCTTTGTTGTTTAACTTTTTCATGTTAACCATCCTCCTTAAAAAGAATATGAATTTTTATATCATCAACCCGCCATGGCCGCAGGTGGATAACCTGTTACAGAATTCCGCTTACTTCATTAGCATCGTTAATGGAATTGTCTTCATCATCCTTTGCAACTACAGTAATTCTTTTATTCTCGAAATCCAACGTAACAACAATGCTTTCTGTCTTTCGAAATTCTTTGGATGCAAAAGCACTAGTTGCTTCACTAACATTGTCCTTTGCTATTAAATACTTCAATTCCGCCGCAACGTCAGGAGCATCCGCGCAATCATAATCATCACCGTCATCTCCGGCAGTGATTGTAATTACCAGCGGTTCATCCGTTGAAAAACCTTCGGGATGTGTCGTGTATGCAGTCATGCCTGCAGTAACATATGCGCTTAAAATTTGAAGATCTTTAGCTCGCTTTGAATTATTCATGTAAGGAATGACTTGCGTTCCGACAACCCCAACTAAGATTGCCATAATCGCTATCACTATGATCAATTCAACCAGGGAAAAACCTTTGTCATTACTCCAAAACCTCTTGTTTCCTTTTTTGTTTGAACTGATCATTTTATCCTCCATTTTCTAGCCGATGGCGCTGTACAAGCTGAACATCGGCATTAGGACGGCCAGAATAATGGGAACCACGGTTCCGGCCATCACAATAATAATCAACGGTTCCAGTGCGGCAACCAAGGCTTCCGTTGCCATTTCGACTTCTTCATCATAATAATCCGCAATCTTGGAAAGCATCTCTTCCAAGCTACCGGTTTCCTCACCGATCTTAACCATCTGAGGCACCATGATCGGGAACACTTCGGATTCCATCAGAGGAACGGAAAGCGGGAACCCCTGGGTAACGTCTTCCTCTGCTTTCAACATAGCCTGCTGAACAACGGCATTGGTCATGATCTTAGCCGTAATATGAATTGCTTCTACCAAAGCCATACCAGAAGAAACAAGCGTACTCAAAGTACGGGTAAATCTTGCCGCTGCAGTTTTAACAGTAAGGTTTCCGAACAGGGGGGCCTTCAGCATAAGATGTCCGAACATAAGAGCACCGCGCTCCGTGCTACCAATTGCTTTAATGGCAACAATAATACCAATAATCAGTCCAAGTCCAAGGTACCAATAACTCGTGATGAAATGGCTGACTGCCATAACCGCTTTTGTAATAGCAGGAAGTTCTGCTCCGACCTCGTCAAAGGTAGAGGTAAACTGCGGCACGATAACAGTCATCATTAGAATAACCACGCCTACGATAACGGCAATCAGGATGATAGGGTAAACCATAGACTTTGCGACCAAAGCTTTCAGGTGTGCGTCCTTCTCGAAGTGCGTGGAAAGACGCCCAAAGGAAGTCTCCAAGGAACCGGAAGCTTCGCCGGCGTTCGCCATCTGGATCATCATCTCAGGGAAATACTTCGGGTGCTTTGCGAAAGCGCCAGAAAGGGTTTCACCCTTCTGTACGTCATCATGTACCTCCTCAATGACGCCGCGAAATTTCTTATTCTCAGTCTGCTCAGCCAGCATGGAAAGGGCCTCAATGATCGTAACGCCGGCTGCCAGGATGGACTTAAACATGTTACAGAAAATTGCAAGTTCCTTCGGCTTTACGGGAGCGCCGATGGAAATGTTGATCTCTTTGTCCAGGGCACTTGCCATGCCGATGGATACAAGGGTACTGCCATCCGTCTTTAGGGTTTGCCTCGCAGTAAGCTCGTCCGCCGCGTCGATCGTGCCCTTTTTATGTTTTCCGTTGGAGTCGATGATCTCGTACTTATAAACAGCCATTCCCGTCCATCCTTTCCAGATGAACCCCTCAATTCATATATCGGTCAAGCCGAGGGGTTTATTTAGAGATTATTCACAAATTTTTTACAATTTTTTCAAGTTTTTGTAACGATTTAGTAAACCTTCTCCTGCATTACCAAAGGATCCTGTGCAAATTCCACGCAGGTCGCGCCGTCGATCCTGTGTTTCAGATACAGTTCGAACAGTGCATCGTCCATGGTCTGCATGCCTTGTTTCTTGTTGGTCTGGATCATACCGTCGATCTGGTGAGACTTCGCTTCACGGATTAGGTTACGGATAGCCGCGTTCGCATGCATGACCTCGAAGGCTGCCACGCGTCCCTTGCCGTCTGCCGTCGGACAGAGCTGCTGGGAAATAACGCACTCAAGTACGGACGCAAGCTGCACTCTGATCTGATCCTGCTGGTGAGGCGGGAATACGTCGATGACACGGTCGATAGTAGGAGCAGCACCGATGGTGTGCAAGGTGGAGAATACCAAGTGTCCGGTCTCGGCTGCGGTAATTGCAGTGGAGATGGTCTCCAGGTCTCTCATCTCTCCCACGAGGATAACGTCAGGGTCTTCACGAAGAGCAGCTCTTAAGCCGTTTGCATAGCTCTGGGTGTCGATACCGATCTCTCTCTGGTTTACGATTGCCTTATTATGGTTGTGGAGGTACTCGATAGGGTCCTCCAGCGTAATAATGTGCGCGTTGTAATTCTTATTGATGATGTCGATCAGGGAAGCCAGGGTCGTAGACTTTCCGGAACCGGTAGGTCCGGTCACCAGAACCAGTCCTCTCTTTCTCTTCGTCAGTTCCACAACGGAAATGGGAATTCCAAGGGTTGCAGGGGAAGGGATCTCCGTACCTACCAAACGAAGAACGGCGCCGTAGGAACCTCTCTGTTTGAACGCATTTACACGGAAACGTCCGATATCGGGTACGGCATATGCGAAGTCCACTTCGCCATACTTATCGAAGATTTCTTTCTGACGGGGCTTGAACATGGATTCCACAAGCTCCTTCGCATCCGAAGGCATCAGCCTGTCGGCCACTGCGATCTCCTGCAGGGTACCGCGGATACGAACCTTGGGTCTTACGCCTACGGTCAGATGTAAGTCAGAAGCTCCAAACTGCTTTGCTACCATCAAAAAACTGGAAATAGATGCGTTCATAAGTTCCTACCCCTCACTTTATAATTTATTCCTCGTAAGTCACTCTCTTCACTTCGTCTACGGTCGTGATGCCCTGCAGTGCATAGCTGATGGCCTGCATTCTCAGGGTCTTCATGCCCTCTTCCAGTGCGGTCTTCTCAATCTCCTCGGGAAGTCCACCGCGGCTGATCACGCTCTTAAGCTTAGCGGTCAACGGCATGATCTCGTAAATACCGATTCGTCCATGATACCCGGAACCACCGCACTCAATGCAATCGTGCTTTTTCCCGGGATGCTTGATCATCACGGGACCTTCATTATCATGGATCTGAAGGATCTGCCGTTCATAATCATCCGCTATCGCATCCTCACAGCAGGACTTACAGATCCTTCTCACCAGACGCTGTGCAATAACGCCGATGACGGAATCAGCGATGAGGTAATCCTCAATGCCCATGTCGGCCAAACGGGTGATGGTACTTGCCGCAGAGTTTGTATGCAGGGTACTTACCACCAAGTGACCCGTGATAGCGGCCTTAACTGCGATGCCTGCCGTCTCCTGGTCACGAATCTCACCGATCATGATGATGTCAGGGTCCTGACGCAAGATGGAACGGAGGGCGCTTGCGAAAGTCAAACCCGCCTTCTCATTCGTCTGTACCTGATTGATTCCGAAGATGTTCGCCTCGACGGGGTCCTCAACGGTGATGATGTTAACGCCGATGGTGTTCAGTTCGCTCAGTGCCGTATACAGCGTGGTGGACTTACCGGAACCGGTAGGTCCGGTAACCAGCATGATGCCGTTCGGTCTGCTGATGATCTTCTCAAACTTTGCTAGCTCCTCCGGCGGGAAGCCCAAATCCTTCTTGTCTCTCGACAGGGCTTTCTTCTGGGTCAAACGCATAACCACTTTCTCACCATATACGGTGGGAAGCATGGATACACGGATATCGTACTCATTTCGGTCTACGATCGCCGTGGCACGTCCGTCCTGAGGCTTTCTCTTCTCTGCAATGTCCATTCCGGAGATGATCTTGATACGGGCGATCATTGCAGAGTGGATGTCCATCTTATGCTCCATCTCCTGTTGAAGCACACCGTCGATTCGGTACCGGATTCGAAGCACGTCCTCAAAGGGTTCGATGTGAATATCGGAGGTTCTCTTACGAACTGCCTGCTCAATGATCTGTGTTACCAGCTTAACGATGGGCGCCTGCTGCAATGCCTCGTTCTCTTCATCGTTGGTGCTCTGTCCCTTGCCGGACTCGGCACGCTCCTTGGAGAACTGCTCTGCCATACGCTTTGCCTCGGCGCTGCCGTAGTAACGTCCGATGGTATTCGTAATGTCAGCGGCGGTTGCGATGTAGATTTCCGCCTGATGACCTGTCACCAGGAAGAAGTCGTCCAGCGCACGCAGGTCCAAAGGGTCTGCCATGGCCAACTTTAACAGGTTCGGGTTATTTGAACTAAAGCCAAAAGGCATGATCATGTTCTTCCGAAGGAAGGACTCGTCTGCCATGCCAAGAATTTGATCTTCAATTTTGAATTCGCGTAAGTTTACCCTGGAGTAACCCAGCTGGCTGGTCAGGGCATCCAGCATCTGATCCTCGGTGATGGCGCCGGATTCCACCAAAACTGCGCCGAGCTTCTGCCCGGTCTTCTTTTTCTGCTCCGCAAGAGCGCTTTCCAACTGCTCTTGGGTAATCGCGCCGGCATCTACCAGCAATTCACCAAGTCTCTTTTTTCGTGAATATGTTACCCAACGCTCCATCATGGCGGCAGTTCCTCCAATACTTCCAGCTCGGCTTTTCACATCCATACAACCGCAACTAGAGTATTATACTACATACTTTAGTTTATTGTATTCCTTGAGCCTTCGGCTGTCAATAATCGATAGCGAAATATCACAAATTTGTTACTTTTTTGTAAACTTTTGTCGCTCTTTTCAGTTTCCATCATAGCACATAAATCAAAAACAAACAAGAACAATCTGAATTTATCCTTGTTTTTTAGTGAAATCGCCTTATCCCCTTGCTTAACTGTTACTATTTTATGAAATCTTAAGGTTATTTTACTACATTTTTCATTATTTGAAAAGACTTATTTGCACATTTACTTAAAATTAATCGTTTTCGTTGCATTTTTCGTAAAAAATGCACAATGAAGACAAAAAAAGAGCTTTCCGATCAGGAAAGCCCATTTTGTTTTCATTAGGAATGCCGGCGGCGGGACTTGAACCCGCACTATGTCACCATAAACAGATTTTGAGTCTGCCGCGTCTGCCATTCCGCCACGCCGGCCCACAACATGTAAATACTACCATAGTCCGGCGTGAATTGCAAGCTATTTATGAAAATACTCCACCACTTTCTCGAGCTCCAGTGCCTTCTCGTTCATGTTCTCGCAATCGGTCTTCACGACGCGCACGTCCGACACGATCTCTGCCACGTTCGCATTCACTTCCTGGTGGCTGGCCGCGTTCTCCTCACTGATCGCGCTCAGGTCATGAATGTTCTCCACGATCCGCGCCTTATAATCACTGAGCTGGTCCGCCTTCGCCATCAGCGCCCTTATCTCCTCCGCGGAATGCTGGATCTTCTGGCTGAGCTCCTCATATTGGTTCTGCGCAAGGCCCACCTTGTCGCTCCCCTCCTTTATCAGCACCAGCACCTGATTCGCCAACGTCACGGTCTTCGCCGACTCCTTCGTGATCTTCTGCGCGAGGCGCCGGATCATTTCCGCGCCCTCCGCACTCTGCTCCGACAGAGATCTGATCTCCTCCGCCACAACAGCGAAGCCCTTGCCATATTCACCCGCGCGCGCTGCCTCAATGCTGGCGTTCAGCGAAAGGAGGTTGGTCTGATCCGCAATGTTCAGGATCAGTTCCACGGCCGAGTCGATCTCGCGAATGGAATCGTTCGCCCCGCGGATCTGGTCGGTAATGTTCTTCACTGCCTCCAGGGAACGGTCACTGTTCTCCTTGATGACCTGCATGTCCTGATTGGTCTTGGAGTTCACCTCCAGCATATTCTCGGAATTGGCGTGCAGGATGTCCACCTTGCCATAAATGTCATTGACGCTGTTTCCGATCTCGATCACCTGCTGGTTGATGTTCTGTACGTTCTCCGACATGCTGTTGGTGGCTTCGGTCAGGTTCACGATCACTTCCTCGATCTGGTTCGCGCGCTCAAAGGTGCTGCCCGTCAGCTCCGCCACGTCCGCGATCTTCTCCACGAGGATGCCCGTCGCGGCCTTCAGGTTGGTGATCGTATGATCCAGATTGATCTGCAGGCCCTGCGTCGACTCCACCAGCATCACGACTTCCTTGACCTGGCTGTCCTGCAGGTTTGTCTTGGAAAGGTCGCCTGTCGAGATTGCGTCCATGCTCTTTGCCACGGAGTGGATCGACTTGATCAGGCCGCGGCTGAGAAGCCAAGCAGCCAGTCCGAATAGGACTGCGAGCACGATGGCCACGCCAAGCAGGATCAAAACGACCGTCTGTCCATCCATGCCCCTTTGCGCCATCACCATGCCGGTAAAGCTCACGATCAGGATCGTCAGCAGCAACGGGCCCACGGAGATTGCCATCAGAAGCGTCACCAATCTCATCTTATTATTCTCGATCAAGATCTCATTCTGAACGTTTCTCGAATTGTTCTCTGCCATAACCCCGCCTTCCTTTCTCAAATCCCCGATTTCCATCAAAGCCCAAAGCCTACAGCTTCAAGCTAAAACTCCCCTATCTCAGCCAAAGCTCAAAGCCAAGCCCCAACTTCCCATAACCTCAAACTAATCTTCCTAGAACCCCAGCTTCTTATAGATCTCAAACCCGTCAAACGTCGCAAAGTAGTCCTTCGGTGTCTCTGCCCTGCGGATCAGCTGAACGCTCCCGTCCTCCCTGAGCAGCAGCTCCGCGGACTTCAGCTTTCCGTTATAATTATATCCCATGGAATATCCGTGCGCTCCCGCCTCGTGGATCGCGAGATAATCCCCGATCTCCACCTTCGGAAGCATGCGGTCGATCGCGAATTTATCGTTATTCTCACACAGTGACCCCGTCACGTCATATTTATGATCGCACGGCAGATCTTCCTTGCCGAGCACGGTAATGTGATGATATGCGCCGTACATTGCGGGTCTCATCAGGTTCACCGCGCACGCATCCACGCCGAGGTACTCCTTATGCGTGTGCTTCTCGTGAATGACCTTCGTCACAAGATGTCCGAAGGGCGCGAGCATAAATCTTCCAAGCTCGGTATAAATCTTCACGTCGCCCATGCCCGCGGGAACGAGCACTTCCTCATAAACCTTCCGAACGCCCTCGCCGATCACCTTGATGTCATTGGGCTCCTGATCGGGACGATACGGCACGCCAACGCCGCCGGAGAGATTGATGAACGCGATATGCGCGCCCGTCTCCTCCTTCAGCTTCACGGCCAGCTCGAAGAGCTGCCTTGCCAGCGTCGGATAATAATCATTCGTCACGGTGTTGCTCGCCAGGAACGCATGGATGCCGAAATGCTCCACGCCCTTTGCCTTCAGGATCTTAAAGCCCTCGAACATCTGCTCCGTCGTGAAGCCGTACTTTGCATCCCCGGGATTGTCCATGATGCTGTTGCTGATGGAGAAGTATCCGCCGGGATTATAGCGGCAGCTAATGGTCTTCGGAAGCGTTCCGATGGTATCCTCGAGGAACTGAATGTGCGTGATGTCATCGAGATTGATGGTCGCGCCGATCTTCGCCGCATACGCGAACTCCTCCGCCGGCGTGTCATTCGAGGAAAACATAATGTCCTCCCCGGGAATGCCCATGGCATGACTGAGCATCAACTCCGTCATGGACGAGCAGTCCGTTCCGCACCCATAATCACGCAAGATATTGATGATGAAAGGATTCGGCGTCGCCTTTACCGCAAAGAACTCCTTATAGCCCGGATTCCATGCGAACGCATCCTTCAGCGCCTTCGCGTTCTCCCGGATCCCCTTTTCATCATAAATATGAAACGGCGTGGGGTACTTCTTTGCGATCTCCTCGATCATTTCCTTTGTTACAAAAGCTTTCTTCTCCATGTCTCTTCTCTCCTAGTATCAATATTCCGTCCCAATACTTCCCCAAATGCTTCTTATATGCGTGCTTCCCATATGCACCCGCGATCCTGTTAGATATCCTCGATCTGCCAATCGATCGGCGCGATCCCATTCTCCTCGAGAAACTGGTTCGTCTTGCTGAACGGCCTGCTTCCAAAGAATCCCCGGCTCGCCGACAGCGGACTCGGGTGCGGAGACTCCAGGATCAAGTGCTTCGGATTATTTAGGAACTCCTTCTTCGCCTGCGCCGGCTTCCCCCAAAGAAGGAACACCATCGGGCGGTCCTGCTCATTGAGCACCTTGATCGCCGCGTCCGTGAACTCCTCCCAGCCCTTTCCGCGATGGGAAAACGCCTGATGCGCCTGCACCGTCAGCACTGTATTCAAAAGAAGCACGCCCTGTTTCGCCCACTTCTCGAGATACCCATTGTTCGGGATCTTGCATCCCAAATCATCATGCAGCTCTTTATATATATTCACAAGCGACCTCGGCGTCTCGATCCCCGGCCGCACGGAAAAGCAAAGCCCATGCGCCTGCCCGATGTCATGATATGGATCCTGCCCAAGGATCACGACCTTCACCTTGCCAAGCGGCGTCAGGTGAAACGCATTGAAAATGTCCTCCGCCGGCGGAAAGATCTGCTTTGTTCCATATTCCTCTTTAATGAACTGATATAACTGCCTATAATAGGGCTTCCGGAATTCCGGTGCCAGCGCCGGCAGCCAATCATTCTCGATCATTCCCATGATAATCATCCTTCCCTGCAGCCAAAGCCTTGCGCCAATACCTCAAGCATTCCGCCTTTTCAGGCAAATTCCAAAGCTATAACCTCACGCTCACGCCCTTATCTCTTAAGTACTCCTTAAGCTCGCGGATCTCCAGCTCCTTATAGTGGAACAGCGAAGCCGCCAGCGCCGCCTCCGCGCCCCCCTCCGTCAGCGCCTCATAAAAATGCTCCTTCGTTCCCGCGCCTCCGGATGCGATCACCGGAATCCCCACGGACTGAGAGATGGCTCTCGTCAGCTCGATGTCATATCCGGCCTTCGTTCCGTCGCAGTCCATGCTGGTGAGCAGGATTTCTCCCGCGCCCATCTTCTCCGCCGTCCGCGCCCATTCCACGGCATCCATGCCCATATCCACGCGTCCGCCGTTCTTATAAATGGTCCATCCATCGCCATTTGCGCGCCGCTTCGCATCGATCGCCACGACAACGCACTGGCTTCCAAACTTCTCTGCGGCATCGCTGATCAGCTTCGGATTCATGATTGCGGCGGAATTGATCGAAATCTTGTCTGCGCCCTCTCGAAGGATTGCCTTGAAATCATCCACGGTACGAATGCCGCCGCCCACGGTGAACGGGATAAACACCTTGCTGGCCACCTGGCGCACCCATTCCAGCTGCGTCGCGCGACTGTCCGCCGACGCCGTGATGTCCAGGAAAACCACTTCATCCGCGCCCGCCTTGTCATAAGCAGCCGAAACCTCCGCCGGATCGCCCGCATCCCGCAGGTTCACGAAATTAATTCCCTTTACCACCCTGCCATCCTTTACGTCCAGACAGGGAATAATTCTCTTAGTGTGCATGTTTCCATCCTCATTTCCCATTCATCCCACAAGCCTTCCCACGATGGGCGGCATGCATTGATGATGGCATATCACTTCGTCAACTTGATAAAATTCTCCAGCATCTTCAGTCCCACGCCCGAGCTCTTCTCCGGGTGATACTGGCAGGCGAACACGTTCCCCTTCTCCACGGAAGCATGCACTACCGCGCCATACTCCGTCGTCGCCGTCACGATCGCAGGGTCCTTCGCCTTGAGATAATAGGAATGCACGAAGTATACGTACGAATCCTCCGGCACGCCCTCAAACAGCCTTCCCCTTCTCGGAAAGCTGAGATTATTCCAACCAATATGCGGGATCTTCAGCCCGCTCTCCGCCGGAAGCCGCACGATCTCGCCCTCCAGCACGCCAAGCCCTTCCACGCCCGGACTCTCTTCGCTCCGCTCGAACATAAGCTGCAAGCCAAGACAAATGCCAAGAAATGGGATCTCTCGCCTTACGCACTCATGGATGACGTCGATCAATCCATAATCCCTAAGCTTTCCCATGGCATCTCCGAACGCGCCAACGCCGGGCAGGATCACGCCGTCCGCACTCAGGATCTCCTCAGGATCCCTCGTGACCTTCGCTTCCTCGCCCAGATATTGCACGGCCTTCTCCACGCTCTTTATGTTTCCCGCATCATAATCAATAATGGCGATCATGATCTTTCTCCTTCCGCGCCATATTTTCCCCACTTTACCAATACAGTTATTAGTGTAACACAGCTTTCCCGTCCAATCAATGCCCTTCTCTAAGAATTACAGCCAATCTGCTCTCCTTCCATCATCCACCTTATAACATTTCCAAGCATTCCACGGATCTCATCCTCTGTCTTCCGCCATCCACGCAATGGCCAGCTCCAGGTCTTCCCCTTCCGCGGCATAATACTTCACGTTCGGGTGGATCTGCGCCATATTCTCGAACGCCTGTTGCAGCATGCTCGGCCTCTCCTTCGAAGCCCCCAGCCGCAGGATCACAAGCTTCCTGTTCAGACTCCCGAACAGCCATTTTTCATATTTCTCCCACGCGGTCCGCTTTTCATCTGTCGCGATCTTACCAGTGCCTTCCTGCCCATCCATCCTTTCCTCAGGAGGCGTAACAAGCCTTCCCTCTCTCCAGGAAATTTCCTCAATTCTAGGATCATGCGCCAGCGAAACCACATAATAGTTCTTTCGTCCAAGCCGCCCAGCCAATTGCTCCAGCGCCGTCACCTTATTCTCCTCAAATTCCTTATTCGCGCTCCGCCTCGCCTGAAGCTCCGGGATCAGCCAATCCAGCCCCTTCGCCCTAAGCACCTGCTCCGCCATGTCCTCTTCCTGCGCGGATACCGCTTCATCAAACTCCTCCCCAAGGCCCACAAGAACCATCTCCGCATCCAGCAGTTCCTTATTCCAAAGCTCTTCCCAGTTGTCTTTTTCTATCTTCGTCACTTTCCTTACTCCTCACGCAATCTTCCCACAGTCTTCCCGCATTCTTCCTGCGATCATCTCGCACTCTTCACATGGTATTTACGCGCTCTTCCCAAAACAATCGCAGCCGGGCATGATCCCGGCCGCCATTGACAATCATTAATCTTCTAAATGATATTTCTCAACGAGTTCATCCATGATCTTCATGAGATCGCCCACCTCAGGCTTTGAAATCTGCGCATCCGCGCCAAGCGCCTTGCCCTTACGCTTCATGTCATCATTCACCAGAGACGAGAAAATGATCACGGGAATATTTGCCGTCGCCTCATCGCTCTTTACCAGCTTTGTCAGCCGATGCCCATCCATCATAGGCATCTCGATGTCCGTGATAATGCAGCGCACCTTCTCCCGAAGCGTTCCCTCCGCCTTACACTTGCATATAAAGTCATACGCCTGTTGCCCATTTTCCGTGTGGGTCAGATTCTCATAGCCCGCCTTCTTCAGAGATTCCACGATCAGTTTATTAAGAAGCGGTGAGTCCTCTGCGATCAAGATCGGTACGTTTCGCGCCCTGCGCTCACCAAGCGACTCTATTTCCGAAACCCTAAGTCCTGTCTCCGGATTGATGTCAGTGATGATCTTTTCGAAATCCAATATGATGATCAGGCGCTCATTTCTCTTAACCACGCCGCTGATAATGGTATCTTCAATGGATCCAAACGAATGATCCGGCTTCGCGATCTCCTTCCAGGACACACGATGGATCCCACGCACGTTCTCCACGTGAAATGCCATATTCAACTTATTAAAATTCGTGATGATAAACATACCACCGACCAAGGTATCTTCCTGACCAAGGCAATTCGACAGATTGATCGCAGTGATCATTGTCTCCCTTGGCATAAAAATCCCCTCGATGCTCGGATGTGAATTTGGGATTGGCGTAACCCTTTCATATGGTATGATCTCGCGTACCTTTGCCACGTTGATCCCATAGGAATATCCATTCAAGGAAAATTCAAGAATTTCAAGTTCATTCGATCCACTTTCAAGCAAAATATCCGTATTCATACTGCTAACCTCACATTCATCAAAACAAATGAATCGCCGCTTGCTCATAAAGTTATCATACAAAATTAGTATAACACACATCACACAAAAATCACAACAAAAAAAGGAATGGACTTGCCATTCCTTAAAAACAAAACAAAAAAGGAATGGACTTGCCATTCCTTTTTTGTTTTGTACCCTCAAAACCGAAATCGAACAAAATCGCTTAGACTAAACAAATTTTTCTTAGGCCACGCGCAGAAGATTTTTATCTCGGCCTTCGCCGGAAAAAAATCTTCAGCTATGATTAAGCCCTCGGCCTATTAGTGACTGTCAGCTGAATGCGTTGCCGCACTTACACCCCAGCCCTATCTACCTCGTGTTCTTCAAGGGGCCTTTCTGATTTCTCACGGGACGTCTCATCTCGGGGGGGGCTTCACGCTTAGATGCCTTCAGCGTTTATCCCGGCCGGACACGGCCACTCAGCCATGGGCTTGATGCCCAACTGATGCACCGGCGGTCCGTCCGTCCCGGTCCTCTCGTACTAAGGACGGCTCCCCTCAAACGTCCTGCGCCCGCGCCGGATAGGGACCGAACTGTCTCACGACGTTCTGAACCCAGC
>CAMZDG010000002.1 GCA_947305245.1 uncultured Lachnospiraceae bacterium
TTATGTTGCCTTTCTTCTTGATTCTTCCTCAAAAGGCAACCCAGCGCCGCCCTGCACCTTATTTAAGTTGCCTTTCTTCTTGCAACCCCAGTTTGCAAATTTAATTCTCCCGACAAACTTTTCCGTACCACCCACGCAAGCATTTCTTCTCCATAGGTGGTTCCAATTCTTCATTTGGGGCTTTTCCGTACCACCCACGCAAGCTTTTCTTCTCCATAGGTGGTTCCAATTCTTCATTTGGGGCTTTTCGTACCACCCACGCAAGCTTTTTTTCTCCATAGGTGGTCCAAATTCTTCGTTTGGGGCTTTTTGTACCACCCACGCAAGCCATCTTGTCCCTTGGGAGGTAAATGCCCTGGATCTGCACGACAAACCCCGATTCGTCAAGCATCAACGGCCCCGCAAATAGCGATTCGTCAAGCATCAACGGCCCCGCAAATAGCGATTCGTCAGGCATCAACGACCCAACAAACAGCGATTCGTCAAGCATCAACGGCCCAACAAACATCAATTTTATAAGCGGAGGAATCTTGACCATATATAAGATTTTTTATCATACTGAGGCTAAATAGTCAAGTACTCAAACCGGGAGTCTATAACCATATCAAAAATAGTTTTACGGTTAGAATGTCTTACGGTTAGAATGTCTTACGGTTAGAATGTCTTACGGTTAAAATTGTCTTACGACTAAATCAAAATAGTCTTACGACTATAATAAAATAGTCTTAGGGCCTAAATAATATAGTCTTATGGTTCAAAAAGAATGTTGTGCATAGTCCGTTTTTTTGGTATAATATGTTGGAATTTAACCAATCTAAAGGAGAACTATTATGGCAGACATCAGACCCTTTAAGGCATTTCGTCCGGCACAAGGCAGGGAAAAAGAAATCGCAGCGCTACCGTATGACGTTTACAACCGTCAGGAGGCTTGCGAGGTAGTAAAGCAGAATCCGGGATCCTTCCTGGCGATCGATCGCGCGGAGACACAGTTTGGACCCGAGGTAGACACTTATGCACCCGAGGTTTATGAGAAGGCAAAGAGCATGCTTCGCAGCTGGATCGCTGAGGGAAGATTCGTGCAGGAGGACAAGCCCTGTTATTATCTTTATGAGCAGGTGATGGACGGAAGAAGCCAGACTGGCATTGTCGCATGTGCTTCCATTGATGATTATCAGAATAACGTGATCAAAAAGCATGAGAATACGCGTGCAGATAAGGAACAGGACCGCATCAACCACGTGGACGTCTGCAACATGCAGACAGGCCCCATTTTCCTTGCATATCGGGCAGGCGGAAAGCTTCGCGAGATCATAGCTGCAGAGAAAACAAAGGCGCCCGTATATGACTTTGTATCTGAGGATGGCATTTCTCATAAGGTCTGGGTGGTGGACAAGGATGAAAAGATCGCGGCCATCCAGAAGGCGTTCCTGGAAATCCCGGCCGTTTATATCGCGGATGGTCATCACAGATGTGCTTCCGCCGTGAAGGTTGGTCAGAAGAGAAGAGAAGCCAATCCCGGCTTTTCCGGAAAGGAAGAGTATAATTATTTCCTGTCCGTGCTGTTCCCGGATGAGGAACTCAAGATCCTGGATTATAACCGTTTCGTAAAGGACTTAAATGGCCTTTCTGAAGAGGCATTCCTCGGTCTTATCTCTGAAAAGTTTGATATTGCTCAAAGCCCTGAGGAGGATAAGCCCTATGCCCCGAAGGAAAAAGGGGAATATGGCATGTATCTTGGTGGTCAGTGGTATCGCCTGAAGGCAAAGAAGGACATTTTGAGCGAGGATCCCGTAGAAGGGCTTGATGTTTCCATTTTGCAAAATCACCTTCTCGGAACAATCCTTGGCATCGGCGATCCGAAGACGGATAAGAGGATCGATTTCATCGGCGGAATTCGCGGCCTAAAGGAATTGGAGCGCAGATGCGCGGAGATTCCCGGAAGCGTAGCGTTCTCCATGTATCCCACCTCAATCGGCGAGCTCTTCGCCGTAGCAGACGCCGGAAGACTGATGCCGCCGAAGTCCACTTGGTTTGAGCCGAAGCTTCGCAGCGGCCTGTTCCTGCATGATCTGAGCTAAGAAACCTGATTCGTCTATGCTTGCATGAAAGTCTTCCTCTGCGCGAAAAGGATCGCCCAGGGAAGCAGACAGAAAGGGGAATTTATGGATAAGAAATTATATAAGCTCATGAATTGGCCTTTGATCGAAGAGATCGTGTATTCTGAGTCCTCAGATCCGCACAGGATCCTTGGCGTGCAGAAGGCGGGAAGTCAAAGCCTGGTACAGGCATTTTTCCCTGGCGCTAAGGAAGTATATTTATATTGGGTACAGCGTGAGAAGGACCGCGAGAGCGGGAAGATGACGGATTATGCCTATGACGCAAAGATGGAGCTTGTGGATGAGGTCGGATTTTTTGCCGCGCTGGTGTCTGCCAAGAAGATTGATTCCTATTATTTTATGGTGATCTATGAGGATGGCAGGGAGATTAAGGTGGATGATCCTTACCGCTTTGCGCCCGTGATCACCAAGGAGGATCTGGACCGATTTGGCAACGGGATCCATTATGAGATTTACGAAAAGCTTGGCGCACACCCCATGATCATCGACAATACGGAAGGCGTGCTCTTTGCCGTATGGGCGCCGAATTGTTCACGTGTCAGCGTCGTCGGAGATTTTAATGCCTGGGACGGCAGAATGCATCAGATGAGAAGGCTCGGTGACAGCGGGATCTTTGAGATCTTTATCCCTGGCGTTCCGACGGGAACAAATTATAAATTTGAATTAAAGCTAAAGAGCGGCATCACTTATCTCAAGGCGGATCCTTATGCGAATGCTTCCCAGCTTCGTCCGGAGACGGCTTCCGTCGTTACGGATCTGACGGGTTTCCGCTGGACGGATCAGGAGTTCGTGAATGACCGTAAAAGATTTCAGACGGGTGAAGTGCCCATGAGCGTTTATGAGCTTTATCTCGGCTCCGTTGCGGAGCGTGGAGAGGACGGCTCCTATCCGAATTATCGTGAATTGGCACCCAAGGTGATCTCCTACGTGAAGGAGATGGGCTATACGCACGTGGAGCTGATGCCGGTGATGGAGCACCCCTATGATCAGTCCTGGGGCTATCAGACCATCGGTTATTATGCACCCACGGCAAGATACGGAAGTCCCGTTGACTTTATGTATTTTGTAAATAAGCTGCACGGTGCGGGCATCGGCGTGATCCTAGACTGGGTTCCCGCACATTTCCCGAAGGATGAACAGGGACTTGCGCATTTTGACGGCACTTGCCTCTATGAGCATCAGGATCCCAGAAAGGGTGTGCATCCTCACTGGGGCACCTTGCTTTTCAACTATGGTCGTCCTGAGGTGTCGAATTATCTGATCGCGAATGCGCTTTTCTGGGTGGAAAAGTATCACGCGGACGGCATTCGCATGGATGCCGTGGCAAGTATGCTGTATCTGGATTATGGCCGTAAGGAAGGCGAATGGATCCCGAACGTATATGGCGGAAAAGAGAATCTGGAAGCCATTGAGATGATCAAACACTTAAATTCCATAATGAAACAGCGTAATCCCGGCGCCCTGACCATCGCGGAGGAGAGCACGGCATTCCCGCTGATCACGGGAGACCTCACGGAGGATGGCTTGGGCTTTGATCTCAAGTGGAACATGGGCTTCATGAATGATTATTTGGATTATGTCAAGTATGATCCATATTTCAGGGCGCATCATCATGATGAGCTGACCTTTAGCATGATCTATGCCTATACCGAGAAGTTTATGCTGGTGTTCTCGCATGACGAGGTTGTGCACGGAAAGTCCAGCATGCTTGGAAAGATGCCTGGAATGCGGGAGCAGAAGTTCGCAAACCTTCGTCTGACCTATGCCTATATGATGACTCACCCCGGGAAAAAGCTCCTGTTTATGGGGCAGGACGTGGGAGAATTCAAGGAATGGAATGAACAGCGCTGCGTCGAGTGGGGACTTCTCGAGTATCCCGGACACCGTGGCATCAACCGCCTTATGAAGGCGCTGAACAACCTGTATCGGGAGCAGAAGGCACTGTATGAATTGGATGATGAGCCAGAGGGCTTTGAGTGGATCAATAATATTTCCGCGAATGAATGCATCTTGACCTATGCGAGAAAGGGACGGAAGGGATCTGATCTGCTTCTTGTGGTTGCTAACTTCTCCGGAATAGAGAAAGAGATCACCACAGGCGTTCCCCTTCCCGGAAAGTATAAGGAGCTTCTGAACACGGATGCGAAGGAGTTCGACGGTAGCGGATTGATCAATGCGAAGCCGATCTCTTCGAAGGAAGTGGAATGGGATGACAGGGCAGAATCCATCACCGTAAAGATCGCGCCGCTGTCCCTTGCCATTTTCCAGCATGTTCCGTTCTCCAAGACGGACTTAAAGCGCAGGGAGGAGACGAAGGCCCTGCTTGCCGCACAGGAAGCACTCCGCGTATCTCAGGAGGCTGAGCGGGCTGCCGAGAATGCGGCGCAGGAAGCAGCGCAGAGAGCGCTCCTTTTGGAAAGAGAAGTTAAGGAGGCGAGACTTGCCGCAAAGCAGGCGAGGGCTTCTTTGGAACGGGCGAAGATGCAGACGCAGGATGCCATGTCTCTCGTTCAGCTGGAAGAAACAAAATTAGATAATATCAAGACTAAGAAGGTGGACTAGCGTGACAAAGGAAGAAATTGATGCTTTTTTTACGACGGGGCTAAGCGGTTCCATATTTAATCTGGCTCTGCGGGTATTAGTGACCATACTCATCTTTTGGATCGGCGTAAAGCTGATCAAGGTGGTCCTTCGTCTTGTGGAAAAATCCATGGTGAAGGCGAAAGCCGATCGCGGCGTCATTACCTTTGTGATGTCCTTCCTGAAGGTAGCCCTTTACGTGATCCTTGCATTCATGCTCGCATCGAGACTTGGCGTGGATGCGGCGAGCATTGTTGCACTGCTTGGTTCGGCAGGCGTTGCCATTGGCCTGGCGATCCAAGGGAGCCTTTCCAATTTCGCCGGCGGCGTTCTGATCCTGCTCCTAAAGCCATTTAAGATCGGTGATTATATCGTTGACAGCACGGGAAAGGAAGGCTTTGTCTCCGAGATCCAGATCTTTTATACAAAGCTTCAGACCGTGGACAACAGGGTGATCGTGCTTCCGAACGGGAATCTGGCGAACAACAGCATTACGAACGTGACGGCGGAAAAGACAAGGCGCGTCGATATATCGGTGCAGATTTCCTATCGTTCTGACATTAAGAAGGCCAAGGAAGTGCTGACGGAGATGCTCGAGGAGAGCGAATTCACCTTAAAGGATCAGATCAGAAGGGTTGTCGTGGATTCCCTTGATGACAGCGGTGTAAAGCTGGCGCTTCACAGCTGGGTCAAGAGCTCCGACTACTGGCCTGCCAAGTGGGCCCTGACGGAGAAGACGAAGCTCACGCTTGATGAGAATGGAATTGAGATTCCCTTCCCTCAGGTGGACGTGCACATGCGCGACTAAGGAGAGAGAATGTTTCACTTGTTTGAGAAAATTCAAAAAAAGGAAGTTTACTTTATCGCAGAGATGAGCGCAAATCACGGCGGAAGTCTTGAAAATGCGCTAGAGATCGTTCGTCAGGCGGCCAAGGCAGGCGCGGATTGCTTAAAGATCCAGACCTATACGGCCGACAGCCTTACGATCGACTGTGATAATGAATATTTCAAGATCCATGGTACGTTATGGGACGGATATAAGCTGTATGACCTCTATCAGGATGCCGGAACGCCTTATGAATGGCAGGCGAGGATCAAGGAAGAGTGTGAAGCCTGTGGTTTGGATTTCCTCTCCACGCCCTTTGACTTTGCAGCCGTAGATTTCCTCGAGGGTATCGGCTGTGAGGCCTATAAAATTGCCAGCTTTGAGCTTGTGGACGTGCCTCTGATCGAATATGCGGCTTCCAAGGGAAAGCCCATGATCATTTCCTGTGGCATGGGAAGCGAGGAAGAGATTAAGGATGCTTTGGACGCCTGCAAGAGAGCGGGAAATGATCAGGTCGTGCTCCTGAAATGCTGCAGTGAATATCCTGCAAACTGGAAGGACATGCATCTTGCCAACATTCCTGACATGATGGAAAAGTTTGGAGTTCCCATTGGGCTTTCGGATCACAGCGAGGGCCATCTTGCCGCCGTCGTGGGCGCAACCCTTGGTGCATGCGTCATCGAGAAGCACGTGAAGCTTGAAGGCGTATCCAGCGCCGACAGCGAGTTCAGCATGACTATGGACGAATATGCAAAGATGGTTCAGGCCGTGAAGGATGCCTGCGAGATCATAGGGGAGAAGAAATACGGCCCGACGGACGGGGAGCAGGCTCTCTTAAAATTTCGAAGAAGCTTATTTGCCGTGCGGGACATTCGAAAGGGTGAAGCATTTACGGCTGAGAATGTAAGGAGCATTCGTCCTTCCCAGGGCTTAAAGCCGAAATGTTTTCAAAAAATCCAAGGACATCAAGCCTTGACGGACATTCCCTATGGCACGCCAATAGCCATGAAGCAGGTCAAGGAAGTGCCTGAGTTGAAAACTCCCAGGTTAACGCTTCGGGAGATTGAAGAGGCAGATACAGAGGAAATCGTTTCGCTTCGGAGCGACCCCAAGGTATATTGCTATTTCACCAATCCCAGACCTCTTTCCAAAGAGGAACACCTGCATTGGTTTCATAAAAATTATGCTTATGATCCGGATCGATTGGATTATGCGGCACTGGATGGATCAGGGAAGACGATCGGATTTTTCAACCTAAGGAAGACTTCTTCGGCTGTTGAGGTCGGTTATCTGGTTGCCCCGGCTTATTATGGCATGGGTTATGCAAAGGAAGCCGTAGAGGCGCTTCTTGCGCTTGCAAAGGAAAAATTTAGATGCAGTAAAGCAATTGCCGAGGTCCATAAGGACAATGAAAAATCTCTTCGGTTTATTCAAAAGCTTGGCTTTTCTTTGGAAAAGTCGGAGGGAAATTATCTAGTATATGCGAGGTCACTATGATTGTTTTTCGCGCGGACGGAAACAATAAAATAGGCTATGGACACGTTATGCGATGCCTTTCCATTGCGGACGCTTTTTCCAAAAGGGGAGAGGAGTGCTTATTTATCCTGGCGGATCCCTTCCTGCAGAGCCGTATTGAGGCGCGCGGATATTCCTGCGTTGTCCTTGGCACGAGATTTGATCATATGGAGGATGAAGTTTTATTGCTTCAAGAGTTATTCGTAAGCCGTAAGCCGGATTGGATGATCCTTGACAGCTATTTCATTACGGAAGAGTATCTGACGCAGATTCGGCCTTTTGTAGATCATCTTGCCTGTGTGGATGATCTTGGGAACGCCTGGAAGGACATTGACGCCTTGATCGATTATAATCTGTATGCGGAGTCCCTGGATTACGAAAAAAGGTACGAAGAGAATGGTCAAGGCGTACCGAAGCTTCTTTTGGGGCCTTCCTACGCACCGCTTCGTGATTTATACCGTGAGGTACCGCGTAAGGAGATCAAGGACAAGGTGGAAGATATTTTGATCTCGACGGGCGGAACGGATCCGATCCACTTGGCTTTGCAATTGATGAAGCATATGGCGGAAATAGGCGCTTTTTCTGATCCTGATCTGCCAACCTTTCATTTTCTCATCGGCGCCAATGCAGACAAAGAAGAAATTTTGGCTTTGGCGAAGGAGAATCCGAAGCTTCAAGTTTATGATAATCTCCCTGGGCTCAAGGAACTGTACATAAAGTGTGATCTCGCCGTCTCTGCGGCGGGCAGTACGCTGTATGAGCTATGTGCCTGCGGCGTTCCTACGATCACTTATGTCCTTGCTGACAACCAGATCCTGGGGAATCGGGCTTTTCATGATCAGGGCCTCATGCTTTCGCTAGGAGATCTTCGAAATGACGAAAGTGCCCCTGCTCAAGTTTATGATGCGATCGAAAAAATGACTTCCACACCAGAGCTTCGCCGCGATTTTTCTGAAAAGATGCGCTCCGTAGTTGATGGTTTTGGAGCGGATCGGATCGCTGAAGCATTCAGTCAGATTTAATTTGTCTTAATTGTGTAAAATTTTGGTTGCAATTTTTCGCAAAGCACAGTATAATACTATTTGTCAGTTGAAAAACTGCATAATTGCTGAAATAGCTCAGTCGGTAGAGCACTTCACTCGTAATGAAGGGGTCGGGGGTTCAAGTCCCCCTTTCAGCTCGGCTGATTCGTTCAGCTATGATTCGGGGATAGCTTAACGGCTGTCCCCTTTTTCGTAGGGAGAGGTTTGATTGAAAGAGAGAATTTACGTTTGTCATACCTATTATCACGCCTATGTCGCGTTCCTGAAGGAATTGAATCTGCCAAAGGAGAAGAGAGGGCAGGCAACCCTGCTGCTTAGCAGCATGTCCTGTCGTTTCGAAAATCTGAAGGACAGAGTGGATGCGTCCGGGCTTTTTGAAGCATGCCTTCCTTTTGACGAAAAAAGAGATTCCGAGTATCCGCAGCTGCAAAAGTATCATAAACCCAATCAGTCTCTGGTCAAAAATCTCTTTCAGCGAATTCTGTTTACGAAGAAATTTGGAGAGCTTACGGCGAAGACGCTCCCGGTCAACATGAAGGAATACCGGGAGATTTACGTGTTCTGTGATTCGGATCCCATCGGATTTTATCTCAATCGGTACCGGATTCCCTATCATGCCGTTGAGGATGGACTGAATTGTCTTAAGAATTATGATGCCGCGCGATATGATAATCGGGGGCATTTCGCTCTCAAGGCCTTCCTTTCCGAGCGGCTCAATCTGATCTTTATTCAAAATGGCTACGGAAAGTATTGCATTGACATGGAAGTTAATGACATCTCTGCAATTGAGCATCCCTACAGAAAATATGTGGAAAAAAGACGGCAAGATTTGGTGGATGCCCTTTCTGATGAGGACAAAGAGATCATTTTAAGGACCTTTATCAGAAATAAAGAGGAATTGGACCAGCAGATTAATGCCGCAAAGGACCAGCAGGATAAGATCCTTCTCCTCACGGAGCCGCTCTGTGACTTGAAAACGAGGGAGCGCATATTCCGTGACTTGATCGGCAGATATGAAAAGGAAGGCATGATCATATTAAAGCCGCATCCCAGAGATGAGCTGGATTATCATCAGCTGTTTCCAAACTTAATGATCATAGATGCCACCGTGCCCATGGAGATGCTGAATTATTATCCGGGACTGCGGTTTCGGAAGGCAGTTGCCGTATTGACGGAAGTGACTGGAATTCATTTCGCCGAGGAAGTGATCCGACTTGGAAGCGATTTTATGGATGCTTATGAGGATCCGAAGATCCATCGACAGAATGAAATGATCTAGATTCCTTCGGAAAGGAAAAAATTGTATGAAGACGATAGCGATCATCACCGCAAGAGGCGGAAGCAAGAGAATTCCCGGGAAAAATATCAAGCCTTTTTTGGGAAAGCCGATCCTGGCATATTCCATCGAAGCGGCGTTTCAGAGCGGCGTATTCGACGAAGTCATGGTTTCCACAGATGATGAAGAGATTGCAAGGATTGCAAGGCAATACGGAGCAAAGGTTCCATTTCTTCGTAGTGATGCTACCTCCGGTGATTTTGCGACCACCAATGACGTTTTGGAAGAAGTCCTTGGGGAATATGAAAAGTGCGGGGCTAGCTATGATCTGGCATGTTGTTTATATCCCACGGCCCCGTTTGTAACCGCGGAAAAGCTCAAAAAAGCCATGGAGGCCCTCAAAGCCTCGGACTGTGACGCGTTGGTTCCGGTCGTACCGTTTTCCTTTCCTCCGAAGAGAGGCTTTACCATCCGGGACGGAAAGCTTGTTTATGAATATCCGGAATATGCAAGCGTTCGGTCTCAGGACATTCCGACCAGCTATCATGACGCGGGGCAGTTTTATTTCTTTTGGGTATCCAACATGAAGGAAAATGGCGGATTTCTTAAGGGGAAGCTTTTGCCCTTTGTGCTTTCGGAAATGGAAGTGCAAGACATTGACAATCAGACGGACTGGGAGCTTGCAGAGTGTAAATATCAGCTGCTTCATAAGAAGTCTACTCAGTAACTGCTGCAAGAAACAGATTTGTAATTTACTTTTAGGGTTTTTGTTGCAAGTCTGAAAAAGAAGTGTTAAAATATTATTCAAAAAAAATCAGGAGTTTGTTATGGCACAATTATGGGGCGGACGCTTTACAAAAGAAACCGATCAAATGGTATATGATTTTAATGCGTCCATCAACTTCGACAAAAGATTATTACGTCAGGACGTGCAGGGCAGTCTTGCGCACGTAAGGATGCTTGCTAAGCAGGGGATCCTGACTGCCGAGGAGAGGGACGCCATCATTGACGGCCTTCAGGGGATCCTGCGCGACGTGGAGGAAGGAGAGCTTACGATCGATCCTTCCTATGAAGACGTGCACAGCTTCGTGGAAGCCAACTTGATCGACCGGATCGGAGACGCCGGGAAGAAGCTTCATACCGGAAGAAGCCGCAATGATCAGGTGGCGCTTGACATGAGGCTTTACGTAAGACAGAAGGTCATGGACGTGGATGCGCTGCTTCGCGGCTTGTTACAGACGATCCTAACCACCATGGAAGAGAATATTGAGACTTATATGCCCGGGTTCACGCATCTTCAGAAGGCACAGCCCGTGACGCTGGCACATCATTATGGTGCTTATTTTGAGATGTTCAAGCGTGACAGGCAGAGGATGAAGGATATTCTGGTCCGCATGAATTATTGCCCCCTTGGCGCAGGCGCGCTTGCCGGCACGACATATCCTTTGGACCGTGATTACGTCGCAGGGCTCCTTTCCTTTGACGGGCCGACCTTGAACAGCATGGATTCCGTATCGGACCGCGATTATCTGATCGAGTTTCTCTCGGCACTTTCTGTGATCATGATGCATTTGAGCCGCTTTAGCGAGGAGATCATCATCTGGAATTCGAATGAATATCAGTTTGTTGAGATCGATGATGCGTATTCCACGGGAAGCAGCATTATGCCGCAAAAAAAGAACCCTGACATAGCAGAGCTGGTGCGCGGCAAGACCGGAAGAGTTTACGGCGCACTGATGAGCCTTCTTACGACCATGAAGGGCATTCCGCTGGCTTATAATAAGGACATGCAGGAAGATAAGGAGATGGCATTCGATGCCATGGACACTGTAACAAACTGCCTGATGCTCTTTACCGGAATGCTTGCCACCATGAAATTCCGTAAAGATCGTATGGCAGTCAGTGCCATGAAGGGCTTCACCAATGCGACGGATCTGGCTGATTATCTTGTGACAAAGCAGGTGCCGTTCCGTGATGCTCACGGGATCGTCGGAAGAGTGGTCCTTGCTTGCATCGACAAGGGTATTTCCATCGAAGAGATGGAGCTTTCAGAGCTAAAACAGTTTTGTGACCGCTTTGAGGCGGACGTCTATGATGCAATCTCGCTGAAGACCTGCGTGGAGAAGAGAGTCACTACGGGGGCTCCGGGCCCTGTAGCCATGAAGGCGCAGATCGAAGCCGGTAAGGCATACCTGGAGTCGGAGCCGGAATTAAGTTTGTAAGCAAAAGTATCATAAGATAGAAGAATGTGAGGAGAAGAAAGATGAGTGAGAAGTTTAAAGTTGGCGTATTAGGTGCTACGGGAATGGTTGGGCAGAGATTTATCTCGCTGCTTGAGAGCCATCCGTGGTTTGAAGTGGTTGTTGTGGCTGCAAGCCCTCGTTCCGCAGGAAAGACCTATGCAGAGGCAGTTGGCGATCGTTGGAAGATGGATACGCCCATTCCGGAAGCAGTGAAGGATCTTGTCGTATTAAACGTGGATGAAGTGGAGAAGGTTGCTTCTCAGGTAGATTTCGTATTCAGTGCATATGAAGGCACCAAGGAAGCCATTCAGAAGGCTGAGGAAGCTTATGCAAAGACGGAGACGCCCGTTGTCTCCAATAACAGCGCCCATCGTTGGACGCCCGACGTTCCCATGATGGTTCCTGAGATCAATCCGGAGCATGCGGCCGTGATCGAATATCAAAAGAAGCGTCTTGGCACGAAGAGAGGCTTCATCGCAGTAAAGCCCAATTGCTCCATCCAGAGCTATGCGCCCGTTCTTACGGCATGGAAGGAGTTTGAGCCTTATGAGGTTGTCGCAACGACCTATCAGGCGATTTCCGGTGCAGGCAAGAACTTTAAGGAATGGCCCGAGATGATCGAGAACATCATTCCTTACATCGGCGGCGAAGAGGAGAAGAGTGAGAAAGAGCCCTTAAGGCTTTGGGGTGAGATCAAGGATGGCGCGATCGTTCCCGCGACGAGCCCCGTGATCACCTGCCAGTGTATCCGCGTGCCCGTTCTGTATGGCCATACGGCTGCAGTGTTTGTAAAGTTTAAGAAGAAACCCACCAAGGAGCAGCTCATCGAGAAGCTCAGAAGCTTTTCCGGCGTCCCGCAGGAGCTTGCACTTCCCAGTGCTCCCAAGCAGTTCATCCAGTATCTTGAGGAGGACAACAGACCTCAGGTGAACCTCGACGTAAACTATGAGAATGGCATGGGCGTGAGCATCGGCAGACTTCGCGAGGATACGGTATATGATTATAAGTTCGTAGGACTTTCTCATAATACGATCCGCGGCGCTGCAGGCGGCGCAGTGCTTTGCGCAGAGCTTTTGAAGGCACAGGGTTATATCACCAAGAAATAAGGTATTCCACTTAAGAGGTGATTTCATGAACGAAACTGGGTACCAGATCGATCTCTTAAAGGCTATGAACCAGAATTTGAACGCAAGAGACAGGATGTATCGCATGATCTGCGAGATGACCGGCGGTGCATTCCTGTACATTGATGCGTCCAAAAATGAGATCATGACGATTGGGGACCTGGCTTCGTTTTTTGATTTTGAGATCCGTACCATGCGCGAGCTGGAGCGGATTTATGAAGTGGTGGACGAGCCTTATCTGATGCCCCTTCGGGAACTGATCCATTTGGACAAGTCGCACAAGGAGAAGGACTGCCTGGAATGTCGCACGAGGAAGGGTGACCGCTGGCTTCAATTTCAGGCCTGTGCGAGCTATGACGCACAGAGGCATGTTTCCTGTAAGGTCATCGGGATCTTTGACGTGACGAGGCTCAAGCTCCAGTCGGAAGAGCTGAATTATTATTCCTTCTACGACGTCAGCACGGGATTATATAATCGGAATTATTTCATTCGCCTGCTCGGTGATATGGTCAAAAAGGCTAAGAGTGAGCAGGAGATCGTCAGCGTCATGATGATCGACATTGATGATTTCCATAAGGTGAATGACGGCCTTGGATTGGTCTATGGCGACGAACTGATCAAGCAGTTTGGATCGTTCTTAAAGGAGCTGAGCAGTGAGAACGTCATTGCCTGTCATTTGAACAGTGATATCTATTGTCTTGGCATTTACGCGCCAAAGGGCGCTTCCTCCGTTGACGCCATTCATCAGACGATCACGGACCGCGTCTCGAGACCGTTTGTCCTCGGCAACGCACAGTGCGTGACCATCAGCGTGACCATAGGCGTTGCACAGTTCCCGGAAGCGGCAAAGTCCGCACTGGATCTGATCAACTGCGCCGAGATCGTCACCTTAAAGGGAAAATCCATCGGCCGGGATTCCTTCACTTATTTTGACAAGCCGATCCTGAAGGAATTCAAGCTCGGTCTGGAGATGGAATCTAAGCTGAAAGAGGCCCTGCAGATGCATGGCTTTGAATTATATTATCAGCCGCAGTATTATTGCGGCAACAAGAAGCTTCGCGGCATGGAGGCACTGATCCGTTTCCGAGACAGAAAAGAAGCCGAGATCAGTCCCAGCATCTTTATCCCCATTGCTGAAAAGAACGGAGATATCATCCCCATTGGTAATTGGGTGATGGAGGAAGCCATTCGTCAGTATGGCGTTTGGCAGACCTTGTTCGGCGTTCATTTCATTCTTTCCATCAATATTTCCGCAAGTCAGCTCACGCAGAATGACTTTGTGGAAAAGCTGTTCGGGCTTTTGAAGCAATATCAGGTGAATCCCTATTTCCTTGAGCTGGAGATGACGGAGAGCATTCTCATTGAAGATTTTGATCTGATCTGTGATAAGATGCGGCGTCTGCAGGAAAAGGGCGTCCGGATTTCTTTAGATGACTTTGGAACGGGATTTTCGTCCCTGAGTTATCTGAAAAAGCTTCCCATCAATACGCTCAAGATCGATAAAACCTTTATCGATACGGTTCTTACGGATTCCGCAACCCGCATCATCACGGAATCCATCATTGGCATGGTGAAATCTCTTGGATTTGAATCCGTGGCAGAGGGAGTGGAACAGGAGCAGCAATATAAGTATCTGCATGCCATTGGCTGTGACGTGATCCAAGGGTTCTTATTCGGAAAGCCCATGTCCGTTGCGGAAGTGGAAAAACTGATCAGAAATTAGACAACGAGGTAAGCATTTGGGCAAGAATTTATATATCGCAGAAAAACCGAGCGTGGCAAGGGAGTTTGCCAATGCGCTGAAGGAAACCATGCGTAATCATGACGGTTACGTGGAGGGCGAAAAATCCGTGATCACTTGGTGCGTGGGACATCTTGTGACCATGAGTTATCCTGAGGCCTATGATGAAAAGTTAAAGCGTTGGAGCTTTGACACGATCCCCTTTTTGCCCGCAGAGTTTAAATATGAGGTCATTGCCAGCTCTGCAAAGCAATTCGGAGTGGTCAGTGGCCTTTTAAAGCGTCCTGACGTGGATACGATTTATGTCTGCACGGACTCCGGACGAGAGGGAGAATACATCTATCGTCTTGTGGAACAGATGTCCGGCGTCAAGGGGAAGGAAAGACGGCGCGTCTGGATCGACTCGCAGACGGAGGAAGAAATCCTTCGCGGCATTCGTGAGGCAAAGGATTTGTCCGAATATGACAATTTAAGTAATGCTGCGTATCTGCGTGCCAAGGAAGATTATCTCATGGGGATCAATTTCTCCAGAGTGTTAACCTTAAAGTATGGGAAGAATGTTAAGGATTACTTAAAGCGCGACAAGGCCGTGATCAGTGTTGGACGCGTGATGACCTGCGTGCTCGGCATGGTAGTCAACAGGGAGCGTGAGATCCGAAGCTTTGTCAAGACGCCATTTTATCGCGTGATCGGCAATTTCCTCGTGGAGGGGAAGGCTTTCCCAGGTGAATGGAAGGCAGTTGAGGGCTCTCCTTATTATCTCTCTCCGAAGCTTTATAAAGAGAATGGATTCAAGGAAGAAAAGAGCGCGAAGGAACTGATCGCGCATCTGGAGGAGGAGCCTGCTTACCCGATCCTTCTCGAATCCATTGAGAAAAAGAAAGAAAACCGGAATGCACCGCTCCTTTATAATCTGGCTGAGCTGCAAAATGATTGTTCCAAGTATTTCAAGATCAGTCCGGATCAGACGCTTCAGATCGTTCAGGAGCTCTATGAAAAGAAGATGGTGACCTATCCCCGTACGGATGCCAGAGTGCTCTCCACCGCAGTGGCCAAAGAGATCTATAAGAATATTGGCGGATTAAAGGGCTATGGTCTTGTGTCGGCTTATGCGAACGAGATCCTGCAAAGCGGAAGCTATCAGGGGATCGCAAAGACCAGATACGTCAATGACAAGCAGATCACGGATCACTATGCCATTATCCCGACGGGCCAGGGCCTTGGAAACCTAAATTCCCTTTCGCCCTTGAGCGCCAAGGTCTATGAGGTTATTGTACGAAGGTTCCTCAGTATTTTCTATCCTCCGGCGGTCTATCAAAAGTTTGCGCTGACCATCAAGGTCAAGGAGGAAAGGTTCTTTTCTAATTTCAAGGTGCTTGTCGAGGAAGGGTTCCTGAAGGTTTCCGCCTTTTCGTTTAAGAAGGATGCAACCGCCCAAGCGGAAGCTTCGAAAACACCCGAAAATTTAGATAAAGATGCGGAAAAGGATTCCGATAAGGACGGCGAAGGCGAGCAGGAACTGAAATGCGACGAGGACTTCATGAAGCTGCTCCTCAACCTGAAGAAGGGAGCGGAGCTTGGCGTAAAATCCTATGAGATCAAGGAAGGCGAGACCAAGCCACCGAAGAGGTATACCTCCGGAAGCATCATCCTTACCATGGAGAATGCCGGTCAGTTCATCGAGGATGAAGAGCTTCGCGCGCAGATCAAGGGAAGCGGGATCGGAACCAGCGCTACCCGCGCGGAGATCCTGAAAAAGCTGGTAAACATTGAATATTTACAGTTAAATAAAAAGACCCAGGTGCTTACGCCGACGCTGATGGGAGAGATGGTATATGACGTGGTGGAGGGATCCATCAAGCCGCTTCTCGAACCGAAGCTGACGGCGAGCTGGGAAAAGGGGCTTACCATGGTGGCTGATGGGAACATTTCCTCCGAGGAATACATGGGGAAGCTTTCGGATTTCGTGTCTCGAAGGACCAATATCGTGAAGCAACTCAACAATCAAGGGCTCCTTTGGCAGAAATTCAGCGCGGCGGAGCAATTCTATAAGAAGAGTAAGGCAAAATCATGAAAAAACGCTGGAAAAAGATAGCGAATTCATGGAGTTTATGCTTGTTTTTTTCATCGAAACGTGAGAAAATAGCTAGGATAATGATACTTTTTTGACAAAGTTGAAAGTAATAAAACGGTATCATGAAAGAGAGAAAAATCGAAAGGAGATTTCACATGATTTACTCAAAGGAAGTTGAAGAAATGTGTCCCGTGGCACAGGGCGTACATCACGGCTGCGCTCCCATCCCTGAAGAAGCAAAGTGGGTGCAGGCAAAGAGAGTGGAAGACATCTCTGGTTTTACCCATGGCGTAGGCTGGTGCGCACCTCAGCAGGGTGCCTGCAAGCTGTCCCTGAACGTGAAGCAGGGTATCATCCAGGAGGCTCTGGTAGAGACCATCGGATGCTCCGGCATGACCCATTCCGCTGCTATGGCAGCTGAGATCCTCCCCGGCCTGACCGTTATGGAGGCTCTGAATACGGACCTTGTTTGTGACGCGATCAACACTGCAATGAGAGAGCTCTTCCTGCAGATCGTTTACGGCAGAAGCCAGAGCGCTTTCTCCGAGGAAGGTCTGCCTGTTGGCGCTGGACTTGAGGACCTTGGTAAGGGTCTTAGAAGCCAGGTTGGTACCATGTATGGTACGCTTGCAAAGGGACCTCGTTATCTCGAGATGGCAGAGGGTTACGTTACCGGCATTGCACTGGATGCAGACAACCAGATCATTGGATATAAGTTTGTAAGCCTTGGAAAGATGACCGACTTCATCAAGAAGGGTGACGATCCCAACACCGCATACGAGAAGGCATGTGGTCAGTATGGCCGCGTTGCTGACGCCGTAAAGATCATCGATCCCAGAACCGACAAAGAAGTGAAATAAGGAAGAGGAGGCAAATACAATGGCATTATTTGAATCATATGAAAGACGTATTGATCAGATCAATAAAGTATTAAACAGCTATGGCATCTCTTCCCTGGAAGAGGCTGAGAAGATCACGAAGGACGCCGGCCTTGACGTATATGAGCAGGTAAAGAAGATCCAGCCCATTTGCTTTGAGAACGCTTGCTGGGCATACACCGTAGGCGCAGCCATCGCGATCAAGAAGAACTGCCGTAAGGCTGCTGACGCTGCTGCAGCGATCGGCGAGGGCCTTCAGGCTTTCTGTATCCCTGGTTCCGTTGCTGATACCCGTAAGGTAGGTCTTGGCCATGGTAATCTTGGCAAGATGCTCCTTGAGGAGGAGACCGATTGCTTCTGCTTCCTGGCTGGTCACGAGAGCTTCGCTGCAGCTGAGGGCGCCATCGGTATCGCTGAGAAGGCAAACAAGGTTCGTCAGAAGCCCCTTCGCGTTATCCTGAACGGCCTTGGCAAGGACGCTGCACAGATCATTTCCAGAATCAACGGCTTCACCTTCGTTGAGACCGAGTATGATCCTTATACCAACACCGTAAAGGAAGTATCCCGCAAGGCTTATTCCGAGGGACTTCGCGCTAAGGTGAACTGCTATGGCGCAAACTCCGTTCCCGAAGGCGTAGCCATCATGTGGAAGGAGAACGTGGACGTATCCATCACCGGTAACTCCACCAACCCTACCAGATTCCAGCATCCCGTTGCAGGCACCTATAAGAAGGAGCGCACCGAGGCAGGAAAGAAGTACTTCTCCGTTGCATCCGGCGGCGGTACCGGACGTACCCTGCATCCCGATAACATGGCAGCTGGTCCTGCTTCCTACGGCATGACCGATACCCTTGGAAGAATGCACAGCGACGCTCAGTTCGCAGGATCTTCCTCCGTTCCCGCTCACGTTGAGATGATGGGCCTGATCGGTATGGGTAACAACCCCATGGTTGGTGCTACCGTAGCCGTTGCAGTAGGCATCGAGGAAGCTGCAAACGCTGGTAAGTTCTAATCGAGATCATTGACTGAAAAAAGTCATAAAAGAAGAGTGGTTCACGATTTGTGAGCCACTCTTTTTGATTGCTTTTTTATGATCATGAATGAACTTAAGCTTTATTCTTCCACGGGGGAATTGCTTTCGTAGGAGATGATGATGTTTTCGTCTTCAGGCGTTTCTCCCTTTAAGAACGCGATAATGATCTTGATCCGCTTGATCGCCCTGGAATAGTTTTCCTGCGCATAATCGGCAGTATATTCGTTATAAGAATTGTTGGAAAAAGCGGAGTGATAGGAAGCGACTGCTTCACTCATATATTCGCTTGCTTCGTCTGCCAAATGCTCGAGATAATCAAAGTCTGCGGGAAAATCCAGGTCGGCAAAGCTCTTAAAACGAACGTCCACTTCATCAAGGTATTCTAGGAGCTGTGCGGGAGCGTTGTCAGAAGAGGCATCGATCTTATTGATGGACGCGTCAAGCTGCGAAATACTGTTGCAGAAGTTCTCGACGTCATTCTTAAATTTCACGGTCTCGGGATCTGTTTGCTGCGTGCAGGCACATAAGAATATAGAAAGGATCAGGCATGCAGCAAATGCTTTTATGTTCTTTTGCATTCTATCATTCCTCCAAAATGGAACAGGTTCGAGATACAATTTATCACGTTTCACGGTTTTTATCAACCTTAATTTCCCATCTTTCAAGAATATTCAAAAATAATAAATTTTCCCGTAACATTTTCTCCCATTTGGGCTTTACGATGGAAACGGAAACGTGCTATGATGGTAAAGATTCTAAGGTTTAGGCTCTGAAATAAACGAGGTTATAAGCGAATTCTATGACGAAAACGGAATTTTTAAGGCTGACGGAAAAAGAATTTCTCTATTTGGACGGTGCGACGGGATCCAACCTGGTAAAAGCCGGAATGCCGGCAGGAGTATGCCCGGAAGACTGGATCTTAAAGCATCCTGACGTCATGTTGAAACTGCAAATGGATTACGTGGAGGCAGGAACGGACGTATTATATGCGCCCACCTTTACGGCGAATCGGATCAAGCTTGCGGAATATGGCTTGGAAGGGAAAATGGAGGAGATGATCCAAGGGCTGGTAAAGATTTCCAGACAAGCCGCAGATTCCTGCCCTGACCGAAAGGTTTACGTGGCTGGAGACCTCACGATGACCGGACAGGCGCTAAAGCCCATGGGAACCATGGAGCTGGAGAATCTGATCGAGGTTTATAAGGAGCAGATCCGCTACCTGGAGAAGGCCGGCGTTGACCTTCTCGTCGTCGAGACCATGATGAGCCTTGCGGAATCCCGCGCCGCACTGATCGCCGCAAAGGAGACCACGACATTACCCGTGATGGTGACGCTCACCTTTGAGACGGACGGAAGAACTCTTTACGGTACGGATGCGAAGACCGCCGGCGTTGTCATGGAAAGCCTTGGCGCCTGTGCGATCGGTGCCAATTGCTCCACGGGGCCCGCTCATATGAAGCAGGTGATCTCTGACCTTGCGTCCGCTACCCGTGTCCCCATCATAGCAAAGCCCAATGCGGGACTTCCCTTCTTGGATAGTGACGGAAAGACCTGTTATAGCATGATCGCTCCGGAATTTGTGGAAGAGATGGAAATTTTGGTGAACGCAGGCGCGTCCGTGCTCGGTGGGTGCTGCGGAACTGATCCCTCCTTTATTCGCGGCTTAAAACAGAAATATGGGAAGGAGAGAACCGTCTTTGTTCCGAGGAGACCGGATGGCATCCGGTATCTTTCCAGTGAAAGACAGACCCTTTCCTTTGGATTAAATGACTTATTTATGATCGTGGGAGAGAGGATCAATCCCACGGGGAAAAAGGCTTTGCAGGCGCAGCTTCGTGAGGGCAGCCTTGAAAAAGTGCTGCAATTCGCGGAAGAACAGGAAGCTGCAGGCGCGCAGGTGCTCGACGTAAATATGGGTATGAGCGGGATCGACGAAAAGGAAATGATGCTTCGCTCCATTGAAGAGATCAGCGGAGTGACGAATCTGCCTCTTTCCCTCGACAGTAGCCATGTTTCCGTATTGGAAGCGGCGCTTCGTCATTATCCGGGACGCGCGCTCATCAATTCCATTTCCTATGAGAGCGTCAAATTTGAAAACTTACTGCCGATCGCTGCCAAGTACGGCGCCATGTTTATCCTTCTGCCTTTGTCAGATGAAGGTTTGCCGAAGGATCTCGAGGAGAAAAAGGATATCATTGGAAAGATTTATGCGCGTGCGACAGAGCTTGGCATGTGTAAAGAGGACATTGTGGTGGACGGTCTGGTGGCAACGATCGGAGCAAATAAAAAGGCCGCGCTGGAATGCCTTGAGACGGTTCGCTATGCGAAAGGAATGGGATTTGCAACGATCTGTGGTCTTTCCAACATTTCCTTTGGCATGCCGGAGCGCAGCTTTGTGAACACTTCCTTCCTTTCTTTGATGATCGAGGCAGGCCTTACCATGGCGATCTCGAATCCATCACAGGAGCTGCTCGTCAGCTGTGCGCTTGCGACGGACGTGCTATTAAATAAGGAGGGCGCAGACCTTCGTTATATCGAATATGCGGGGACCGTGAAGGAAAACCGTGAGAAGAAAGAAGCGGAGCTTCAGGAGAAGCTTGCGGCGGCGCAGCGCGTCGTGGAAAGCTCTCAGGGAAATGCAAACATGGTTGCAAATCCTTCCGCAACTCCTGAAGGCCGGAAAGAAAGCGACGTGAAGTCCGGTCAAGGTGCCTTGGCGGGACAAAGTGCGAGCGGATCGCCTGCGAGGGAGGCACTGTATCGAGCCGTCATGAAGGGGAATCGAAACGGCATCGCAAAGATCACGAAGGATGCGCTGGATGCAGGAGAAAAGCCTGACGCTCTGCTGAATGAAATCTTGCTTCCCGGCATCAATGAGGTCGGTGATCTGTTCGATAAAGGGAAATACTTCCTGCCGCAGCTGATCGCCAGCGCCGAAGCGATGAAAAATGCCATCGAAGTCTTAGAGCCATTGCTTTTATCCGATCAGAAGGCAGAAGACATGCCAACGGTCGTGATTGCGACGGTGGAAGGTGACATTCATGACATCGGAAAGAATCTGGTGGCACTGATGCTGAAAAACTATGGGTTTCGAGTCATCGATCTGGGGAAGGACGTGCCTTCTGCCCAGATCATAGCGGCCGCGAAGGAGCATCACGCAAAGATCATCGCGCTTTCCGCACTGATGACGACGACTATGCAAAGAATGCGTGAAGTGGTGGAGGAAGTCAAGAAGATCAAGCTTCCGGTCAAGGTTATGATCGGCGGCGCCGTGATCACGCAGGAGTATGCGGATGAGATCGGAGCGGACGGATATTCCAGGGATGCCGCGGATGCCGTAAAATTAGCAAAACGCTTGAACTCTGAGTCTTAAAGTAGTATAATTCTTACCTATATAGCGATACAAAAAGACAAAAATTGATTGATTTTGAGCTTTTGGAGGAAATGCACATGAATGGAGCAGATGCCATCATCAAATGTTTGGAAGCAGAAGGGGTGACCACTGTCTTTGGGTATCCCGGCGTAGCAATCTGTCCTTTTTATAATTCCATTTTGGAGTCCGACATTCGCACGATCCTGATCAGAACGGAGCAGAATGCGGCACATGCGGCGAGCGGCATGGCAAGGATCACAGGAAAGCCCGGCGTTTGCGCCGTGACCAGCGGCCCCGGGGCTACCAACGTGATCACCGGCATTGCGACTGCGTTCGCGGACAGCATTCCGCTGATCTGCATCACCGGTCAGGTGAACAGTGAACTCTTAGGAAGCGACGTATTCCAGGAGGCAGACATTACCGGCGCCGTGGAATCCTTTGTAAAATACAGCTATCTTGTTCGGAATGCGAAAGACATTCCCAGGATCTTTAAGGAGGCATTTCACATTGCCAACACGGGAAGAAAGGGTCCCGTTCTGATCGACGTGCCCATCGACGTACAGAATGCTCCCGTGGATAAGTTTGTTTATCCGCAGGAGATCAACATGCGTACTTATAAGCCTACGGTCAAGGGAAACATGGTGCAGATCAAGAAGGTGGTAAAGGAGCTTGAAAAGGCGAAAAAGCCCCTGCTTTGCGTGGGCGGCGGCGTGCTCCTTTCCGAGGCGGAGGGAGAGATCCGTGCATTCTCTAAGAAATTCGGCATTCCCGTGGTATCTACCATGATGGGGATCGGCGTTATGCCCACGAATGATCCGCTGTACTTTGGCATGGTCGGAAATAACGGAAAGCCTTATGCCAATAAGGCCATTCAGGACTGTGACCTTCTGATCATGGTCGGGGCGCGCGTGGCCGACAGGGCCGTAAATCAGCCTGAGATCATCACCAGAAACAAAGTGCTGGTACATATCGACGTGGATCCCGCGGAGATCGGAAAGAATGCAGGTCCCACCATTCCTCTGGTTGGCGACGCAAAGCATATCTTTGAGGATTTCCTTGCACAGGAGATCTCCTGCGAATGCACCGCGTGGGTCAAGGAACTCGAGGGACTTCGCGTTACCATGGCGCCCAAGAGAACTCCGAATCCTGATTACGTGGATCCTGCAGCCTTTATCACGATGCTTTCCGAGAAGATGGACGACAATGGCATTTACGTGGCTGACGTGGGACAGAATCAGATCTGGTCCTGCGCCTATCACGTGGTAAAGAATGGCAGATTTATGACCTCCGGCGGCATGGGAACCATGGGGTATTCCATCCCGGCTGCCATGGGTGCAAAGCTGGCTGCTCCGAATCGTCAGGTCATTGCAGTTTGCGGAGACGGTTCCTTCCAGATGTCCATGATGGAGCTTGCCACGATGCGTCAGCATAACGTTCCGGTCAAGATCATCGTGATCGCAAACAAGTATCTTGGCATGGTGCGTCAGTATCAGCACTTTACTTATAAGGATCATTATTCCGTCGTTGACCTGGACGGAAGTCCTGATCTGGAAAAGCTGGTCAGTGCTTACGGAATGAAATACCTTCGTCTGGAAAACATGAAGAAGGCCAATTCCGTATTGAAGGAATTCCTGAAGAATGACGAATCCGTTCTTTTGGAATGCATCGTAGATCCCATGGATCTGGTCTAAGGGAGGTGCGACATGAAAAAGAAGATTTATTCCGTTTTGGTGGAGAACCGTTCCGGCGTGCTCTGCAAGGTGGCCGGCCTGTTTTCCAGAAGAAACTTTAACATTGAGAGTTTGGCCGTGGGAGAGACGGATGCGAAGGACGTATCCTGCATGACCATTGTCTCCAGCGGAGATCAGCATACCATTGAGCAAATTGAAAAGCAGTTAAACAAAAAGCTTGACGTCATCAAGGTAAAAACCTTTGACGAACAGCAGGCCGTGGCGCGCGAGCTGATGCTCATCAAGGTAAAATATAATAAGTCCAATCGCCGCGACCTGATGGAGGTCTGTGACATGATGAAGGCGCAGATCGTTGACATGTCAAAGCATTACGTCATGATCCAACTGTGCGACGTTCCCGAGAGAACGACGCTTCTGATCAGCATGCTGCAGAGCTTTGGCGTCGTCGAGGTTGCAAGAACAGGGACCCTGGCCCTGGGCAAATGCTGCGAGAATGATTAATGGCCCGAAAAAGGCAATTTTGAAAGGCTTTTGTCGCTTGACATTTCTTTAAAGTGTTGTTATATTTATAAAAGACTTTCACAAGTTATTCCATTAAAGTAAAAAAGCGTTCTTAAAAGAAAGGCATGGTGGAACAATGCAGAAGAAAGTATTTCAGCTTTTGACCAACAATACCTCCGGCGTGCTCAGCCGCATCACGGGACTGTTTTCGCGCAGAGGTTATAATATTGAAAGCATCACCGCAGGCGTGACTGCTGATCCAAAGTACAGCCGCATCACGATCGTGACCAGCGGAGATGATGAGATCCTTGAGCAGATCGAGAAGCAGCTCGAGAAGCTTGTGGATGTAAAGGACATCAAGGAATTAAAGCCCGAGGAGAGCGTCTATCGTGAGCTCGTTCTGATCAAGACGCGCGTGACGGCAGAGCAGAGACAGAACGTCCTGTCCGTTGCAAACATTTTCCGTGCGAACGTGATCGACGTGAGTGCAGACAGTCTGATCGTGGAACTGACCGGTAATCAGAGTAAGATCGAGGCGTTCATCAATCTGTTGGAAGGCTATGAGATCCTTGAGATCGCAAGGACCGGTATCGCTGGACTTGGCCGTGGCACGAAGAACGTAGTCATGCTGTAAGATTTGTTAGCTCTAGGCGAAAGCCTATCAGTTATAAAGGATGAGTCCCATGGATGGGACCTGAAAAAATATTTCACAATGACATGGAGGAAAGAAAAATGGCAAAGATTTTCTACCAGGAAGATTGTAACTTGTCCCTGCTTGAGGGAAAGACAATCGCAATCATCGGCTATGGCAGCCAGGGACACGCACACGCACTGAATCTGAAGGATTCCGGATGCCACGTGATCATCGGTCTGTACCAGGGTTCCAAGTCTTGGGACAAGGCAGTTGCTCAGGGCTTCGAGGTTTATACCGCAGCAGAGGCTGCAAAGAAGGCTGACATTATCATGATCCTGATCAATGATGAGAAGCAGGCTGACCTTTACAAGAAGGACATTGAGCCCAACCTGGAGGCTGGAAACATGCTGATGTTCGCACATGGTTTCAACATTCACTTTGGCTGCATCGTTCCTCCCGCTGACGTTGACGTTACCATGATCGCTCCTAAGGGACCTGGTCATACCGTACGTTCCGAGTATCAGGCTGGCAAGGGTGTTCCTTGTCTGATCGCAGTTCAGCAGAATGCAACCGGTAAGGCACAGGATCTTGCACTGGCTTATGCACTGGGCATCGGCGGCGCAAGAGCAGGCGTTCTTGAGACCACCTTCAGAACCGAGACCGAGACCGACCTGTTCGGTGAGCAGGCTGTGCTTTGCGGCGGCGTTTGCGCTTTGATGCAGGCTGGTTTTGAGACTCTGGTTGAGGCTGGCTATGATGAGAGGAACGCATACTTCGAGTGCATCCATGAGATGAAGCTGATCGTTGACCTGATCTATCAGTCCGGTTTCGCAGGAATGAGATATTCCATCTCCAACACCGCTGAGTACGGTGATTACGTAACTGGTCCTAAGCTGATCACTGCTGAGACCAAGAAGACCATGAAGAAGATCCTGAGCGATATCCAGGATGGTACCTTCGCGAAGGAATTCCTTCTTGACATGAGCCCTGCAGGTAAGCAGGTTCACTTCAAGGCTATGAGAAAGCTTGCAAGCGAGCATCCTTCAGAGAAGGTTGGCGAGCAGATCAGAAAGCTGTATAGCTGGAACAATGAGGCTGATAAGCTGATCAATAACTAATCAAAATTACAATAAAAAGATTTGACGGGGCAGGGAATCCTGCCCCGTTTTGATTATGTGATAGAAAGCCTAATTTTATCATTTGTATTACTGGTAAGAAAAATTGGGTGACTTATTCGAGAAGTCGAGGTTTGTTTGGCAAGTTTGTTTCAAAAATCGTTGTTTGTAGAGCTAAAGTGGACCATGGGGACGGGGTTAGCAGGCCATTTTTTGACCCATTAACCCCGTCCCTGCGGGCCACCAAGATAAGCGACAACTTCGAGTTTATTGAAAAGAGGCAGAGGAAAAAGACCTCGGCAGCTTCAGATTTTGTTTTACTTGCAAAAGCAAATCCTTGTCCTGATCCTTATCCTGATTAAATCTGTCTATTTTCTTTTTTTTATTTTTGTGTTAGGATAGCATAAGTGAATGAAAATACATGAGATTTGGAGGGAAAAAGCATGGGTATGACGATGACGCAGAAGATCCTGGCGCATGCGGCAGGGCTTGATAAGGTGGTGGCAGGGCAGTTGATCGAGGCGAATCTGGATCTGGTGCTTGGAAATGACATCACGAGTCCGGTTGCGATCAAAGAGATGGACAAGATGAAGGTGAATGGCGTGTTTGATAAGGATAAGATCGCGCTGGTGCCGGATCATTTTGTGCCGAATAAAGACATTAAGTCTGCAGAGCATTGTAAGTGTGTTCGTGAGTTCGCAAAGAGAAACGAGATCACGAATTATTTCGAAGTGGGAGAGATGGGCATTGAGCATGCGCTACTTCCTGAGAAAGGTCTTACGGTGGCCGGCGACGTGATCATTGGCGCAGATTCTCATACTTGTACTTATGGTGCGCTTGGCGCGTTTTCTACCGGCGTCGGCAGCACGGACATGGCTGCCGGAATGGCGACCGGTAAGGCATGGTTTAAGGTTCCTTCCGCGATCAAGTTTATCTTGACTGGTAAGCCCTCGAAGTGGGTGAGCGGCAAGGACGTGATCCTGCATATCATCGGTATGATCGGCGTGGACGGTGCTCTGTATAAGTCCATGGAGTTTGTTGGCGACGGCATCGCAAATCTTAGCATGGATGATCGTTTCACCATCGCGAACATGGCGATCGAGGCAGGCGGAAAGAATGGTATTTTCCCCGTGGATGCACTTGCCGAGGAGTATATGAAGGAGCATTCCACGAAGAAATATACGATCTATGAGGCGGACGAGGATGCGATTTATGATGAGACATATACGATCGATCTTAGCACCTTAAGGCCTACGGTTTCCTTCCCTCATCTGCCTGAGAATACGCATACGATCGATGAGATCCACGAGATGGATCCCATCTTCATCGATCAGGTTGTCATCGGTTCCTGCACGAACGGAAGAATTGACGATCTGCGCATTGCAGCCGAGGTTTTGAAGGGCCGCAAGGTGAAGAAGGGCATCCGCTGCATCGTGATCCCCGCAACGCAGAGCATTTATCTGCAGGCGATGGAAGAGGGACTTCTTAGAACCTTCATTGAGGCTGGCGCAGTCGTGAGCACTCCTACCTGTGGTCCCTGCCTTGGCGGTTATATGGGCATTCTCGCTGAGGGTGAGAGATGTGTTTCCACCACAAACAGAAACTTTGTGGGCAGAATGGGACATGTAACTTCCGAGATTTATCTGGCAAGTCCTGCAGTTGCAGCCGCAAGCGCAATAACGGGTAAGATTTCCTGCCCCTGCGAACTGTAAGGTAGGATGACGCGAAGGTGACGACTTTCCCTGGGAAGTCATATAAGAATAGGAGAAGAAAACAATGAAGAATGCTAAGGGTACTGTTTTTAAGTTTGGAGATAACGTGGACACTGACGTGATCATCCCCGCAAGATATTTGAATTCCTCTGATCCGGCAGAGCTTGCAACGCACTGCATGGAGGACATTGATAAGGATTTCGTGAATAAAGTAAAGAAGGGCGACATCATTGTTGCCACGAAAAACTTTGGCTGCGGTTCCTCGAGAGAGCATGCCCCCATCGCCATCAAGGCGGCTGGCGTGAGCTGCGTGATCGCGGAGACCTTCGCCAGAATCTTTTATCGTAACAGCATAAACATCGGACTTCCCATCGTGGAATGTCCTGAAGCAGCAAAGGGCATTGACGCCGGGGATCAGGTCGAGGTCAATTTTGACACGGGCGTGATCACGAACCTGACGAAGGGCACTACCTTCCAGGGCCAGGCTTTTCCGGAATTCATGCAAAAGATCATTGCCGCTGAAGGCTTAGTCAATTATATCAATGCGAAATAAGCCTTCTGAATATTGTTTTTCAAGCTGCTTAGCGGGCCATCACGGCATGCTAAGCAGTTGTGCTTAATGGGAGTTGATATCGTGACGAATGAAAATGATATAACTAGCATAAAAAAGAAAAAATCCTTTGAGATCGACATGTGTAACGGGCCGCTCCTCGGAAAAATCATCCTGTTTTACGTTCCCCTGATGCTTTCGAGCGTTTTGCAGCTTTTATTCAACGCGGCGGACGTGATCGTCGTCGGAAGATTTGCCGGAGATGAAGCGCTTGCTGCAGTTGGCTCGACAGGCTCCCTCATCAACCTTTTGGTCAATGTGTTTCTCGGGCTGTCCGTCGGCACAAACGTACTTGTCTCTAGGTTTTTTGGGGCGGGCCAGAAGAAGGACCTGGATGACATGGTACACACCTCCATCCTGACTTCCATTGTCAGCGGCGTCGCGCTTGTCTTTGTGGGCTTTTTCCTTGCGCCGATCGCCCTAAGACTGATGGCAGTCCCTGAGGACGTGATCGACATGTCGATCCTATATCTGCGCATTTATTTCGTGGGTATGCCCGTGATGATGGCATATAACTTTGGCAGTGCGATCCTTCGCGCAGTCGGCGACACGAAAAGGCCTCTTTATTATCTGCTCATCGCCGGCGTCGTCAACGTCGTGCTGAACCTGATCTTTGTGATCCCGCTTCACATGAGCGTTGCGGGCGTGGCACTTGCTACGGTGATCGCACAGGGACTTTCTGCCTTTTTGGTGCTGCAATGCCTTGTCAAAACGGATTCTGATTATAAATTATCCCTTCATAAGCTTCGGATCGAGCGGGATAAGCTCCTGAAAATGATCCGGATCGGCCTTCCTGCAGGCTTGCAGGGCGCGCTGTTTTCCGTATCGAACGTGCTGATCCAATCCTCGGTCAATTCCTTTGGCAAGATCGCCATGGCCGGAAACACGGCAGCCTGCAACATTGAAGGCTTTGTCTATGTTTCCATGAACGCGCTGCATCAGGCATCCGTCAGCTTTACGGGGCAGAACTACGGTGCAAGGAAGTTTGATCGGATCGGAAAGATCCTTATGATCTGTCTTGCGCTCGTGATCGGTGTCGGCATCATCCTTGGCAACGGCGCATATATCGCCGGCGGGACCTTACTAAAGTTATACACGGACAATCCGGAGGCCATTGCGTATGGCGTATTGAGACTGAGCGTGATCTGTACCACCTATTGCCTTTGCGGCATGATGGACGTGATCGTCGGATCCATACGAGGCATGGGCTACGGCATTATGCCAATGCTTGTGTCCCTGACGGGAGCATGTCTTTTCCGCGTTGTGTGGATCTTTACGGTCTTTCAGAACGTGCATACCCTGCAATGTCTCTATCTGTCGTATCCGATCAGCTGGGCACTGACCTTTTCGGCGCATTTGGTCTGCTTTTGGATCGTATTTCGGAAAGAAAAGAGAAAAATTGCTTGAAACATATGTTCGATTGTGCTAGACTAAAGAAGTAGGGAAAATATGGCGCATACGCGTAAAATCCTAAAGAAATATTTGGGAGACCCTGCGGAGACTTCGGAAATTGGGAGTAATGTATCATGATCGGATTTGTGGATGGAATCGTAGAATATATCTCTGAGGACGTTGTCGTGATCGACGTAAACGGCATCGGTATAAATGTGCACGTGTCAACGGATACGGCGGCGAAAATGCCCAGCCTTGGGGAAGAGGCAAAGCTTTATACCTATACTTCCGTCAGGGAGGATGCCATCTGGCTCTATGGATTCCTGACAAGGAAGGACCTTGAGATCTTTAAGAAATGTATTACCGTAAACGGTATCGGACCGAAGGGCGCGCTGTCCATTCTTTCCGTGATGGACGCGGATTCGCTACGATATGCGATCTCTGCCGGGGATAAAAAGGCCATTGCCAAGGCTCCGGGCGTAGGACCTAAGATGGCGGAGCGCCTGATCCTTGAACTCAAGGACAAGATAAAGTTTGACGATGACCTGATTGACCTTGAAATCGCGAAATCGGCTTCCGGAAGCCCCTTGCTCGCCGCTGACACGCCGCAAAAGAAAGAGGCCGTGGAAGCGCTTGTGGCGCTTGGATATGGCCAGACGGAGAGCGTCAAGGCCGTAAATTCCATTCCAGACATAGATTCCTTAGATTCCGGCGCCATCTTGAAGGCTGCCTTGAAAAAGATGTTCTAAATGCCATTTTGGTTCTTTATTAGAACGAATTGGATCGGAGAAAAAGCATGGCGAGAAGAATGATCGAGACTACCGCGACGGAAGAGGACGTGAAGCTTGAGGGCTCCCTTAGGCCAAAGTTCCTCGATGAATACATCGGTCAGTCAAAGGTAAAGGAAAACTTAAAAATCTATATTGAAGCGGCTAAGCGAAGAGGCGATGCCTTGGATCACGTGCTGTTTTATGGGCCGCCCGGCCTTGGTAAGACAACGCTTGCAGGCATCATCGCGAATGAGATGGGCGTGCATCTTCGCGTGACCAGTGGCCCTGCCATTGAAAAGCCGGGAGAGATGGCTGCGATCCTGAATAATTTAGAGGAGGGAGACCTTCTCTTTGTCGATGAGATCCATCGCTTAAATCGCCAGGTGGAAGAGGTATTATACCCCGCCATGGAGGATTATTGCATTGACATCATGATCGGAAAGGGTTCTTCGGCAAGGTCCGTCAGACTCGAGCTCCCGAAGTTTACCTTGGTCGGCGCGACAACCCGCGCGGGACTTCTTTCCGCCCCCCTGCGGGATCGCTTTGGCATGATCCATCATTTAGAGTTTTATGAGGTGGCTGAATTACAGCAGATCATCATGCATTCCGCAAGGATCCTGAACGTGGAGATCGATCCCGCCGGCGCGAAAGAGATGGCAAAGAGAAGCCGCGGAACGCCGAGACTTGCCAATCGGATCTTAAAGCGCGTGCGTGATTTCGCCGAAGTGAAATATGATGGTGTCATTACGGAGGACGTGGCAAGGATCGCGCTGGACCTGATGGACGTAGATAAGCTTGGTCTGGACCGCATTGACCGCAACATGCTCATGACTATGATCGATAAGTTTGAAGGCGGCCCTGTCGGCCTGGATACGCTGGCCGCGGCCATCGGAGAGGACGCAGGCACCATTGAGGACGTCTATGAGCCCTATTTGATCAAAAATGGCTTTATCAATCGTACGCCCAGGGGCCGCGTCGTAACAGATCTCGCTTATAAGCATCTGCTTCCATAGTGCCATAGGCCGCGCCCCATCGGCTTTCGCCATAGGGCAGAGCTATTACTGAAAAAGAAATTATGAGAAACCCCTTGTGCCGGATACTTTTTTAGGCTATAATATTTTGCAGAAACGTAACGAAAGATGAGGGGTATGGCGTTATGGCATCCAAAACTGCTACGGAAGTATTGATCGGCGGGAAAGTATTGAAGCTGAGCGGATATGAGAGTGAAGAATATCTGCAGAAAGTTGCCACTTATATCAACAATAAGATCAACGAGTTCAATCGTCTGGACGGTTTTCGCAAGCAGTCCATCGACACGCAGGGCACCTTGCTTCAGTTGAACATCGCGGATGATTATTTCAAGGCAAAGCGTCAGATCGCGATCCTGGAAGCGGAGATGCAGTCCAAGGAAAAGGAGTATTGCGACTTAAAGCATGAATTGGTTTCCTGTCAGATCCAGTTGGACAATGCGAAGAATCAGGTGAAGGAACTGCAGGCACAATGCGAAGACCAGAGCAGGAAGATCTTTCAGCTGGAGACGGAATTAAAGAACAAATAAATGGAAAGCTGTCCGAATGAGAACGGACAGCTTTTTTCAAATTCGATCGATGAGTGATGGAGCATTTATGAGACAAAGAGTGGAATTATTGGCACCGGCGGGTAGCCCGGAGGCTTTTTACGGCGCCATGAATGCCGGCGCGGATGCCGTCTATCTGGCGGGCACCCAGTTTGGAGCAAGAGCATATGCGGATAACTTTACGGAGGAAGAGCTTGTAAAGTGTTTGAGATATGCACATCTTTTTCATAAAAAGGTCTATTTGACCGTAAATACGCTGATGAAGGAGCAGGAGATAGAGACATTGCCTGCCTTCTTGAAGCCCTTTGTGGAGGAAGGCTTGGACGGCGTGATCGTCCAGGATCTTGGCGTATTTCAGGTCCTTTCGGAGACTTTTCCCAGTCTTCCCTTGCATGCGAGCACGCAGCTTAGCATCATGGGTGCTTATGGCGCCAATTTCCTGAAAAAGCTTGGCGCCGTCCGCATCGTTCCTGCCAGGGAGCTTTCTTTGAAAGAGATCAGGGCCCTGAAGCAGGAGACCAATCTCGAGATCGAATGCTTTATCCATGGCGCGATCTGTTATTGCTATTCCGGGAATTGCCTGTTTAGTTCCATCCTTGGAGGTCGGAGCGGTAATCGCGGCAGATGTGCGCAGCCCTGTCGCCTACCCTATCAGATCTTGGACGGTGATAGACGCGGCAAGGAGTGCTATCCGCTGAGCTTGAAGGACATGTGCGCCATTGAAATACTGCCGGAATTGATCGAGGCGGGAATTGATTCCTTTAAGATCGAGGGAAGGATGAAAAAGCCGGAATATGCGGCTGGCGTGACGGCCATTTATCGTAAATATATCGATCTGTATTATGAAGGGAAATGGCAGGCACCTTCGCAGGAAGACCTGGAGAAGCTCAGTAAGCTTTACGTAAGAAGCGAGCGTACCACTGGCTATTATCATCAGCAAAACGGACCTGAAATGATCACGCTTTCCAGTCCTGCCTACAGTGGCAGCGATGAAGCTCTTTTGGAGCAGATCCGCAGGGACTATCTTCAGGAAAAGAAAAAGATGCCGGTCAGAATGAAAGCGGAGTTTTCGCTTGGAAAGCCTGCGACTTTGACCCTCACGGCTTCGGAAAACCCAGCCTGGAGCGTCAAAGTATGGGGAGAGCAAGTGGACGCGGCAAGAAAGGCACCGATCACTTTGGAGAATGTTGTTTCTCAACTATCAAAGATAGGCGACAGTGCATTCCTTCTAGATCCCAAGTGGCAGAAAGGGGAGCCACAAATCTATCTGGAGGACGGCGTATTTTATCCGCTAAAGAGCATCAATGAACTGCGAAGGCAGGCCATTCATCAGCTAGAGGAGGTGATCAGCCGTGGATAAGACGATCTTACAGACTCACCCTTTTTGTCTTTCCCTCCTTAGCGCGGAGCAGTTTTATGCAATGAAGGCCTATGCAAAGGAAAGCCAAGCCTTCCCACTTTTAAGGATCTACGTGGCGGCGGATCTTTTGCTGGATCATTCGGAAATCGTCGCTTCCTGTGAAGAATTGGCGGAGAAGTACCCTGAGACGAAATGGGTCATTTCCCTGCCTGAGATCCTTCGGGCGAAGGATCATGAATATTTAGGAGAAGTGCTTGCGCTGATCCAGGCGCATCCCGACTTTTATGGCATCCTTTCCGGCACCTTGGAAGGGATCGGATATTTTTTGAAATATCATGAAAAGGTTATGCTCTATGGGGATCACAATTTATATCTTTGGAATTCCTCGGCGGTTCGGGCCATGTCTGAGACGCTTGACGGAGGGTGCCTGCCCCTAGAGCTTCGCGGCGCTGAGCAAAAGGAACTGTTAGAGCTTCCCTTTGACTTCGACAAGGTCATCTATGGCCGGATCCCCATGATGCTTACCGCGAATTGTATTGCAAAGACAAATGGCGCGTGTAGAAAATATGGAGATCAGGAAAAGCCCCTGGCCATCGAGGACCGCATGGAAATCAGCTTCCCGGTTCGCACGAATTGTGATCATTGTTATAACGTGATCTATAATAGTCTGCCCCTGTCGCTACATGGCTTCCTGGACCGTTACCAGGGGAAGGCGGGGCTTCGGATCTCGCTTTCCCTGGAGGATTATGCCGAAACATTGGCAATCTTAAGGTTCTTTTTGAATGGCCGCGCGGGGGAGCAAAAACCTCCGGTGAAAGATTATACGACGGGTCATGAAAAGCGTTTTGTGGAGTGAAAATTGCTTGCATAGAATGCGGTTTTAGACTATACTAGACATAGGTTGTGTTTCACGCCGACAGGAGGGATTGCGATGATTGAAGCAACAAGCTGTGGCGGGGTCGTTATATTTCGCGGAAAGATTCTACTACTGTATAAGAACGTTCGTAACAAGTATGAAGGCTGGGTTCTTCCAAAGGGAACCGTGGAAGAGGGAGAGGAATATCCTCAGACAGCCCTGAGGGAAGTTTTTGAGGAGTCCGGTGCCAAGGCAGAGATCATTAAATATGTTGGAAAGAGTGAGTATTCCTTTACCGTTCCCGAGGACGTGGTCGAGAAGGAAGTGCACTGGTATTTGATGATGGCGGACAGCTATTACAGCAAGCCTCAGAAAGAAGAATTCTTCATGGATTCCGGCTTTTATAAATATCATGAGGCCTATCATCTGCTCAAATTCGCCAATGAAAAACAGATTCTTGAGAAGGCCTATGCCGAGTATCAGGAATTAAAGAAGAATAATGCATGGGGTAATCACAGACTTGAAGGTTAAAGATTTCTTTCGCGTCAAGAAGAAAAGAAAGGTCGAGCTTTCACCGAACCTTTATTACGGAGAGGGAATGCATCCGGAGGATTTGGAGAAACTAATGGAAAAGGTATGTCATAAGCCTTTGCTCTCAAATGTCTTTCTGTTACTTCTTCCCGCAAATGAAAGTGATCAGATCGAGATCCTGTCTTCAAGGTATCTTGCACAAGGGTATTACGCGACGCACTCCATTAGAGTGGTCGGGATCGCGAATGATCATGATGACGCCGTGTCCCTAGTCATTAAGATCACCGAGGATTGCCTGGCGATCCGAAAGGATTGTAACTTAAAGGAGTTTTTGGAATGGCAGTAGTTGGATGGATCCTACTTAGCATAGTATTGCTGCTGCTTGCCCTGATCCTGGCGATCTTGTTTGTCCCGATCAGGTACAAGGTTACGGCGAAGTTGAATGCACGGGAAAAAGGGGTATCCGTCAAGGTGACCTGGCTTCTTTGTCTGGTCCGTTTTTTCTTTGATTTTCCTAAGCCTGGGGAGCCGATCTTAAAGGTTGCCTTTGTGACGATCCTGGGGAAAAAAGATAAGCCGGGGAAACCCAAGAAGTCAAAAAAGAAAAAAGCGAAAAATGAGGGGAAGGAATCACAGGGAAACCCTAGTGAGGAAGCAACTCAGGAAACGCCTCAGGAAGATCATATAGAGGAAGCCGTTCAAGAAGAACATGCAGAGGGAGGCGCTCAGGAAGGACATTCTGAGGAAGCCACTCAAGAAGAGCAGTCACAGATTCAAGCTTCTGATACTGAAAAGGAGCCTGCTTCCGAAAACGCAGATTCGAAAAGCGAGGATTCTAAGGAAGCCAAGTCCAAGAAGGAGAAAAAGGATCAGCCCAAGGTTTCCTTCAAGGAAAAGCTGCAAAAGATCAAGGAAGAAGTCATTTTTTATAAAGAGCTATGGGAGGACGGTAACACAAAGCCGTTTGTACAAAGCGCTCTGGCAAGAGTTTTTCACGTCGTAAAAAATTTGTTGCCAAGAAAGGTGAGCGGTAAGCTTCTCTTTGGCGCGGCAACGCCTGACGTAACGGGGTACTTGTACGGAGTGTATTGCATGCTCAGGGCCACTTGGCCCAAACGATTTCCACTCGAGTTTTCCCCTGACTTTGAGAGACAGGTGCTGGAAGGCGAGTTAATGATCAAAGGCAGGTTTTGCATCTTTACGATATTAGTGGATGCTTTGAGGATCTGGTTTGATAAGAGATTAAAGATCCTTCGTTCCAAGCTGGATGCCAAAAAAGGAAAAACGAAGGAAACTGATCAGAAGCATATAAAGAAGCGTAAGAAAAATAAGAAAAAATAGAAAAGGAAGTGCTTTCACGGGCACGGAACGGAGGAGCGTATGGCAGACAAAGAGAATCAATTTCAGGGCGTTGTGGAATCCTTACTTAATGGCATGAATTCCGTGTTGTCCACGAAGACGGTTGTCGGTGAGGCGACGAAGATCGGGGACACCATTATTCTTCCTCTTGTGGACGTTACCTTTGGCGTTGGCGCAGGGTCGGGAAATAACAATCAGAAGGGAAGCGGCACCGGGGCCGGCGGCATTGGCGGAAAGATGACGCCCAGCGCTGTGCTGGTGATCCAGAACGGTTCCGTTAAGCTTGTGAACGTAAAGAATCAGGATACCGTGACGAAGGTGCTTGACATGGTTCCCGACATGGTGGATAAGTTCCTGGATAAGAAGAAGGAAAAGGCACCTGAGCAGGTGACGGACGAGCAGGCGCTTGACGCTGCATTCCCCAAGGAGGATTAAAGGCCAAGTTTCGCTGCCAAACATGGCAGCATATGATGTCATAAGAGCGGGATGGGTGCGGATTTATGCGCAGGATCGCCGGCGTTGGCATGATATGCATTTCCTTAGGAATGTTTCTACAATTACTGATCAGAGACCGGCTTGCCGGATTTCTTGTCATGGTGATCCTTGCCCTGGCAGGATGGCTATGCTTCTCTGATCAGTAAAAAAGGAATAAAAAAGCGGGTAGGAGATAACTCCCACCCGTTTCTTTTTCTTACTTAATTCAGTTCGCTCACCTTACGCTCTTTCTACAGCGCCGGAACGCAGACAACGAGTGCAGACGTGAAGCTTCTTAGCGCCGCCGTCAACCTTGCACTTCACGCTCTTAATGTTAGAATTCCAAATTGCGTTACTTCTTCTATGAGAGTGGCTTACGTTATTACCAAAATGTACTCCCTTGCCACAGATATCACACTTAGCCATCTTGAACACCTCCCGTCTAAAACAGATCTAACCGTCGCAAATTTTCACAACATTGTTATAATAACAGAAACCCTAAAGAAAAGCAAGTAAAAAAAATCTTTTTTTTGAAAAAACAATAATTTTCCATTTTGAACTTTATTTTTTTGCAAAAAGACGTTATATTGTTATAGATAGTGCGTAAATATGCATATTAAAATTGACAGAAAGGTATGGTGTGGCTATGAAGAGTTCTTCCATTGATACTCACATGGGCAGTGTTTCCATAAATAATGACGTGATCGCGCAGTATGCGGGTAGTGTTGCCGTAGAGTGCTTTGGCATTGTCGGCATGACGGTTGCAAACGTAAGAGACGGACTTGCCCGGATCTTAAAGCCTGACAATCTCAGCAAGGGCATCAACGTGACCGTGGGCAGCAATCATAAGCTTGTCCTGGATTTCCACGTGATCGTTGCTTATGGCGTCAGCATTATTGCAGTGGCTGATAATCTGATCGGAAACGTAAAATATAAAGTAGAAGAGTTTACCGGTTTGGAGGTAGAAAAGATCAACATCTACGTCGAAGGTGTAAGAGTGATTGATTAAGGAGGATTTTGTCGTGTCTTACCAAGAGATCGATGCGAAGATGCTTTCCAAGATGTTTCTTGCCGGTGCAAAAACTCTGGAAAGCAAAAAGGAATACATTAACGAGTTGAACGTATTTCCCGTTCCTGACGGAGATACGGGTACCAACATGACCATGACGATCATGTCGGCTGCAAAAGAGGTGACTGCCCTCGGAGAGAATCCTTCCATGGAGGATCTCTGCAAGGCCATTTCCAGCGGCTCCCTTCGCGGCGCAAGAGGAAATTCGGGCGTGATCCTGTCCCAGCTGTTCCGCGGACTGACCAAGGTCATCAAGACCTATACGACCCTCAACGTTTCCGTGATCACTGAGAGCTGTGATAAGGCCGTGGAGACCGCTTACAAGGCCGTTATGAAGCCCAAGGAGGGCACCATTCTCACCGTGGCGAAGGGAATCGCTGACAAGGCGAAGGAACTCTCCGCCGCAGGAGTTACGGATCTAGAGGAGTTTGTCGGCCAATGTCTCGAGCACGGAAGATACGTGCTTAGCCAGACACCGGAGCTTTTGCCCGTATTAAAGCAGGCAGGCGTGGTGGATTCCGGCGGACAGGGATTGATCGAGGTGATCGCCGGCGCCTATGATGCGCTCTGCGGCAAGGAGATTGATCTTTCCGTGAAGGAGGAAGCTCCCGCGGAGAATGCAAAGCCCAATTTGGAAGTACAGGCGGAAGCAGAGATCAAATATGGGTATTGCACCGAGTTTTTGATCCTTTTGAATAAGAACTTTAACATTAAGACGGAGATGGACTTCAAGGCTTATCTGGAATCCATTGGCGACTCCATCGTATGCGTATGCGACGGTGAGACGGTGAAGATCCACGTACATACCAATGATCCCGGACTTGCACTGCAAAAAGGCTTAAAATTTGGTCAGCTCTCCAACATCAAGATCGATAATATGCGCCTTGAGCAGGAAGAAAAGCTCGCGAAGGCTGCAAAGAAGGCTGAAACTGAGGCAGCATCCGCTCCCGAAAATACTGCAGAGCCTCCTAAGAAGGTTGGATTCATTGCCATTTCTGCAGGCGAAGGTCTGAGCGAGATCTTTAAGAGCATTGGCGTGGATTACGTGATCGAGGGCGGCCAGACCATGAACCCCAGCACCGCAGACATCTTAGATGCCGTGGATCAGGTGAATGCAGAGAATATCTTTGTTCTTCCTAACAATAAAAACATTATTCTCGCGGCCAGACAGGCAGCCGAGCTGATGACGGATAAGAATCTTCTCGTGATCCCCACAAAGACCATTCCTCAGGGCATCACTGCCGTGATCAACTACATGGATGGTTCTTCCGTGGATGAGAATGAAGAAGTGATGATCAGCGAGATCAGCAAGGTGAAGACAGGTCAGATCACTTATGCGATCAGAGATACCGTGATCGACGACAAGGAGATCAAGAAGGATGATTACATGGGCGTTGGCGATGACGGAATCCTTGCCAACGGCACGGACCTGACGGATGTCGTGATGAGCACCGTTGCAGCCATGGCAGATGCCGATTCTGAGCTCATCAGCGTATATTATGGCGCTGACGTAAGCGAGGAGGATGCAGAGGCGATCCGCACAAAGATCGCGGATGCCTATCCGAATCTGGACGTGGAACTGCAAAACGGCGGACAGCCTATTTATTATTATCTTATCTCCGTGGAATAAGGTATTACGTAACAATAGAACTTTTGAGAAATAAGGGGCGCTTTTGCATTAGGCAGGAACGCCCCTGTTTTTTACCAAGTGAGGTGAACGGCATTGCTCTCGGAAGATTCCTCCCTCCTTCAAGTAAAGGGGATTGGCGAAAAAAGCGTAAAATTATATCAAAAGCTCGGGCTATATACGGTCGGAGATCTTTTACAATATTTCCCGAAGGGATATGAGCGATTTGAAGCGCCGAAGAAGATGGACAGCCTGATCTCAGGAGAGACCTGCGCCGTACTCGGGAGAGTGCTTAACGTCCCCGTGATGCGTAAGACGAATCGACTGACGATCCTTACGGTGAACGTGCGGGATGATGCAGGAAGCCTTTCTCTGGTTTTCTTTAACATGGCGTTTCTTACAAAGGTTTTGAAGCCTGGCATGGTCTTCGTGTTTCGAGGACTGGTGCAGACGAGAGGCATTTCTCTCATCATGGAGCAGCCCAAATTCTATTCTCCGGAGGAGTATCATAAGCTCACCGGGCTTCTCATGCCTAGATATGCTTTGACCAAGGGCCTGACCCATCAGGCGATCCAAAAGGCCGTGCAAAACGCCTGGAAGGACTATGCGGTGGAAGAGGAATATCTTCCCAAGGAATTGCTTTCTAGGGCAGGCCTGCCGGAGATCGAGCCAGCCCTTCGGGAAATCCATTTTCCACAGGATGAGGCATCCGCGCTTCTTGCCAGAAGACGGCTTGTTTTCGACGAATTCTTTGCTTTTTTGCTACAGCTTCGGAGGAATAAGGATCTTTCCGCACAGATCCCGAATGAGTGGCCGATGATCGAGACGGCAGATACCGTAAGATATGTTGACGCGCTGCCTTTTCGCCTGACCAAAGGGCAGAAGCAGGCCTGGGCAGAGATCCGGGAGGATCTGGAAGGTCCGCTTTGCATGAATCGTCTGGTGCAGGGCGACGTTGGCTCCGGAAAGACGATCGTCGCATTTCTTGCCCTGCTGATGACCGTCGCAAACGGCTATCAGGGCGCTTTGATGGCACCGACGGAGGTGCTTGCGGTGCAGCATTATGAGACCTTGCTCCGGGACGTAAAAAAGTATTCCCTTGCCTTCCGACCTGTTTTACTGGTGGGTTCCATGACGGCGAAGGAAAAACGGGAAGCCTATGAGAAAATCGCTTCCGGCGAGGCAAATCTCATCATTGGGACCCATGCCTTGATCCAGGAAAAGGTGCAATATCATAAGCTGGCGCTTGTGGTGACGGACGAGCAGCACCGTTTCGGCGTTCGTCAGCGCGAGACCTTGGCTGACAAGGGTCTTCGGCCTCACGTGCTCGTCATGAGCGCGACGCCGATCCCGAGAACCCTCGCCATCATCCTCTACGGAGACTTAAAGATTTCCTTGATCAAGGAGATGCCAGTGGGTAGACTTCCGATCAAAAACTGCGTGGTCAATTCCTCTTATCGACCCAAGGCTTATAAATTCATTGCCGATCAGGTCGCCAAGGGGCATCAGGCTTATGTCATATGTCCTCAGGTGGAAGAGGGCGAGATGGAGGACGCCGAGAATGTCGTGGATTATGCGGAAAAGCTGCGCGCCGCATTGCCTCCGGGCATTGTCGTTGCGCACCTGCACGGGAAAATGAAGGCCTCCGACAAGAATCGCATCATGGAAGACTTTGCCGCGAAAAACATCGACGTGCTTGTTTCCACCACCGTGATCGAGGTCGGGATCAACGTGCCAAACAGCACGGTAATGATGGTGGAAAATGCAGAGCGCTTTGGACTGGCACAGCTTCATCAGCTCCGCGGGCGCGTTGGAAGAGGCGAAGCGCAGAGCTATTGCATCTTCATCAGCACCAATGAATCCAAGGAGACCATGCGGCGGTTGGAAATCCTGAACACCTCCAATGACGGTTTCTTTGTGGCCTCTGAAGACTTAAGACTCCGCGGACCGGGAGACCTGTTTGGCATCCGCCAGAGCGGTGAATTCGCGTTCCGTATCGGCGACGTCTATGCGGATGCAGAGCTTTTGAAGCAGACCAGTGAGATCGTGGATGACCTGATGAAGACGGATCATGAACTCGCTCTCCCGGAGCACAGGGCGATGCGCGAACACTTTGACCGCGTAAACGCAAAGGCTGTTGACTTTAGAACCATTTAAGTGTAACATAAGTATATTACTTAGGAGCGGAAAGGCATAAAATAATGAGCGGAATAGCAATAGTCACGGACAGCAACAGCGGCATCACTCAGGCAGAAGGAAAAGAACTAGGCATCTATGTTATTCCCATGCCCTTTATGATTGGAGAAGGCTTATTTTATGAGGATATCAACCTGACGCAGGAGGAGTTTTACGAAAAGCTCGTCGGCGGTGAGAACATCTCCACCAGCCAGCCATCGCCGGAAGAGGTGATGAAGCTGTGGGAGAAGCTTCTCGAAACCTATGATGAGATCGTTCACATCCCCATGAGCAGCGGACTTTCCGGCTCCTGTCAGAGCGCGTTGATGCTTGCGGAGGAATATGATGGGAAGGTGCAGGTGGTCGACAACCAGCGCATTTCCGTGACGCAGCGTCAGTCCTGTCTGGACGCACTCGCCTTGGCGGCGAAGGGCCTGAATGCAAAGGAGATCAAGGACACGCTGGAGAACGATAAATTCAACAGCAGCATCTACATCATGTTAGATACCCTGCAGTATCTGAAAAAGGGTGGCAGGATCACTCCCGCGGCGGCTGCCATCGGAACGCTCCTGAAGATCAAGCCCGTATTACAGATCCAGGGAGAGAAGCTGGACGCTTTCTCAAAGGCAAGGACCGTCTCCCAAGGAAAGTCCATCATGATCAATGCGATCAAAAATGACGTGGAGAACCGTTTCGGCGGCATGACGCCTGCTCCCGGAAGTGTTAAGATCATGATCGCGCACACGAATAATTATGAGGCGGCCCTTGCCTTCCGCGAAGAGCTGCTTTTGGTCTTCCCGGGGTATGACATTTATATCGCGCCTCTTTCCTTGAGCGTTTCCTGTCACATCGGTCCCGGCTGTCTTGCCGTGGCATGTACGAAAAACCTGTGATGACATGAGTTTTCAGTGAATTCTATTGGAAAATGAAGAAAGAATAGACCGGGCAGGGAGCATTGCTTCCCTGCTCGATTTTTTTGCCCAAAATCTACGAGATTTAGTACTTTTCCCTTTGCAAAACCACAACATCTATGGTAAAATAGCTTTATATTGGGTTATTAGGAGGAATTTCAGAAAAATGGGAGTTGCAAATCAGTACGACGCTTCCAGCATCACCGTTCTGGAAGGACTGGAGGCGGTCCGTAAGCGCCCTGGAATGTATATTGGCAGCGTGTCCACTAAGGGTCTGAATCACTTGATCTACGAGATCCTGGACAACTCCGTGGACGAGCATCTTGCGGGGTATTGTGATCGCATTCAGGTGACTCTGGAAGCGGACGGTTCCGCGACGGTTTCGGATAATGGACGCGGAATTCCCGTTGGCATGCACGAGAAGGGTATCAGCGCGGAACGTCTCGTGTTCACCACGCTCCATGCAGGCGGAAAATTTGACAATACGGCCTATAAGACCAGCGGCGGTCTGCACGGCGTAGGTTCCTCCGTGGTCAATGCGCTTTCCACGCGCCTTACCGTTCGCGTAAAGAGCGGCGGATGCATCTATGAAGACACCTATGAGCGCGGGATCCCGACGACAGATCTGATAGAAGGCCTTCTTCCCGTGGTCGGAAAAACCAGGGAGACCGGAACAACCATTAATTTCCTCCCGGATGATACGATCTTTGACCGCACGCGCTTCAAGGAAGATGAGGTGAAGAGTCGTCTTCATGAAACGGCCTATCTGAATCCGGGTCTTACCATTCTTTATGAGGACAAGCGTCCCGAAACCGCTGAGACCGTGTCCTATCATGAGCCGGAAGGCATTGTCGGCTTTATCAAGGACATGAACAAGACCAAGGAGACCATTCACGACGTGATCTATTTCTCAGGCGAGAGCGAAGGCATTTCCGTGGAGGTTGCCTTCCAGTACGTGAATGAATTTCATGAGAACGTACTTGGTTTTTGTAATAATATCTATAATTCCGAGGGCGGCACGCACCTGACCGGCTTTAAGACCATGTTCACGACAGTCATCAACACCTATGCCAGAGAGCTTGGCGTCTTAAAGGATAAGGACGTCAACTTTACCGGCGCAGACGTGCGAAATGGCATGACGACCGTTGTCTCCCTAAAGCATCCTGACCCTAGATTTGAAGGGCAGACAAAGACGAAGCTGGACAATCAGGACGCCGCAAAGGTAGTCAGCAAGATCACCGGCGATGAGGTGGTCCATTTCTTCGACAGAAACCTCGAAGTGTTAAAGAGCGTGATCGGCTGTGCGGAAAAGGCGGCAAAGATCCGAAAGACGGAAGAAAAGGCCAAGACGAACATGCTGACGAAGCAGAAGTATTCCTTTGATTCCAACGGAAAGCTTGCGAACTGTGAGTCCAAGGATCCCTCTCAGTGTGAGATCTTTATTGTGGAGGGTGATTCCGCAGGCGGCAGCGCAAAAACGGCCAGAAACCGCATGTATCAGGCAATCCTGCCCATTCGCGGAAAGATCCTGAACGTGGAGAAGGCAAGCATCGATAAGATCCTTGCCAACGCGGAGATCAAGACCATGATCAATGCGTTCGGATGCGGCTTTTCGGAAGGCTACGGAAATGATTTCGACATCAGCAAGCTTCGGTATGACAAGATCATCATCATGGCCGATGCCGACGTGGACGGAGCACATATCTCGACCTTGTTGCTCACTTTGTTCTACCGTTTTATGCCGGAGCTGATCTTCGAAGGGCACGTTTACATCGCCATGCCGCCCCTATATAAGGCCATGCCGAGCAAGGGTGAGGAACAGTATCTCTACGACGATAAAGCTCTGGAAAAGTATCGTAAGACGCATAAGGGACCCTTTACGCTGCAGCGTTATAAGGGTCTTGGCGAGATGGATGCCCAGCAGCTCTGGGAGACAACGCTGGATCCGCAGACCCGCATGATGAAGCAGGTGGAGATCGAGGATGCCAGGATGGCCAGCGAGATCACGGAGCTTCTGATGGGTACGGAGGTTCCGCCCAGAAAAGCCTATATTTATGATCATGCGCGGGATGCCGAGCTGGACGTATAAACGCACCTGTCTTATGGGGCAAAGCGGTTTTATATATAGGGATCGCAAAAAGATCGATCTTGGGGAATGGAAGGTATTGTAAGTGAATCAGAATGACCGAATCATAAAAACGGAATACTCCGAGGAGATGCAAAAATCCTTTATCGACTATGCCATGAGCGTTATCATCGCCAGGGCGCTTCCGGACGTAAGGGACGGCCTTAAGCCTGTACAGAGAAGAACGCTGTATGACATGCATGAGCTCGGGATCAGATATGACAGGCCTTATCGTAAGAGCGCCCGCATCGTCGGTGACACGATGGGTAAATATCATCCGCACGGCGACAGCTCCATCTATGACTCGCTGGTGGTCATGAGCCAGGACTTTAAAAAGGGCATGGCGCTCATCGACGGGCATGGAAACTTTGGCAACATCGAGGGCGACGGCGCCGCAGCCATGCGTTATACGGAGGCCAGACTGCAGAAGGTGACGCAGGAAGCGTTCCTTGCGGATCTCGACAAGGACGTGGTCGATTTCATGCCGAACTTTGATGAGACGGAAAAGGAGCCCACGGTGCTTCCCGTCAAGATCCCGAACATTTTGGTCAATGGATCTGACGGCATTGCAGTCGGCATGGTGACCAGCATTCCGCCGCATAATCTCTGCGAGGTGATCGATGCGACCAAGGCCTACCTCAACGATGAAAACATTACCACGCGCGAGCTGATGCGTTATATCAAGGGGCCGGATTTCCCCACCGGAGGCATTGTGATCAACCAGGATGAGCTTCTGGAAATTTATGAGACCGGAGTCGGTAAGATCAAGATCCGCGGCAAGGTGGAATTCGAGAAGGCCAAGGGCGGAAAGACCAACGTGGTCATTACCGAGATCCCGTATCCCATGATCGGCGCCAACATCGCAAAGTTTTTGACGGACGTCGCGGCGCTGGCCGAGAGCAAGAAAACCCAGGACATTGTTGACATTTCCAACCAAAGCTCCAAGGAAGGCATTCGGATCGTCATCGAGCTTCGAAAGGATGCGGACGCGGAAAACTTTGTCAACATGCTCTATAAAAAGACTAGACTTGAGGATACCTTCGGCGTCAATATGCTTGCGATCCACGAGGGGCGTCCCGAGACCATGAATCTGCGCCAGATCATCAAGGCCTGCGTGGATTTCCAGTTCCAGATCGCCACGAGAAAGTATACGAATCTTCTGGAGCGGGAGATGGAGCGAAAGGAAATCCAGGAAGGTCTGATCAAGGCCTGCAACGTGATCGATCTCATCATCGAGATCCTCAGGGGCTCGAAGGACCGCGCCATGGCGAAGGCCTGTCTGGTGGAAGGCAAGATCGACGGGATCCGTTTCCGCTCCAAGGAATCCAAGATCATGGCAACGCAGCTGATGTTTACGGAAAAGCAGGCGAATGCCATTTTAGAGATGCGTCTTTATAAATTGATCGGCCTCGAGATCGAAGCGCTGATCGCAGAACATGAGGATACGCTGGCGAACATCTATCGCTATGAAGACATCCTCGATCGCAGGGACTCCATGGCACAGGTCATCATCAGCGAGCTCGACGGCTTTAAGAAGGAATATGGCAGGGCGAGACGCACCGTGATCGAGAATGGCCAGGAGGCCGTATACAAGGAAAAGGAAATCGAAGAGACGGAAGTCTACTTCCTCATGGACCGCTTCGGTTATGCGAAGACCATCGACGTTGCAACCTACGAGCGCAACAAGGAGGCGGCGGACACCGAGTTCAAATATGTATTCCCATGCAAGAATCTTGGCAAGGTGTGCCTGTTTACCAACACGGGTCAGATGCATACCATCAAGGTGATGGATCTTCCTGCGGGCAAGCTTCGTGACAAGGGCATTCCCATCGACAACGTGAGCAATTATAACTCCAAGGAGGAGACCATCGTCACCATCGCTTCACAGTCGGATCTGAACCTATGTGAGCTGATCTTTGTGACGAAGCTAAGCATGATGAAGCTGGTGGACGGCGGAGAGTTCGACGTGCGGAGCCGCACGGTTGCTGCGACAAAGCTCTTAGACGGAGATGAGGTCGTGAGCGTCGCGACCCTGAAGGATCAAAAGAACATTGTCCTTCAGACAAAGGACGGTTATTTCCTTCGCTTCCCCGTGGATCAGATCCCGCCGAAGAAAAAGACGGCAGTCGGCGTTCGCGGCATGAAGCTTGGCCCGAAGGATGCCGTGGAAGAAGTGTACTATACCAAGAATGCAGTGGAATCCACGATCGAATATAAGGGGAAGACCCTTCTCCTGAACGGACTAAAGCTCGGGGCAAGGGATTCCAAGGGGGTGAAGGTAAGAGTATGAGAGTGATCGCCGGTACGGCAAGAAGTATGCCGCTCAAGGCTCCGGAGGGCCTGGACACGCGGCCTACGACGGACAGGATCAAGGAAACTTTGTTTAACATTTTGCAGCAGGACGTTCCCGGAAGCATCTTTCTAGATCTTTTCGCGGGAAGCGGCGCCATAGGCATTGAAGCCATCAGCCGCGGGGCAAAGAAGGCATATTTCATTGAAAACGCGCCTGCGGCCCTGCAGTGTATCACGCAAAATCTTTTGTTTACGAAATTCGTTGACCGTGCTATAGTGATAAAGCAGGATGCCGTTGCGGGCCTTGCGTCCGTCCATGAAAAGCACGTGGACGTTATCTTTATGGATGCACCCTATGGACAGGGACAGGACCAGCGCGTTCTTTCCGCGCTCGCCAGCGCTCCCTACGTAGACGAGGAGACACTGATCATCATTGAAGAGAGCTTAAAGGCTGATTTTTCTTATGCGGAGGAACTGGGCTTCGAAGTGACAAGGCAGAAGAAATATAAGACGAACCAGCATGTCTTTCTTCGAAAAAAAGCGAACAGTTAAAGGTTTGGAGGTTATCACATGATTAGAGCCGTATATCCCGGCAGCTTTGATCCCATGACGTTTGGACATCTCGACGTGATCAAGAGAGCGTCCTCCATGTTTGACGAGCTGATCGTTGCCGTTTTGAACAATAAAGAAAAAAGTGCGTTGTTTTCTGTGGAGGAACGTGTTAATATATTAAAGGAAGCCACGAAGGATCTTCCAAACGTATCGATCGACAGTTTTAGCGGACTCCTGATCAATTATGCCGCGAGTAAGGACATTCACGTGGCTGTCAGGGGACTTCGCGCGGTAACCGATTTCGAATACGAACTTCAGCTTGCTCAGACCAATCGCCAGTTATCCCATGAAAAGCTCGACACCGTGTTCCTGACCACCAGTCTGGAATATGCTTACCTGAGCTCTTCTGGCGTGAAGGAGATCGCCTATTTTGGCGGGGACGTAAGCCCCTGCGTGCCGGAATTTGTCGAGAAGCTGATCCAGGAAAAATATAAGGGAAGGGCGTAAGGAGAAATGAACAGCATAAACAAAATCGAACAGATCATCACCGACATCGAAAACTATCTTGCGAACAGTAAGAACAGGCTGTTTTCCAGCACTGAAGTGATCGTCAACCGCGAGGAAATGGAAGAGATGCTTCAGGAGCTTCGTCGCAAGACGCCCGACGAGATCAAGCAGTATCAGAAGATCATCGCAAATAAGGATGCCATTCTCGCCGATGCCGCAGATCGTGCACAGACCATGAAGGCGGAAGCGGAACAGCAGGCGAAGGCTCTGCTCGAGCAGGCTGCCGTAGAACATAATCAGATGATCAGTGAACATGAGATCATGCTTAGGGCGCATGCGCGTGCCGATGAATTCGTGAACATGGCAGTAAACAAGGCCCAGGGCATCATCGACAATGCAACCCTCGAGGCAAACGCCTTAAAGGATGCGGCAAACCAATACATGGACGATGTTTTGGCACATCTTTCGAAGATCATTTCTTCCGCAAGCCAGTCCGCGACGAACAATTATACAAGAAGCTTGCAGAGCACGCAGGATAGCTATGAGAAGCTGATCTCTTCCCTGAATGAATATCAAAACGTCATCCAGGACAATATCAATCAACTGCATCCCGCACCCGAACCCGAACCCGAAGAGGTGCCTGAGGCAGCGGAAGAAACTGAAGAATAAGTTCTTTTCGATAAACCAGTTTTCAAACGAAAGCTGGTTTATCTGTATCTAAATGAAAAGGAGTTCACTTTGAATAATAAGCATATTCTTTCCAGGATCGTTCTGGCTTTCAGTCTGTTATCTTTTTTGTTTCTCCTTGTGCTGCCATCTGTTACGTCCAATGCCGCCCCCAGACTGCAAAAGACCGGAAATCCCATCATTATCGTCATTGATCCCGGCCACGGCGGGGAAGAAAACACGGGAACGACGGAGTGTGGCTTTGTCGAGAAAGACATGAATCTTCTCACGGCGAAGGTCATGGCTGAGGAGCTTTCCAAATATGACGGGGTCAAGGTCTATCTGACAAGGGACGGAGATTATGATCTCACCCTGAAAAAGCGCGCACAGATCGCCTCGGAATATCACGCAGATTTCCTTATCAGCCTGCATTATAATGCTTCGGAATCGCATCTGCTCTATGGAAGCGAGACCTGGGTCTCCCTGAACCCTGATTATCATAATCAAGGCTATCAGCTTGGCACGGCCTTCCTTCGGGAATTCCGTGAGATGGGACTTACCCTACGCGGCATTAAGACGCGAAGACACAGTAAGGGAAGCGATTATTACGGGATCCTGCGGGAATCCGTTGCCCTCGGCGTGCCCGCGATCATCGTGGAACACTGTCACGTGGATCATGCAAGAGATAACGTCTTTTGTGATTCCGAAGAGGAATTGATCGCATTCGGCGAGGCGGATGCCAGGGCGGTCGCAAAGTATTTTGGATTAAAGAGTGCCTCCCTTGGCATTGATTATTCAGAGGAAGCAAATCGCCTCCCGGAAGTGACGGTCGGGGCCTTGGTTCCCAGAGCCGCGCAGGATCTGACAAATCCAGAATATTGCCACGTGGCGCTTTTGGATGCAAAGTATGAGGAAGACCTTGTCACCGTCCAGGTTTCCGCGAAGGATTCCGACTCCAATCTGCTATATTATGCGTACAGCTTAGACGGCGGCGTGACCTATACGGAGACGATCCCCTGGCCGGAGGGGGATATCCTTACCGGTGAATTCTCCGGGACTTTTACTTTGGAGCTTACGATTCCAGACGGGACGACTCCGCAGATCTGTTTTCGTGCCGTCAATCCCTATGACTTGGACACTGCAAGTAACATGCTCGTCTTTGACAAGGTCTTTCAAAAGCCGGTGCAGGAGGAATCTCAAGAGCAGGAATATGAAGATGCGACCGGAAAGCTGGCACCTGAAGCAGAAAGTCCTGACAAGGATTCGGAGCTTTATGACACGATCTATCTGATCCTGAAGCTTGGCATTGCCATTGCCGGAACGCTTTTCGTCGTCTTCCTGATCGCATTTCTTGCCAAGGCGGCCAAGACGAAAAAGGAATCACAGGGAGAAGGAAACACCAAACAGAAATGACGCAGCAAGATAATATAGGAGCGTAAGAGCTGTCAGGATCACTCTGTGCACGCAATACTCGCCTAGGAAATGCGATAATTCCTTGGGCAGGGTTGCATGGGTCTGTGCCAGGCAGGAAAGCCCTCCAAAGGTCAGGGCGAGCAGGCAATAGCCCATGTGCTTTCCGCCAAGAGCCTGAATGCCCGTAGAGATCTCAAACAGCGCTCCGAAGATGGGCTGCGGACCGGAAAAGAGAATGTGCGGGACCAGATTCATGAGGCTAAACAGGACAACATAGGCGCCGAGCATGAGAATGGCATGGATCGCACTTTCAATGGACTTTGTAAGCGTTTCGCCAAAGCGTGGCTTTTCCGATCCATAAGCGGGAGAAGGCAAAGGATGCAATTTCCTTCGAAAGAAGAGCGCCCGAAGGAGGATCCCGTAAACATAAGGGATCCCATAGGTCCCGATCCAATAGGGAAGGGCATTTTTCAGACTTAGTAAGGGCAGGACGATCCCGCCGAAATAGGCCGGTCCTATATTGTTACAAAAGGCGAGAAGCCACCTGACTTCCTCTTTGCTGAGCTGACCGCGGTCATATAGCTCGCAGGCGCTTCTTGCGCCCATGGGAAAGCCGCAGAAAAACCCCATAAAGATCACGTAGCAGCATGCCTTGGAGCATCGGTATGTTCTGCAGATGAGGGGCGATAAGAAGCTGACAAAACGCTCCGCAAGGCCCAGGCCCGTGAGCAGTCCTGAGAGGACCATAAACGGAAAGAGCGAAGGAACCATGGCGAAGGCCCAAGTCTTTAATCCAAGCAGGGCATATTCCCTGCAAAGTCCCGCATGCGTCAGCATGCCAAGGGCCATGCATAAGAAAAGAAAAGCAAGCAGCATAGATCCACCAAATTACTTTTTATCAATTTACGACAGATCCCCTTAGGAAAGAACTGAGCATGAGACTGGATAAATATTTGGCAGAATTGAATATTGGCACGAGAAGTCAGGTCAAGGAACTGATCCGGAAAAAGCTTGTCACGGTCAATGGAAAACTTGTCACCGCACCGGAATTCCAGTTAAGCGAGACTTCTGATGAGGTGATGCTTCAGGGTAAGAAACTTCAGTTTTCGCAGTTTGAGTATTACATGTTAAATAAGCCGGCCGGCGTGGTCTCCGCTACAAGGGACGCGTTGTCCGAGACCGTGCTGTCGCTCCTTCCCAAGGATCACAAGAAGGATCTGTTCCCCGTCGGAAGGCTGGACAAGGACACGGAGGGCCTCCTTCTGATCACAAATGACGGTGCTTTGGCGCATCAATTGTTGTCGCCCAAAAAGCACGTTGCAAAAACCTATCTTGTCAAGATCCGTGAACCACTGAGCGATGAGTCGGTGCATGCATTGGAGTGGGGCGTTGACATCGGCGACGATGCGCTGACCGCGCCTGCCTTTGTCTCGAGGATTTATGATCCGGACAAGGAAGGAAATTGGATCCACCTGACTATCAGCGAGGGGCGCTTTCATCAGGTGAAACGCATGCTGGAGGCCGTCTCGAACGAAGTCCTTTCCTTAAAGCGGATCCGATTTGGCGCCTTGTCATTAGACCGCCTGCTTGAGAGCGGAGAGTGCAGGGCCCTTACGGAAGAAGAGGTGGCTCTTCTTCGCAGATCCCGCGAGATCGCTTCGGAGAAAAAGGCGCTTTTGGAAGGCAAGCGCGCCGTCATCTTTGACTTGGACGGATCCCTCGTAGATTCCATGTGGCTTTGGGGAGAGATTGATGAGGAATACCTTGGAATGCATGGGATCAAGCTTCGAGACCGTGATGAGCTTCGAAGAAAGATCGAAGGCATGAGTTTTCATGAGACGGCAGTCTTTTTCAAGGAGTATTATCATCTAAAGGACTCCGTTGAGAAGATGAAGGATGACTGGAATCAGATGGCGTGGGACAAATATGAAAATGAAGTTCCCCTAAAGCCAGGAGTGATCGATTTCCTGGAGGGATGTAAAAGAGCAGGACTTGCCCTTGGCATAGCGACCAGCAATTCCAGGGAGCTTGTGGAAAACGTCTTAAGCGTTCATCACTTAAAGGAGCAATTTGGCTCCATCGTGACGGGAAGCGAGGTTCTTAAGGGAAAGCCCGCGCCGGACGTCTATCTGGCCGTTGCAGGCGCGCTTGGCGTAGATCCTGCGCAATGCCTTGTTTTTGAGGACATTTTGCCAGGACTTATGGCAGGCAGAAATGCCGGAATGACCATCTGCGCGGTGGCGGATCCGGATTCCATGGCGTCCTGGGAGGAAAAAAAGGATTACGCGGATTACGCACTCTATGATTTTTATGATTTTTTTGCCTGGCAGGAAAGGAGTTTTCAGTGAAGATTGCCATCATTACCGGTGCATCCTCTGGCATGGGACGGGAATTCGCCCTGCAGATGGATTGCCATTTTGCTAATATCGATGAATTTTGGCTCGTCGCAAGAAGGGAAGAGGAGCTTATAAAGCTTGCGGAATCGCTGACCCATCCCTGCCGCATCTTTGCGATGGACCTGACCATGAAGGGACAGATCCAAAGAATCGAAGAGGCCGCAAGGCTCGAGGATGCAAAGATCTGCATGCTCGTTCAGTGCGCAGGATTTGGCCTTATGGGCCCTTTGGAGGTCTTGCCCATAAAAGATACGGTCTCGATGATAAAATTGAATTGTGAGGCCTTAACGGAGCTTACAGGACATATGCTGCCTTTCATGGCAAGGAATGGCAGGATCATTTTCCTCGCCTCCTCGGCCGCCTTTCTTCCACAGCCGGAATTCTCCGTCTATGCGGCAAGCAAATCCTATGTGTTGAGCTTTGCCAGGGCACTTGCAGTGGAACTCCGTTCCAAAGAGATTTACGTGACCGCAGTGTGCCCGGGCCCCGTTGACACGCCGTTTTTCGACATTGCGGAAAAGACTGGCTCCACGCTTGCATTCAAGAAAGCATTTATGGCATGCCCTGAGGACGTGGTTGCCAAGGCCCTTCGGGATTCCTTCTTCAGAAAACCCGTATCCGTTTATGGTTGCTCCATGAACGCCTTTCAGCTCATGACAAAGTTACTCCCTCACGGCGCGATCCTATCCGCCATGAAATGGATCAAGGATGCGGAAAAAGCAAGGAGTGCGGAAAGCTTCTTGAAAGAAGGAGAGCAGGGGACGGAAGGGAGGCTTCAGGCATGAAATGGATGCGGTTACTCTCCGGAGAGGCCTATAAGGGAACAAGGAATTATCTAAACACCCAGCGCGTTTATGAAATCCTTCGGACGATTCTATTCTTTGCCATTTCTCTTGCACTTTTTATCGCCGGCTGGTTTGGCACGGGAAGCCGATTGAACCTACTGACCATTGTGGCCATTCTCGGGATCCTGCCCGCGAGCAAGGCAATGGTGAGCGCCATCATGTTCTGCCGTTATAAAAGTCTTTCGATCGATAAGGCCGAGGAGATTGCAAAGCACGAGAACGGATTGACCGTTTTGTACGATATGGTATTTACGGGAAATGAGAAGAATTTCCCCGTGGGGCACTTGACCATTAAGGGCAATACCGTATGCGGCTACACCGAAAAGACGGACTTTGACGAACAGAAATGCTATCAGCATCTGGACAAATTACTCAAGGCAGATTCGCATAAAAGCGTGAACTTAAAGGTTTTTACGGACTTGAAAAAATATATTGACCGAATGGATCAAATGGCAGAGCTTGCCTGTGACGAGAGCAGCACAAAGGGGATTGCTGACACCCTAAAGAGCGTCAGCCTGTAGCGATGCAAGAATTACGGATCGGTCCCGGAGACGCGGGACAAAGATTGGATAAGTATTTAAAAAAGCTTTTGCCCGAGTGCCCCACCAGCTTATTGTATCAGCAGCTTCGAAAAAAGAACGTCACGCTGAACAAGAAGAAGGCGGAAGGGAAGGAAGCCCTGAAGGAAGGGGACCTTGTGCAATGCTTTTTTAGTGAGGAAACCTTTTTGAAATTTCAGGGCGGCGCCGCGCGGGATCAGCGGATCGCCTCCTTTGAAGAAGCTTATCGGAAACTCACGGGGATCACGATCCTATATGAAAATGATCACGTTCTGATCCTGAATAAGCCTGCTTCCATCCTAAGCCAGAAGGCTGTACCCGAGGATCTGAGCGTCAATGAATGGATGATCGGATATCTCTTAGATTCCGGGAAGTTGACGAGAACGGATCTTGCCACCTTTTGTCCCTCCGTCTGCAATCGGCTGGATCGCAATACGAGTGGCATCGTTCTTTGCGGAAAGACATTGCTTGGATCGCAGGCGCTCAGTCTGTTCCTTAAGGAACGCTTACTCCATAAGTATTATCTCTGCATTTGTCACGGACAAGTGACGGAGGCGATCACCTTGGAGGGATATCTTCTCAAAGACGAGGCGTCAAATCGCGTGACCGTAAGAAGGGAAGCCTTTGCCGACGCTTCTTTGGTCAAAACTCGTTACGTACCCTTAGCCAACGCGAAGGATCACACCTTGCTTGAAGTAGAGCTTTTTACGGGAAAGACGCATCAGATCCGTGCGCACTTGGCCTCCATGGGGCATTCCCTGCTCGGCGACTTGAAGTACGGGCCTCGGGACGAGACCTTGCAGGAACAAAAGCAATATTCACTTCGGCATCAATTATTACACGCCCGAAGAGTGACTTTCCCGAGTCTTTCCGAACTGGAGGAAGGCGCATCCCAGTATGTCGATGCCCTGAGAGACCTTGCAGGCAAAACCATCGAAGCACCCCTGCCAAGGCAATTTGAGACCATTACGGAAAAGCTTTTTGGCAAAGGAATTACTTTCTAAACAGGCAAAAATGCTGTTTGGCAAAGGGATTGCTTACTAATTAGACAAATCGATGTGAATGATAAAAGGAGACTGCCATGGCAACCTGGAATTCCCGCGGACTTCGTGGCTCCACCTTGGAGGAAATGATCAATCGGACCAACGAGAAATATGATGAGATGGGCCTGGCCCTGATCCAAAAGATCCCGACGCCGATCACGCCGGTCAAAATGGATCCCGGCAAGAACCAGATCACGCTGGCATATTTCGATCAAAAGAGCACCGTTGACTATGTCGGTGCCGTGCAAGGCATTCCCGTCTGCTTTGACGCGAAGGAATGCGCCGTGGATACCTTCTCCCTGCAGAACATCCATGAGCATCAGGTTAAGTTCATGGAAAAGTTTGAAAAGCAGGGTGGCATTGCCTTTTTCCTGATCTTTTATTCTCATAAAGACATTTTTTATTATCTTCCCTACGAGATGCTGAAATTCTTCTGGGACCGCGCGCAAAACGGCGGAAGAAAAAGCTTTCGCTATGAAGAGCTCAATCCCGCATACGTGCTTCCAAAGATCCATGGCATTATGGTTCCTTATTTAGAAGGGATGAAGATCGATCTGGAAGATCGTGACGGAATTGATTAAATTTCTAAAAATCATGGGTTGACAATGGCAATTTCGTATGGTAGTATGGTAGCAATTTAATATGGTAGTATGGTAGCACGCTACCATGTTAAAGTGCCATGAAGGAGACTACAAGATGAATCAACGACTTTTGCACACGCCGGAGGGCGTACGTGACATTTACGGAAAAGAATATGCGAAAAAGCTTGCCGTGGAGAATCAATTGCATGAGCTGATCGCCGGATATGGATATGAAGACATTCAGACGCCGACCTTCGAGTATTTTGACATTTTCTCCAAAGAGATCGGTACCATTCCCAGCAAGGAGCTGTATAAGTTTTTTGACAAGGAAGGAAACACCTTGGTGCTCCGTCCGGACTTTACGCCCTCCATGGCAAGATGTGCAGCCAAATATTTTATGGAGGAAAAGCATCCCATCCGCTTTACCTATAAGGGTAACACCTACACAAACACCTCTAACCTGCAGGGAAAGCTCAAGGAAGTGACCCAGATGGGTGTGGAGCTGATCAATGACCCTTCCGTGGAGGCGGACGCAGAGATGATCGCCCTGGTGGTGGAATCCTTAAAGTCCGTTGGTCTGAGGGAATTCCAGGTCAGCATCGGTCAGGTCGAGTACTTTAAGGGCCTTTGTCAGGAAGCCGGACTGGACGAGGAGACGGAGATGGATCTTCGTGCCTGCATCTCCGGAAAGAACTTTTTCGCCGCGCAGGAGCTCCTTCGAGATCGCAAGGTATCCGATCCTTACCGTGAGGTGCTTCTCAAGGTGGCCGATCTGTTCAACAGTATGACCTCCTTAAATGATGCCAAGAAATTAGTCCATAATGAGCGTTCCCTGGCCGCCATTGAACGTCTGGAGAAGCTGGACGCCGTGCTGAAGCTCTATGGCGTTGACGCTTACGTTTCATACGACCTCGGAATGCTGAGCAAATATAATTATTACACCGGCGTGATCTTTAAGGCATATACCTTTGGCGTCGGCAATGCCATCATCACCGGCGGCCGTTATAATACCTTGCTTTCCAGGTTTGGGAAGGATGCGCCTGCCATTGGATTTGCCATCGTGATCGATGACTTGATGGAAGCCATGTCGAGGCAAAAAAGCGAGCCGGAGACGCCGCAGATTGAGGCGCTGACCTATGATCCCGAAATTCCGGGAGATTTCGAGAAGGCTTTGCTCTTGGCGAGATCGCTCCGTGAGCAGGGAAAACGCATCTCCCTTCTGGCAAAGGGGAAGGACGGAAAGGAATAAAGGAATGGACTCAAAATTCAACGATGAACGCTATTTAACCTTCGCCCTTGGAAAAGGGAGACTTGCCAATAAAACCCTGGACATTCTCGAGCAGATCGGCATCACCTGTGAGGAGATGCGAGATAAGAGTTCCAGAAAGCTGATCTTCGTCAATGAAGAGCTGAAAATGAAATTCTTTCTGGCGAAGGGGCCTGACGTGCCGACCTACGTGGAGCTTGGAAGCGCCGACGTCGGCGTCGTGGGATATGACACCGTGCTCGAGGAGAATCGCAACGTCTATGAGGTACTTGACCTCGGCTTTGGAAAGTGCAGGATGTGCGTTTGCGGTCCGGCCAGCGCCAAGGAGCTTTTGCTCCATCACGAGCGCATCCGCGTAGCAAGTAAATATCCCAACATCGCAAAGGATTATTTTTATAACAAAAAGCATCAGACCGTGGACATCATCAAGCTGAACGGCTCCGTCGAGCTGGGGCCCTTGGTACAGCTGTCCGACGTGATCGTAGACATCGTGGAGACCGGTTCCACGCTGAAGGAAAATGGACTGGAAGTGCTCGAGGAGGTTTGTCCCTTAAGCGCGAGAATGATCGTAAATCCCGTGAGCATGCAGATGGAGAAGGCAAGGATCCGTGACCTTGTGCTCCGCATCCGGGAATATCTGGAAAAGGAGAAATAGACATGAGAATTATCAAATTAACGCAGGAGAGCAAGAAATCCCTCCTGAACGACCTGTTAAAGAGAAGCCCCAACAATTATGGCAAGTACGAGGATACCGTAAACGAGATCCTTGCAAACGTAAAGGCAAGGGGCGATGAGGCAGTCTTTGAATACACGAAGAAATTTGACCGTTTTGACTTAAATTCCGAGAATATTTTAGTGACGAGAGAAGAGATCGAAGCGGCATATCAAAAGCTTGATCCGAAGCTGATCGAGGTGATCCGCAAGTCCGCAGAGAACATTCGCGTTTTCCACTCCAAGCAGCTTCGCAACAGTTGGTTTGACGCAAAGCCCGACGGCACCATTCTTGGAATGAAGATCACTGCCCTCGAAAAGGTGGGCGTCTATGTTCCCGGCGGAAAGGCAGCTTATCCCAGCAGCGTTTTGATGAACGTGGTTCCTGCGAAGGTTGCAGGCGTTGACCAGGTACTCATGACCACGCCTCCTGCGGCAGACGGCTCCGTGAATCCCGGAACGCTTGTGGCGGCTGACATTGCAGGCGTTGACAAGATCTATAAGGTAGGCGGCGCCCAGGCCATCGCAGCCATGGCTTACGGCACGGATTCCATTCCGAAGGTGGATAAGATCACCGGCCCCGGAAACATCTTTGTGGCACTTGCAAAGAAGGCTGTCTATGGTTACGTCAGCATTGATTCCATCGCCGGTCCCAGCGAGATCTTAGTGCTCGCGGACGAGTTCGCAACGCCCAGATACGTGGCCGCAGACCTTCTTTCTCAGGCAGAGCACGATGAGCTTGCCAGCGCCATCCTGATCACGACCTCCGAAGAACTTGCAAAGAAGGTTTCCGAGGAAGTGGACGGATTTGTTGCAGTATTAGAGAGAAAAGAGATCATTCAGAAGTCCCTGGATAATTATGGATATATTTTAGTGGCGGAGACGATGCAGGATGCGATTGACGCCGTGAACGAGATCGCTTCCGAACACTTGGAGATCCTGACGAAGAATCCATTCGACGTCATGACTAAGATCCGCAATGCAGGCGCAATCTTCCTTGGCGAGTATGCTTCGGAGCCTCTTGGGGATTACTTCGCAGGGCCGAATCACATTCTTCCCACCAACGGGACCGCAAAGTTTTTCTCCCCCGTGAACGTGGATGACTTCATCAAGAAGAGCAGCATTATCTCTTACTCCAGGGATGCGCTGAAGAAAGTAAGCGATGACATTCAGCTGTTCGCAAGAAGCGAAGGCCTTACGGCGCACGCTAATAGCATTAAAGTCAGATTTGAAGACGAGAAATAGCATATGAAGGAGGCTGTCATGGAGAAAAGAGTAGCTAGCGTTTCCCGAAAGACAAAAGAGACAGATATCGCAATGACGATCGATCTGGACGGAGCAGGAAAGAGCAGCATAAGCACCGGGATCGGATTCTTTGATCACATGTTGGAGGGCTTTTCCAAACACGGATTTTTCGATCTGGATCTCACCGTGAAGGGGGATCTATACGTGGACGGACATCACACCGTTGAGGATACCGGGATCGTTCTTGGCAAGGCCATTGCGCAGGCAGTGGGAGCAAAGAACGGGATCCGTCGCTATGGATATTTCATCCTTCCCATGGACGATGCGCTTTGCCTGTGCGCGGTTGATCTTTGCGGCAGACCTTATTTAAATTTTGAATGTGAGTTCCCGACGGAGCGCGTCGGCGAGCTTGACACGGAGCTGGTTCGCGAGTTCTTCTATGCCGTGAGCTATGGCGCCGGAATGAATCTGCACGTTAAGATGCTGTCCGGCGTGAATTCACATCATATGATCGAGGCTGCCTTTAAGGCCTTTGCCAAGGCACTTGACATGGCCACCTCTTATGATGATCGGATCACCGGCGTACTCAGCACAAAGGGCGCACTATAATTGCAAATGACTGGAGCAAACATGAAAAAGAAATTTGTCGGCTGTATTTACTTATGGCAGGAGCATGCCGTAAAAAACTTAAATGACCTGACCATTCGCGAGACGGATCCGCTTCGCCTTGCAAAAAGCTATGATGAGATGGGGATCGACGAGCTGATCATCTTTGATCTCTCCAAGGGGGATCAGGAGCATGAGGCAGCGCTCGACCTCATCAAGGAGATCTGCGCCGAGATGGAATGTGACGTGATCGGTGCAGGTAACGTTAAGCGCATGGAGGACGTAAAAAAGCTTCTGTATGCCGGTTGCAAAAAGGTCATTCTGAACTATGAACTCGAAAGCAACGTGGCGTTGTCCCAGGAGGTTTCCCAGAAGTTTGGAAAGGATAAGATCCTTGCCTGCTTTGGTAAAGTGGAGACCATTTTCGACAATCTGAGCACCGCAAAGGAATGGCTCTCAGGGCTTGTCCTTCTGAATCCACACATCATTCGCGAGGTGGGAGAGATCACGGACCTTCCCTGCATTGTGTTCATCAATCAGATCGCGCTGAATAAGCTGATCGAGATCTTTGGGCAGGATAACGTCTGTGGCATTACCGGAAATACCATCAATGACAACGTGAAGGAGATCCCCGTGCTCAAGGAGCTCTGCGAGCAAAACGGCATTTCCACCGAGAAGCTGACCCCTGCCTTCACCTGGGATCAGTTAAAGAAAGGCGCGGACGGACTCGTTCCCGTGGTCATTCAGGATTATCGGACCTTAGAGGTCCTTATGGTGGCTTACATGAATGAAGAAGCTTATCTACAGACTCTGAAGACCGGAAAGATGCATTATTACAGCCGTTCCAGGCAGGCCCAATGGCTCAAGGGCGAGACGAGCGGACATTTTCAATATGTCAGAAGCCTTACCGCAGACTGCGACCTCGACACCATCCTTGCGAAGGTAAATCAGGTGGGCGTTGCCTGTCATACGGGGGCAAGGAGCTGTTTCTTCAACGAGATCGCAAAGAAAGAGTATGAAGAAGTAGCCAACCCGCTGCAAGTCTTCGAGGAAGTCTTCGACGTGATCAAGGATCGCAAGGTACATCCGAAGGAAGGCTCTTACACCAATTATCTCTTTGACAAGGGAATTGACAAGATCTTAAAAAAGCTCGGCGAGGAAGCCACCGAGATCGTGATCGCCGCCAAGAATCCCAACCCCAATGAGATCAAGTATGAGATCAGTGATTTCCTGTATCACGTGATGGTTCTGATGGCCGAGAAGGGCATTACCTGGGAGGACATCACCACGGAACTTGCCAATCGCTAAGCTGCGTTTTTAGGATCGCCAGATCCTGCGACACAATCTGTACGTAATCGGCAGAGATGCTTTGAAACAGCGTCTCTGCCATCTTTTTTTCTTTTTTGTCATCTCCCTGTCTGTCAAAGAATACCAAGGCGCCGACCAAAAAGATCACGAGGAAGATCCGGCCCTTCTGAAGGGGCGAAAGAATAGATTTCTTTTCCTCCATCCGGCATTTCCTTCCTTTTTCTGTTCAATTCTTTGCATCCTATGCATACGGTACCCTTCACAGAACTATTGTATTGGAAACGATTTTATGGTAAAATATTATCTATCTATGAGCATATACTCTCAGAAAGGAAAATTGTCATGGCGAATCAGGGAAATCAATTCTATCACAAATTACTGGAGAACTTAAATTTAGTCATTGTCGGTAAGGATCAGGTGTTGACTTTACTGTTTACGGCCCTTGTCGCAGGCGGTCACGTTCTGCTCGAGGACGTGCCTGGAACGGGAAAGACGAAGCTTGCCAAAGCGCTGGCAAAGTCCTTCGACCTGGAGTTTTCCCGCATTCAGTTTACGCCAGACCTTTTGCCTACGGACGTAACCGGTTTGAACGTATATGATCCGAAGTCCGGAGAGTTTATGCTCCGAACCGGCCCCGTATTCACGAATATTCTCCTTGCGGATGAGATCAACCGCGCCACACCGAGAACGCAGGCAGGTCTCCTGGAGGTGATGGAAGAAAGGCAGGTCACGATTGACGGTAAGACCTATCTGCCCGGCAATCCCTTTTTCGTCATTGCAACGCAAAACCCCGTGGAAACGGCTGGAACCTTCCCGCTTCCCGAGGCACAGCTGGACCGTTTTATGATGAAGCTTTCTGTCGGATTCCCGAATCATGAGGAGGAGATGAAGATCCTCGTGAAATATATGGACACGGATCCCTTAGAGAGTCTCACCAGCGTCGTAACGGCCGAGGAGCTTGACTCAGTGCGTAAGGAGGCTGCAGCCGTTCACGTATCTAATGCGATCCTCGATTATATCGTAAGACTGACCACGGCAACCAGACAAAGCAATGACGTGCTCATGGGCGTCAGCCCCCGCGGCACGCTCGCGCTGATGCACGCGGCAAAGGCGCATGCCTGTCTTATGGGAAGGGATTATTGCATCCCCGATGACGTAAAGACCGTTGCCTCCGCCGTTTTGACGCACAGGATCATCCTTGGCTACGGAAAGAATACGGACTGTGTCAGATTCATTCAAGACATCGTGAAAGAAACAATTGTACCCACAGAGGACTTTGAGAAATGATACAAACCATTTTGATCGCCGCGATCATTTTGGGTGCATTCTTTCTGCAGCGGAAGTATTATGTCGAACATTGGCAGGATGACCTGGAAGTTCGCGTGAAGTTCATGAATGCTGAGATTCCTGAGCTCGGAGAGGGAAAGCTTCAGATCGTGGTGGAAAACCGAAAGAAGCTTCCTTTGTCGTCACTCATGGTGAAATTTCAGACGGACAAACATCTGGAATTCGACAAAAACAGGGGTTCCGTTACGACGGACCAGTTCTATCACAATGACGTCTTTCAGGTCAGCGGGGGAGAGCGGGTCACCAGAACCCTTCATTTTTATGCAAAGAGAAGAGGGTATTATCGGATCAACAACATTGACCTGACCGGTTTCGACCTCTTTATGACCTATGAGCTGCATTCCTCCTTTCAGCCGTCCGAAAGCATCTATGTTCTGCCAAGGCCATTTGAGAGCAGGGATTTCCAGATGATGCTCCAGCAGCTAAACGGCGAGATGATCACGAAACGAAATCTCTATGAAGACCCCTTCGAGATCCGAGGGATCCGAGAGTATCAGCCCTTTGACAGCATGAAGAGCATTAACTGGAAGGCGACGGCGAAGACAGGATCCTTTATGGTCAATCAAAGGAATTACACCACACCGAAAACCGTGAGGATCTTTCTGAACTTAGAGGACAAAGGCTTATTTAAGAACATGGATGCGCTGGAAAGTACCATCCGGCTTGCCGCGGGTTTGGTGAAGTATCTGCTCGAGCAAAACATCAAGGTTGCTTTTTATTGTAACGGTAAGGACATGCTAAGCGGAGAGCCGATGCTGGTAAGCACCGGCCGGGGACCGAATCACCAGTCCAAGATCCTTCGAAGTCTTGCCAGGGTCGACGTGGATCAGGATGCCATCGACTTTGAAAAGCTCTTTCGCAGAAGGATCCTTGTGGAGCAGGATAATACCTATACCTGCTTCGTATCCGCAACCCTGGAGCAAAACTTTTGCAATACGCTCCGGGCGTTTTCCGACCAGGGCAGGGTTTTCTCCTGGTTCTCGCCGGTATCCAAGAATTTCAGTTTAAGCGATGTTCCGCTGCCGCTCAGGAGCAGCATTCGATTGATCAGAATCTAAGAAAGGAGAAGGGGCATGAAGCAGATTAAGATCCAGATGCTAAGAGAATTTCTTTCGACGCAGGCCAATCACTGGGCCTTTTTCCCCGTTGTGATTCTGTTCGCGGAAACCGAACGGCCTGACTTTCTTTGTCTGATCTGCTGGTTCTTTCTTGGTTTGATGCCCCTCGCCTTGTTTATTGCCCGCGAGATCGTCCAAAGCTTTATCTTGCAGGTTGCAAGCTTCTTTATCATCGGAGGCTTTCTCGCCCTGCTTCCGCTGGAGCCGGCTTTTTTGAAGGCGACCTATTTGTTCTTTGCCATGATCTATCTGATGATGTCCCTATTCAAGATGATCAAGAAGGACAATCGATATACCATGACGTTGCCGCTCTTTTTCCCGATGTGCGTCAACATTATTTTGAGTATCATCGCCGTTTACGTAAACCACCTGCATTTTTCCTTTTACATGCATTTTGCCGCCATTATCTCCATCTGCATGGCGCTTCTTGCGAATTACGTGGAGCATTACCTTGTCTTTACGATCGGCAACGAGGAGACCTCATCCAACATGCCTAGCAAAAAGATCTTTCATTCCGGCATTGCAGGCACGATCCAATTCGTGGGACTTTTGATCATTCCGCTGATGGTGATCGCATCCTTCTCCATCTCCGATGAATTCTTCCGTCTTTTGATGCACGGAGGTCAGCAAGGGATCAAAAAATTCATCCTGTTTTTACGTAAATTCTTTTCATCCTCTGACCGGCAGACTTTTATTCGGGATGGCGGGGAAAGTGAGCCCTTCCAGCGCGCCGTCATACCGGAGCAGCAGCCCTCCATGTTCTGGATGCTTCTCGAAAAGCTTGCCTTCGCCGGCGTCATGCTCCTGTTGCTTTACGGACTTTACCTGTTCTTGATGAAGCTCCTTGGCTTCTTGCATTCCTATCAGAAATCGAAGGTTTTGATCGAGGTGGCAGAGGAGACCGAGGACATTGACGTGCATGAAGATCTTTCGCCAAGCAGCGTGATCATAGAAGAGGAGGACGACAGCTTCCTATCACCGACGCAGAGGATCCGAAGACTCTATCGAAAAAAAGCCTTGTCCACAAATCACGAGATCAGCGAGCTTTGGCGGATGACGGCGAGAGAGATCGCGACCGAGGAGGAAAGTCCCCAGATCGCATATGTATATGAAAAAGCAAGATATTCCCGCAGTGTATGTACTGCGGATGACTTAAAAGAAATGCAGGCTGCCTGCAGGAGGAAGCGAAAGAGTGAGGAATGACGGATTGGCCCTGTCTGACGACATATTGATGCAGATTGAAAAACCTGCCAGATATATTGGACGGGAGTATAACAGTGTCATAAAGGACCCATCGACCGTTGACGTTCGATTTGCGATGTGCTTTCCGGACGTTTACGAGATCGGTATGTCACATCTTGGCATTCAGATCTTATATGACATGTTTAATCGCATGGAGGGCGTATGGTGCGAACGCGTCTATTCCCCCTGGCTCGACCTGGATGCCATCATGCGCAGGGATAAGATCCCGCTGTTTGCCTTGGAATCTCAGGATCCCATCAAGGAATTTGATTTTCTTGGGATCACCATCCAGTATGAGATGTGTTATACGAACATCTTACAGGTGTTAGATCTTTCGCAGATCCCGCTGCTGAGCGCTGACCGCGGAAACGATGATCCCATTGTGATCGGAGGCGGGCCTTGTACTTATAATCCTGAGCCGATCGCGGATTTTTTTGACCTGTTTTACGTCGGGGAGGGGGAGACGCGCTACGGTGAGCTGATCGCGCTTTACCGAAGGCATAAACAGGCAGGCTTTGACCGAAAGGCTTTTCTGCATGAGGCTGCTAAGATCCCCGGCATGTACGTGCCGTCCCTCTATAAGGTGACCTATCATGCGGACGGGACCATAAAGAGCTTTCTGCCCCTTTATGAAGACATACCGGAAAAGATCCTAAAAGAAGTGGAGATGGATCTGACCAATACCTATTATCCCATGAAGCCTCTCGTGCCTTACGTTAAGATCACGCAAGACCGCGTCGTCCTGGAGATCCAGCGCGGATGCATTCGCGGGTGTCGTTTCTGTCAGGCGGGGCAGCTCTATCGCCCCGTGCGGGAAAGAGACGTGGAGAAGCTAAAAGAATATGCCCTGATCATGTTAAAAAACACAGGACATGAAGAGCTGACGCTCAGTTCCTTGAGCTCCAGTGACTATTCCAAGCTGCCTGAGCTGATCGATTATCTGATCGAGGAATGTGATAAGAGACACGTAAACATCTCGCTGCCAAGTCTTCGGATCGACGCCTTCTCCTTGGACGTGATGAGCAAGGTGCAGGACGTCAAAAAGTCCAGTCTGACCTTTGCACCGGAAGCGGGCAGTCAGAGGCTTCGCAACGTCATCAATAAAGGGTTGACTGAGGAAGTCATCCTAAAGGGCGCGCATCTTGCGTTCGAAGGCGGATGGACGCGCGTAAAGCTCTATTTCATGCTGGGACAGCCGACGGAGACGGAAGAAGACATTCGCGGGATCGCAGAGCTTTGTAATAAGATTGCCGCTGAATTCTTTGATACCGTTCCAAAGGAAAAGCGCGTGAACGGACGCGTGCAGATCGTTGCAAGCACCTCCTTCTTTGTGCCTAAGCCTTTTACGCCGTTCCAATGGGCGCCGCAGTGCACGAAGGATGCATTTCTGGAGAAGGCTTATTTTACGCGGAAATGCATTTCTGAGCAGCTCAATCAAAAGAGTATCAAATACAATTGGCATGAGGCGGATGCCAGCGTCATGGAGGGTGTGCTCGCAAGAGGCGACCGCAGGCTTTGTGAAGTGATCCGCAGGGTATATGAAAAGGGATGCTTTTATGATGCCTGGAGTGAGTATTATAAGCATCAGGTTTGGATCGACACCATTTTGGAATGCGGCTTGACGCCGGAGTTTTATACTTCTCGTGAGCGTTCCCTGGATGAGATCTTCCCCTGGGACTTTATCGACGCAGGCGTGACCAAGGAATTCCTAAAGAGAGAATGGCTGAAGGCGCAAAAGGAAACCATCTCGGAGAATTGTAAGATAAAATGTCAGGGCTGCGGCGCTGCCAGATTTGGCGGCGGCATCTGCTTTGAAGAAAGGGCACTGGATCATGAGTGATCAGATCAAGCTACGAATCAAATTTCAAAAAACGGGCGCGATCCGATATATTGGTCATCTGGACGTCATGCGTTTCTTTCAAAAGTGCCTTCGAAGGGCCGAGATCGACGTATGCTACACCACTGGATTTAGCCCGCATCAGATCTTAACCTTCGCCGCACCCTTAAGCGTTGGCGTGGAGAGCCTGGGCGAATATATGGATGTTGAAGTGCATTCCATCACCACTTCCGAGGACATCGTAAGGAGGCTGAACGAGGCCAGCGTACCGGAAATCCGGATCGTCAGTGCAAAAAGGCTGCCGGAGGGCGCCGGAAATGCCATGGCCAGCGTAGCCGCAGCTAAGTATCTGGTGCGGTTTCGAGAAGGCCGCATCCCTTCGCTGTTTCAGGAGGAACCGGAGGCAATTTCTGATCAGATCCTTTCGTTCCTAAATCTGGAATCCATCCCCTACCAGAAGGAGGGGAAAAAGGGAATGCGTGAGGTGGATCTTCGCCCTGGCATTCTTTCCATGCAGTGGAATGCCGAAGACAAAAGCTTGAATATGCTGCTCCTCGCGTCCAGCGGCGAAAACGTGAAGCCCTCGCAAGTGCTCAGCGCCTTCCTGGGACTTCATGGGCAAGAACTACAAGACAATTCTTTGCAAATCACAAGACTAGACGTATATACCCGAAAAAGTGATGTGGAAGAATCTTCTGCAGATTTAATTTCAAGCCTTATTTCAATGAATGAAGTAGGAGATGATTTTTCATGAACGGGAAACTGATCTTTACAAAAGTGAATGAACGTCGCTGCGCCATTCTCATGCAGGAGAATAAGCTGATGGCGGCATCCTTTCAGGGTGAAAAGGAAAAGATCACCGGAGGGATCTACGTGGCGAGGATCCGCGACGTCGTAAAGGACCTGAATGCCTGCTTTGCCGAGATAGAAAAAGGAGTGGTTTGCTTCCTGCCCGGCACGCAGATGCTGTGTCCCTATTTCTTAAGCGGCACGGATGCCGCTGATAAGCCTCGCAAGCCAAAGCAGGGAGACCTCGTTCTGGTACAGGGCATCCGAGAGGCACAAAAGACAAAGCAGCCTGCCGTCACGACCAAGATTTCCATTTCCAATCGTTTTTTTGTTCTGGCCCTTGGCTCAAATAAGACGAATTTTTCCACGAAGCTACCCGCGCAAAAAAAGAATGAGCTTCGGGAAGATATTTGTACGGGGAAGTACTTTGATGAAAACGGAAATCTTAAGCCATGGACCTGGGCAGAGAGTGATAATGAGATCGTAAAGCATTTTCCGCCCGTTGGCCTGATCGTTCGGACGGAATGTCGCGACGTGCCCACGCAGGTGCTTCGAGGCGCCTTGGAAGGGCTGCTTCATGAATTTTACCACTTACTAAAGAATGCATATTATCGCGAACAATTTACTTGCATCCGCAAGCCCCCAAGTCCCTGGCAGGATGCCATCAACCACTTTGTGCTTCCTGAGGAATATCAGGAGATCGTCACGGATGATCCGGAGCTTTTACAGGAGATGCAAGGTGCCGAGATCATCCCTGAGGAGAAAACCATTCGGTATTATGATGACGTAAATTATCCGCTGGAAAAGCTCTACAGCCTGTCCACAAAGCTCGAAGGGGCCCTCAGCACGCGTGTATGGCTGAAATCCGGCGCATATATCATCATTGAGCCAACGGAAGCCTTGACGGTCATTGACGTGAATTCGGGCAAATATGAAGCGCATAAGGGGGAACAGGATTATTATCGTGCGATCAACATGGAAGCGGCTTCGGAAATTGCCTATCAGATCAGACTGCGCAATCTTTCAGGAATGATCTTGGTCGACTTTATCAACATGAATAATGCCGAAGACCAGGAAGCGCTGATCAAGGAGATGCAAAAGCTTTTGCAGCGAGACCGCGTCAAGACCTGCGTGGTCGACTTTACGAGGCTTGGGCTGATGGAGATCACGCGCATGAAGACGGTTCCGCCCCTGTTAGAGCAGGCAAGGAAATACAAATATCCCCTTCCAAAGAATAAGGTGTGACCCAATGAAACTGATCTCATTTCTAAAAGTAAAAGACGGAAAGTACCTAAAGAATTATGAACTGAAGTATCTGAATAAGGCCGGCAGGGAAAAGACTTATGAGATCGTAAGCCGGAGAGACTTAATGAGCGAAGAGGAGCTCGGGAAGTGTCCCAGCGGCGTGTCCATCGTGGCGACCAAGGGCGATCAGTTCCTTCTTCTCAAGGAATTCCGCATGGGCGTCAATCAGGAGATTTATAACCTTTGCGCAGGAATGACGGAGGAAGGCGAGACCATAGAGGCATGCATTCACAGAGAGCTTTTTGAAGAAACGGGACTCAAGGTGAAAGAGATCAGGCAGATCCTTCCGCCATCCTTTGCAGCCGTTGCGATCTCTGACGTGACGACACATCTGGCGTTTGTGGAGGTGGAAGGGACCTTAAATCCGCAGAATGCTTCCGAAAACGAACAGATCCAGGCGGCCTTCTATGATCGTGAAACCCTGCTGCAAATGATCCGGGAGGGTGCCCCCTTTAGCTCCAGGGCACAGGTGACCGCATATTTTTTCTGCATGAATCATTAAGAAGGATAGAAAAACATGAAATTTGTGATTCAAAGAGTATCCCAGGCGAGCGTTGTTGTGGATGGCAAGACCGTGGGAAGCATTGACAAAGGATTTTTAGTTTTGATCGGGATCTGTAACGGAGATTCCATGGAAATTGGAGAAAAGCTTCTTAGAAAGATGCTTGGGCTTCGCATTTTCGAGGATGCTGAGGGAAAAACCAATCTGGATCTGAACTCCGTGGAGGGGAAGGTACTTCTCATCTCGCAATTTACGCTATATGCGGACTGCCGAAAGGGAAATCGTCCCTCCTTTATCAATGCAGCGCCGCCAAATGTCGCCGAGCCTCTTTATGAAAATATGGTAAAGAGATGTAGGGAGCTTTTTGGAAACGAGCGCGTGCAAACCGGTATCTTTGGCGCTGACATGAAGGTATCCCTTTTAAATGACGGTCCCTTTACGATCGTCCTGGATTCCAACGAGATCATGGGCCAAAGTGCAACCTAAGGATCGATATTGATCGCTATCGTGCATCAAATCGTTCTTTCTTTTTGGAAACTGACATGGTATACTCTATATAAATGAAACAGGGTGCGCAAATGTTATCATTTAACAAAATAACTTCATAAAGGAGGAAATCACACATGCCCACCATTACTCAAACCGCAATTGTTATTGCAATCATCGTGATCGCCATTTTGGTGATCATGGCATCGGGATACGTGAAAGCGTCACCTGATACCGCAATGATCATCTCTGGTCTTCGCAAGAAGCCCAAGGTACTGATCGGAAAAGCCGGAATTAAGTTCCCGTTCTTAGAAAGAAAGGATGAATTGAATCTCCAGCTGATCCCCATCGACGTAAAGACAAGCAATGCCGTTCCTACCGCTGATTACATCAACATCAACGTGGATGCAACCGTCAACGTTAAGATCAGCGACAATCCCGACAAGCTTCGTCTTGCAGCACAGAACTTCCTGAATAAGAAGCCTGATTACATTGCAAGAGTTGCAAGAGAAGTGCTGGAAGGTAACGTTCGTGAGATCGTTGGTAAGATGGCTCTCGAAGAAATGGTTTCCGATCGTCAGAAATTTGCTACGCTGGTAAAGGAAAACGCAGAACCCGACCTGGCAGCCATGGGTCTGGACATCGTATCCTTCAACGTGCAGAACTTCGTAGACGGCAACGGCGTTATTGAAAACCTCGGTGTTGACAATATTGTTAAGATCCAGAAGAATGCAGCCATTTCCCGTGCAGAGAGCGAGAAGGAAATCGCTAAGGCACAGGCTATGGCCCGCAAGGAAGCAAATGACGCACAGGTGACCTCCGATTTGGAGATCGCAAATGCAAAGGCAAGAGCTGAAAAGGAGAAATCCATCGTTCAGGCGAATGCCGAGAGAGAGGCACAGGAAGCGAAGATCAGTGCTGATACGCTGATCGCTCAGAAGGAAAATGAACTCGCGATCACTAAGGCTGAGCTGCAGCAATCCGCTGATACCAAGAAGGCTATCGCAGACGCTGCATATCAGATCCAGCAGGAGACCGAGCGTAAGACCATTGAGATCACAACCGCAGACGCTAACATTGCCCGTCAGGAGAAGGAAATTCTCTTAAAGCGCAAAGAGGCTGAGGTTATGGAGCAGGCCCTGGATGCAGAGGTGAAGAAGAAGGCTGAGGCCGAAAAGTTCGCTCGTCAGCAGCAGGCAGACGCACAGCTCTATGAGATCCAGAGAAACTCTGAAGCACAGCTCTTTGAGCGTCAGAAGAGAGCAGAAGCTGAGAAGTTCGAGAAGGAAAAGGAAGCAGAAGCAAAGAAGGCTACCGCAGATGCTCAGAAGTATACCATGGAGCAGGAAGCAGAAGGTATCCGCGCAAAGGGTCTTGCAGAAGCAGAAGCTATTCGTGCAAAGTCTTTGGCAGAAGCAGAAGGTATCGAGAAGAAGGCCATCGCAATGCAGAAGATGGGCGAGGCAGCCGTTCTCGACATGTACTTCAAGGCACTGCCTGACGTTGTTAAGAATGCAGCTGAGCCTCTGACTCAGGTAGATAAGATCACCATGTACGGTGACGGCAACTCCGCAAAGCTGGTTAAGGACATCATGGGCACCGTTGTTCAGGTAACTGACGGTATGAAGGAGTCCACCGGCGTGGATCTGAGCGCCGTTCTCGCAGGTTTCCTTGGCGGCAAGGCTGCAGCAATTCCCGCAGCTTCCGCTGATGAGAAAAATAAGACGGCAGAAGAGTAGTCGCATTTCTTAAATACAAGAATTGAACTAAAAGAATCGAGCTAAAAGAATGGAACTAAAAAAATCCCAGAGCCTCAAAAAGCTCTGGGATTTTTATTTATCCGTGGTTTGGCGCCAATTTCTGGTTTCCTTGGAAACATTATTTGCAGCCTTTGCATAGATATTGGTGGTTTCCAGCCGTTTATGATTCATTCGATTTTGAAGGGCTAAAATGTCATGGCCGCCATATTTGGGATCACGCATGTAAAACTCCATGGCAAAGCTGGATCGTAGTTTATGACAATTGATCGTGCCATATCGGTCCGGAAGCGCCGCATTCACATATTTTGGCACAATATTTTCATATTGACGCACCGTTAACCTTGTCCCTTTTTCCGAAATGATCAGAGGGTCTGCAGGACCGTTAAACATTGCCAAATTTGCTTCTTTTTCCAGCATGTAATCCCTGAGATATTCCGCAGCTTCGTCAGAAAAATAGACCTTATTGATGGATCCGCCTTTTCTGGTCACAATGATGCTGCATTCCGAAAGGTCTACGTCACGATTGTCAGCACCCTGGAGCTCAGCGGCACGAAGTCCGGTGTCTAACAGTAAAAATACCAAAGCCAGATCACGTTTTACGTACCGTTTATGCAAGGATTTTTCCCGTTCGGTCAATCCAGTGCCATAAATAATCGCATTCAATAATTTTTCTTGTTCCTGCAGATTTAAGTATACGACGTAATCCTTTTTCGGCACGTCGACGCGCTGAACGCCCAATACCGGATTATAAGATATTGCCCGCAACGTATTTGTCAAATAATTGTACATTGACGAAATTGAGGATTTCATGCGTGCTATGGTGGGTTTTTCATGATCTTCAGAAAAATATCCGATAAACAGGTCGATATCTTCAACAGATAATTTTCCCATGTCTGCAGGCTGGATATCCTTCACGGATTTTCCCTGAAAGGCACGCACGTGTTTCAGCACATATTCAAAAAATGTTTTCAAATTTCTTGCATATCCAATTCTTGTTGCAATGCCTCGGTCATTCGCACGAACGATCAAATATCCTTTGCAAAATTCCGGAAGAGACTCTACAAGCTCATATAAAATTTGCGTGTTGGATTTTTTTTCTCTCATAGACCACTTATGGCCACTTTCGGGCCAAAATCCTTATTGTTCTCTTCGGAAAATCAGCATTTTCCGAAATGTTGTATTTAGGGAAATCCTACTCTTCCTTTTCGGATTTCTTTTTCTTTTTCTCAGGCGGCTGTTGCACAGTCGTCTTTGTCATGTATTCTCCAGTGATGATTTCAGAGGAATCACTGATAAATTCCTGTCCAAATTGATATACGGCCTTGTATTTTGTATTTTGTTTGCCTTCAGGCACATAGGTATGCAGGCCTTTGTCATCAATTGCACAGACATAGGTATAATCATCCGTTTCGGTCGGCAAATTCTTCTTTTTCAGCTTCATTTCAATATAGGACTTAATTGCAGCATAAATCACTGCGAATAAGGGCACGCCGATCAGCATTCCGAATACGCCCCAAAGACCTCCAAAGAACGTGATCGCAAAGATTACCCAGAATCCGGAAAGACCCGTTGAGTCGCCAAGGATCCATGGGCCAAGAATGTTGCCGTCGAATTGTTGTAAAGCAAGGATAAATAATGCAAAATAGACACAATTTAACGGATGCATCGGATCAACGATGAAAATCAAAAACGCAGAAGGAATCGCGCCTAAATACGGTCCAAAGAAAGGGATCACGTTCGTCACGCCAATGATCACGCTGATCAGGGAGGCATATGGGGTTTGCATGATCGAGGTGCCAATAAAGCAAAGCAAGCCTATGATAATGGAATCCAGCACTTTCCCACCGATAAATCCACCAAAGGTTCTGTGGGTGAACTTTACGTTGTTAATAATGATGTTCCCGCTGTTAATGTCATTGAATGCGAATACGATCTTTTTAAACTGACCGGCAAACTTCTCTTTATTGATCATGACATAAACGGAAATAATAATGCCAATGATCAGATTCCAGATCACTTTAACGCTCCCTAAGACACTTAGGGACACCGCTTTCAGCACGTCACTGGTCTTTGACAATATCGTGGTATTCAACCATTCATTGATCTCATTAGAATAATTATCAAAGAGCTTCATGGCGTTTTCCCTCAGTAAGGGATTATCTTCCAATAACTTGTTCAGCCACCGCTGTATATTATCATAATAGGTATCATAGTTGTTGGCGATTGTGACCACGCTGGGCACGATCTGAGCGATCAACATGTAGATCAATTCATAGAGTACGGTAAAGAATATGGCCAGAGTGATCAGGATACAAAAAAGTCGTATGGTCTTATCTCTCCCATTGCTCTTTTTCCAGTGTAATTTCTCACAGAGCGGCGTAAAAATACGAACTTCAAAGTAAACCATCACCGGAGTCAACAGGTATGCGATCGCAAGACCAAACATTACAGGCATTAAAATATAAAAAACCTTGTGGATGTTCGCCGTTAAACGAGACGAATGAAACATCAGATAGTAGACGCCAAGTCCACCCGCGATCACAAGAAATGCCGTAATACCCCAGGCAACGTATTTATTATTAAAATTCCATTTTTTCATACGTTCTCCCCCACCCTACCAGCTTTGAAGTATAAAATCTACAACAATATCATACGTCAAATGCCTAAAATTCACAAGTAATATCCACAAAAAACAAAATTTACTTTGAATCTCTCAGAAAACTATTGAGGAAAGGGGAAAAACGCGTTAGAATTGGAAAATAACGAAAGGAAAACCATCATGAAATTACAACAATTACTGAGCAGAATCAGAAAAGCCATAGATGATTATCACATGATCGAAGCCGGGGATAAGATTGCCGTTGGAATTTCCGGCGGAAAAGACAGTCTGACGCTTTTGGATGCCATGAATTCTTTACGCTTCTTCTATCCTCAGCCATTTGAGCTGTGCGCGATCACGGTGGATCTCGGCTTCCACAACATACAATTCGATAAGATTGAAAGCCTTTGTACCGAGAAAAACATTCCCTATCGCGTAGTCGAAACGGACATTTCCCAAATCATTTTTGAGGATCGCAAGGAGACAAATCCCTGCTCTCTTTGCGCAAAAATGCGAAAAGGTGCCTTGAATACGGTTGCCAAAGAAATGGGCTGCAACAAAATCGCATATGCTCATCACATGGATGACATCGTGGAAACCATGATGATGTCACTCATTTTTGAAGGAAGATTCCATACGTTTGCACCAGTGACCTATCTCGACCGAATGGATCTCACCGTGATCCGACCTCTTGCCTATGTTAAGGAAGCTGAAGTGATCGGATACGCTAATAAATATGATTTGCCGATCATTAAAAGCCCCTGCCCTGCTGACGGTTATACCAAAAGACAATATATCAAGGATCTCCTTGCAAATTTAAACGCAGAAAACCCCGGAATCAAAAGCAGAATGTTTACTGCCATCCAGGGCGGCAATCTGCAAGGCTGGAAAATACCTGAAGATCATTAGTCACAAATATATTCCGACGAATAATACGGAAGGATCAGAGTCGTTCCTGCAATGATCTGATTCTCATCGTGAATATGATTGATGCTCTTAACTTCCGCAACATAAGAAAAATGATCATAATGCTCATCATCTGCATATTGATCGGCCAGGGACCAAAGCGTATCGCCATACTTTACCTGAACGCTGGTATAATATTTATACTGCTGACCTTTCTTCGACTGCGCTTTTCCCTGGACGGAAAACACGCCAATGGTTATTGACACAATGACGATCAGGGATAGAAAGCCCATAACAAGCTTCATGATCGTTTCTCTTCTCTGACGGGCACGCTGCCTGCGGAAAATCTCTTTTCTTCTTTCCTGATAACTCTTTTCTCTCCCGTTCATCTTCCGTCTCCTTATCTCATAAAACCGATCCGATCGATCGCTAACCCAAACGCCCTTCGAATGTCCGTTCCCAAACAATTGTTCTTATATTTGCATTATATCGAACATACATTCTTTTGTCAAGCAAAAAATCGAACATATTTTTGCGAATATATGTTTGCTTTTTTGATTTTATGTGTTATAATAGGAACAGACGTAATGAAATTTCAGCTGTTCCTATGTCAAGGACGGCCGAAGGCCGCAGATGTACGGAGCGTTGCTCCGTGTCCGAGGACAGCTTGTAGCAAGCCACGTTAGTAATTTCAATGATAGGAAAAGGAGGATTCTCATGGGCGCCGGTAAGATTACCAACAAGCAATTAGAAATTCTGAATTATATTAAGGATGAAATTTTGAAAAGAGGCTATCCGCCTACCGTTCGCGAGATCTGTGAGACCGTGAACTTAAAATCCACTTCTTCCGTGCACTCTCACTTAGAGACCCTCGAAAAAAATGGTTATATCAGAAGAGACCCTACCAAGCCCCGCGCCATTGAGATCTGTGACGACAGCTTTCAGATGGTAAGGACCGAGATGGTGAGCATACCCGTGGTCGGCAACGTTGCCGCAGGACAGCCCATCCTTGCCGAGGAGAATATCCAGGATTATTTCCCCGTTCCTGCTGACAAGGTTCCCAGAGGCGATTCCTTTATGTTGAACGTACGTGGTGATTCCATGGTGAACGTCGGCATCTATGACGGCGATCATATTCTGGTGCATTGCTGTGAAACGGCTCATAACGGCGAGATCGTTGTTGCGCTGATCGATGATTCCGCCACCGTGAAGACATTTTATAAAGAAAAAGGGCATATTCGTCTGCAGCCCGAGAATGATTTCATGGATCCCATTATTGTGGATGACTGTAAGATCATGGGAAAAGTGTTTGGCGTTTTCCGCTTCTATCGCTAAGAATGCCTTTCCCTGGATTTCCCGGAATTGCCATTCCTTGTTTCTGCATAGTTTTCCATTCTATTGTCCATACTGATATTGCTTAGCAATCCTGCTTTGCATATCTTGATTGGCGCTGAAAGGAAGCGCGGAAACGAGGAGTCATGGAGAATAAGTTTTTGGACGCTACTGCCCTTACGGTTGCCATTGTTGGTGCCCTAAACTGGGCTCTTATCGGTATATTCCGATTTGACTTAGTCGCATTCCTCTTCGGTGATATGTCATGGTTCTCAAGGATCATTTATATCATCGTCGGACTGTGCGGGATCTATCTGCTTAGTTTCTATATGCGACTATCCAAGGAACGGGATTGATCGATGGGAAAAAGAAAAGGAGTACGGCTTCGGCCCGTGCTCCTTTTTGCTTTCTGATCCATCTTTCTGATTCCCTATTCCGACATGATCGCATTCGCATCTGAAATCTTTCCGTCTCTCCAGATCCTTTCCAGATCAAAAAGAAGACGGTTTTCCTTATCAAAGATGTGCACGATCAGGTCACCGAAATCCATCAGCACCCAGTTCGCAGTCTCATATCCTTCAATCTGTCTGCAAAGAAATCCGGCGCGCTCCAAGGTCTCCTGCACGTTGTCACACATCGCCCTGATCTGATTCGGATTGGTGCCTCCCGCGATCAGGAAATAATCTGCGATCACGCTGACCTCACTGATGTCAATTGCCTTCACGTCCTCTGCCTTTTTGTCCTCCAATGCCTGGATCGCGAGTTTTGTCATTTGAATCGAAGTCTGTTCCATATTAAGTCTCCTTTTATTCTCCCAAATAGTAATGATAGGTCTTAAGCGTCATAGGATCGATCTCTCCTCCCTGACTCTTTAAATAGGACAGAATGTCCTCTAAAATCTTGATCATGGTCTGATCCAAATCCTCAAAGGCCATCTTTCTGACCAGCGTAAGATTTGGCGCATTTTTCCGGCTTGGTTCAATATAGTCTGCAATAAAAATGATCTTTTCAAGCGCTGACATGCCAGGTCTTCCAGTGGTATGCCATTCTATGGAATTCAGTATGTCTTCATCCGTCACTTCATATTTCGTCTTTGCCAGAAACGCACCAACCCTACCGTGGAGCAAATATGGATTTCTTCTCTCCACCTCCGAGACCGAAAGATGATTCTTGTCACAAATCTTGATCAGTTTTTCATCTTCCAGGCATTTGGCACAGTCATGCAGCAGACCTGCGAGCTGTGCGGAAAACAAAGGGACGTCATGCTTCATCGCAAGCGCACAGGCAGTATATTCCACGCCAAGCGTATGCGTAAATCGCTTTCCCGACTGCACTTCCTCCATGGCCTTTGTCAACTTCTTTAAGTATTCCTCTTCTTTCTTAGCCACGATTTCTCCTTATGTAATTATCGCTCATTTTGTCACAGACAATAGATCAATCCTTGAAATACCCTTTTTTCTTTATTTCCTTCGCCAACTTTTCCGGAAGGAGGTCACGGATTGATTTTCCATTTTTGATCCTGTCACGGATCAGCGTGGATGAGATCTCCATCTCCTGAAATTCCAAAAGATGAATCTTGGCCCGAAAGCGGTCTTTCAGATCGCGTGCCTTCTTTCTCATTTCGCCGCGACTCTTTCCATCCCTTCTTGCAACGAGCATGGTACAAAGCTGAAAGATTTCCTCTGCCTGATACCAGTTTTCCATGCTGAAAAGACAATCCGCGCCAATGATATAAAAGAATTCATGCTCCGGCCAAAGCTTCTTTAATTCGCGAAGCGTCTCCACGGTATAGGTATTGCCCGGCCGCCTGATCTCCAGATCCAAAGCGCTCATGTTGGGCCTGCCTTCAATGGCAAGCCTGGTCAGGCGAAGTCGTTCCTCACCGGAGAGCATCTTTTGACCCGCCTTGAGATAAGAAACACCGGTCGGGATGAACCATACCTCCTTCACCAGCTTCTTATCTAAACAATATTGTCCCAGAGCGACGTGTCCATTATGGATCGGATGAAAGGTCCCGCCTAAAATGCCAATCTTCGCCATAAAGCTTCTCCTTACTTAGGAAGAACGATCTTTGGATTCTCCTTAAACGGCTTATATAAAACGAATCTCTTGCCAATGACCTGAACAAGCTGCGAATGCGTTCTTTCCGCGACGTATTCCGCAATGGCCCTGGGATCATCCGTGCAGTTTTTCAAAACGGCAACCTTGATCAACTCATTATTGTTAAAGCTCTCCAGAATGGCTTCCGTGATCTCCGGCGTCAGACTGGCCTTACCGACCTGAAAGATCGGATTCAGATTGCTTGCCAGGCTTTTTAAGTATGCTCTTTGCTTACTTGTCATATTCATCATCCTTTACTTATAATAATCAAAGGAAAGTCCATAGAGTCTAACGGTATCGCCGTCCTTGATGCCAAGCGCCTCCAGCTCATCTAAAATTCCATTCTCCTTCAGGAAATTCTGGAAGAATTGGAAGCCTTTTTCGCTCTCAAGATTGGTATACCCAAGCATCTTCTCGATGCGGGGACCTTCCACAACATATTCATCCTCCACGGGATCATAGGTTACGGTATGAGGCAGATCCTTGATCTCCGAAAGCTTCTCGGGATAATACTCGCGCTCGAATACCGTTGTTTCCTCGCCGATCCCTTCAAGCATCTGGCTCACCTCATACAGAAGCTCTTCTAGACCCTCGCCGCTCACGGCGGAAATCGGGAACACCTTGATGCCCTTCGGCTCGAATTCATCCCGGATGCTCTTTAAGGCTTCTTCACGATCAGCCTCATAAATGGCATCCATTTTATTGGCAGCGATCACCTGCGGTCTGGAAGCGATCTCGGGATTATAAGCCTCCAGTTCCTTATTGATCGCATAGATGTCTGAAATAGGATCTCTTCCTTCCGTACCAGCCGCATCCACGACGTGAATGATCACCTTGGTACGTTCAATGTGACGCAGGAATTCATGTCCAAGTCCAACGCCCTCGGAAGCGCCCTCAATCAGACCGGGAATGTCAGCGATCACAAAGCCTTTCGTCCCCTCCAGGTCAACCACGCCAAGATTAGGATTCAATGTCGTGAAATGGTAATTCGCGATCTTCGGTCTTGCATTGGTCACTCGGGAAAGTAAGGTGGACTTTCCGACATTCGGGAAACCAACGAGACCAACGTCAGCGATCACCTTAAGCTCCAACGTCAGTTCCAGCTCCTGTGCCGGCTGTCCGGGCTGCGCATATTTCGGCGCCTGCATGGTAGGGGTTGCATAATGCTGATTGCCATTACCGCCTCTTCCGCCTTTTAGCAGAACTACCTTCTGATTTTCACCGGACATGTCTATGATCACCTGATCACTCTGGGCTTCCTTGATCACGGTACCTTCCGGAACCTTGATCACAATGTCCTCTCCGTCTTTGCCGCGGCAATTTTTCTTGCCGCCCTCCTGGCCGTCTCCGGCCTTATATTTTCTCACGTGTCTGAAGTCGATCAAGGTGTTTAATCCCTTGTCGACCTGAAAGATCACGTCTCCGCCTGTTCCGCCGTCTCCGCCGTCAGGTCCTCCGTCCGGCACGAACTTTTCCCTTCGAAAACTTACGTGTCCGTCCCCGCCTTTTCCGCTTCGAACGATGATCCTTGCTCTGTCTACAAACATGGCGGTCACTCCTTTCAAAATTCAAGAAAAAAGGGGCTCCAAACTTTACGGTTTGAAGCCCGGGAAAATCTTTTTACTGCTCCTCCTTGGGATAAACGGAAGCCTGCTTCTTGTCGCGGCCCTTTCTCTCAAAACGAAGAACTCCGTCTACCAAAGCATACAGGGTATCGTCACCGCCAATCCCTACGTTCACGCCGGGATGGATCTTCGTCCCACGCTGCTTGTAGAGAATGTTTCCGGCCTTAACGAACTGTCCGTCTGCTCTCTTCGCACCTAATCTCTTGGACTCGGAATCTCTGCCGTTCTTGGTAGAGCCCACGCCCTTTTTATGAGCGAACAATTGAAGGTTTATTCTCAACATGGTTTTACACCTCCTCAAACTTAATTTGTAAATACTTCTGCCCATATTCCTTCGAAAGGGATTCCAGGGAATACACCATGGCATCCATCAGAAATATGGATTTTTCCTGCAGGTCTGACAAAATCTCGCATTTTAGAAATCCTGTACTCTCCTCCGTGCGATACTTAAGCTTCTCTCCCGCTAACTGCTCCAATGCATTGATGGTGCAGATCGTGAGGGTTGAGATCGCGGCACAAAGAATGTCTTTTTCCTGCGATTTCGCAAATCCCGCATGTCCCATACAGTAAAAGCCCTGATAGGAACCGTTTTTTGTCTTTTGAATTACGATCGTTGTCATATTACAGATTGATCTTATCGATCTTTACCTGGGTAAAGTACTGTCTGTGACCATTCTTCTTATGATATCCGGTTTTTCTCTTGTACTTGTATACAATAACCTTACGATATCTGCCCTGCTCCATAACGGTAGCGGATACGGTTGCATTAGCAACTGCGTCGCCAACCTTCAGGGTATCATCACTAACTGCAATTACCTGGTCAAAAGTAACAGTATTGCCAGCTTCTGCGTCGAGCTTCTCAACCTTGATCACGTCTCCCTCAGAAACCTTGTACTGCTTACCACCCGTTGCAATGATTGCGTACATAAATAAGGCACCTCCTTACGCTAAAACTCGCTAACTTTGGTGGCGTTAACACGCACTTCTACCTAGTTATGCGGCATACTGAAGTATCATAGCATAAGAGTGCCTTATATGTCAAGAAATTTCTTTATTTTATATTTCCAATGGCTTAGAACGCTTCAACCGATTTTATCACACGGGTCAAGCTTTCTCAACTTCCTTTTCGGCCAATCTTTTTTCAAAATCTTCCACGTATTGGATGATCAGCTTCACAGTGCCGTCCACGCCGAGCACGCTGCTGTTGATGCAAAGGTCATAGCTGTCTGCGCGTCCCCACTTCTTTGAGGAATAATAATTATAATAGCTCTGACGTTGCTTATCCTTTTTGTTGATCATCTCCTGCGCCTTATACTCGCTAAGCTGATACTTCTCCATCACGCGCTTCGTGCGAGTCTCCTCGTCGGCATAAATGAAAAGATGGATGCAATTCTCATAATCTGCAAGCGCATAATCCGCGCAGCGTCCTACGATCACGCAGGGACCTTCATCCGCGATCTTCTTGATCGTGTCAAACTGTGCCAGGAAAACCTTATGGCTGATAGGCATGTCGACAAAGGATGACGCATTATACCCAAAGGAATACGTATCCATCACCAAATTATACAAAAAGGAATTGGTGGGACGCTCGTCATGATTCTGGATCATCTCCTCGCAAAATCCACTTTCCTTTGCAGCCCTGGTAAGGAGCTCTTTGTCATAGCACTTGATCCCAAAATACTCTGCAACCTTTTCCCCAATTTCTCTGCCTGCGGAACCAAACTGTCTTCCAATCGTGATCACTGTATTCATAAGCAAGCACCTCCCCAAATTATGCCAACTTCCAAGCATCACTTTATTGATTGAATAATCACTTTAATTATATTCAATTTTGCACAAATTAACAAGTCTTTTTCAAAATTCTTTGGTTATTTTTTCGCGTTTAGGCGAAGCTTGATCAATAGATCCTGAAAGTATTCCGGCAGCTCACTTTTCACTTCGATCCATTCCCCCGAAATGGGATGTTGAAAGCCTAAAACGCCTGCATGCAGGATCTGTCCAAGTCCTTTATAATCCTGCTGACCATATACCAGATCGCCAAGGATGGGATGTCCAATGCTCGCAAGATGCACGCGGATCTGATGCGTTCTGCCAGTCTCCAGGGTGCATTCAAGAAATGTGTATTTCTGAAATCGCTCCAGGACCTTATAATGTGTCACCGCTCTTTTTCCGTTTTCCGTCACGCACATTTTCTTACGATCCACGGGATGCCTTCCAATGGGCCTGTCAATCGTGCCTTCCTCTTCTTTTATGATCCCGCAACAGATGCAATAATATTTTCTTGTGATGGAATGAACCTGAAATTGCTCCGCCAGTCCCTTATGCGACATATCATTCTTACAGACCACCAGGGAACCGCTCGTGTCCTTATCGATCCGATGGACGATGCCTGGTCTTAGCACGCCGTTGATCCCGGAAAGCTTTCCCTTACAGTGCCATGCCAGTGCATTGACCAAGGTCCCTTCCAAGTGGCCGGCGGCAGGATGTACCACCATGCCCTTGGGTTTATCCACGATCAAAAGATCCTCGTCCTCATAAAGAATGGAAAGGGGAATATTCTCTTCCTTGATCTCTAGTTCGATCGGATCTGAGAGCTCAAATGAAACAATGTCATCTGCCTTAACGCAGTAACTGCTCTTTTCCGTCTTTCCATTGACCGTCAGGGTCCCGTCCTTGATCATCTTCTGAATGCTTGACCGGGACAGTTTATCTCCCATCAGTTCGCTCACGCACTTATCTAAGCGAACCTCTTCATACTCCTGCGGTATCGTCAGCTCCATCTTTTCCATGAGGTTCCCCCTCTTTTTTCTTGGATTTCCAAAGGAATTGAAGCTCCTCTTCCTGATAGACAAAGATCAGTAGGATCGCCATGGCAATGGTTGCGATGACGATATAACTGTCTGCAACGTTGAATACGGGAAAATGGATCAACGCAAACGAGAAAAAATCCACCACGTAGCCCAGGAAAAATCTGTCGATCATGTTGCCGATCCCGCCGGCAATAATGCCGGATGCAACGATATGAATTGGCAGGAATCTCTTTTCCGCCGGCGTCTTAATGAGGAGATATAGCATCACCGCCATAAACAGGACTCCAACGATCAAAAGAAAAACCTTTTTCCCCTGAAACATGCCAAATGCCGAACCTCGGTTTTCCAAATATTCCAGTTCAAAGATCCCACGAAGGATCACAAAGGCTTCCTGCCCCTTTAGCTTTCCTATGGCAAGCTGCTTGGTCCATTGATCCAACAAGATAAGGAATGCCGCGATCGCAAGATCAGCGCAAAGCCAAATCGTCTTCTTATTCATCTTATTCATCAGTCGTTCGCCTCTTCATCGAAATAGAGTTCCTGAATGGCGGCAAGGATCTCCTCGTCCGTCACGCTCGTGTCGATCACGGCCTTGCCGATCTTTTTCAGCAGGATAAAACGAATGAAATCTCCGTCCTTTTTCTTGTCCGATTTGGTCAGCCGAAGCACCTCGTTCGGATCGATCCCCTCCACGCTGATGGGAAGATAAAAGGGCACGAACATGTCTCGGATCTCATAATATTCTTCCATGGAAAGCATTTCCTTCTTCCATGAGATAAACGCAGCGGCAACGATGCCAAGCGCCACGCACTCGCCGTGATACAATTCAAAATTCTTAGCCTTTTCGATGGCATGCCCGATGGTATGGCCCAGATTTAAGAGTGCCCTGTCGCCCTGCTCCGTGGGATCCTTTTCTACGACGAGCTTTTTCACGATGCAGCTTTTCATCAGCATCTCAGAAAGCACGTCCAAATCCCTCTCACAGATTTCATACATATTCTCGATCAGCCACTCATAGAACTCGGAATCCTTGATGATCCCGTGCTTCATGATCTCCGCAAAGCCGGCAAAGAACTGCCTGTCATCCAATGTCTTTAAGGTCTCAAAATTCATGTAGACAAGTCTTGGCATCTTAAAGGCGCCGACCATATTTTTATAACCGTCGAAATCCACGCCCGTTTTCCCGCCGATGGAGCTGTCTGCCTGTGCGAGAAGCGTCGTGGGGATCTGAATGAAGTCAATGCCTCTGAGATAGGTTGCCGCAACAAAGCCCGTAAGATCACCGGTCACGCCGCCGCCAAGGGCAAGAAGCACGTCCTTCCTGTCAAAGCCCTCGCCGATCAAAAAACGATACGCATCCTTTACGACCTCCAGATTCTTATGCTCCTCTCCTGCAGGGAACACGAACTTTACCGCCTTTTTGCACACGGAAGAGATTTTTTCGAGAAGCGCGTCACCATAAATCGCATCCACGTTACTGTCGGTGCAAATGCAAAGCTTTCGCTCGCCAAGCTCCATCTCTTTCAATTCTTCGATCAAATCCTCCCAGCCAACGGAAAATACGATGTCATAGCAGGGTTTTTTGTTTAAGGTTACGTTCAAACGCTGTGCCAAGTCTTTATCCTCCAAGTCAGTCCCGTGAAATATGATTCATAATACAAGAAAAGCCTCCCGCAGATGCGGCGGGAAGCTTTATTCTTTATTTTAGTAATAGATAGGCGCTTACAGAACGGTATTCAGCGAGGAATCAAAGCCGCCTAAAATGTTCTGGAAATCTCCGGAAATGTCCACGCTTGCCGGCGTGATGATGAAAATATACATGGAGATCTTCTGCAGATTACCGTCGATCGCATAGCAGGAACCGGAAGTGAAATCAAGGATTCTCTGTGCGATGTCAACGTCAAGTCCTTCCAGATTCATGACGATGGTTCTGTTCTTTAAGAGGGTTTCGGTGATCTCTCTTGCATCCTCAAAGCTGCTGGGCTTGATCACGCACACCTCCATGCCGCCGGTATTTCCTTTCTTTGCGCTGGAACGCATGGGAGTTATCTTGTTCGGTGCGATCGCGGGACGGGAAACAGGTCTCCTTACGGGCGCGGGCGCCTCGTCCTCATAATCATCATCCGCAGGTGCTGCCTTCGAAGCAAAGGACTTCTTCGGTGCGGGAGCCTCATCAGCTTCCTCGTCATCTAAAAAGTCATTTTCATAATCATCATCCTCATTGTCGTTGAGCTTCATGTAGTTTAAGAACTTATCCATTACCCCCATGACCCAATCTCCTTTACGTGATTAATTATTTTACCTTTCAAGTCAGATTTGATAGTTTCTCTCGCCAAAAATTCCAGTACCAACTCTGACATAGGTTGCGCCTTCTTCAATCGCTACTTCATAGTCTCCCGTCATACCCATGGAGAGCACATTCATACAAATATTATCGATGTTTTTGCGCGATATGTCAACAGCCAATTGTCTAAGTTTTGCAAAAATTTCTCTATTTTCTTCGGGATCATCGACATAGGGTGCAATGGTCATAAGTCCCTGCAGGGAAATGCCTGGTAATTTCGCGATCTGCTCGGCAAGAAGCGGCGCCTCGGCCACGGAAATGCCGAATTTCGTCTCCTCCTGTGCCACGTTCACTTCCATCAAAATCCTTACGGAAACGCCCTGCTTCACGGCTTCCTTACTGATCTCCTCCGCAAGCCTTAAGGAATCCACGCCGTGGATCATATAGACCTTGCCAACAATGTATTTTACTTTATTACGCTGCAGATGCCCGATCATGTGCCAACGCACGTCCTTCGGCATCTCCGGGATCTTCTCCGTCAGCTCCTGTACTTTGTTCTCGCCAAAGTCCCTTGCCCCTGCCTCATAGGCTTCCCTTAAGTCTTCCAGCGGCTTTGTCTTACTGACGGCGATCAGCGTGACTGCGCCTTCTTCTCTCCCAGCCCTTTGGCACGCTGCCTTTATCTTTCCCCTGACTTCTTCCAAATTCTCCCTGATCATGTCAAAGCTTCTCCCAAAATCCCTTCCGCCGTTTGCGCGAGATCACTTATTGATAAATTGCTGATCCTTCACGGAATCCGCATTGAGCACGATATAATCATATACCTTCAGCCCATATTCCGTATCAGATTTCACAATGGCATATTCTTCATTCTGATAAAGGATGCTGATCTCTCTAAAATCCGCATAGCCTTTATTAATATTATACACTCCGATCAGGGTCGCGCGCTCTCTCACCACGTCCGTCGCCTGATTGTCCAGCTGATGCAGGATGTCACCGGTATTTAGCATCGTCGCGTCCACAAAGTACTTCTTCGTCGCCTCGTCATAGCTATAGATGCCAACGGTGATGCGTTCCGTCGATATGGTACCGTCCTCGAGATAACACTGGCGGATCACGGTTCTCTTGCCCTTCTGTCCTTCGTCGATGAGATACGGCTCCTCCAACAGGAAGAACTCCTTTTCAACGATCGCGGTCAGCGGGATCTTTAAGCCCGTCTCCTCTTCAAGGATCAGCTGCACTTCCACAAAACGATCATGGATAAAGGTCACCATGGAATTGTTGAAGCTCAGTTTCAGGTAAGTGGCTCCGTCATTTCCATAAACCATCTTCACGTTCGCCCAGGACTCATATTGATTCTTCTGGAATCGCACCTTGATGACGCCCTGTTCCTCCAAGGTCTTTGCGCGCTCCGCTTCCATCGGGATCACGACGTCCCAAAGCTCGCTCGTGCAAATCTTATAGATCGGCGCTTCCTTCTCCACGACCTCATCGCCGATCACCTGTTTCTTTTCATAATTTTCCTTCTTGAAATCCTTCTCCGTCAGATCCTCGGGCTTCTTGTCCTCATAGCCGTCCGTCCAATAGGATACGATCCCCGTCGTGGGCGCATAGCAATAATTGATCACGTCATTACCGCTCAGCTCCTCCAGGTTCTTTAGGAAGTTCGCGTTAGAGATCTTTGCCACCGTATTTTTCAGGGAGCGCTTAAACTCATAGACGGACTCGAAATTCTTGTCATCAAAGCCATGTACGTAATTGATGATCTCACTTCGGAATTCCCGAAGCTCCTGATCAGACAGCTTGCTCTCCTCGAACTGACCGCTGCTTGCCTTTTCCAGGCGGCCCGTCTCGTCGACCGTATAGACCAGATCACCGACGGCAGTGCGCTCTCCGTCATAGATATAAAAGTTCACAAAACCGGCGGACGGATTGGTCACGATGGTCTCCTCCCGCAGCGCGATCCCGAGATACGTCGTGTCCACGGCAAGGGAACCTTCACGCACCTCATGCCTTTCAATGTGGCTGGTGTTAAAGAAGGTGATCACGTAGATCAGCATCTGTACAAAGATAAAGCCGATGATGATCAGCCCAATGTTCAGACGCGGAGTCGCCCCATTCCGAAACGGGATCACTTTATTCTGTTTTTCGAAAGATCCACCCTTTGCCAAAGAAACTTCCTCCACGCCAATGGTTTTCCGGTCCTGACTTATGAAAAGCCCCGGGCCATGCCGAGGCTTTTTCAAAAGTGATGATTCACTTTATGTTCAGTTTTACAGGGAAATCAAAATGTTTTCCTTTAATGCTTCAGGAAGCGCGTCCTCATTCATGGAAACGCTTAAGAAAAAGTCCACTCCAAATGCCTTGCTGATCTTGTCCAGCTTTGCGATCACGCCGGTGATGTCCTTGCCCTCGAGCTTTGCGATCTTTAAGAAGCTGTCAAAATACATCTGCTGCAGATCATGATCCTGTGAAATGATGCCGCTCACAAAACCTACAAACTCAGATTCGCTCTCGATCATATACTGAGAAACGTCGATCAAACGTACTTTATTATTTAGTTCATACATGTGTTTGGTGCTTTTGTCCAGATATACGATGCTGCCGGGAATTGTCTTAATCTCACCATTCACTTTATCCAAGAGATGCTTTGTCTTACCCTTACCCTTTTCACCTACAATCAACTGAACCATTGGCATATCCTCCTGAAGTAATGTATTTATCATTGATTTCTCAACTTAATTACATTATAAGGTATCTGCACCTAAAAAACAACCACTAATTGTTGATTTCTTCTAATAAATCGATCATTTCGGCATAAAGTACGTCGCTGTTTAAACAACGCATCACGACGGAGATATAGGAATTACCCTTCGCATCCTTACTGTGCAGGATCAGGCAGTGTCCGGCGGCATTTGTGGTGCCGGTTTTGCCCCCTAAGATCGTCACGTTCTCAGGCGCGTTGAACTGTCCCTTGAAAAACCGGTTGGTCGTGGACGAACTAAACTGGATCGCCTTTCCGTTCTTGTCATAGTACGTGGTCTGATAAGAATTCATGTTGATGATCTGATTGAAGGTATCATACTTGATCGCCTCATTAAAGATCAGATACATGTCATACGCCGTCGTATAATGGTCCAGGTCCGTCAGGCCGTGGGCATTGGTAAAATGCGTATTCGTCGCGCCCAGCGCCGCCGCTTTCTCATTCATCATCTCCAGGAAATGATCGATGGTACCGCCCACGTTCTCCGCGATCAGATTCGCCACGTCATTTGCGGAAGCAAGAAGCAGAATGTGCAACGCCTGATCCAGTGTCATGGTGTCACCGGACTTCAGCTTCGCCGTGGCCGCGCCGGACTCCGTGATCTTAATGTTGTCCGTTGCCGTCAAGATCTGATCCAGTGAGCCGTTTTCTATGGCGATGATCGCCGTCATGACCTTGGTCAGACTGGCAGGATACATTTTTTCATGAACACTCTTGGCACACAGGACCTTTTTGTTCTTTAGGTCAAATAATGCAGCCGCACCGGCATTCTCAAGCGATACGGTCTCGTTCAGTACGTCCCCGTCCGTCACGCATAGGTTCGCGGCAAACGGCGTCGCCTTAGATTTCGTGACCTCCAGGCCGTGCTCTTCGGGTGCAAAAATACTGTCCGCAGCGTATGGCATGTCATAGGAAAGCTTGCCACAACCGGCTGCGGATAAGATAAACAAGGTCATAAAAACGATGGTCAGGATCCTGACTGCACTCGTCTTATTTTTCGCCCTCTTACTTGTACATTTCACGCCACTCAAGATCTCCTCTGTCAAGAGACTTAATCAACAGTTCCGCGGTAGCCAGATTCGTGGCCAGGGGGATGTTATACATGTCGCAGAGCTTTACCACGTGATTTACGTCAGGCTCGTGAGACTTTGGCGTCAGCGGATCGCGAAGAAAGATCACAAGGTCCATCTGATTATGTTCGATCTGCGCGCCGATCTGCTGCTCACCGCCGAGGTGACCCGCAAGGAATTTATGGATGGAAAGATTGGTGACCTCCTCCACAAGCTTGCCCGTGGTTCCCGTGGCATAGAGCTCGTTCTTGCTTAAGATGCCTCGATATGCGATGCAGAAATTCTGCATCAATTTCTTTTTTGCATCATGCGCGATCAGTGCAATATTCATCGTTATACCCTCTCTTTTTGCTTTCTGCGCTTATTCTTCCTCAAGCAGTCTGTCTTTCGACTGCATCCTGACGTTCAGAACAAAGCCGATGCCCGCGAACAGGCTGACCAGCGACGTCAATCCATAACTGACGAAAGGAAGAGGCAGTCCCGTATTCGGAAGTAAAAATGTTGCAACCCCAATATTGATAAAACCTTGAAATGCGATCAGGACCCCCATGCCCGCCGCTATGATGGTTCCTCCCACGTCCTTGGCCTTTCTCGCCACGGACAGACATTCCAGGGAGATCAGCGTAATGAGCACGATCACGACCACGCTTCCGCGAAAGCCGAATTCCTCGCCGATCACGGCAAAGATAAAGTCCGTCTGCGTCTCAGAGATAAAATCTCCGTTTTTTACGCTGGTGAATTCATTGTTCTTATAGCCCTTTCCCTCCAACTGTCCGGAACCGATGGCCATCACGGAATTCAGGCTCTGCATCGCCTCCGCGTTGGCATATTCCTCGGGAAATCTCCAGGCATTAATTCGGTTGAGCTGATAAGACTGCACGAAGGGGAGCTTCCCGCTCATGACCAGATAGATCGTGACCAAAAACGCCGGTATGATCACGCCAAGGATCCCAAAGATGATCCGAAATTGCAATCCCGCGGCGAACATGATCATGCAAAACACCACTGCCAGCAGGATACTGGTGGACAGATCTGGCTGGATCACGATCAGGCTCCACGGCACCACGAGAAGGACCACGCAGGCGGCGATCACTTTGAACGTATTCAGCTTCTCCCTATATTTCATAATAAACTGTGCGAAGAATAAAATCAACAAAATTTTCGAAGTTTCAGAAGGTTGGAACCGCAGCGAACCGATCTCAAACCAGCGTTGCGCGCCATGCGAATCATCTCCGAAAAAGAACACCGCGAGAAGCAGTCCAAGGTCTGCCGCGTACATCAGCCAGTAAAACTTTAGGACAAAGGAATAATTAAACAGCGAAATGACGATCATGATGACTGCCCCTGCGATCACTCCAGCCAATTGCTTCGACTGAAGTGATTCTTGGGCGCTTCCGATGGCAAAAACGCCGATGACCGCAAGAGTCAATGTCATGATCACCAATTTTAAGTCAAATTTTCTTAGATTAATCCCATCAAACATAGTTCTATTCCCTTACGGAAATCTCCGTTCATGCTTTTGCAGGCCCAGGATGGGAACGTTTGCATACAGGACGGGCGATCTGCCGCCTCTTGGCGTTCCCTTTTTTGCAGTGATCTGGACTGCCATGTTTTCCGCATCTATCTTTACGTATTTTGAGATCACTTTCGTAATGTCTTTTTTGATCAGCTCCACCATCTCAGGAGAACAATTCACCCGATCCGTGATCAGAAGGATCTTCAGACGATCCTTTGCTACCTGGCAGGAGCTTTTGCGCCGAAAGAAAAACCACATTGTTCCTGCCTCCTATGCCTTATGAAAAATACCCGTTACCCGAGAAAAGAAAGAAATGCTCTTCTCGAAATTTAAGAAGGGGATTTCCTGCCCTTCGATCCTTCCCACCACGTTGGAAAATGCGATCCCCGCAGGGGATGAGCCTCCCGCCAGCGGATCCCCCTGGTTCGTGGCGACCACGACGCTCTCATCATCCGGGATAATGCCAAGAAGCGGAATGCCAAGGATGTCCGCCACGTCATCCGAGCTCATCATGTCCCCGCGCCGCACCATTTCCGGGCGAAGCCGGTTAATGATCAGATCCATCTGTGAAAAGCCATTCGCTTCGAGCAGTCCGATGATCCGGTCGGCGTCGCGGATCGCTGACACCTCCGGCGTCGTCACGACGATCGCCCTCTTTGCTCCCGCGATGGCATTTTGAAAGCCCTGTTCGATCCCGGCCGGACAATCCAGGATCACGTAATCAAACTGATCCTTGATCTGTTCGATGACCTTTACCATCTGTCCCGGAGAGATGGCCGACTTATCTCTTGTCTGCGCGGCCGGCATCAGATATAAGCCCGGATGCCGTTTGTCCCTGATCAGGGCCTGCTTCATCCTGCAGTTCCCTTCGATCACGTCGACCAAATGATAAATGATCCTGTTTTCCAAGCCCATGACGACGTCAAGATTGCGAAGACCAATGTCGGTGTCGATCAGGCAAACCTTTCTTCCTAGCTTCGCCAGACCGGTTCCAATGTTTGCGGTCGTGGTGGTCTTACCCACGCCGCCTTTCCCTGAAGTGACGACAATGACGTTGTTTTCCATAGATTGCCTCCATTCTTTTTGTCACGATTTGTCGTCAACTCCCAAAGGACTAAAAATCCTTCAGGTGCTCTTTTGTAAAAGCCTCCATCACGATGGAATCTCCGCGTACCTTTGCCACAAGTGGCAACTCCTTATATTTTCTGCCCCACTTGGTTCTCTTTATGGGTTCGAAATTGAAATCACCGATGGCCAAAGCCTGCGGTGCCATTTCCATTGCGACCACGAACGCCTTTCGATTCTTTTCGGCGCCCGCCCTGGCGATGCCGTTTAGCGCGCCCATCACCAAAATGTTCTTTTCCGAAGTAATGCTGCAGCCCCATTCCACGTCGCCAAAGATCACGATGGAGCATGGCGTCTGAAGCTCCTCTCCGTCCTTTAAGGAGCCTCGGAAGATCTGCACCTCTTCTTCCATGTCGATCTCGTGAAATCTTCGGATTTCCGTCAATTTAAGGGCCTTGACAAAGGTTTTGTTCCTGCTCTCGTCCTTTTCAAGAATGCAAAGGATCCGCAGATCACAGTTTTCCTGGATCTTTTCCATGAGCTGGAATTCTTCCTCGTCCGATAGCTTCCTTCCCGCAAAGGAAAGCGCTACGCTCTCTTTTCCAAAGAACGCTCTTCCTTCCGAAAACTTCGAAGCGATCTCCGAAAGAATCTCTTCAAAGGGGACCTTGGGATCCAATTGTAAGAGCAGGCCTTTTGCAAAGCTTTTGATCCGGACCTTATCCTTCATTCCTTAGCCCCTCCTTACTGTTCGTTTGTGATGCCTGCATCCGGCGTATTCGCCGTGCCGGTGATGATCTCGTCCTGTTCTGCCAGCCCATAATAATACTTGATCACGTCCCTGGTCACCTGCGCCGCATAATCCGAAGAATATCCGAAGGGGATTCTTGTCGCGATGGCGATCTCCGGGTTCTTATAGGGTGCATAACAGACAAAGAGTGCGTGGCTGGGTCTAGATTCCGTCTGCTGCGCGGTACCGGTCTTTCCGGCAACCTCCACGGCCAGATCATTAAAATATTTTTTGTTCTCCACCACCATGCGCATGCCCTTTTGGATCGCCGTCCAGTTTTTGGCAGGCATGTCAATGGTGTTCCTCTTCTTCGGCTCAAACTGCTTTAATACGTTGCCCTGACTGTCTGCGACGTGGTCTAAGAGCGTCAGGTCGAGAACGGTACCTGAATTGGCGATCGCCGATACGTATCTCGCCAGGCCAACCGCAGTAAAGCTGTTATTGCCCTGACCGATCGCCGACCGAACGGGGTCGGTGTCGGACACCTGCGGAGCGCTCTCAGCGATCTCAATTCCGGATGGCTCCGTAAGTCCAAAGAAATCCGCGTACTGATAGATTGTCTTTAAGCCTTCCTCCTCATCATAAGTGCCATTCTTTGAGGACAGGCGATATCCCAGATCATAAAAGAAATAGTTGCAGGAATCCCGGATCGCCGTCGTCACGTCCTCATTTCCGTGGCCCCATCTCTGCCAACACTTTGGAGAAGGCGTGACGCTCGTAAAGGTACCGGTACAATTGACTTTCGTGTTCAGCGAGATCGCGCCCTCCATCAGTCCCGCGGAGGCCATGACCATCTTAAACGTGGAACCGGGCGCCGCCTTATACTGCGTCGCATAATTATTCCATGGGTAAGACTTGTCCGCGTTAAGCTTTGCGTAATACTCAGCATCAATGGAGTTGGCCAGCTTATTGTTGTCATAGCCAGGGTAAGAAACAAGCGCAAGCACCTGCCCCGTGTGCACGTCCGTGATCACAACGGAACCGTTGCAGGGATCCAGCGCAAGCTGCGCGGGCGTCACGTCAATGTTTTTGATCCGATTCATCATGAACTGATATGCCGAAAGCTTCCCCTTGTAGAGGGCCTCCTCATCCGCCAGCGGAACCTCAACTTTACGCTGCTCGCAAAGGATCATGCAGATCTGCTTTCCATTGATCTTGTCATTCAGCAGCATATATTTATAAAAACGTTTCTGAAATTCCGTGTTGTGATCGATCGCATTCATGAGATAATCGACCAGCTTTTCATAGACCTCCGTCGAATCAGAATACTCCGAAGTGAGTTCCAGCTTGCTCCCGTCCACCCAGTTTTGCGTGATCAAATAGGTCAGATATTCATACAGACTAATGTTTTCTTCCGTGGTCCAGGCATATTGATATTTATCATTTTCACTGATGAGCTCCGATAATATGATCCCGTTTTTCACAAGGAGATTGACGATATTGCTCTCATAGACCTGATATTCCTTCGTCAGACGGCTGTAGACCGTCTTCTTTTCAAAGAGCTCTTGCCTCAGCTTTTCATAAACCTGCTCCCTGTACTCCAGAAATGCCTGATATACGGCCTTTTCCGTCTCTCCCGCCTTGGCCTTCGTAAAATGATTGACGTCGATCACGCTGTTATTGATCAGCGCGAAATAAACGTCATAGATCGGGATCACGATGTCTGAACTGGTGGAATTCTCCTTGGGAACGTACTGCTTTTGATTCACGATCTTGCTGGCAAGCAGACCGGCCAGATGCTGCTCCAAAATCCCATACACCGTCTCCGTGAGCTCCTTGTCGATGGAGAGGTAGACGTCATTTCCGGAGGTTGCATCCTTACGTTCCAAAATGGTGATCACCTTTCCCATGTGATCCACCACCACTGTCTCATAGCCCTTACTGCCCTGGAGCGTGGTCTCCATGTAGCTTTCGATGCCCATCTTGCCGACTACGTCATTAATGCCATAAAGCTTGTCTGAATTGCCTTCGTCCGTCAGCTTCTGGTTGAGCTGCGTAAGTTCATCCGACGAGATCTTACCCGTATATCCCAGCACATGCGCAAAGTAGATGCTGTCCACGTATCTTCGGATGGTATCCTCCTCGATGGAAACGCCGGGAAGATCCTCTGCGTTCTCCATGAGCGCGGCCACCGTTTTTTGAGACACGTTCGTCGCCACGGTAGTGCCCAGATACTTTCGAAAGGAGGTTAGACTCATGTTATAGCGGATGGTAACGATCTTCAGCCAGTCCGCTTTCGAGTAGCCCTTCCCGGGGATGAAATCACTTTTCTTATCCGTCGGATCGGCATAATCCCCGATGGCAAAGCCGTTTTTCTTGCGGCTTAGAAAATTCATGACGTCGAGAGGCGTGGAAGCGCGCTCCTTTGCCTCCAACTGATCGATATAGGTCCTTCCATAGACGTCCGCAAGGAAACGAAGCTTTGCATTTCCGGACACGGAAAATTCGAACTCTCCGTCATCGTTTATGATGATCTTAAAGTCCGATATCACGTGATCTCCATTCTTTTCCACCATTTGGATCAGCTTATAAACGGTCTCGTTCATCTTCTGGTTCTTTGTGGAACCGGATTCGAGCACGTCCTCCATCTTCACGGAATACGCGAGCTCATTATACGCCAGCAGATTTCCGTTGCGATCATAGATATTCCCTCTCGCGGAGGAAATGTCTCTGGTCTTTTGCGTCATCAGAAGAAATTCTTCCAGATATTCCTCGCCGTGCACGATCTGCAGCTGAAAGCAACGATGCACCAAAACGGCGCACAGTCCAAGCACCACAAGCATCAGAAAGGTGGATCTGCTGGTTATGAAATTTATGATTCGTCGCCTGATCAGATCAAACAAAATCAATACTCTCTCTTTCTTTGCCGAATGCGCAGTGCCTCATGTAGCTTTAGGATCACCGGATAAAAGATCAGGGTTGCCACCAAGGTGATGATCATCTCCGGAAGGATCACGTGAACGAAATAATACGGGAAATCGAGCTTACCCCAAACCAGGAACAGGAAGATGTAACAAAGGAGCCCATAGGTCAGGTCGCTGACCGTGATCAGCGCCAGGGGAAGCTTGATGTCTTCAGGATAGAACACGCGGGAAAACTTGCCGTTGATAAAGCCGACATAGAGATAAAGAAGCGCATGGAACCCAATGACTTCGCCGAAAAACACGTCATAAAGCAGACCGCAGACAAATCCCACGACAATGCCCGTGTTCTCCCCCTTCATAAACCCGTGCGAAGCCGTGACAATGATCAAAAGGTTCGGCAGCACGTGCAGGGGCAGCACGCCGGGAAAAACGGCGGTCTGCAGCAAAAACAGTATGATGATCAACACAAAGGTTAACAGGAAACTTAACATGAAGTCATTTCTCCTCCATGAGCTGCTTTTGGTCCGTGATAATGAGCACTTCAGACAGATGTTCAAAATCAACCGCAGGGATCAGTGTGCCGGATTTCGTCAGATTATTATTATCGGGCGTGATCGTCAGGACATATCCGATCAGGATCCCGGGCAGAAACTTATCACTGATGTCCGAGGTCACGATCTTATCTCCCGCCTGCACGGCCTCCTTGGAATCCACGAGCTTTGAAAAGTAGATGACGCCCTCATTCATCCCCTTAAGGCTCCCGGAGACAATGAGATTGTCCTCCGTCGCAAGAGTCATGCCGCTTACGTTGGCATTGTCGGAAATGATGGCCGTCACTCTCGCCCAGTTGGGGCCCACGGCACTGATCCGGCCAACCAGACCGCCCCCCGCGATCACGTTCATGTCCTCACGGATGCCGTCATTGGTCCCCTTGTCAATGACAAAGGCAGCGTACCAGTTTCCGGAATCCCTGGAGATGATCCGCGCTCCGACCTTATGATACTCCTCATACTGCTCATCCAGTTCAAACAGCTGACGAAGCTTGTTGAGTTCATATTTATCCTGTTGCAGGAGCGTGTTTTCTTCGGTGAGTCTTGCCACCTGCTCCTTGAGGTCCTGATTTTCCTTGATCAGCGTCCTGATCTGAGAAAGCTCATCCTTTCTTCCGGAAAACCACCCTCCTGCAGCGCCAATCCCCTTTTCGAAGGGTACCAAAACATACCCCACGATGGTGCCGAGGGGTTTGTCAAACACGTCAGTCGCAAAGGTAAACAACATCAGTGCACTGCATACAATTGTCAAAATAAAGAGGAGCCATTTACTCGGCAGAGTAAATCTCTCCCCTTTCCGTTTTACGATTGGGCTCATCTACTCATCCCTTCGATTGCGTAAGCTACCGTTTTGTAATTGTCTTCCTTGATGATCTTGGCAAGACCGAGTGCAACGCTCGCGATGGGCTCTTCCGCCTGATTTACCTTCAGTCCGGTGCCGCTGCCAAGTCTCTCGGCGAGATGGTTCACCTGAGAAGCTCCGCCGGACAGGTAGATGCCCTTGCGGAAAATATCAGCCGCAAGCTCTGGCGGCGTTCTCTCCAGGATCACCTTGACATTGTCCACGATGGTGTTAAAATGCTCCTCCATGGAATCCACGACAAGCTTCGTCGGGATGGTGCGCTCCACGGGAAGTCCGGTCACGATGTCACGCCCATAGACTACGGCGCCCTCCTCATCCTCTTCGAGCTTCTTCAGATTGATCTTAATGTTCTCCGCGGTCTTCCCGCCGATGATCAGGGAATATTCCTTTCTTACGGCATTTCGAATGGCCTCGTCAAACTTCATGCCGCCGACCTTGATCAGACGGCTCAGAACGATGCCTCCGAGAGACAAAATGGAGATTTCCGTTGTCTCATAGCCCACGTTGACCACGAGAACGCCCTGGGAATTCTTCACGTCCACGTCCTGTCCCAAGGCATCCGCCACGGCCTTCTCCACCACCATGATCTTCTTTGCCTTCACGCCGGCGTCCTTGACAAGATCATAGAAAGCCCTCTTTTCCACTTCCGTCACGTCAGTTGGCACTGCCACGTAGAAATCAGAAGGGCGCACCATGCTCTTTTGAAGATCGCCGATAAAATACTTGATCAGCGTCTCCATGTTCTTGATGTCCGCGATCACTCCGTTGGACAACGGATAGGAGATCTGAATGTTTCCAGGCGCCTTTTCATACATTTCAAAAGCAGAATTGCCATAAGCGAACAAGGTGTTCTTATTCTCAATGGCGATCATGTTCTTTTCGATGACCACCTTATCCTCGTTCCTGTCATAGATTTTGATGTTGTTGGTACCAAGATCGATACCGAATGCATTAAAGACCAATGTTCCTGCTCCTTTCCGTTATCCATAAAGTATTTTGAGTTACGCAAGTAATCCTTCGTTCAAAAAGCTGAAATAGGTATGATCCCCGATGATCACGTGATCGAGCAGCGGGATCCCAAGCTCCTTTCCCATCTTCGCCACCTGCATGGTCACGTCGACGTCAAACTGACTTGGAGACGCATCCCCGCTCGGGTGATTATGGATCAGGATCACGTTCACCGCCGAAGCCTTCAGCGCAACGATAAAGAGATCCCTTGGGTAGATCACCGAGAGATTTACGCTTCCCTCCGAGATCATCCGCTCATCCAGGATCTGCCCCTTGGCATCGAGGCATACAAGCCAGACGCATTCCTTTTGCCTGTGCCTAAGCTTTTCCATGTAATACTCGGCGATGGTTCCTGGCTGGCGCACGTTGAGCCCCTGCTTTGCCACGGATCTGGAAAAGCGAATGGCGAGCTCCGCCAGACTCTTAAGCTTGATCGCCTTGACCTCGCCGATCCCCTTGACCTGCATCAGGTCCTTAAGGCTTAGATCATGGAGTCCAAGCAGTCCGGTCCGCGGATATTTCCCCAGCGTCAAAACCTCTTTCGCCAGTTCCAGCGCAGGCTTCTCCCGCGTCCCCGTCCGAAGGATAATGGCGAGAAGCTCGCCCTCCGTCAGATTTTCAGGGCCAAACCTAAGGAATTTCTCATAGGGCTGTTCCTGCAGTAATGTCTCGTTTTGTTGTTTTTTATTCATTCGACTCCTTCCGCGTCTTCCAAGAAAGGTCGAACGAAAACCCTAAAGCATGATCATCTTGATCCCACACTTCTATATGGTACCACAAAAACGTACAGAAGTATACAAATTTCAGATTCTTTTTTTCGCGGATCTTCGACGAAAGCCGTAAAGCCTATAGCGTCACAAGTCCTTTTTCACACAGGCGTTCCAAAGATTTCAATATGCCAAATTTCGCATGCGGCCAGGTCAGTCCTCCCTGGAAATATACGGCGTAAGGCTCCTTGATGGGACCGTCAGCCGAAAGCTCAATGGAGGAACCGGAAACAAAGGCGCCTGCCGCCATGATCACCTTCGCGTCATATCCCGGCATGTCCCAGGGCTCCGGCGTCACGTGACTGTCCACCGGCGCCGCCGACTGGATCCCTTCGCAGAATGCGATCACGCCCTCCGGCGTTCCAAAGGTCACGGCCTGGATAATGTCATGCCTGCTCTCCTTCCCGTTTGGAACCACGGGGAAGCCAAGCCTTTCATACAGGTTTGCGGCAAAAATGGCCCCCTTCAGAGCGCCCGCCGTCACCGTCGGCGCCAGGAAAAAGCCCTGATAAAACTGTGGCAGAATGCCTAGAGAGGCACCGACTTCCTTGCCAAGTCCGGGACTGGTCAGGCGATACGCCGCATTCTCGACGCATTCCTTCTTTCCGACAATATACCCGCCGATGGGTGCAAGTCCGCCTCCGGGATTCTTGATCAGGGAACCCACCACCATGTCCGCTCCCACGTCAGAGGGCTCGATCGTCTCCACGAACTCTCCGTAGCAGTTATCCACCATGCAGATAACATCCGGTTTGATGGATTTTACGAAAGAAATAAGTTGTCCGATTCGGTCAACGGATAAAGTTGGTCTTGTCTGATACCCTTTTGACCTTTGAATGGTCACCAATTTCGTATTTTCGCAGATTGCCTTGCGGATGCCTTCAAAGTCAAAGGATCCGTCTTCCAAAAGATCCACCTGACGATAGCTCACGCCATATTCTGCGAGGCTTCCCTTGGAAGGCCGGATCCCGATCACTTCCTCCAGGGTGTCATAGGGTTTTCCCACCGGGGAAAGGAGCTCATCTCCTGGTCTTAAATTGCTCATCAGCGCCAGTGCGAGCGCGTGAGTTCCACAGGTGATCTGCGGGCGCACCAAGGCGCTCTCCGCGCGAAATACGTCTGCATAGACGGCTTCCAGCGTATCTCTCCCAAGGTCATTATAGCCATAGCCCGTGGTGCCAAGCAGACAGGCCTCGCTGACCTGGTTCTTTTGCATGGCTCCGAGCACCTTTAATTGATTGATCTCTGCGATTCGGTCGATCTCCTCGAATCTGGGCTTTAGCTCTTCTAAAACGCTCGCTCCAAATTCATAGGTTTTCTCCGAAATCCCCATGGACAAATAAGCTTCCTTTGTCCCTAACATGCTTTCTTCCTCATCTTTCCGTTTTTTATTTCAGCACTTTGTTTTTGCGAAGCCACTGCATCATTTCCGCCAGGATCTTGTCGTCATCATAGCCGAATTCCTGTTTGTTCAGCCAGATCACGTCCTCCTCCCGCCGAAACCAGGTCAGCTGCCTTTTTGCGAAATGCCTTGTCGCCAGTTTGATCTGCGAGATGGCCTCCTCTAAGGTGCATTCTCCCTCAAGATACGCTAGGATCTCTTTATAGCCGAGCCCCTGCATGGAGGTCATGCCTCTTTTGCAGCCCATCTCCCGCAGGCGCGTCACCTCGTCCACGAGCCCTTCCGCGATCATTTCATCCACGCGCGCGTCAATCCGCTCATAAAGGCGCTCACGCAGGTCATTTAAGACGAAATAGCAGGACTGATAAGCCCTTGGCCGCAGACGCTCCGTCTCATTATGCGCCGAGATGGGCGTTTTCGTCAACTGGTAAAATTCCAGGGCGCGTATGGTTCTTTTTATGTTATTGCAATGGATCGCCTCGGCCGAGACGGGATCCACCTCCCGAAGCATTGCATGGAGCGCCTCATGTCCTTTGGTGTTTGCAATCTCTTCTAATTGCCTTCTGAAGGACGGATCCTCTTCATTCTCCGTAAAATTCACTTCCCGAAGGAGCGCCTGAACATAAAATCCGGTGCCTCCCACCACGATCGGGATCTTTTTCCGCTCGTAAATCCCTTGTAGTGCCTTTTTGCAAAGTGTCTGAAAGGTGACGACGTTGAATTCCTCCCAGGGCTCCAAGACGTCGATCAAATGATGCGGAACGCCCTGCATCTCTTCGGGCTTGATCTTTGCGGAGCCGACGTCCATCCCCCGATAGACCTGCATGGAATCCGCGGAAATGACCTCCCCGCCGATCTCTTTCGCCAGCCGAATGGATAATTTCGTCTTTCCAACGCCCGTAGGACCGGAAAGAATGACCATGGGCGGCAGGTTATTTTCTATTTCAGGCCTTAGGATCAAGCTTTCGTCCATGATCTCCTCCTTTCCGCTTCAAGTGTCGTTCTCTGATACTGACTCCCGTCATCTCTGATATCGTCTGAATCGGTCTTAAACAATTCTCTTGAATTTCTTCTCCATGTCATATTTGGAGATGGTGATGATGGTCGGTCTTCCGTGCGGGCAATTATAAGGATTTTCCAGCGTAAGGAGCTCTTCGATCAACTCATCTGCCTCCTCATAGCTTAAGCGGTTATTTCCCTTGACTGCAGCCTTACAGGACATGGATGCGATCTTTTCCTCCACCACCTTCGGACTTTGCCTCGTCACTCCTGATTCCAGCTCGTCCAACACGGACAGGAACATTTCCCGTTCTCCGCAGCCATACAGGTCCACCGGAACGCTTCGGAGCGCATATTCATTTCCGCCAAAGTCCTCTATTTCAAAGCCCATCCTCTCAAAGATCTCACGGCATTCCCGAAGGACAACCTCCTCCTGTCCGGACAGCGTGACGATCACGGGCGGGAGCAAAATCTGAGAGAGCATCTCCTTCTCGCGATAGCGCTTCATGAACCGCTCATACTTCACCTTTTCATGTGCGGCATGCTGATCGAGAATGCAAAGCTTCTCCTGATATTGGAACATCCAATAGGTGTCAAACACTTGTCCGATGATGCGATATTGCGATTTCTTGCTCTGCGTCAGGATCTTCTCCTCAAACAGATCCAGCTGCTTTGGCTTCTCTACGGGGCTCTCCGAAGGAAGCACCTCTTCAGGGTGCTTACCCGAGAACTTTTCCAACTGCTTTTCCTGTGTTTCTTCGCTCTTCGAAGGAGCTTCCGGGGTCTTTTTCGCCTCATCGAAAGGAAGCTCTGAAGTGGAAACAAAGAATCCGTCGTCCTTCCCTTCCTTTTCCTTGGGCGCCTTGCTCACGGCCCGAACGCGCTCCCAGACGGGACTTTTCTGAAAGACATCCTTCCCCGGTCCATCCGCGCGGTAGACCGTCTCCTCGCGCAGGATCTGTGCCTGCATCCGATTTTTCTCATACGGCTCGGCGACACGAACCTTCGCCGCCTCTTCCCGTTCTCGCCGATCTTCATTCTGAATTTCCTTCTCGCTTAACAGGCGATCCTGCGGGATCATCTCCCTGTGAACCAGCGCGTCCTTCACGGCGCGGGAAATAAACTCGGAGATCATAAAATTATCCGAGAACCTGACGTCCATCTTCGTCGGATGCACGTTGACGTCGACCTTCTCCGGATCCATCGTAAAATGCAGCACGCAGAACGGGAATTTATGCTGCATCAGATATTCCTTATAGCCTTCCTCAATGGCCTTTGCGACCACGCTGCTCTTGATAAAACGCCCGTTTACGTAATAGGTCTCAAAGTTTCGATTGGATCTGACGAGCACGGGCTTTCCAAGATACCCTTCCACGGTCATGCCATCCTCCTGAAACTGGATGGGAAGCAGTGCATTCGCGATCTCTCTTCCGTAGATGCGATAGATCACTTCCTTGAGGTCGCCGCTTCCTGAGGTATGAAACTTCGTCTGACTCCCGATCATAAACTGAAAGGAAACGTCCGGGCGCGATAATGCCATGTGTTCCATCAGGTCGGTCACGTAGCCGCCCTCGGTGGGGGGCTGCTTTAAGAACTTCTTTCGCACGGGCACGTTATAAAAAAGATTCCGCATCACAAAGGTCGTGCCGTCCGGAGCGCCGATCTCCTGCAGCTCGCCGGGCACGCCCCCTTCAATGCAAAAGCGAACGCCGGTCAAATTATTTTGCGTCTTCGTGATGAGTTCAACCTGAGACACGGCGGCAATGCTCGAGAGCGCCTCGCCCCGGAACCCAAGGCTGTGGATCCTTGCCAGGTCCTCCGCGGTCTCGATCTTACTGGTCGCATGGCGGAGAAACGCCTTCTGCACCTGATCTTTCGCCATTCCGCTCCCGTTGTCCGTCACGCGGATCATGGTGATCCCGCCGTCCTTGATCTCCACCGTGATGGCATCTGCTCCCGCGTCCAAAGCGTTTTCCACGAGCTCCTTGACGACGCTGGAAGGTCTTTCCACCACTTCACCGGCCGCGATCTTATCAATTGTCTCAGAATCCAATACATGAATCTCTGGCATGGATAGCCTCCTTTATCGACCCGTCCATCTGTTCTTTAGCTTGTTTTGCAGGCGATATAGCGTGTTCAGGGCATCCAGCGGCGTAAGGGTCGTCACCTCCACCTCCATCAGCTCCTTTAGCACGTCCTCGTCGGTCACCGTGTCAAACAAGGAGATCTGCCCCATGTCAAGCTCATCATAGGTGACGGGCTTTCTCGCCCTACCCTCCTCCTTGGTGTCCACGGCAATGCTCTGCACCTTTTGTGTAATATCATTGTCGGATAACTGCTCCGCGATCTCCTTGGCGCGGTCGATCACCATGTCGGGAACGCCGGCCAGCTTTGCCACCTGGATACCGTAGCTGCGATCAGCGCCGCCCTTGACGATCTTACGAAGGAAGACAATGTCGTCCCCGCTCTCCTTGACGGCAATGCAATAGTTGTTGACGTTATGCATCTTATCTTCGAGCTCGGTCAGCTCATGATAATGCGTTGCGAACAAAGTCTTTGCGCCAAGAAGCTTTTTGTTGCTCACGTGCTCGATCACCGCCCAGGCGATGGAAAGGCCGTCAAAGGTGGAAGTTCCCCTGCCGATCTCATCCAAGATCAGAAGGCTGTTGGCCGTCGCATTTCTAAGAATATTGGCCACCTCGTTCATCTCCACCATAAAGGTGGACTGCCCGCTGGCCAGGTCATCTGAGGCGCCGACACGGGTGAAAATGCGATCCACGATGCCGATATCTGCCTTCTTTGCGGGCACGAACGAACCGATCTGCGCCATGAGAACGATCAATGCGCTCTGACGCATGTAGGTCGACTTTCCCGCCATATTCGGGCCAGTGATGATGCTGATGCAGTGCTTATTATTATCCAGATAGGTATCATTCGAGATAAAAAGGTCTCCCGAAAGCATCTGCTCCACGACGGGGTGACGGCCGTCCTTGATGTCAATGACGCCCTTCTCGTTCAGCTTTGGCCGCACGTAGCGATTTCGCTCCGCCACCAGCGAAAGCGAACAGAACACGTCCAGCTTTGCGATGGCCTTTGCCGTCCGTTGGATCCGCTCGATCTCCATGGCTATGCTGTCCCGGATCTGGCAGAAAATATCATATTCCAGCGTCTGGAGCTTATCCTCCGCGTTCAAAATGGTATCCTCAAGCTCCTTTAGCCTCGGCGTCGTATAACGCTCTGCATTTGCAAGGGTCTGCTTTCGGATATAATCCTCCGGGACAAGATCCTTATAGGAATTCGTCACTTCGAAATAGTAGCCGAACACCTTGTTATATTTGATCTTTAAGCCCTTGATGCCCGTACGCTCACGGTCTTCCTCTTCCAGCTGCGCCAGCCACTGCTTCCCGTCGCGCTTGGCACTGCGGAGCCTGTCAACGTCCTCGTCGAAACCATCGCGGATCATCCCTCCCTCGCGGATGGTAATGGGCGGATCCTCGTCAATGGACTGTAGGATGAGCTGAAATACGTCCTCCAGGCCGTCAATCTCCTCCAGGCACTGCGTCAGCTCCTTGCACTTGAATTCCTTTAACACCGTGCGGATATGCGGAAGCATCTCCAGGGAATTACGAAAGGCGAGCAGGTCTCTCGGATTCGCCGTCTTATAAGTGATCCTCGCAAGGAGACGTTCCAAATCATAAATGGGATTTAAGTATTCCCGGAGTTCTTCCCTCGAAACGCTTGATTTACAGAGCTCCTCGATCGCATCCAGACGCTCTTCCATGCCCTGTTTATCGATCAGGGGCTGCTCGATCCAGCCACGGAGCATTCTCGCGCCCATGGCGGTCTTCGTCTTGTCGAGCACCCAGAGGAGCGAACCTCTCTTTTGCTTCTCGCGAAGGGTCTCCGTCAGCTCGAGATTTCGTCTGGTCGAGCTGTCAAGCAGCATGTATTTATTGGTCAGATAGGGATAGAGATGACGGAAATGGCTCAGGTCGGTCTTCTGCGTGTCATACAGATAGGCAAGCAGCGCGCCCGCAGCCACCAGACCCACCGGGAAGTCTTCGATCCCAAGCCCGATCAGGGTATTGACCTTAAAGTGCTTCTGCAAAAGCCTTTTGCATGCATCGTCGTCAAAGAGATGCGCTTCCAGCGGATTTACGGCCACGTGGAGCCTTGCACGAAGCTCCTCAAGATTCATGCCGCTCACCAGAAAGGCATCATTACATATGATCTCGGAGGGCTCATATTTCATGAGCTCATCATTTAACTTCTTTAAGTCTTCCACTTCCGTGAGATAATAATCTCCCGTGGTCACGTCGGCCACGGACAGGCCGATCTTATTCGAGGTATACGCGATGCAGACCAGATAATTATTCTTGGATTCCTCGAGGGACTGCATGTTCAGGTTCGTCCCGGGCGTCACCACGCGAATGACCTCTCTCTTTACGAGGCCCTTTGCCAGCTTCGGATCCTCCACCTGCTCACAGATCGCGACTTTATATCCGCGGCTCACAAGCTTGGTCAGATATCCTTCCACGGCATGATATGGCACGCCGCACATCGGCGCGCGCTCTTCCATCCCGCAGTCCTTGCCGGTCAGCGTGATCTCGAGTTCCTTCGAAGCGACTAGCGCATCGTCAAAGAACATCTCATAAAAGTCGCCAAGTCGATAAAACAGGATGCAATCCTTGTATTCCTGCTTGGTCTCCATGTATTTTGTCATCATCGGGGTCATCTCGGCCATGGTCTTATCTCCCGTATCATCCATCAAAAAATATGGCGGAAACACACTAGAAATTGCGTTCCGCCAATATTTTACCACAATATTTTGTTTCTGTATACTTTTTCAGTTGAAAAAATAGATCGTTTTCTTAATTTTCCCCCTTGACGAGTTCCTGGGCCCGAACTAGTGCTTCATCAATGTGGTCGCAGAAATTTTTATATCCCACCTTCTGATTGAACTTTGCCTTGTTCATGACCTTCATGGGCTGAGGATTGACATGGGAAAGCACCATCTTTATGCCCTTCTCGGCAAGGTCCTCATAGAGCTGCTCTAAATTGCGGAGCGCCGTTACGTCGAGCGCCGTCACACTTCTCATGCGCAGAACCAGCACCTTGGTGTCCTCCTTACAGGAGATTTCCAGGATCTTTCCTGCAGCCGCAAAGAATAAGGGGCCGGACAGTTCATACACCATCACGTGGTCAGGAACCACTCGAAGGGACATGCTCTCCGGGTCATTCTCTTCATCGATCTCCTTCCATCCTTCCACCTGCGTCACTTCGCTCATTCTCTTCATGAACAGGATCGACGCGAGCACGATGCCCACCTCGATGGCGATCACAAGGTCAAAGATCACGGTCAAAAGGAAGGTCGTCACAAGGACAAGAATGTCACTGTTGGGCGAGGTCTTGCAAAGATGCACGAAATTTTTCCAGCCGCTCATGTTATAGGCCACCTGGAACAGGATCGCGGCGATGCAGGGCATGGGGATCAGCTTTGCAAGCGGCATCATGAAAAGCACGACCAGAACAAGGGAAATGGAGTGTACCATGCCTGCCACCGGCGTGCGTCCGCCATTTTTAATGTTTGCAGCCGTTCTCGCGATGGCACCCGTTGCCGGGATTCCACCAAAGCAGGCAGAGCCAATATTTGCAATACCCTGTGCGATCAGTTCCATGTTGGAGCGATGCTTTGATCCTATCATGCTGTCCGCAACGACGGCTGACAGAAGGGACTCAATGCCGGCCAAAAGCGCGATGGTCGCAGCGTTTGGAAGCTGCTGTCTCAAAAGATGCACGTCAAGGAGCGATTTCGAGAGCGAAAAGGCGGGAAGTCCCGTCCGAATGTCCGAGAAGGCTTTTCCGATGGTGTTGACGTCGAGATGAAATACTTCCACAACGGTTGCGGTCACGATCACGGCGATCAGGGAGCCAGGAATCTTCTTCACGATCTTCGGCCAGATGATCAGGATGACAAGTGCCAGCGCGCCGATCAGGATCGCCTGGACATTTATGGTATTTAAATTCAAAACCAGCGCTTCCACCTTTTCCGCCGTCTCGATGGGCTTTTCCCCGTGCTGATAGACAATGCCCGAGAAATCCTTGATCTGCCCGATAAAGAGTGTCACGGCAATACCGGCGGTAAATCCGGTCGTTATGGTATAGGGAATGTACTTTAACAGATTGCCAAAGCGGAAAAATCCCATGATGATGAGGAAAATACCCGCCATGATCGTGGATGCCACCAGGCCTTCCATGCCATCCGTCGCCACTATTCCCGCGACGATCGTTGCAAAGGCTGCCGTCGGTCCTGCGATCTGCACGCGGCTTCCTCCAAGGAAAGACACCAGAAATCCGGCGATGATCGCCGTATAGATGCCCGCTTCAGGACCCACGCCCGAAGCAATGGCAAGTGCAATGGACAAGGGCAGCGCGATGATGGCAACGATCACGCCCGCGACCACGTCCTTCACGAATTGTTCTTTGCTATAAGATTTCAGCACGGAAAAAAATTTTGGTTTCAATTTATCCATTCTTTCAAAAAACTCCTTACGTATCTACGTGATCATTCAAAGCTCTAAAAGGTACATGCGAATATTAGTCCTCTAAGATCCTGCCGAGATAGTAAAATCCGCGGCATTCATCGAGGGAAACCTTCACGATGGTCCCGACCTGATCCGCCATCCCAGGAAAATGAACGATCGTATTATTGGAAAGCCTGCCAGTCAAAAGGACCTCCTCAGGCTTAGCGCCAAGTTCACTTAACGCTGCGGGCGCGTTTGCTCCGTCATTGATCTCTTCGACGAGGGCTTCCATCACCTGTCCCTGATACCTTTGCACGCGCATTCTCGCCGTGTCCTGCACACACTTTAAGACGCGGTCAAAGCCCTCATGTACAAGCTTTTCCGGAACCTGCTCCATCTCGGCCGCTGGCGTGCCCGTGCGCTTGGAATAGATGAACGTAAAGGCATTGTCATACTGTACCTTACGGATGACGTCAATGGTCTCATCCACGTCCTCCGGCGTCTCTCCGGGAAATCCGACGATCACGTCGGTGGTCAGCGCCACGTCCGGGATCTCCCTTCGGATCTTCTCCGCAAGGGCAAGATACTGCTCCTTGGTATATCTGCGATTCATTGCCTTTAAGATCCTGTCGGATCCGGATTGCAGGGGAAGATGCAGATGACGGCAGATCTTTTTCGATTCCTTCATCACCTCGATGAGTTCATCGGAAAGATCCTTGGGATGCGATGTCATGAAACGGATCCGTTTCAGGCCTTCGATCTTTTCGACCTCCCGAAGAAGCTCGGCAAAGCTGATCCCATCCTCGAGATTTTTCCCGTAGGAATTCACGTTCTGCCCGAGGAGCATGATCTCAACGACGCCGTCGGCAACCAGCCCTTCGATCTCCCGAAGAATTTCCTTCGGACTACGGCTCCGCTCCCTTCCGCGCACGTAGGGAACGATGCAATAGCTGCAAAAGTTATTGCATCCAAACATAATATTGATGCCCGACTTAAACGGGTACTTTCGAAGAACCGGAAGATCCTCCACGATCTTGTCCGTCTCCTTCCAGACGTCAACGACCATGCCCTTTTCGGTATAGGCGCGACAGGCATTTTCAGCGAACGCATATAGGTTATGCGTTCCAAAGATCAGATCCACAAAAGGGTAACTTTCGCGAAGCTTCGCGATCACCGTCTCCTCCTGTGTCATACAGCCGCACAGAGCGATCTTCATGTTTGGATTTTTCTTTTTATATCCGTTCAGGACGCCAAGGCGTCCATAGACCTTTTGATTTGCATTGTCACGGACCGTACAGGTGTTATAGATCACGAAATCCGCGTTCTCCTGCTCCGAAAGCTCAAATCCCGCTTCACTCAAAATGCCGGAAAGCTTCTCGGAGTCCCGCGCGTTCATCTGACAGCCAAACGTGACCACGCAGGCCGACAGGGGACGGCCAAGCCTTTGGCTTTCCCTGGCAACGATCTCACGCAGTCTCGCGACAAAATATAACTGTCTTTGGGGTTCCTTTGCCGGTGGCGTAAGGCCAGCCAAAGCATTTCCCGCTTCCATCGGATCGTACATCGAAATGTCCTCTTTCATCAAATACTCGTTAAGAGTATACTCTACCATCCCCATTATTTCAACCCAAACTTTCTCGCCAGCCGAAAGCAACTAATCCGGTTGGGGAGATTTCAGTCCACCCAGGATCTCTTTACAGATGCCCGGAGCCAACACCCAAAGGCAGATCAGGTTCGGCAAAGCCAGCAGTCCATTGGCCAGATCGGAAACCATCCAGATCAGGTCCAAAGAAAAAACGGCTCCCAGAATAGGGCAAATTGCATAGAAAATGCGGTAGGTTCCGACATATTTTTCTCCAAACAGCCATGTGAACGCGGCCTCCCCCTGGACTGCCCATCCAAGGATCGTCGCCAGGGCGAATAAGGTGATGCAGCCCCCGAGGAAAATCCCTCCAAACCTGCCAAATGACGTCTCAAACGCCGCAATCAGCAAGTCCGTAGGATTCCTTGGATCCACGGCCTGACCACTTGTCAGAAAAAGTGCTCCCTCTCCTGCCTTAGCCGCGACCCCGCTACAGGCATAGGAAAGGCCCGTGACGCTGCAGATGAGAATCGTATCATAGAATACGCCGGAGGAACTGATCCAGCCCTGCCTTACGTGATCCTTTTCCGACGAAGTCGCTGCAGCAATACCTCCTGCGCCAAGACCTGCCTCGTTGGAAAATACGCCCCTTGCGATCCCGTAGCGAAGACAGGTCAGGAAAGAAACCGTCACCGTGCCGAAAAGTCCTCCCGTGACCGCACTGGGGCAAAATGCAGAAAGGAAGATCTCCCGCACGGCCGGAATCAGATGCTCCGCATGACAAAAGAGGATCCAAAGGCATCCCGACAGATACAGTGCCCCCATGGCGGGAACCAGAAAGCTTGCCAGCTTCGAGATCTTACGCATTCCCCCGAGTACGGAAAACAAAGTGATCAGGCCAAGGGCAAGTCCCGTATGGACAGTGCGAACCCCAAGGGTCGAGCGAAGGGCCTGCGTGATAGAACTGGCCTGAATAAGATTTCCCATGCCAAAGGCACAAAGAACAGCCAGGAATGCATAGAGTCTTCCTAATACCTTTCCGATCGTCGGATTTGGAAAGGCGGTAGAAAGCGTGACCATCGGACCGCCCAGGGGAGGTTTTCCCTCCCTGCTGATCCGATGCTTCACGCTGAGGGTGCTTTCCACCAGCTTTGTGGACAGTCCAAATAGGGCGGAGACCTCCAGCCAAAGCAGTGCCCCCGGCCCTCCGAGCATCATGGCGCTTACGACGCCGATCAGGTTCCCGATCCCAATGGTGGCTGCCAGCTCCGTCGCCAGGCTCGAGAATGCAGTGATGCCATCCTTTTTTGTACCTGCATTCTCTTTATCGGTTCGCCCGAGCGCCAGAGAGGCCGCCCAGATGGCCTTCCTCTGTGCCATGCCCCGAAGAAGCGCCGTAAGATAAACGCCCGTTCCAAGGAGAAGGCAAAGGAGAGGCGCGCCCCAGAGGAAGTCACTTAGTGCCTTAAGACTGGCCATTACAATTTTCGCACTTGTCAAACCCTGGGTTGAAGGCATAAACATTCTTCTCGTTCAATTTCTCCGTCGTAAGGCGAAGCGCTTCCCCAAAGCGCTGGAAATGCACGATTTCGCGCTCCCTCAGGAACTTGATCGGTTCACAGACGTCGGGCTCCTTGATCAGCCTTAGGATATTATCATAGGTGGAACGAGCCTTCTGCTCCGCGGCCATGTCCTCGGTCAGATCCGTGATCGCGTCGCCCTTACTTTGAAACTCACAGGCATTGAACGGAACGCCTCCCGCCGCCTGCGGCCAGATCCCTAGCGTGTGATCCACGTAATACTTGTCAAACCCGCTTCTTACAATCTCCTCCATGGAAAGATTTCTCGTGAGCTGGTGAACGATCGTCGCCACCATTTCCAGATGTGCCAGCTCCTCCGTTCCAATGTCCGTAAGGAGACCCGCCACCTCTCTGTAAGGCGTTGCATATCGCTGCGAGAGATAACGCATGCTCGCCCCCATCTCTCCGTCCGGCCCGCCATATTGGGACATGATGATCTGAGCCAGCTTTGCGTTTGGTTCCTTGATGTTTACGGGAAACTGTAATCTTCTCTCATATTGCCACATTATTCGCATCCTCCTTCCCAGGGAAGCGGCGCTTCTGCCCATTCCCAAGCCTTTTCACAGTCCGCCTCCGCCATGGTCAGGGGGTAGAACTTTTTGGAAAACTCCCTGCAAAGCTGCTTTTTGATCTGAGCATAATGTCTGTAATATTCCAGTGCCCTTTGATCCTTCGGGTGCGTGTCAAGGAACAGGCCCAGATCCGTCATCGTAAAATCGACGACGCCAACGTTAAACAAGAGTTGCTCCTTCGCGTTCAAGAAACGCACCTCCTTCCCGTAAACGGTTTATTTAAGTCCGGAAAGATGGTTCCGATCCGGTATGCCTTTTCCAGATCGTCGTATACTCTGTCGAAATATTGCCATTTCACAAACGCTACGGCGAGAGACTGTTCCCGAAATCTCTCCGTTTGGGCAAAGTCCTGATAGTCCTGCATTTACGCGCATTCCTTCCTGCATTGTTATACTACCATGATATGCCCGCATAAAAAAAACGTGCCGCAAACATGCGACACGTCTCTTCATCTCCATTATCTGCTCTCGCCCATAAAGAACAATGCTACCAGTCCGGGACCCGTATGGGCGCCGATCACGGGGCCAAGGGAGTTGATGATAAAGTTATTGATCCCAAAGCGCTCCTTGACCAGATCTCTTACGTATTCTGCATCCTCCTGACAGTCACCGTGACTGATCATGACAATGTCATCGTAATCCTTGTAATTCCTGCGCTTCAGCTCCATGTAATCCACCAGGGCATGCAAGGACTTCTTTCTGCCGCGCACCTTGTCGATGTTGATCAGATGCCCTTCGTTGTCCATATGCAGCATGGGCTTGATCCCCACAAGGGTTCCAAGCACGGCCGCCGTCCTGCTTACGCGCCCTCCGCGCATCAAATGGAAGAGATCATCCACCGTAAATACGTGAACAATGTGGAATTGATTGTTCTTGATCCAATCCAGCACTTCATCCAGGCTCGCTCCCTGATCACGCATCTGCGCGCAGCGATAGATCAACATTCCGTCGCCGAGGGACGCACACAATGTGTCTACCACCTCGATCCGGCAGTCCGGATGCTCATTCATGACGTCGCCCGCCGCGATCCGAAAACTGTTATAGGTGCCGCTGATGCCCGAAGATAAAGGAAGAACAAGGATCTCTTTCTCGGTAGCGACCAAACCGGAAAGATAACTGTAAGCCTCCTCAGGATTGATCTGCGAGGTGGTAGGCATCTTGCCCTGACGCATCATGCTAAAGAATTCCTGAGGTTCCAAGTCAACGCCATGTCCATACGTAACGCCGTCCAGAATATAACTCAGCGGAAGACATCCAATGTTTCTCTCTTCCAAGAAGCTCTTCGGCAGATCAGCCGTCGTATCCGTAACAATATAAAACATAGTGCACCCTCCCGTCATTCTAGTCAGCTTTTCGTCGTACTGCCAAATCCTCCGTTGCGGATCCCTTCCGCATCATCATCCACGGTGATCCCGTATTCGAGGAAAATCCCCTGCGCAAAGCCGCTTCCCGCAGGAACTTCCACCGTTTTCCCTTCGTTGGAGCAATTTGTCATCTTGATAAAAATATGGCCCTCATTGTCAGAATTATAATAATCGCTGTCGATGATCCCGACGGTATTATTCATCTGGAGCCGATACTTGAATCCGAGTCCGCTTCTTGGATAAATCTTCAGGACCCAGTCCTCATCCATCTTCACACGGATCCCCGTGGGGATCTTAATGGTCGAACCTGCGGGCAAGCTAAAGGAAAACGGAGCGAAAAAGTCATATCCTGCGCTCCCCTTGGTAGCCCTGCTCGGAAGCTTTAGGGCATCGTACATTTCATTTACGTCCTGATCAGAGTACTGCGGAAATTCATCCTTTACGGAATCAAAGAACTGCTTTTGGCTCACCTTGAAGAATTGAGCGATCCTCTTCATGCGAAATCCCCCCTCGCCTTGTTTAACAAATTGAGCAAACCAATGCGCCTTGCAGCACCTGTTTGCTCAAGTCAGTTTCCATTATAACGAATTTTATCCGATCCCACAAGCCCTAAATTTATCAACCTGATCAAAGCAGGCAGGAACTAGCGGGTGCATCACTTAAAGTCTGCACAGTTTTCACCGGTTCCCTGGAATAATCGCCGCAGTGGAGCACCGGGATTTCAGGGTTTTCCTGTTTCAGGCTGTCCTGTACGCGGATCACCCTCTGATTCTTGCTTCCCTTCCAAAGGAGCTGATTGTCCTTCTCTTCCACCTTGAATTCGCCGTCCACGCAGACGTCTACGTACTTCATCATGGGATACTGCCAGATGTTCTCCCAGCTGTCGCCCGTATATAACCAGATGGTCTTATTCGGATACTTTTCCTTGATCTCCTGCATGAGGCAGCGCACGTCCGCGCGATTCGCGGGATGCAGGGGATCGCCGCCGGAAAAGGTGATCCCAGAGATATAGGATTGATCTAATTGGTCAAAAATCTCCTGCTTCGCCGCCTCATCGAAGAGCAATCCGCCATCGGGATCCCAGGTGATGGGATTTTGACAATCCTTACAACAGTGATTACAGCCAGCAACCCAAAGGACCACTCGGAGGCCGTCCCCGTTCAGCATGTCATCCTTGGTGATGTTATGATAACGCATAATGCCTTAACGCTCCATTCTTGATAATGATGAGTGCTACATGGACACTCTCTCTTTGATCTCTGCCATCTTGGCGTCATTGAGTCTGCTGTCGCCATGCACGCGGGAATAAGAAAGATAACCGTTCATGCGGTCGATCTTCGTCAGATTTCGGCTGCCGCACTTCGGGCAAACGTCCATCTCTAGCTCTTGATGTCCGCAGTCGTCGCAATACGCAAGCGAGAGGTTCACGCCCTCATAGAAGCCCATGTCCATGGCTCTGTGGATCAGGGATTTCACGGCCTCAATGTTATAATCGATCGGATACTTCACGTACTGGATCTTTCCGCCGTTTGCGAGATCCCAAAAGCGGTTTTCCAGATCCTGCTTCTGGATGGGCGTGATGTTCTCCGTCACGTGACAGTGGAAGGAATTGCTGACATATTCTCTGTCGGAAACGCCCTCGATAATGCCATATTTCTTTCTGAACTGCTTTACCTGCAGGCCGCAAAGGCTCTCTGCCGGCGTGCCGTAGATCGCATACAGGTTGCCGTCAGCTTCCTTGAACTCCGCGATCTTCTTGTTGATATGCTCCATCACTTCCACGGCAAAGGCCCCATCCTCCACGAGAGACTTGCCGTTATAGAGCTCCTGAAGCTCGTTCAGCGCCGTGATGCCAAAGCTTGCGGTGGCAGCTTTCAGGAGAGGCTTGATCTTATCGGTGAGCTTTAAGTGTCCGCCAAGGAATCCGCCCTCGCAATAAGCCAGCGGATTGGTGGAGGCCCGCATCTCGCCAAGATATGCATAGGTGCGGATGTGGAGCTGGCGGATCAGGTTCAGGTAATAATCCAAAACCTCATAGAAATCGCGGCTTTCCTTCCTGGATTTCTCAAGGATCATGGGCAGATGCAGGGATACGGCGCCGATGTTGAAACGGCCGACGAATACCGGCTTGTCATCATCATCCGCAGGATGCATGCCGCCGCGCTCATACCAAGGCGACAGGAACGCACGGCATCCCATGGGAGATACCACTCTGCCGTACTGCTTGTACATACTTGCAACATAGCCCTTGCCGGTCAGGCTCAGCCAGTCAGGATACATGGTCTTTGCAGAGCATTCCACGCCTGCGTTAAACACGTCCTCCATGGGCTTTCCGGGGCCATGAAGATTCTCGTCATACAGGAATACGATCTTCGGGAACAGAACGGGCTTCTTGCAGTTTTCCTTGCCCTGTCCTTTCTTTCTCACGTTCAGCATCTGAATGGTGCCGAGCTTTGCAAATCTGCCGGTGCCGATGCCGGCCGTAACGGTGATGAAGGGATAATCGCCGCGGCTGGATGCCACGGTATTGAACTTATATTCCCAGCCCTGGAAGCCCTGTTCAAAGTCCCTGGTCACGTCAGCGAGGGCAACCTCCTCCGCCTTCTCCTGTGGAATTCCAAGTCCCACGTATTTCCTGACATACTTCTCATAAGACTTCTCCGCATAAGGCTCAAGGATCTTATCCACCTCGGGAACGGTGAAGCCGCCGTACTGCTGGCTGGCAGCAGACAGAACAATGTCGCCGATGACGTCGAACGCGGTGTCGAGGGTCTTAGGCTCATTATACCAAATGTTCCCCATCTCAAAACCGCCGGACAAAACCTCTTTCACGTTAAAGAGGCAGCAGTTCATGGTGTCACGGCGCGCAGACATGTCGTGAACGTAGATATAGCCGTCACGGCAGGCCTGGATTTCTTCGGTGGTCATGAAGAACTTCTGATAAAGCTCTTTGTTAAATTGATTGAACACTAGGCTTCTCTTCGTGGAAACAAGCGCGGAGTCCGTGTTTGCATTCTCCTTGTCTCCGATATACATGATGGACTGGCTCTTCTTATAGACGTCATCCATCATGCGGACGAAATCCTGCTTATAATTTCGATAGTCCCTGTAGCTCTTTGCAACAATGGGTTTTACTTCCTCCAGTGCGGATTCCACCACGTTGTGCATGATCGCGATCGGGATCTCGTTGCTCTCAAACTCATTGATCTTGTCGACCACGTGCTGACAGATGCTGCGCTTCTCCTCTTCGGTGAATTTTGTCAAGGCACGATAGGCGCTCTTTCCGACGGCATTGATGACCTTCTGAACGTTAAAGGCCTCCTTGCTTCCATCCTTTTTAATGACAAACACTTCTCTGGCGGGACGGTATTCGGCCCCGTAATCCACCTCGTCGCCATGTTCCGCGTGATCAAAATTACTGCTCATTTTGCTCCCCCATTTCTTTCATTCTGAAATGAAACAACGTTTCTTTGCCACAAGATATAGATCCAACGACTTTTTAAAATCCCACATCTTGTGCCAGCGTATCAAGTATAAAAGCTATGGAAAGCATTTGTCAACGTAAAAACCTAACAAAAAAGGGGGGCTAATTTTTTAGCGCCCCTTTTCAAAAAAAGCATTGACAATTCTATTTACTGATAATTATAAAGTATTATCGGAAAAAGCAGTGACTATTCAGATCAGTCAAGGCTTTCTTCGAGGATTTCCCTGAGGTAGGCATGGTATCTGTCCCTCACTTCCTCAGGACTGACGATCTTCGCGTCCTTCCCGATCCCGGCCATCCATCCAAAGAACTGATTCGACACCGAAAGCTTAGTACGTACGCGGATAAAGCCCTTTTTATCGCTTCGGATCGGCACCTCTTTACCAAATCGGTCAATGACCACGCCGATGAGAGATTCCGGGAAAGTCATGACCACGATCTCTTCTTTTCCGCCAAACATGCCAAACGTCTGATTTGAATATGCAGCAAGATCAATTTTCTCAAATGCTTTACTGCCTTCCCTGGCCTTTTCCAGGACCTTCACGCTCCCCATCTTGTCCACGCGGAAATGCTTGAAGGATTCTGACGCTCCGTCATAAGCCAACAGATAATAATTCTCATTTTGCCAAAGGAGTGCCCACGGGCTGATCACTCTCTCCTCCTCACGCCTTGGAACCAATTCCTTTTTCAGGTTCCAATCCATGTAGATAAAGGAGATCTGGCGGTTTTCCTGTATGGCACGGTGAATGTTGTCGATGCTGTAATAGATGCTCTCATTTTCCGTTTTCACCCTGCCGGCCACGTGCACCTGACGCTGAAGCTTTCCGGCGTCCTGCTTGCCTGCCACGCGTTCCAGCTTGGCGATCAATTCCCTGGACTTTCTCGTCGTGATAAAGCGGGAAGATTGCACTGCGTCCACCAATAGTTTTAGCTCAGCCAATTCGAATTCCCGCTGTCCCAGATAATATCCGCCGCCAAGGCGACTGCTGTTTTGCAAAACGTCAAAGCCAAAATCCTTCAGCTTTTCCATGTCATCATAGATGCTCTTTCTCTCAGCATGGATCCCCTGTGCCTCGAGGTAAGCGATCATACGGTTCGTGCTGACCGGACGCTCTTCACAGCCTTCTTCCTGCAAAAGGCGGAGCAAATACAATAGCTTTAGTTTTTGTCCCGCTGACTTCGGCATGCGATCACTCCTTTTCGTTTTTCGGCGCTTCCGTTTCCTTTACCGTTTACTTCCCGTCCGCGCCGGCATTCTCCTGCTTGTTATCTGCCGCCTCCAGATCCTTGGCATCCTTACGCTTTCGCAGTTTGATGCCAAGAAAAATGGCGATCGCTCCTGCGATCACAAAGCAAAGAAGCACGATCCCGTAACTGGCAAATGCACTTAAAAAACCCATCATCCTTCATCCCTTCTTGGGCCGCCGCGTCCCATATAATACTCTTAAACGATAGTATATCAAAGAAAAGCCGTCTGCGTCAAGCATCTTGACCATAGTTTGCCGGACGCATGCGTCATCACTTCCCTGAAAACAATGTCGTTACGTCAAGACCACAGTCCCGTCTGCACAAAGCGCTCGGCCCTCTCCTGCGCCTTTTGGATCACGTCTTCGTCATATCCGATGATCTCGAGCAGCTTAATGGCATTTCTCGTCGTTGCCTTCCCGGGAAGAAGTCGATATTGGAAGCAGACGTCGCCGTCGATGATCTCTTCCTCAAAATGATAATTATGATACTCCTCTTTCAACAATTCCGTCAGTTCCACGTCATGCGTGGCCGCGAAACATAGAACGCTCTTTCCGTAAAGGCTATGAAGGATCTGTGTCGACGCCGCGATCCTTTCCACGGTGTTTGTCCCCCGAAGGACTTCATCGACAAAGCAAAGGACAGGCATCCCTTCTTCTTTTACGGCCGTCAGAATGCGCTTTAAGGCCTTGATCTCCACCATATAATAGCTATCGCCGCTCTCAATGTCATCCCGAAGGGACATGGACGAATAAATGCGCCAAACGTGCGCCTCATAACGGGAAGCAGTACAGGTATGCACCGTCTGTGCCAAAATGGCATTGATCGCAACCATCTTTAAGAACGTGGATTTTCCGGAAGCATTCGATCCCGTAAGAAGCACTCCTTGCTTCGTCTCGATCGTGTTTTTCACGGGTTCCTCGATCAAAGGATGGTATCCCTCTTCAACGCGAAGCGCGATCTCACCTTCCGGTAAAAACTTCGGAACGCAGTACCCGTTGTCTCGTCCAAGGCTGGTTCTCCATGCGCCAATGGCAATGGAAGTCTCCAGCCTTCCAAGCAGGGTGTTCAGGTCATCCACCGGCTGTACGTTCTTTTGCAAAAAAGCCAGCATTTTGTTGAAAACGATCAGGTCCACGTGAAAGGTCATCTTCAGATAATCCATCAATAGATCTAAGGGATTTCCGCTGAGAGACCCATTTTTCGACTCCACCCATATGGAGCCTCTTCGAAGCGGCGCGAGCGCGGCTCTCTTTTCTTTGATCTTTTTCAAGATCGGCTCCCAAAAAGCATCCTTATTGCCACTCGGAACCTTTTCCACCCGATCCGCTGCATCCAGAAGCTTTACAATGAACTGAAAGCTAATGATATAGGGCTCGATCTCTTCCTTTTCCTTGAAATACGTCATGATGTTAAAGACCATGAGGGCAATGCAGCCAAGCAGCGCATAGCTAAAGAAAAAGGGCATGCAGGCAACGAGAGGGATAAAGAGCAGATCCATGAGGATCGCCCTGCGATTGGAACGCTCTCCCAGATAGCCCAGATTGTCGATATAGTCATACAGGGAATACTTTCCAAGATAGCCCAGCTTCGCCATCTGAAGCTGCACGTAGACGCGCTCCTCCTCATGCTCCATGAAATACCGGATCCACTTCTCCAGGCCTTCCAGCTGCTCTGCGCTCTGGCCCGCACTTCGGAGCGTATGATATAAATATTCCTCTCCTGCGGCAGAATAGGTATGATTCATGGAGCGAAAGATTTGATCCATGTCGAGGTCATTCCAAGTGACGTCATCGATCTGTCCTGTCTGCGCATGCTTTAAGTAATAACGATTGATCCTTGCGAATCGCTCCAGATCCTGCCTTCTTTCGCGCAAAATGCCATAATCCCTGTGCAGACTTTCCTTGAAACGCTTTTGCTTCTTTCTGTCCCTGTAAATCTCCACTCCGATCACAGCAGCGATAAACCCCAATGCCATCAGCCAAAAGATCAAATATTCCATGCCTTCACCATCCCGTCAAACCCGCTCATACAATCATCAGTCAACAAAAAAAAGATAAAACGTATCCAGCCAAAAGTCAAGGGCGCCAGAAGGCGCCCCTGCTTAAAGTTTTATGAAATTTTAGGAAACAAAAAGCAAAGTCTTGGGTTCTCACTAAACTGCAAGGAAGAACTTCACAAGGAAGATCGCACTCAGCACGTAGGTCAGGATCGATACGTCCTTTGCCTTTCCGGTGAAGAGCTTCATCACGGTATAAGAGATCAGGCCAATGCCGATGGCATGTCCGATGGAACTGGAGATGGGCATTGCAAGAAGCATCAGCCCAACGGGAACCGTCTGATACATGTCGGTGAAATCAATGTTCTTTAATCCACTCAGCATCAGGATACCAACATAGATCAGTGCAGACGAAGTAGCTGCGGGAGGAATGATGCCAGCGATGGGTGCGATGAACATACAAGCCAGGAAAATGATACCGGTGGTCAGAGCGGTCAGACCGGTTCTTCCGCCTGCTTCCACGCCGGATGCAGACTCGATAAAGGTGGTAACGGTGGAGGTACCGGTTGCGGAACCTGCTACGGTACCGATGGCGTCAGCCAGAAGGGCTTCCTTCATCTTAGGCATTTTGCCATTCTTGTCAAGCATGCCTGCACGGCTTGCGGTACCAACTAAAGTTCCAATGGTATCGAACATGTCGATGATGCAGAAGGTAACGATCAGGGTCACTGCGGTAAAGATACCCATGCTGATGAAACCACTGAAGTTAAACTTAAAGAACGTGGTATTCACCATGTCGCCAACGGGAGGCAGGAAGGAAGCAGTTGCAAGGGAAGCAAACGGATTGGTGCCAAGGAAGATCGCTTCGCCGGCCCAATAGATCACGCTTGCAACGAGCATGCCAAGGATCACGGCTGCCTTAATGCCCTTCTGCGCGAGAATGATGATCACGAAAAGACCGATGAATGCAGTCGCAACGCTAAGAACCATCTGTGAATATCCAGAGCCCATGGTGGTCTTAGCCTGTCCTGCGGTCAGTGCACCAAAGAAATGCGCCATCATGTAGTAAGGTCCGCCGGTCTCGGAATATACGCCTGCGTTAGATCCAAATCCAATGTTCATCAGCATAAGGCCGATGGCAGGAGCAATACCAAGGCGAACGCCCAAAGGAATGGCTTCCACGATCTTCTCGCGAACGCTAAGAACGGATAAGACGATAAAGATGATACCTTCGATCAGAACGATCACCAGCGCAGACTGATAAGACTCCACGTAGGTCATTCCGGTAATGCTTACCAAATTGGCAACAACCAGTGCAAAGAAGCTGTTCAGTCCCATGCCGGGTGCCATGGCGAAAGGCTTGTTTGCAGCAAAGGCCATGACAAACATACCGATCGCAGAAGCGATACAGGTTGCCATAAACACTCCGTTCCAGAGTGCCTGACCCTCTTTGCCAAAATCGGTAAGCAAATTGGGATTCAGGGCGATGATGTAAGCCATCGTCATGAATGTGGTGAGACCGGCAATGATCTCAGTTTTTACGTTCGTGCCGTTCTCTTTGAGCTTGAATACTTTCTCTAACATGTTCTTCCCTCCTAAGTATAAAATTTTGATTAGAGAAACATTGGTTACTATGATGAATTTGCCCATGGCAAATAGCATCCCTTACCAAAAAGGCTTACGCCCCGGAAAGCTGCTCCCCGCCGAACCCGTGCGGCAATAATTCGCCCAGCGTCATTACCTTATAATCCTCCAGGCTCTTTGCTACAATGATCAGGAAATCATCCCCGCAAAACTCCTTCATCACCTGTCGGCAGATACCACAGGGATACGCATAGGAATCGATCTTCTGATCCTTCCTCCCGCCGACAATCGCGATGGCCCGAAATTCTCTTTCCCCTTCCTGAACCGCGCGAAAAAAGGCCACTCTCTCCGCGCAGACGGTCGCGCCATAGGAGGCATTTTCCAGGTTGCATCCGGGATAGACTCTTCCCTGACTGGAAAGAAGCGCCGCGCCAACCTGATAATTGGAATAGGGACAATATGCTTTCGTCCTTGCCCCCATGGCCTGCAGGATCAATTTTTTGAGGTCAAATGTCTCTTCCATTGTTTATTCCTCCAGCCGCCCCATCCTTCGGATACTATTCGATACCACGGCGGTAAACTTCTTCGCGGCAGCGTCGGCAGCTTCCTGCACTTCCTTGTGGCTCAAAGGCTTTCCGGACATTCCGGCAGCCAAATTACAGATGCAGGAGATCCCACAGATGCGCATCCCCATATGATTTGCGGCAATGGCTTCCACGACAGTGCTCATGCCGACGGCGTCGGTGCCAAGCGCACGGAGCATGCGGATCTCCGCAGGGCTCTCATAGGAAGGACCCGTCAGCTGCGTATAAACCCCTTCCTGAAGCACCACGTTTTCTTCCTTGGCCGCTTCCCGAAGCACCTTTTGCAGCTCTATGTCATACACCTGAGACATGTCAGGAAAACGAACTCCCAGGCTGTCTGGATTCGTGCCGATCAGGGGATTTGTCACAAAGGTGGAAATATGATCCGTGATCATCATAAGATCGCCAGGCTGAAAGCCTTCTCTCAGGCCACCCGAGGCATTCGTCAGAAACAGATACCGGGCACCGAGCTTTTTCATCAACCGGATGGGCAGGACCACGTCTTCCATGGAATACCCTTCATAATGATGCACGCGACCCTTCATGCATACGACGGGAACGCCAGAAAGCGTGCCGAAAATAAACCTTCCGGCATGACCGGCCACCGTAGAAACGGGAAAGCCCTCGATCTCCTCATACGGGATCTCAGCTTCCACTTTCAGAAGATTTGCAAAGTCTCCAAGTCCGGAACCGAGAACCAAGGCAACCAAGGGCTGAAAAGCCGTTTTTTCCCTGACCTGCGCCAGCGTTTTTTCGAGTTTTTCCTCTACTTTTGTCGCTTTCAACTCTTATGTTCTCCTTTGCGTCTCACTTTTCCTTCCGTACCTTTACAGTATACAGAATTTTTAAAGCAAAATCAATTCTTTTGCAACAATTCGCGCAAGAATTTTCAAGAAGAACGACACCATCAAATGATAATGCAGACCATGCCGCCGTTTGCTTCATTGACGATCTTTTTCATGCAATCCTGGAGCTTCTCCTGGCTTTCCGGACCGATCATGGCAATCTTCGATTGGATCCCGTCATTCACCATTTGTTCCACGGATTTTCCGAAAATATTTGTCTCCCACATGGTCTCACCCGCTCCGGAATTTGTGATGAATCCGATCAGGTCCTCTGCCTGTTCCTTCGTGCCAACGATTGGTGCGATCTCCGTCTCCACGTTGGCGCGGATCATGTGGATGGAAGGGCTGAGTGCCCTGATCTTGACGCCATATTTATTTCCCTGCTTTATGATCTCAGGCTGCTCGAGCGTGATCTCCTCGCGCTCCGGCAGGGCTACGCCATACCCCCGGATCCGAACGCTCTCCATGGCATCCAATACCTTTTCATATTGCCTCTTCATCGCTCCATAGTCTTTCAGCTTTTCCATGAGCTGCGTCGGATCTTTTACTTCTTCCCCGACCGTCTCCGTCAAGATCTGATAATAATATTGTTCCTTTGGTTCCAGTTCCACCTTCACCACGCCGTCCGAGAGTCCAAGCTTTTCGATCCTGCTTTTCTTCAGATAGTCACTGCCAAGCTCTGCCTTCCCTTCGCTTACGTCGCGCAATGTTGTGCACCGCTCCGAGACCGCTCCGAGACGCTCGATCAGATTGGCGCGCAAGGGGTGGTCCTTTGGCAGAGATTCCATCCATCTTGGGCCATGGAACTCGATGGAGGTGATCGGGAACTCATATAAGACTTCTTCTAAAATGTCTAAGATGTCTTCCTTTCGGAGCTGTTCGCAGTTGACCGTCATGGTCCTGACTCCTTCCTCCTGGGCGATCCTTGCCGCGACACCCTTTGCCTCTTCGGAATAGGGTTTTCTACTGTTTACCAGCACGAGAAACGGCTTCCCAGTCTCTTTTAGGGAATGGATCGTTTTCTGTTCCGCTTCCAAATAAGCATCCCGTGGCAATTCCCCGACGGAGCCGTCCGTCGTGATCACCAGCCCGATGGTGGAATGCTCCGTCATCACCTTGTCCGTTCCGATCTCTGCTGCCTGCGTGAAAGGGATCGGCTCCTCGAACCATGGCGTTTTAACCATCCTTTCCGCCTCCCCCTCCATGTGCCCCACGGCGCCGTCCACCATATATCCGACGCAGTCGATCAGTCTGACCTTCGCCTGCACCTCTCCTCCCACTCGGATCAGCGCCGCCTCACTCGGCACGAATTTCGGTTCTGTCGTCGTGATCGTTTTCCCTCCGGAGCTTTGCGGCAATTCATCCATGGCCCTCATCCTGGCCGCTGGATCCTCCATATTTGGAAGAACAAGCTCTTCCATAAAACGACTGATAAAGGTTGATTTCCCCGTTCTGACCGGTCCTAAGATACCAAGATATATCTCCCCGTTGCACCTGTCCCGAATATCCTCATACAAGTCATAAGCATGCTTTCTGCCACTCATGTTTCGATCCCTCCTGCCATTGCTGTTATAACCATATGCCAGGAGACCCTGCATTATGACATGCCATTTCAAAGACACAAAAAGACCGCACCTTTTTAGGATGCGGTCCTTTGTTTCTACGCTTCTTATTTCACAATTCTCTTAAAATTCTTCTTGCCGCGCTTTACCACAACGCCTTCGCCCGCGAACTGCTCCGGTGCAAAGCAAAGCTTTACGTCCGTCACCTTCTCGTTATCCACGGTGACACCGCCCTGCTCCACGGCACGTCTCGCCTCACTTCTGGATGCGCAAAGTCCGCTGCTTGCAAGGACGCCGAGAATGTCGATCTTTCCATTCAGGAAATCCTCATCCTTCAGCTCGTAGGTCGGCATGTTGGAGTCATCTCCGCCGCCTGCGAACAACGCCTTGGCGCTCTCCTGTGCCTTCATCGCTTCTTCCTCGCCGTGAACCAGCTTGGTCAGTTCAAATGCCAGGATCTCCTTTGCGGTATTGAGTTGGCTCCCCTCCCACTTATCCATCTCGTCGATCTGTTCAAGCGGCAGGAAGGTCAGCATGCGCAGGCACTTCAGCACGTCGCCGTCGCCCACGTTTCTCCAGTACTGGTAAAACTCAAAGGGAGACGTCTTCTCGGGATCCAGCCAAACGGCGCCCTTCTGCGTCTTACCCATCTTCTTACCCTCGGAATTAAGAAGCAGCGTGATGGTCATGGCGCAGGCATTCTTTCCAAGCTTTCTGCGGATCAGCTCGGTACCGCCAAGCATGTTGCTCCACTGGTCGTCGCCGCCGAACTGCATGTTACAGCCGTAGCGCTTAAAGAGCTCCAGGAAATCGTAGCTCTGCATGATCATGTAGTTGAATTCCAGGAAGCTCAGTCCCTTCTCCATGCGCTGCTTGTAGCACTCTGCGGTCAGCATGCGGTTTACGGAGAAGTGCGCGCCCACCTCGCGAAGGAACTCAATGTAGTTCAAGCCCCTCAGCCAGTCTGCATTGTTCACCATCATGGCCTTGCCCTCGCCGAATTCAATAAAGCGGCTCATCTGCTTCTTGAAGCATTCGCAGTTGTGATCGATCTGCTCCACCGTCATCATGGTGCGCATGTCACTTCTTCCGGAGGGGTCACCGATCATGGCCGTTCCGCCGCCGATCAGTGCGATGGGACGGTTCCCTGCCATCTGCAATCTCTTCATCAGGCAAAGTGCCATAAAGTGTCCCACGTGAAGGCTGTCCGCCGTAGGGTCAAACCCAATGTAGAATACTGCCTTCCCATTGTTGATGAGGTCTTTGATCTCCTCCTCATCCGTCAGCTGTGCCAGAAGTCCTCTGGCCTTCAGTTCGTCAAAAATCGTCATTTCTTTTCCTCTCTTTCCGCATCTTTGCAAATGATTAGGGAGAATCAAGGGTCAGCTTTCAAACAAAAAAAGCCCACCCTCTCGAAAGGGTGAGCCCTCACTCACGTTACCACCTTTGTTCCCGCGCATCTCACGATACGCAGCTCAGCGAGTATCCATCAATACTCTTGTCCGATATCGGGGACTACCGTCAAAGCCTACTCTCGCATCTTTCGAAAACGGTTTCAGTTTGCTGCTCCGGGACGTATTCCCAAAAGACCTTTCGCGCCTCTCACCCACCGGCAACTCTCTGTCAAAAGCTTCCTTCTGGTACTCTTTCCCTTCATCGCATTTAAATATGTTATTGTGATAGTAAAACTTCCAAGCCGCTTTGTCAAGAGTTTTTTATGTTTCGCCTTCTACCTTTATGACATTACCAGTTTGTCTTTTCCTGCTTCCCGTGCTTGACGGAAAGATTTTGCGTACCATATAATAATCTTGTCACTGATAAGGCCGCGCGATCCTGCCACATGGCAACCATAAGAACCTATGCATCTGGACGAATTATTATATCAATTTCATAAAGATCACGGGAAGGATCATGTCGTGGAAAAATTCCAGGATGATCTGGATCCTGATATCACCTTTTACGTGGTGGACCGCACCTCCGCCCTGCTCCCTCATTACGATACGCGCAGGCTGGTCTTTCGAAGCGGTTCCACCTATGCCTACTCCTCGATCTACCTGGATAAGAGCCGCCGCATTCAGCCGATTTATGAAATCGTACAACGCCTTGCGGAAAGCTATTTTCCCAAGATGGAGCAGCTTGAGAGCGCTTTGGTGCTTGGCTGCGCAGGCTGTTCCGTGCCTCGTTTTCTCGCCTTAAGCAATGAAAACTGTAGGATTGACGGAGTCGAATATTCCGAAAAGATGGTTGAGATCGCAAGGAAATATTTCATTAACGATCCCATCTATGACCATTTTCAGTTGATCCATGACGACGCTTTCTCCTTTGTGAAAAAGACGAAGGAGAAATATAACTTTATTTTTGTCGACGTTTTTCAGGCAGAAACAAATCATCCGACGATGCTGTCGGATGATTTCGTTCACGACGTGGATTCCATCACCGAGGAGGAATCCATTTCCGTCTTTAATCTTTTAAGCCTTAGCCGGGAAGAATGTATGAAATTTGCGCTTCGTCACGCGGAAGAATTCTCCGCGGCATATGTCTTTGACGAAATGTTCCATTATTACGTCGTCTTTGTCAAGACTGCCAAGTCTTCCAGTCTAAAGGGTTTTGAAAGCAGAGCGACGAAATATGTCCGACTCCTCGAGCGCTATTTCAGTCATTAAGAAGATGAAACTATCGATTCACCATCAGCTTTACCATGGCCTGATTGAGTCCGTCCACCGTCAGCTTATACATGGGAAACAGCTCCTTGATCGCCGTCTCTGCCTCTCTCCAGGGCGCCCTGCCGGGTGCCATCTTCGGATTGAGCCATACCACCTTCTTATAATGCCGCTTGATCTGATTCAGCCACTGCCATCCGGAAAGTCCTCCGTTGGGCCCGCGATAATTTCCGGTGTCTGAATACAATTCCTCCGGCGCCATCGCCGCATCTCCCACGATGATCACCTTATAATCGCTGTCCACGTTGCGGAACATCCATTCCGTGTCCACCCAGTCCCCGTTCTCGCATTCCGGCGTCTTATAGACCTTGCTGTAGATGCAATTATGGAAATAATAGGTCTTTACGTCCTTATAATGATTGGACTTATGGACTGCCTGGAACAATTCGTTCAGGAGACTGCTAAACGGGATCATCGTGCCACCCGAATCCATGAGAAGCAAAAGCTTCACCGCATTCTTCCTGGGCTTTTTCATCACGATCTGAAGGCATCCGCCGTTATTACAGGTCTTATCCACGGTCCCGTCAATGTCGAGCTCTGTCTCCGGAATGTCCAGCCTCGAGGAAAACTGTCTGAGCTTACGAAAGGCCAGCTGGAACTGACGATTGTCCAAAACCCTGTCATCTCGGAAATCCCTGTATTTTCTCGCGCCCACCACGGAAAACGCAGACTGATACCCCGTCTGACCGCCGACGCGAACGCCTCCGACGTTGCCTCCCATGTTACCAAAGGAGGTCTTGCCCATCGTTCCGATCCAAAAGCTTCCGCCATTATGCTCTTCATTCTGATCACGAAGGCGTTGCTTAAAGGTCTCCTCCACCATTTCCTTGTCGACCTGAATGTCTTCCATTTGGTTTAAGTGCGCCCTTGCCTCTTCATGCGCAAGCTCCATCATGTCAGACTTATCCAGCCAGCGGAGCATCTGCGCTCCGACTTCCGTCTCCTTCTGTGCAGGCTTAAAGCACTCGTCGAACGCCATGTCAAACTTGTCATAATCCGTCTCACTTTTCACCAGGATCATGCGCGCAACAAAATAAAACTGCGTCAGCGAACTCCCGCAAAGCCCTTGATCCAGAGCCTCCTGCAAGGTAAGGAATTCCCCCAGTGTCACATGCAGCCCCTTACTTCTTAAATTTTCGAAAAACTGGGTAAACACTACACCCATTTCCTCCCACAGAAAATTATGCTTTAATGATTTCCATGTTTTACAAGTTCAAGGTCCTCATCCTTCTTAACCACGACGCCGACGAACGGCAGCTCCGCCTTGATCCTGTCGGCTGAAATGCCTCCGATCTGCAATGCATTGACCCAATCGATCAGCTCGGATGTACTGGGCTTTTTTCGAATGTCATGAATGGCACGGATCTCATAAAACGCATCCATGGCCTGCTTCAGCAGATTCTCCTCTACCTGCGGGAAATGTACGCGAACGATCTCCTCCATCAATGCCTTGTCAGGGAAATCAATGTAATGGAAAATACAACGGCGAAGGAACGCGTCCGGCAGCTCTTTTTCCGCATTGGAGGTGATGATCACAATGGGGCGATGCTTTGCCTTGATGGTACGCTTCGTCTCGTTGATATAGAATTCCATCTGGTCCAGCTCCCAAAGAAGGTCGTTGGGGAACTCCAGGTCCGCCTTGTCGATCTCATCGATGAGAAGCACGACCTGATCTTCACTGTCGAACGCTTCACCGAGCTTTCCAAGCTTGATATATTTTGCGATATCATCCACGCCTTCCACGCCGAACTGACCGTCGTAGAGTCTCTGGATGGTGTCATATACGTAAAGCCCTTCCTGGGCCTTCGTCGTCGACTTGATGTTCCAGATGATCAGTCTCTTGCCAAGGTTCTTTGCAACCGCCTCTGCCAGCATCGTCTTTCCTGTGCCCGGCTCTCCCTTGATCAGCAAAGGCTTTTTTAAAGCGATCGCTATATTAACGCTTGCCATCAATTCCTGACTTGCGACATATTCTCTTGTTCCCTGAAAATTCTGCTGTTCCATTTTTCCCTCTTTTCCGTCAACGTCACCTGGCGTCAACCATCTATTTTTCACTTGATTTTGCCTTGTAAAGAATCTATAATGAACCTGTCACTTCCATCCATCAGAAACGGGGAAAACTCATGGACCAAAAACGCAGAATTCCACAATTTGATCTTCTTCGAATCATTGCTTGCTATGGCGTCGTTTCCATCCACGCATCCGCACGGCTATGGTATTACCTGCCCATACGTTCCGCGGATTTTGTGATCACAAATGGCATCAATTCGTTGTCTCGCTTTTGCGTGCCAATGTTTCTGATGATCAGCGGTGCTTTGTTTTTGGCTCCGGATCGTGAGATTACCCTAAAAAAACTTTGGGGCGTACACATCCTCCGTTTGTTTGTGATCTATGTCCTTTGGTCCTGCATCTACGGGATCAAAACCTATCAGGTCAGTGCTTCGGCTTCTTTTTCTGCAAAGGAGCTCATAAAATACATGATCTCCGGCTATTATCATCTATGGTTCCTTCCCATGCTGATCGGCATTTATGCCTTGATCCCCATCTTGCGGAAGTGGATCGGTGTTGCATCGAAGAAGGACCTACAATACTTTTTGTTCTTATTCTTCGCGTTTCTGATCCTGAAAACCACGATCAGTTGCTTTATCCTTAATCCAGAGTTGTTGGAACAGTTGGGGAACCTTTCCGCCATCCCTCTGGCCTGCAGCTACGCAGGGTATTTTGTGCTCGGTTATTACCTATATCACATTGGGATCCCTGAGAAATGGAATCACCGGCTTTATCTATCCTTCCCAGTCTGTTGCATGCTTAATGTCCTGATCAGCACATGGCTCATTTGGCGTAACGATAAATTACTTTCCGATTTTTCCAACAGCTTTGGCCTTTTCACCTTTTTTATCACGATCTCGCTGTTTCAATTTGCGACAAGATTTTTGACTGACAAAGTGTTTCAGACCTCGCATCCAAAATTCGAGAGGGCACTTTCCTTTGTTTCAGGTTCAACGCTTGGCATTTATGTCATGCATCTCCTTCTGATCGATCTTCCTCAGATGAGAAGCATTTATGACAGCCTGCCACCCATTCTTTCCATTCCGATCGTGACGATGCTTTGCTTTCTATTCAGCTTTATCATCGCTACGGTATTAAGAAAAATCCCATTTGTCGGAAAGTTCCTTTGCTGATCAGCAAGGGAACTTTTTTATACCCAGCTTGCGACCGAAACCTCGCTCTTTTTATCACGAAGCATCAGTTCCTTCACTGCCTGTGCGGGATCCTTCCCTTCAAACAAAACCTGGTTCACCTGCGTGATAATGGGAAGCTGTACCTGATATTTCTCTGCCAGCTTCATCGCAGCCTTCGCGGAATAAACGCCCTCCACGATCTGCTGTACCTCATCCATGGCCTGCTGATAGGTCTTTCCCTGCCCGATGAGAATACCGGCCCTGCGGTTTCTCGAGTGCATGCTGGCACAGGTTACGATCAGGTCGCCAATTCCAGTCAGTCCGCTAAAGGTCTCTGCCTTTCCGCCCATGGCCGTTCCGAGCCTGGAAATCTCCGTAATGCCTCTTGTGATCAGGGCTGCCTTCGCATTGTCGCCATATCCCAATCCATCCGCGATTCCTGCGGCCAGGGCCACTACGTTCTTTAATGACCCGCCCAGCTCGATCCCTAAGATGTCAGGGCTGGTATAAACTCGAAATACCGGGCTCATAAAGACATTCTGAATATACTCTGCCGTATCGCGGCTCTTTGCTCCGACCACAACGGTCGTAGGCAGGCCCCTGCCAACCTCCTCCGCATGAGAAGGTCCTGAGAGAACCGCCACGTTGGCCTGAGGGATCTCCTCCTCAATGATCTGGGAAAGCGTCATCATGGTCGCTTCCTCAATTCCCTTTGCCACGTTGACAATGATCTGGCCGGGCGCCACCAGGGACGAGATCTGATCCGCCACCTTTCTGGTAAACTTACTTGCAACCGCCATCACGACGATGCTCTGGCCCTTGACGGCCTCCTCGTCATCCATCGTAAACTTCAATTCTTCCGGCAAGATGACGCCGGGAAGCATCTGATGCTCATGCTTTTCGCGTACAATTTGGATCTCTTTTTCAACGGCTGACCATACGGTCACTTCATGACCATTCTTGCAAAGCAATACGGAAAGGGCGATCCCCCAAGTACCTCCGCCCATAATGCTAACTCTTGCCATACTCCCTCTTTTCTGGTTCTTATCGAACCGAAGTCTCCTCTTTACGTCAGACTAGTCCACTTGATTCTTCTTGCTCAGATAGGTCTTTCGTTCATTCCCGTGGATCAGGCGTACGATATTCTCTCGATGCTTCCAAAATGCCAGCGCCAGCAGAAAGAAAAACACTATGTAGGCCTCGATCAGCGTCGCCTGCGACGCATTTGGAAAGTACCCCAGCTGTCCGCAGACCACCAACAGGATCATCAAGACGCAATACGTTAAAAGCGAACAAAGCGACACCAGGTGCGTCAGAAAAAAGCATCCGAAGAAGGTGATAATGCCAATTACCATGATCAGCGGATCAAGCGCGATGACCATACCCGCCGTCGCCGCAATGCCCTTGCCTCCCTTGAACTTCATGTAAAAGGGATAATTATGTCCCAAGACGGTTCCTGCACAGGTATAGAGGCAAAGAGGCAGGATGATGTCCTCATAAGTTTGACCAAACAGGATCCGCACCAGCGTGATCGCCAAAATGCACTTCAGCGCATCCCCTAAGAAAACAATGAGTCCGGCCTTTTTCCCGAGTACGCGAAGCGCGTTGGTGGTACCGGAATTCCCGCTGCCATGCTCCCTGATGTCGATCCCTTTCAGTTTTCCGTAAAAAAATGCAGTTTGAAACAATCCAAACACATAACCGATCAATACTGCGATCACACGTACCATTTTTTAGTTCCTCACTTTACTTTTCCTCTCCTCGCTCCCGAATGATGAAACGAAGCGGGGTTCCCTTAAACCCGAAGGTCTCTCGGATCTGATTCTCAATATATCTCGTATAGGAGAAATGCATCAATTCCTTGTCATTGACAAAGATGACAAAGGTCGGCGGCTTCACCGCAACCTGCGTGATATAATAGAGCTTCAGTCGTTTTCCCTTGTCCGTGGGGGGCTGCTGCATGGCAACGGCCTGTGTCATGATCTCGTTCAGGACACCCGTCTGCACGCGCATGGAATGATTTTCACTCACTGCATCAATGGTCTCAAAGAGCTTTCCCATACGCTGCCCCGTCTGCGCGGAGATGAAAAGGAGCTCTGCATAAGGCATAAAGCTTAACGTGTTGCGGATCTTTTCCGTAAAGCGATAGATGGTCTTGTCATCCTTCGCGATCGCATCCCACTTATTCACTGCGATGATCACGGCCTTACCGCGGTCATGCGCGATCCCGGCGATCTTTGCATCCTGCTCCGTCACGCCCTCCTTCGCATCAATGACGAGAACGGCAATGTCTGCGCGCTCTACGGCGCTCACGGTGCGCACGATCATGAAATGCTCGAGCTCTTCCTTGATCTTATTCTTTCTTCGAAGTCCCGCCGTGTCAATAAAGACGTATTCCTTGCCACGATACTTGATCTCCGTGTCCACGGCGTCTCTTGTAGTGCCTGCGACGTCAGAGACGATCAGACGGTTCTCACCAAGGAGCTTATTGATGATGGAGGATTTCCCTACGTTAGGCTTTCCAATAATGGCGATCTTCGGCCGTTCATCTTCCTCGTCCTGCACGCTGCTCTCCGGGAAATGCGCGCTGACTACCTCGAGCATGTCCCCAAGTCCGGTGCGGTTCGCCGCAGAGATGGGAATGGGATCCCCGATCCCAAGATTATAAAACTCGTAGACGTCCGCCATAAATTTCTTGACCGAATCCACCTTATTCACGACAAGCACCACGGGCTTTTTCGATCTGCGGAGCAGGTCTGCCACCTTCGAATCTGCGTCCTGCAGGCCCTGTTTCACGTCCACCAGGAAAATGATCACGTCCGCGGTGTCGATGGCGATCTGTGCCTGTTCCCGCATCTGCGAAAGGATCACGTCCTTCGATTCCGGCTCAATGCCTCCCGTGTCGATCAGCGTAAAGGTGCGATCCAGCCAGGTGACGTCCGCATAGATACGGTCCCTTGTAATGCCGGGCGTGTCCTTTACGATGGATATGTCTTCTCCTGCCAATGCATTAAACAGCGTTGACTTTCCCACGTTGGGTCTTCCAACCACTGCCACGATCGGCTTTCTGCTCTTACTCATGTTTCAACCTAACCTTTCCAAACTAACGATCCAAAAAAGCTTCCACAAAGCTTTGTCCGCTTGATTTTACAATATAAATCGGCACTTGTAAAGCCTTTTCCAAATCAGCGACGTGCAGGTCGTCCAAAAATACGTCCTCCCCGCTCCTTAGCACGTTGATCGGCAGATACAGCCTGCTTCCCTTTTCCTGGTCCTTCATCTGCGCAAGAATGTCTTGCCCCGTAAGGAGTCCTGACACCGTGATCCTCTCTCCAAAGAAATCATTTCGGATCGGATAGACATGGATCGTAAGACCCGGACAAAGCTCCGAAAGCTCCTTTGTCATGCGATCGATATAGGGATAGATGAGTCTCCCCGTCGCGAGGGAATACTCCGCCTTTAAGTCCTTTCTTGGCAGCTCTCCCAATGCCTTTCTTCTCTCCAATTCCTCATGAAATTCATTTAATAGGAGCCTTACCATGCCAACGCCGTTTTCCAGCTGTAGATAACCGTCGTAGCGGTCCTCCTCCGGCACTTCCTCCCCGGCCAGAATATACCATTCATCACTGGCATGAATGAAATGAATGCCATACTTTTCGAAACAGAGCTTCTGATAGCGGTGGATCAGCTCCAGCGTCGCCTTGGCATCCTCCTTTTCAAAGGGTTCCAATGGATATAAGCCCTCGCGATACTTTGACAGCCCCACCGGCACCACCGAAACGCTCTGGAGATTCGGGAGATACTTCATCATTTCCTTGATCGAAAACTCCAGCTCCGCCCCGTCATTGATCCCCTTGCAAAGCACGATCTGACCATTCATCTGAATATCCGCTTCCATAAAGCGGTCCACCTTCTTTAAGGCTTCTCCCGCAAAGCGATTGTTCAGCATCTTACAGCGAAGCTCGGGATTCATGGTCTGGAAGGAGATATTGATGGGGCTTAAATGATATCGACAGATCCGGTCAACGTCCTTCTCCGACATATTCGTGAGCGTCACGTAGTTACCCTGCAGAAAGGAAAGCCTCGAATCATCATCCTTAAAATATAAGGTGTCCCGCATTCCCTTTGGCATCTGATCGATAAAGCAAAAGATACACTTATTATGACAATGCCGATATTCATCCATCAGCCCGCTTTCAAAGGTGATCCCAAGGTCCTCGTCGAACTCCTTGTCAACTTCAAGAAGCCACTCTTCCCCGTCTGCCTTTTCCACCAGCACCTCAATATAATCATCCTGCACGAGAAACTGATAATCAAAGATGTCCTCGATCGGCGTGTTATCGATCGCAAGGATCGCGTCACCAGGCTCGATCTCCATCTCCTCGGCGATACTTCCCTTGGCCACGGACTTCACAATATGCTTTTTATATTCCGCTTCCTTGCGAGCCATGTTCGTCTCCTGTTTTTTCACTTGGGCAACTGCCCGACAACATCTCTAGTATACCCGAAATCTCTTGACGTGTCGATAGGGGAATGTTATAAATAATTATGGATTTTAGCCATAAATCCTTTCCAAAAAAGGAGAAGAAAAATGCCTGATTTACGTGAATTAGAAAATGCGATGCCCGTTGCGCCCTTAAAGATCGTGGCGCTTGCCTCCGCAAAGAAAATGGGCCAGCGCATCAACAATTACATGGTGGAATTTCGAAGGAGCGTTCACAATGACAAGGTAAAAAACGATCCTGCGTTCCACGGCTATTTTGAGAAAAACTACCTGGTGGATTTTGACACGCCCCGCTTTGGCAGCGGCGAGGGAAAGGCCGTGTTCAACGAGTCCATCCGCGGAAAAGATCTGTTCATTCTGGTCGACGTCTGCAATCACAGCATCACCTATAACATGAACGGTTATACGAATCACATGTCTCCCGATGATCATTATCAGGATTTAAAGCGCGTGATCGCAGCCTGCACCGGTAAGGCGCGCCGCATCAACGTGATCATGCCCTTCCTCTATGAGGGACGCCAGCATAAGAGAAATGGCCGGGAATCCTTAGACTGTGCTTATGCGCTGACTGAGCTTCGCGACATGGGAGTGAGCAATCTGATCACATTTGACGCACATGATCCCAGGGTTCAGAACGCGACGCCGCTCGCCGGTTTTGATAATTTCCTGCCCCCCTATCAGTTCATCAAAGCGCTCCTGAACGCCGAGATCGATCTTCTGGTGGACAAGGATCACCTTTTGGTCATCAGCCCTGACGAAGGCGCCTTGGACCGCGCCATTTACTTCGCCAGCGTGCTGGGTGTCGACACCGGCATGTTCTATAAGCGCCGTGACTATTCCACCATCGTAAACGGGAAAAATCCCATTGTGGCGCATGAGTTCCTGGGCGACAACATTGACGGAAAGGACATCATTATCATTGACGACATGATCTCCTCCGGCGGAAGCATGCTCGATACCGCAAAGCAGCTCAAGGGCATGAATGCGCGGCGCGTATTCATCTGCACGACCTTCGGCCTCTTCACGGATGGCCTGGCCTCATTCGACAAGGCTTATGAGCGCGGATACTTCGACAAGGTGATCACCACCGACCTTACCTATCTGCCTCCTGAGCTGTACACCAGACCTTATTTCGTGGAAGCTGACATGAGCAAGTTCATCGCCTCCATCATCGATTTCATGAATCATGATCTGTCACTGGCGGGCGTCATGGCCACCACCGACAAGATCCATTCGATCCTCGAGAGCTATAATAATCGGTCAAATATGGATATTATTGAATAGAAAGTCTCGGGACTAGGTTAAAACCCTCAGGCGCTTGGCGCTTGAGGGTTTTTTGTTTTACTTCTCGGTTTTTTGTTCCGTCCAGAGAGGGAATTCGATCTTGACTTTGAAGAGGTCGGCGTCGAGTTGGATCTCGAAGGTTCCGCCGAGGACGTTGGTCAGGCTCTTTGCGATGTAAAGGCCAAGGCCACTTCCCTCCGTGCTTCGCGAGCTGTCTCCGCGGATAAAGCGTTCCGTCAGCTCATCCGCATGGATGTTCATCTGGGCGCGGGACACATTTTTGATCTTCATGACAACCTTGGAATCGTCCGCAATCTTCACTTCCGCATAGACTCTGGTCCCCTCCATCGCATACTTGCAGATGTTGTTGAAAAGGTTTTCCATGACACGCCACATTCTTCTACTGTCCGCATAGATCAGACAGGGCTTCTCATCGATCTCAGCGACAACGCTCAGTTTGGCTGCCTCAAGCTTTTCTGAAAGCTCGCCGATGGTCTGCTGCAATAATTCCCCGAGATTCAGCACCTCCATGTTCAGCGTGATGTTACCGGAGGAAATCTTGGAGGCTTCCACCAGGTCATCCGTCAGCTCCTTCAGCCTCTGTGATTTGCTTACAAGAATATCTACGTAATTTTTCGCCTGGGGATCCTGAATGTTCGATCGCTTGAGCAGGTCAACATAGTTAATGATCGAGGTGAGCGGCGTCTTAAGGTCATGAGACACGTTCGTGATCAGGTCGCTTTTTAGCCTTTCATCCTTTACGCTCGTCTTAACGGCATTATCGATTCCTTCACCGATATTATTGACTGCATCGGCCAAAAACTTATTCATGCCGCGGAGCTTCCCGGAGTCCAGCTTATACTCCACTTCACCGGAACGGATCCTGTTGATCCCTTCGATGATGTCATTATATTCCGCATTTTTCTTGAACAGCCGAACGGCGACCGCCAGGTCCAAAATCGTCACAAAAATGATCAGGATCGCCTTTTTCAACGAATCCTGCAACGTGACGATGCCGATGACGGACAAGCAATTGAGCAGAATGAAGATCACGTAGGGGAAGAATACGCTGATCATGGAATTCTGATGCGCCATCACGGTCTCGAACAGGCCATAGGTTCCATTGATCAAAATGCGCAGCAGGCTGTCCCGATATGCGTTCAGAGACTTCAGCCTTCGAACGCCGCTATACCATAAGATACAAAGCCCGAGGCTCACCGCAAATCCATAGAGAGCATAGATTCCGTACTGATAAAGCAGCCCTTGGATCCCGCCGCTTCTCATCGTCATTCTGCTTTCATAAATGACCGTCGTCATGTTGCGCAGATACAGCGCCCCTCGAAAAGCCCCATATCCAAAGCCAGCGACCATGGCAAGATAGAGCTCCGTCCAGATACGGTCAAACGCATTGAGATAATGCTTCGGGCTGCCATCCTCCGCATATCCGGCTCCGGCCGTCACGGTCAGATACAGGAGCAATCCGATCCAGATCAGGAGCAAGGTGATCAGCACCGTTAGGATTCCGGCGGTATTAGGCACGATGCTCTCATACATCTCGCGGGATATGTTAAACGCATCCTCCTTCACGTCATAGGTGGTATCCAAAAAGATCCAAATATAGACGTCCTCAAGGTTTGGATAACGCGCCGCGCGAAGAAGCTCATAGACGTTGCTCTCCGTGAAGCCTCCGCCGCCCATGATCTCCAGACTGTTCGGGTAATAGATCAAATAATTCTTGTTCTCTTCAAATTCTTCCGTCAGACTTTCATCATCCAGCTGTGCCTTGTCGGGAAGGTTCGTAAAGGTCGTCTTTTCCCCTGCTTCATTTCTCATGCGGATCACGTACTTCAGGTTTCCCCTTCCTTCCGCATAGAGATTTGCGCAGCTCTGGTAAAGCGCATAGTTCTCCGCGAGGATCTTACTGGTTTCCGCCAGATTAGACTGCAGGCGGATGAAGTCAGGCCAGTTATCCACCAGATCATATAATCTTGTCTGATGATCGATCGTCCCATACTTGATGATCAGGGAGTTCACGTAGACCGTCAGATTTCCATCATCCTCCTTATTCAGCGTGATCCCGTCAGAGGTCTTTCCAAGGATATAGGAAAACGCCATGTCCTCCAGCTGTCCCTCCGCCACCTGGGACATCTTTTCGATCACTTCCGCCTTCTCTTCCAGAAATTCTTCCGTATAACGATCCAGATTGCGATATCCGAGGAACATCAGATTCCCTGATCCGTCGAGATCAAAGTTTTCCGGCACAAGCGCGTCATTATAATAATTCACGAATTCCGAAAGGCTCATGGTCCTGTTTTTATATTCCAGGCCATATCTCTCCCAAATGATCAGGTCCTCCAGCTCATACTGCGCGGTGACGGTACCATAGTTCTTTCCGGGATCTCCATAACGGTTCATGAATTTTGTGACGTCAATGACCTTGTTGGGATCAAACGTGCCATTCGTCTCGAGCTGTTCCCGGATCACGCCCAGGCGGATCACGTCATTGACGGCCGTCTGAAACAAATCCTGGAATACTTCCGATTCTTCAAAGGAGGACTTCTGCGTCAAGGGATCGAGCGAATAGGTCTTCTGCCCCTTCATGGTCGTGACGGTCAGAAATGAGTTGAAAAGGATCACGGCAAGAAGCACCATGACAAAGGCTGCCGCAACGTGTTGCGCCAACCCAAGGCCTAATCTCTTGAATACCGTGCCGTTTTTCACTTGTTTCACCGTCTTACCTCACGAAGTCTACTGCTCATTGTCGATCTTATAGCCAACGCCCCAAACCACCTTCAGATATCTGGGCTCCCTGGGATTGATCTCGATCTTTTCCCGAATATGGCGGATGTGCACGGCCACCGTATTGTCCACGCCGATCGCCTCTTCATTCCAGATGCTCTCATAAATCTCATTGATGGAGAAGACCTTGCCAAGGTTCTTCACAAGCAGGAGCAAAATACTATATTCAATGGGCGTCAGCCTCACCGGCTCCCCGTCGACGAAGACCTGCTTATTCTCATCATTAATGGAAAGACCGCCCACCTGATACTGCGATTTCCCCTCCCCGTTCATGGATCCAAGGGAGGTATAGCGGCGCAGGTTGGACTTCACGCGGGCCACCAGCTCCAGAGGATTAAAGGGCTTTGTGATATAATCATCCGCGCCCACGTTCAGCCCGAGGATCTTATCGGAATCCTCTGACTTCGCCGAGAGAATGATGATCGGAATGCTGCTGTATTCCCGGATCTTTAAGGTCGCACGGATCCCGTCCAGCCTTGGCATCATCACGTCCATGATCAGAAGCTGCACCTCATTATGTCCAAGGAGTTCCAGCGCCTGTTCCCCGTCATAAGCCTTCAGGACCTTATATCCCTCCTGGCTCAAATAGATCTCGATCGCATCCACGATCTCTCTGTCATCATCACATACCAAAATCTGTGTCATGTTTTGCCCTCTCTTTATAACCCTTTTCCCGTTTGCTAATCGTTCTTTAATTTCAAAAATGCACCCATGTTTCCCCTTTTCCCGCGGCTTGCACGGTGAGAAAACAAAAGCTTTGAATTCTGTGCGGTACATAGATCCGTAACGTCTACCCTCGAAAGATCCGCGCCCGCCCTGACAAGCCAGATCAGGTTCGCCAGCCATAGATCCAATTGATACTTTCCAGGCATCCTTCCCGGCTCAAGCACCCTGCGAAGACCAAAGGCACCCTCCATGGGATAGATTCCCGAGGCTTTGATCTTCCCGCGCTCCGCTTCGTCTTCTCCAAGGCCTTGCCGGAACGCCTCCGCAACGGTCTCATCCACCTCATAACAGTTTTGACAGATGGAAGGCCCTATGGCAATGATCAGGTCCTTCGGATCCGTTCCGAATTCCTGCATCATTCTTTCGATCATTTTTCCGGCCATATTTGAAACCGTTCCCCGCCAGCCGGAATGTGCAAGTCCAATGGCTTCCCTGACAGGATCCACGAAATAGATCGGCACGCAGTCCGCCGTAAATACGGCCAAGGCAATCCCTTTGACGTTTGTCACAAGTCCGTCCACGTCGCCATAATCCGGCGTAAGGAAGGCCACCTTTCCGCGATCCTCAAGCGTCACCCTTCGAATGTTTGTCGTATGCGTCTGCACCGTTCCGGTGATATCTTCAATCCCGCAACGTAAAAGCGCTGCGACCCTGCGATAATTCTCCCTTACGTTTTCCGGATGATCTCCCAGGTTCACGCTAAAATTCATGGTGGAGAACTGACCTTCGCTGACGCCGCCTGCCCTGGTCGTAAAGAGATGCTCGATCTTGTCACAGGCCTCAAGCTTTGGAAAGGTTAAGTACGGGATTTCCCCACGCGCCTGAAGCTTCATGACGGGAGCTTTTCTGCCTTCGTCTCGCACAAATTCCATATTGCTTTGTCGCTCCTTCTCCATGTCCATGCCTTTTTGCCGCTCCTTTGGTTATCCCCTTCCATAATGATGCGGGAACGCATTCGGGATCCAGGAAACCCGTTCTCCCTGGATGGCGATCACGTCGTATCTCACGCTCGTACCGTCTCCCAGCCCGTGGACCGCGCGATAATAATCCGCGACCCTGCAGATTCTCTTTTGCTTTGCAAGGCCAACGGCCTCCAGCGCCATTCCCGCGGTCTGGCTTTTTCGGTATTTCACCTCGCCAAATACCAAGTATTCTCCATGGCGAAAGATCAGGTCGATCTCTCCTTGTCTGCATCTATAATTTCGTTCCAGGATCCTCGCTCCGCGGCGCACCAGATAGTCTGCCGCAAGTGACTCCTTTTCCGTTCCAAGCTGTCTGTTATTCTGCCGATTACTTAGCTCTTCCTTTTCTGTCATGCATTCTCCCACTGCCCTTAGACGTAATTCTTGATAAAGCTTCTGCGGTGGATGGGCGTAGGCCCATATTTTTTCAGCGCTTCAATGTGATCCTTGGTACCATATCCCTTGTTCTTTGCGAACTGGAATTCCGGATAGATCTTATCATATTCCCGCAGCATGCGGTCTCTGGTCACCTTTGCCATGATGCTGGCGGCACCGATGGATGCACTCTTTGCATCTCCCTTGATGATCTTGACCTGAGGCGTTGCCACGCCGGGAATGATCACCGCGTCATTTAATAGGAGATCCGGCGTTACGCCAAGCTTCGAGATGGCTTCCCGCATTGCCTCATAGGTTGCCTGCAGGATGTTGATCTCATCGATCCGCTTTTCCGACGCTGAGCCTACTGCCCAAGCCACGGCCTTCTCCTGAATGACTTCATATAATTCTTCCCGCTTTGCCTCGGAAAGCTTCTTGGAATCATTGATATAAAGGATGTCGCAATCCTTCGGAAGGATCACGGCTCCGGCCACCACCGGGCCAACCCAAGGGCCGCGTCCCGCCTCATCGATCCCACAGATCAATTGATACTTTGCGTATTCCCGCTCATATGCAAACAGCTCATACATGCGCTCCTTTTCCTTTTGAAGCGCCGCTTCCTGCTTCTTTATTTTCTCTGCTTCCCTCTCCGCCTTTGTCATGTCACGCAAAGCCTCCGTATCGCCAATTCCCCTTCATTTCCTAAAAAGAACTTACTTTTTCTTCCCGCGCTCGATGGAACCAAATTTATTTAAGGGCCAAATGCGAAACCACGCTTTTCCGACGATCTTTCGCTTTTGTATGTTCCCGACGCTGATGCTCCTGCTGTCACCGCTGTTGTTTCGATTGTCTCCCATGACAAAGTATTCATCCGCTCCCAAGGTGACCGGCTCGGCAGCCCTGCCTCGATTTTCTGCCTTGATGATCTCTTTCCCATAAGACTCCTTTAGCAGCTCCCCGTTGACAAGGATCGATCCGTCCTCCAGGATCTGGATCGTCTCACCCGGCAGGCCAATGATCCTTTTGATATATAACGTTCTTTTATCATTTTCAAAAGGCATCAATACGATCACTTCAAACCGTTTTGGCTCACGAAAGCGATAGGAAACCTTATCCACCATCAGATTTTCACCGTGATATAAGGTCGGCTCCATGGATTCCCCGTCCACCTGGGTCCTTTGCACCACAAATTTCACGATCAGGAGCGCCGCAAGAAAGACGCCGATGAAATATAGAATTGTGCTGACGATCTCTTTTAATGTTTCCTTTTTCATGAAAAGTCATTCCTCCAAAGTCATTCTTCCGATCCTGCCGTTTCGAAAATCATCCAAAACAATGCCGGAAGCTTTTTTCAGATCCAGGACCTCACCCTTTGCATAGCACTTTCTGCTCTCCGCCACGCGTTCCAAGAGGAGATTTCCGTCGCCCTCCTCCTCGATCTGATAGCGGTTATTTAAAAGCCCCGGATACCTCGTCCGAATGGTCTCGAGAAGCTCTGCGGCGAGTTCCTCCAGCACCAAGATCTCGTCATTGACGGAACCAATATAAGCAAGATTCATGCCAACCTGGCGGTCTTCGAACTTCGGCCAAAGAATGCCGGGCGTGTCAAGAAGCTCTAAGTTCTTCCCCAGACGGATCCACTGCTTTCCCTTGGTCACGCCGGGTTTGTTGCCAGTTTTGGTGCAAGCCTTCCCCGCGAAGGCATTGATAAAGGTGGACTTCCCGACGTTCGGGATGCCGACCACCATGGCGCGGATCGGACGATTGACGATCCCGCGCTTTCGATCTCTCTCGATCTTTTCTTTGCAGGCCTTTTCCACTAGTGGACGGATGTTTTTTACGCCCGCGCCCGTCTTCGCGTTGATCTCCAGCGCATGCGCTCCCTTTCCCTCGAAATACTTCATCCATTTTTGATTCAGCTTCGGGTCTGCGAGATCTGACTTATTTAAAAGCACGATCCTGCTCTTATTCTTCGCAAGTTCATCAATGTCCGGATTGCGACTGCTCAGCGGGATCCTTGCATCCAGCACCTCGATCACAAGATCGATCAGCACCATGTTTTCCTGCATCATCCGCTTGGCCTTTGTCATATGGCCAGGATACCAGTTTACGTTCATTTTTTCAGCACTCATTTCATAAATTCCTTTATTCCCGGACTTTCTTCCTTACCAGATAGAGATCGTCTCGCTATAGAGCACGGTCTTTTCGGGTTCTGGTTTTGTCGCAGAGATCACAAGTTCATATGGGATCCGGCTCATGCCGCGATATTTGGGCAGGCAGGCATAGAACAGGTCGGGATGCTCCGAAAAGAGCTTCTCGATCTCAGCGTCATGCTTTTCCTTGATCCGCCCAATGCCGATCGGAACGTAGACGCGATTGTCCGGCGTCTCCGTTCCGCCGAAACGGATCGCCTTTAAGTACACGGGCTCGAGCATTCCCTTATCCATCATCAGATGTGCCTTTCCCAGGGAATCGATCGCCGCAAATCCCGTGATCTGCTCCTTTTTATCCCAAAACTTAATGGCATCCAGAAATCTCATCTTGCTACCCCCTATCGAACTCTCCCCATTTTCTCATCGCCGAAGGCCAAGTGCCACCAGGCCTTGCCGATCATGTCCTCTTTGTCCACGGGTCCAATGTTGGCCTGCCTGCTGTCCTCACCGTCCGTCGGATTGTCTCCGATGCAGAAAAACTGTCCGTTCTGTAAGGTCAGCTCCTCTGCGGCGATCCCCGCGGCCTCCACCTTTTCCGTCATCCACTCTGACGCGGCGCCATTGACGTAAAGCGTTCCGTCCTTGATCTGCACCTTGTCTCCGGGACCTGCAACGATCCTCTTTACGTAATAATGCGAATGCTCATTTCCCCGCGGCAGGAACACGACGACGTCGCCCTTTTTCGGGACGAGAAGCGTATAAGCGAACCGATTGACCAAAACCTCCTGACCGTTCGACAGACCAGGCTCCATGGAGGAACCGACGACCTTACAGCGCATCCCAAAGAAATAAACACTCACCACGGCTATAAATGTCGCGATCAGCATGAGCACCAGGCAGACCAGCAACTCGGAAACGATGGGAAAATGCTTCTTTTTTTCCGGCACGTAAAAGCTAAGTCCAGCTTTTTTCTTTTTCATTTCATTCACGCCCAATCCTATGATACAAAACACCTAGCATAGTATAACACAGTTTTTAAAAATAGAAAAGGACGTTCACACAAGTAAACGTCCTTTTTTCTCATGGAAACTTATTTCACGAGTTCTTTTACCTTAGCCTTCTTACCAACGCGGTCTCTCAGGTAGTTCAGCTTAGCGCGTCTTACCTTACCATGACGGATCACTTCAACCTTCTCTACGTTAGGAGAATGAAGCGGCCAGGTCTTCTCAACGCCAACGCCGTTGGAAGTCTTTCTCACCGTAAAGGTCTCTCTGCTGCTTCCGCCCTGTCTCTTCAGAACGACGCCCTCGAAAACCTGTACTCTTTCGCGGTTACCTTCTTTGATCTTACCGTATACTCTAACGGTATCGCCAACGTTGAACTCGGGAACTTCAGCCTTCAGCTGAGCAGTCTCGATTTCCTTGATAATGTCATATGCACTCATCTTTGTGCCTCCTTTATTAAATTTGACGTTCTTAATACCATTCCGGTAACAGAGGACCATCTCTTCTTAGCAACTTTGATATAATACCATAGAATTCTTAGGAATGCAAGCCTTTTTTTATTTTTCCCCACGACGCCGATAGGTCCAGAACACCGTACGGCTTCCGACATAGAGTCCCATCTTCTCCTGCATCTTCAGGGAAGCAACATTATGCACGCGAATATGCGCATACGGGATCCCGCCATGCTCTAAGCTCCAGTTGACCAGATAGCTTGCCAGGGACGATCCGATGCTCGTCCTTCGATACTTCGGCTCCACATATAAAAGCCCAAGGCTTCCGCCGTCGTGAACGCCGCAAAATCCGGCGATCTCTCCGTCCTGCCATGCCGCAAAGAATTCTCCGCTAAGGATGCGGTCCCGAAGATATTCTCTCGCCTTTCCGTCCCCGTAATTCGCTGAGGCATACTCCAGCGCCTCGATGGGATAAGGCCGGATGTCCTTATGCGCGATGGGAAGCGCCGTGTGCTGCGTATATACGCTTTGATAGCACTCATCCCCGACCTGAAGGCCCCACTCGCTCTCTAAGATTCCGTTGATGGCTGCGCAGTTATGTAACAGAAGTCCTGTATCCTTTGGCACGTACTGAAGGAGCTTTTCCCCCTGCTCTAAGGTCTCGCAGCAGAGCATGATCAGGTGTCCGTCTAAGCTTTGACATACGGCTGCATCACCTTCCACATGGAGGATCTTCACCTTTCCCTTCAGAAGGGAATCGATCATATATGCATTCTCTTTTTTATGCTTCATCAGCCGGGCAGCCAGTTGCTCCCTTGCCGCATATTTCTCATACAGATCCGGGCGCCAGCGCTTTGTCCTCTCCTTTGACTGTTCCAGTCGCCAGGCTTTGATCTTCTTATGGTCTCCGGACAGGAGCACCTCGGGAACGGCCTTTCCGTGCCAGACCTCCGGTCTGGAATACTGCGGGTATTCAAGCAGGTCATTTTCAAAGCTCTCCGTCTGCGCGGACTCCTCACTGCCGAGCACGCCCGGGATCAGTCTTGAAACGGCGTCGATCATCACCATGGCCGGCAGTTCACCGCCCGTCAGCACGTAATCTCCGATGGACACCTGATCCGTGACGATCTCCTCCAGAACGCGTTCGTCAATCCCCTCATAATGTCCGCAAAGAAAGATCAGTTGCTCCTCCTTTGCGAAGTCCTTCGCGAGCTTCTGGGAAAAAGGAGTCCCCTGAGGCGTTACGTAAACCGTACGGACCCTGCGCCCTTCTTGCGCGCCTTCTTTTCCGGAGGTCAGACCTGTGGACTTTACCACGTCCTCCCAGGCATCGAAAACGGGCTGCGCCTGCATGAGCATGCCCGCACCGCCGCCATAGGTATAATCATCAACTTTTCCATGCTTTTCCTGCGTATAATCCCGAATGTCGACCGCGTGGATCTCGATCAGGTTCTTTTCCATGGCACGCTTTAGGATGGAGTTATTGCACCCCTCCCGGATCATGTCAGGAAACAGCGTTAATACGTGAAAGATCATAAACTTATCTCCCGTGCTCTATTCACAAAAGGATCAAAGGAGTCCATCCAATACGTGAACCAAAAGATAGCCTTCCTCGGGACTTACCTGTAGGACGCACTGCTTGATCGCGGGCAAAAGAAGCTCCCTGCCGTCATGCATTTTGATCACATAGACATCATTGGCACCTGTGGCCATCACGTCCTCGATCACGCCTATTTCAGCCCGATCCTTGTCGTCGTCTAAAACCTTCAGTCCGATCAGATCTGCAATAAAATATTCATCCTTTTGCAGTCTGACCGCCTTCTCCCTGGGAACGTAAAGGCTGCACTGACGCAGCTTTTCTACGCTGTCCCTGTCATCAAAGCCCTTGAGCTTTAAGATGACCATCTGCTTAAAGAACTTTACGCTCTCAATCTCCGTGACCTTTTCGGTCTTTCCCTGCACCAAGATGACTTCCTTTAACCTTCGAAAGCGCTTGGGGTCATCCGTGGTGGGAAATACGTTCACTTCTCCGGCAACGCCGTGCGGTGAAGTGATCACGCCAACCTGAAATCTTGTCTCCATACAGTTTCACCCTCATTGTGTTACAAAAGCATCTGCCAAAGCCATGCAGACAGTACGAGAGACCGCCTCGCGCAGAAGCGGTCTCTTTCGGCTGTTTTGATCAAACGATCTCAACGTCAACTCTGGTGTTGTCCTTAAAGGAAGCTGCCTTGACAACGGTACGGATCGCCTTTGCGATCCTTCCCTGCTTTCCAATCACCTTACCCATATCGGAGGCAGCCACGTGAAGCTCAATTACGACATTCTTTCCTTCCGTCTTCTCGGTCACAACAACTTCGTCGGGATTTTCAACTAGCGCTTTCGCTACTACTTCTACCAATTCCTTCATAAATCCCACCTCCAATAAGTTCGGATTACTTCTCGATGCCGGCAGCCTTGAACAGCTTTCCTACAACCTCGGTAGGCTGAGCGCCGTTTGCAAGCCACTTCTTAGCAAGCTCCTCATTGATCTTGAAGGTAGAAGGATCGGTGGAAGGATCGTAGGTACCGATCTCCTCGATAAATCTGCCGTCTCTGGGGGAACGGGAGTCAGCAACGATAATTCTGTAAAAAGGTGCCTTCTTCTGTCCCATTCTTCTTAATCTGATCTTTACTGCCATTTCTTTTTTCCTCCATTTGAATCAAAAATTTTATCTACTCAAAAATCATCTTCGGGGATCCGATTCGTGATTTTTTCGTCAAATTGATCGGACGTTTCGTCCTATTGTTAAGAGCTAGAACGGAAATCTTCCGCCCTTCATGCCGGGGAATCCAAAACCGCCGTGTCTCTTTCCGCCCATGCCTCCGAATTGCTTCATCATCTTCTGGCTCTGCTCGAACTGCTTGATAAAGCGGTTCACGACGGCGATGTCCACGCCTGCGCCCTTCGCGATGCGGAACTTCCTCTGGGGATTTAAGATCTTGGGGTTTCTTCTCTCCTTGACGGTCATGGAAAGCACAATGGCTTCCATCTGCTTCATCTGCTTTTCGTCGATCATGCCCTCTAAGTCAGAGGCCTTCATGCCCATGCCGGGGAGCATGCCGAGAATGCTTGCAAGTCCGCCCATGTTACGCATCTGTTTCATGCTCTCGAGATAGTCCTCAAAGTCGAACTTTCCCTTCTTCATGCGATCCGCCATGTCACGGCTCTTGTCTTCATCTATGTCGATGGCTTCCTGTGCCTTCTCGATCAGAGTCAGCACGTCGCCCATGCCAAGGATCCTGTTCGCCATACGGTCGGGATAGAACTGCTCCATGTCCGTGAGCTTCTCGCCCATGCTCACGTAAAGGATCGGCTTCCCCGTCACGGCCTTGATCGAAAGGGCCGCACCGCCTCTGGTGTCGCCATCCATCTTTGAGAGGATCACGCCGTCGACGCCAACCTTCTGATTGAACTCATTCGCAACGTTCACAGCATCCTGACCGGTCATGGCATCCACCACCAGAAGCGTCTGATGCACGGTGACGTTCTCCTTGATCTCCTGAAGCTCTGCCATCATGTCTTCATCCACGTGAAGTCGTCCGGCAGTATCGAGGATCACAACGTTATATCCGTTCTTTTCAGCATATTGCAAAGCACCCTTCGCGATCTCCACGGGCTTTACGTTCGTTCCCATGTCAAACACGTCGATACCGATCTTATCTCCGTTCACGTGGAGCTGTTCCACTGCAGCGGGACGATACACGTCGCAGGCAACGAGAAGGCATTTCTTGCCCTTCTGACGAAACTTTCCTGCGAGCTTGGCGGTTGCAGTCGTTTTACCTGCACCCTGAAGACCTGCCATCATGATGACCGTGATGGCCTTGCCCGGCTGGAACTGAACCTCCGTGGTCTCGCTCCCCATCAGGGCGATCATCTCTTCGTTTACGATCTTGATCACCATCTGCCCGGGATTTAAGCCATTCATGACATCCTGTCCAATGGCACGCTCTTCCACGGATTTCACAAACTGTTTTACTACCTTAAAGTTTACGTCTGCCTCAAGCAGCGCCATCTTGACTTCCTTTAAGGCGGCCTTTACGTCCTCCTCGGAAAGCTTTCCCTTTCCGCGAAGGTTCTTGAATATATTTTGAAGTTTATCGGTTAAACTCTCAAATGCCACGCTGATACTCCTTTCAAAGCGTATCCAGTAAATCTTTGGTCAGCCTTCGGATCTCCAGAAGACGCCCTGCGGGGTCCATGTCAGTCCGCTTGCCCTTCCCGGCTTCCGATCCATCATGCTCCTTAGGCGGATCCAGCTGCGTAAGTGCATCGATCTGCGCGATCTTTTCCTTTGCCTTGGCAAAGCGGCTACACAGATGGAGCCTTTCCTCATACTCCGAAAGGATCTTGTCACAACGCTTGATGAGATCATGCACGCCCTGCCTGCTGATCCCCTGCTCCGCCGCGATCTCACCCAAAGACATGTCATCAAATACGGCAGCCTCATACACTTTTCTTTGATGCTCCGTCAGCAGGTCTCCGTAAAAGTCATAGAGGAGCGCCTGTTCATAAATCTTATCCATGAACCTTTCCCTCTTCGCGGCCGCTTGTAACTCCTTGGTTTCACAGGGTAAAGCTACTTTTTCGCCATAATGGAACGAGGCGTCCCTAAGGACACCTCGGTTATCATACAATAGATTTACTTAGCTGTCAAGTATTTTTTCTTTACACCCTGAAATAATACTCGATCCCCTCCCCTTCCTGAGAGACATAGGGGCCATACATGGGGATGTTGCAGCAGAGCGTCTTCCTCCCGGCAGGGAACAGGAGCTCATATCCACTGCTAGAATGCAGGCCCGGAAGTTCGCTTTCGTCGCCGCCAAAGGAGATCACCTTCGCAGAGGAACCGATCTTTAATGGGAATTGCCCTTTGGGCGGCTTCGCGTAGAGCTCTTCCTTCTTTCCGAACTCGAAATAGGAATAACCGAGTGCAGGCTCAACCTGGCGAGGTTCCCTTGCCCTCTCTGTCAGGAGCAACTTTTGGTTCTTATCATAAAAACTGACCTCTCCCGTCTTTTTCATGACTCTGGCAAAGCCCTTGGGAAGACAGACGTCGACATAGTCACGGGCTTCCTTCACCTGTGCCCTGGATGGGCCCGCTTCTTTCAGAAGGCTTTCCGCACCTTTCGGGAAGGCCTTTCCCTGTCCCTTTTGGAAGCAGACTCTCAAGATCGAATCGCCGATCCCTTCCACTCTTAAAACGCCGTAGGAGCTGATAAACTGGACTGCCGTCTTTTCCTTTAAGCACATTTTGACGCTGCAGTCGATCCTTGAATGCCCGAGGGGCTGAAGCTCCTTTTGCTCCGGCATGGAACCGAATTCCCGCTCCAGACGGGGGTTTTTCACCGGTTTGTCAGATTTCCTGGCGCTGGCGCCCTCCGAAAGCTTCTCCTCCAAATAGGATGGCAGCTTGACGCCATTTTTAATCCTTGCGGCCTTTCCACCGATCTGACGGTGGCTCTCCGTTTTCCTTTCAGAGCTCGCCTTCCCGTCCTGCGATGCCTTCATGATCTTTTGGGCTTCGCTAATCTCAATTCTTCGAGGTCCGACGTAGTGTCTTTCCTGGATCAGGACTTCGCCCCACTCAGCGCGCTCCTTTGCGACCTCCGCATGGGTCTTTTCTTCCTCCACGGGAAGTGCCTTTCGCTTTGGCTTATCGCTCTCCGTGACGGCCTGCCGTATCTTGTTCTCCTCGACCGGCTTTGCGATCAGAGGCGTCAATTCTCCCGTGTATAACACTGCCAATTCATGTAACGCTCTTGTGGTTGCCACATAGAGCTTCTTTACGTTTCCATCATCTTCCGGATAGTTTTTCGCATTGCAGTCATAGATCAGCACTGCGTCAAATTCCAGACCCTTGACTAGTTCCAGCGGCAGAACGATGACGCCATTTCCAAATCCCAGGTTCTCGCCGCTTCCCGGGAGGAGCTTGATCCTTCTTCCAAGCTGACGGTTGACGCGCTCCGCAATCTCCGCATTGGAACATACCACTGCAATGGTCTCATATCCCTTCCTCTGCCATGCCTTGATCACATTCACGGCTTCGTCCTGCATACTCTTTTCATCCGCGGCGCCCTTTGTGACCACCGCTTCGCCATGCCTGATAATGGGCTGGACGGGATAGACCTGGAAGCTGCCGTGATGCAGCACGTTCGTGGCATAATCCGAAATCTCCACGGTATTACGATAGCTCTTTCGAAGGAGTCCAAAGTAATCGAACTCGTCCGGAAGCATCAGCTCCCGCAGCTCCTGCCAGTCATTGAGGCCATAATCGATAAAGATGTTCTGCGCGACGTCACCCATGATGGTATAGGTACAAGTGCTCAGACAATACTTCAGGCAGCAGTATGCCATCATTCCGAAGTCCTGCGCCTCGTCAATGACCACGTGTCCGGCTTCGCGGATGATCTCGGTCTCCTTCAGTCTCTTATAGAGGTAAGCAAGCGCCGCAAGATCATAGACGTCGAACTCTCCCTCCGGTCTTGCTACCTGAAAGCCCTTCGCGACCTGTTCGGTCAGGAAATCCTCATAGAGATCAAAGACCGAACCCTTCCATTCCCTTCTTCCAAAGTATAGCCCGTAGACCCTGCGAAGACGCTTTTTCTCGTCCTCCGAGTAGGAATAGTATTTCCCGCAGATTTCATTTTCTAGCTTCCCGAGGAGCCGCTCCGTCAGGAGGGATACCTTATCCGCCCTCGAAAGCTTATCAAACCTCGTAAGCAACGCTTCAATGGTTTCACCGCTCATCAGCCTGACCTGATTCTTTTCCAGCACGACGTCCTCCAGCGGGAAAAGGCTCCACTCATAGGTCCTCGCGAACTGCTCCAGCGCCTGAAACCACGCCTTGGTACCCTTGATCGGTTCAGTCACGCCCCTGACCACGGGTTTTACTTTATATTTCTTTGGCTCCCAGTCCTCATAGAGGAGTCTTACAAAGAGCTGTTCCATCGTCATTTGCGAGACGCCATATACATTGAGCTCCGGAAGCACTCCCGTGATATAATTCAGCAAGACCTGATTGCTGCCGATGACGTAAAAGTCTTCCGGCTTATATTCGAGCTCATAATTGTATAAGATGTAGGAGATGCGGTGCATGGCGACCGTGGTCTTTCCGGAACCTGCCGCACCCTGAATGATCATGTTGTGCTGCGGCTTCTTTCGTATGACCTCATTTTGTTCCTGCTGGATCGTCGCGATGATCTCACCGAGCACTGCCTTCTTATTCTTGGCCAGATACTTGGTCAAAAGTTCATCATTGGCAACCACGTCACTGTCATAGAAATCCTTGAGTTTTTCGTCTTCGATCTCATACGTGCGCTTTCGCTTTAAGTCGATCTCAAACTTCCCCTCGCCCTTCACGCGATAGCTCGTCTTCCCCATTCCCGAGTCATAATAGACGCTCGCGATGGGAGCACGCCAGTCGATGACCTCCGGATGCGCCGGATCTCTTGCGATCACGGAGCGGCCAATGTAGTAGCATTCCTGCTTTTTCAGGTTCGCATCCACGAAATCGATCCGTCCGAAATAGGGCTTCTTGCTTGCCCCGGCCGCCCTGCGAAGTTCCTGGTTCGCATGCTTGAATCTTGCATCCGCGCTGTGCCAGAGGGCTTGCTGTTCCTTGTCCGCTTCGTCAAACTCCTCCTGCATGGCATGCAGCTCTGCTTCCAAAGACTTGACTTCGTTTTTGACGTTCTCCAGTTTTCCCTTGGCGATCCCCAGGATCTCCTCCAGCCGCTTTTCTTCCTCTTGCCTCGTAATTCCAGGTATTTGACTCATCCAAACCTCCTGTTTTTTCTTTTCCCCTGCTCAATGCAGGGACTTTTGTTCCTCTTTCTTTTGCCGGCAAGTATGATTATATCAATTTTTAAAAAAATTACTAGACTTTTTCTTTCTATTGTGTTAGAGTATGTAATGTACTAGTGCCTGGCGAAAGGAAGCTTCGAAAGGCATTTTTTTATTTAAAAAATTCATGTCCCCCATGCTGAAATAACAAGGTCAGATTCTGGTCGAACCATTGCATACTCTTCGGATTCGCATGTTTTCTCGCGGCGAAATATAACGCGCCGTCCGAGAGATCCTCTCCCCGAAGCGCCCTTTGCGCGGCATCCTTGGATTCCTGACTCACCGTCACGGCCTCATACCTCCCGTTAGCCACCGGGGAAAACTGCGTGACGCCGTTCGACTTTTGAAAAACAACTTCCGTGATCGTGTTCGGAAAGCTTTCATCCCGCACGCGGTTTAGTACCACGTTGGCCACGAGCAGCTTTCCGTCTGCATCCTCCCCGCCTGCTTCCGCTTCGATGATCCTCTCGAGCACGCGGATCTCTTCTTCCGAATATCGGATGGTTTCATCGCCTTCCTTTTCATATTGGGGCGCCTTCGGTTCCGATTTCTCCCTAACCTGATCTGTCGCCGTTTCCTCTGCTTCTTCTTTGGTAATGGAATCCGCCACTTTTAAGGCGAAACGATAGGGAAGCAAATTTTTCCCGGCGGCAGACGTCGTCTCCCTCGCAGATCCTTTAGAAAGAGTTTTCAGCTTAATCTCCGCCTTTTTTCTCGCAGGTTCCCGGGCAGGTTCCTTGGAACAAATTCCCTGAAATCCCATCAGAAGAAATATCGTACCAAGAAGGAATAAATAGAAAAGTACCGTCACGCGAAATGATTTCTTAAACATGAAAAACCCTCCCTCAAACCGTCCTGAGTACAAGCCCTAAAACAGTTTATGAGGAAGGGTATTTTCTTATGCAAAAAACTCTTATGTCTGCAAAAATCGACCTATGCTTTGAAACTGATAATTGCCTTCTTCGGACATTTTTCCTTGCATGCGCCGCAGGAAACACATTTTTCCTGATCGATGGAGGCGCAGAAGTTCTCCACCTTGACTGCCGAAGCAGGGCAATTCTTCATGCAGATCCCGCAGCCGATACAGCCCACTTCGCAGGCCTTTATGGTGGCAGGTCCGCGGTCCGTGTTCATGCATTGAACGGCGTACTGCGCGTCATAGGGGATCAGGCTGATCAAATGCTTCGGACATACGGCAACACATTTGCCACAGGCCTTACACTTCTCCCGGTCCACGACGGCAATCCCATTTTTCACCTCAATGGCATCGAAGGGACATTCCTTCACACAGGTTCCATATCCAAGACATCCCTGCGCGCAAGTCTTCGGCCCGCCTGCAGGAACGAAATTCATAATACGGCAATCCTTGGCACCGTCATATTGGTAATTGGTCTTTGCCTTATCACAGTCGCCCTGGCAGTGCACGAAGGCGACCATTCTTTTCCCGCTCTGGGCCTCCACGCCCATGATCTTACCGATCTCCTTTGCGACAGCCTCACCGCCTACGGGGCAGGCATTCACGGGAGCCTCTCCCTTTGCGATGGCAGCTGCAAGTCCAAAGCAGCCGGCGAATCCGCATCCGCCGCAATTATTCCCGGGAAGCGCCGCAAGCACGGCCTCTTCCTTCTCATCCACCTCTACACGAAACTTGATCCCCGCCATGCCAAGGAACAATCCGATCAGGATGCCGATCGCAGCAACGATCCCGGCTGCAATGAGTATGCTAGTTATGTTCATCTTTCCATCCTCCGATCTACAGAAGTCCCGAGAAGCCGCAGAATGCAATGGCCATCAGTCCCGCCGTAAGAAGCACCATGGGCATGCCCTTGAAGCTTTCCGGCACGTCATTATAAGCCGTCTTCTCGCGAATGCCGGCCAGAATGATAATGGCAATGGTAAATCCGACTGCCGTCGCAAATCCATTGACAATGCCGGTCAGAATTCCATATTCCTTCTGCACGTTGGTAAGAGCCACGCCGAGTACGGCACAGTTGGTCGTGATCAGGGGCAGATATACGCCCAGCGCCTGATACAGCCCCGGGGAGGTCTTCTTTAAGAACATTTCCACGAATTGCACCAACGCTGCGATGACTAGGATAAATACGATCGTCTGCAAATATTCAATGCCAAGCGGCACCAGTAAGAATTTGTAGATCAGACCTGCAACGGCGCTGGCCAGGGTGATGACAAAGATCACGGCAACGCCCATGCTGGAGGCCGTTTTCACTTTCTTGGAAACGCCAAGGAACGGGCACAGGCCCAGGAACTGGCTGAGCACCACGTTGCTCACCAGGGAGGACGCGATCAATAAAATGAACAAGTCTTTTATGCTAGCCATTCTTCTTATCCTCCTTTTCCTTAAGCTTTTCCACTCTTTGCCGCTTTGCCTCTTCCTTGATCTCGCGGAAGGACTTCTCCGGTTTTTCCCCTATTTCTTCGGTCTTTTCTTCTTTCCTGGCGAAAGCATTTTCAGACTTTTTTTCAGCGGTCACTGTCTCTTTTTCCGCCTTTTCTTCCGGCTTTGTTTCAACACGTTCCGTTTTCTTCTCTTCTGGTTTTGCCGGGGCGCTCTCCGGTTTCGTCTCTTCCTGCTTTGCCGGGGCGCTCTCTGGTTTCGTCTCTTCCTGCTTTGCCGGGGCACTCTCTGGTTTCTTTTCTGCCTTCTCAGGTTTCTTTTCTGCCTTCTCTTCCGTCTTCTTTGCCGTAGCCGTGTTGTCATAGAAGCGCTTTGCGCATCCCTTATCATTACAGTTCATGCAATCTTCATTGCAACCGGACTGGATCTTGTCGGCCTTCTCCTTCTTTCCGGCCTTCGTCAGGCGAATGCGGACGTAGTTTTGAAACGCCGTCAGCGCGGCCAGCACAAAGAAGGCACCAGGAGCAAGCACAAAGATGTTGATGGGCACGTAAGAAGCAGGCATCACGGACTGATCAAAGATCTTTCCTGCGCCAAGGAGCTCTCTCACGGCGCCAATACAGGTCAGCGCAAAGGAAAATCCAAGTCCCATGCCAAGGCCGTCAAAGAAGGACGCGATCGGTCCGTTCGAATAGGCATATGCCTCCGCGCGGCCAAGGATGATACAGTTCACGACGATCAGCGGGATGTAAATGCCAAGCGCCGCATTGATCGCAGGCAGATATGCCTCCATGAGGAATTGAACCACGGTCACAAAGGTTGCGATGATCACGATAAATGCCGGAATTCGAACTCTGTTCGGGATGACTTTCCGGAGCAGGGATATGATCAGATTACTCATCATGAGCACGGCTGTCGTCGCAAGGCCCATGCCAAGTCCGTTCAGCGCGGAGGTCGTCACGGCAAGCGTGGGACACATACCCAGCATCAGCACAAAGGTAGGATTCTCCTTGATCAGTCCATTGGCAAGGCGCTCCAACGGGGAATCTGCTTTCTTCTTCAGATCACTCATTGTATTCACCTCCCAACTCCTGCGCCATCCGAAGCGCACCATTGACCGCATTCGTCACGGCCTTGGTAGTGATGGTCGCACCACTGATGGCATCGATTTCATTTTCCTGCGTCGCGCCATTTTTCGTATAAACGATCTCGGTCACGGCTTTCTGATGCAACTGCGGAACCAATACCTCTTCCGCACGCATGCCAAGTCCGGGCGTCTCAGAGATGGAAAGGATCGATACGTCATTTAAGACGCCGTCTCTCGTCACGCCCACGTATAATACGATATTTCCGCCATACCCTTCCGACGAAGTAACTTCGATCACCTTGCCTAAAGGCTCCCCATTGGTCCCAAGCGCATTGAACACCGCGCCAATGGATACTCCAAGCTTTGCCAGATCTGCCTCTAAGACAGGGCTTGGAGCTTCGTCAACCTTCTGGAACGTCACGTTCGCTTCATTAGAAAAAACTGCCTTACATGCATTCTGCACGGCGAGTTCCTTCTGAACGCGGATGGGCTCCTTGGTCAGTTCATGAACGAAACCGAGAAGCAATCCGGAGATCAAGGTGATCACGGTCAGGATCAGCGCTTCCTTCAGCATCACGTTCAGATCAGTGTTTTTCTCCTGCTTTCCTACTTCCGTGACTTCTGCAGAATTCATTTCTTTCGTCTCAGCCATTGCGCTTCACCCCCTTTCCTCCAAAAGGAACGGGTCTGGTATACTTTTCGATCAGCGGCACCAGAAGGTTGCCGAGCACGATCGCAAAGGATACACCCTCTGCGCCGGGCCCCAAGAATCGAAAGACACCTGTCATAATGCCGAGGAATATGCCGTAAACATATTGTCCCTTCACGGTGATCGGCCTGGTCACGTAGTCGGTTGCCATAAAGAAGGCACCCAGCATCAGGCCGCCGCCTGCCAGCTGTGCGGAAATATAAGCAGGCTCAAATCCGTGCCCGCCAAACAAGACGGTAAAGATGGCAAAGGATACGATATAGCTGCCCGGCACGCGAAGATCGATGACGCCTGCAAGAAGCAGGATGCAGGCACCGATCACGATGGCCAAGGTGGAAGTCTCACCAATGGTTCCGGTGGTCTTACCAAGGATCATGTCCATGACGTTCACGCTCTCGCCGACCTTGATCAGTGCCAGCGGCGTTGCACCTGTATAAGCATCCAGCGCACCTTCTCCCGTGCTGATAAAATTCGTCATCTGCCGCGGGAACGAGATCACGAGGAAGCACCTTGCCGCCAACGCGGGATTCATGAAATTCTGGCCAAGGCCGCCGAACAGACACTTGACCACAAGAATGGCAAAGACGCTGCCGAGCGCAGCCATCCAAAGCGGCACGGTCACGGGAAGATTCATTCCGAGCAGAAGTCCCGTCACCACTGCGGAAAGATCCGTGATCGTCATTTTCTTCTTATAGAGTCCAAAAAGGAACTCCGTCAAAACGGCCGATGCAACGCTGACAAGAAGCACCAGCGCGGCGCGAAGGCCAAAATTATAGATTCCAAACCCTGCAGCAGGAAGCAGCGCGATGACCACCAGAGTCATGATACTGGAGGTGGACGACGCTGAGCGAACGTGAGGATTGGATGATACGTGATACTGTGTACTCATTTCGCCTTCCCTCCTACTTTTTTCTCTTTGCGAGCTGGATCTTTCGCATGGACTTGATCTCCTGCGTCAGCGGACGCTTTGCGGGACAGATAAAGCTACAGCACCCGCACTCACAGCATTCCATGCCATGTAATTCCAAGAAAGTCTCTTCATCAAAGTGCTCCGCCGCATCCGCCAGCTTGCTTGGCATCACGCGGCCGGGACATACCTCCAGGCATCTTCCGCAATTGATGCAGGGCCCGGGCTCCATGGCAGAAACCTCATCCTTCGTAAGGGCAAGGAGCGCCGTGGAGGTCTTCGTCACCGGAATGTCCGTGCTAAAGATGGCAACGCCCATCATGGGACCGCCGCAGATCATCTTCTCGGGCGTTTCCTTAAAGCCACCGGCGATCTCTAAGATCTCCGAGTAACTCATGCCCGTCGGCACCTTATAATTTCTGGGATGCTTCATTGCGTCGCCCGTCAGGGTCACAATGCGCTCCATGAGCGGCTTGCCTTCGATGACGGCTCTCTCCACTGCCACGATCGTGTCCACGTTATTTACGATACAACCGACGTCTGCCGGCAACATGGACGAATTGATCTGTCTCCCCGTCGTCGCGTAGATCAAAGACCTTTCACCGCCCTGCGGATATTTTGTCTGCAAAGCGCGAACGCTGATCCTGGTCTCATTCCTGGTCAGGTCCTTCAGTAGCTTAATGCAATCCGGCTTATTGTCTTCGACTGCAATGATCCCCTGCGCTTTATCAAACAGGCTAAGAATGATCTTCAAGCCTGCCACAAGCTTCTCCGGTTCTTCGATCATTCTGCGATAGTCACTGGTCAGATATGGCTCGCACTCCGCGCAGTTTGCGATCACGTACTCGATCTTCTCAGGATTCTTGGGGGACAGCTTGACATGTGTCGGAAAGCCCGCGCCGCCCATGCCAACGATCCCGGCCTCCCGAATATATGCAAGAATGTCTTCCTTGGACAGTTTTTCCACGTCCTCGGGCGGACAATATTGCATTTCCAGGTCCTTCTCGTCATTCTCGATCACAATGCTCATCACCATGTCACCGGAAGCAACGCGCCTTGGCTCAATGGCCTTCACGGTACCGGAGACGGAGGAATGGATATTTGCTGACACAAAAGATCCTGCCTCCGCGATCTTCTGTCCGCGGTAAACATAATCTCCCTTTTGCACCAGAGGCTTTGCGGGAGCGCCGATATGCTGACTCAGCGGAAATACTAATACAGGGCCGGCCTTCAATTCCACAATGGGCTTATCCTTTGACAGATCCTTGCCGTCATAGGGATGAATGCCGCCCTGAAAGGTTAGCTTTGCCATGTTTGTCTCTTCTCCTTTCAGAGAGTCTTGTCTTACTTCTGCCACCTTTTACTATACTATTTTTTTCAACAAAATACTACCTTTAAAATCGAATTTCTGTTATACTATAGAAAAGAATTTTCGCATGTGGGGGACAACGTGAAAATCATTGACAAAAGAATCGACAACTTTATTATGAAATATCCTCTCGAAAGGCTTTGTGCCCTTCACGAGGCACTGTTTCTCGACATCGAGACCACCGGCTTTACCGCAAGATCTTCCTTCCTTTATCTCATTGGCTGTGCCTATTATGACGGCGTCAATTGGCATACGATCCAGTGGATGGCCGAGAATCCCTCGGAGCAGAAGGAGATCTTGGACGCATTCTTTGATTTCGCAAAGGATCGACGTTTTCTGATCCAGTTCAACGGCAATCAATTCGACATCCCATATCTGACGCAGAAATGCGCACAGCTCGAATTAAGTTATACGTTTGAAGGCTTCGACGGGGCAGACCTGTTCCGCCGCCTGTTCCCATACAAGTCCTTCCTAAGTCTCATGAACCTGAAACAAAAAACGATAGAAACCTTCCTTTCCCTTGACCGTGAAGACGTGTTCACCGGTGGAGAGCTGGTGGCCTTCTATCAGGATTATATCAAGCATCCCACGCAGGAGACCTTAAACGTCCTCCTTCTGCATAATGAAGAGGACTTAAAGGGCATGCTCGAGATCATGCCAATGCTCTCCTACTTTGACGCCTTTCATTATCCCCTGACTGCCAAGAGAGTTCAGGCAAACACTTACCGCGACGCGAATGGCAATCGCAAGATGGAGCTTATGATCCACGCCGGCCTTCCCTCTCCCGTCCCCGTGTCCGTGACCAGGTCCACGGACGGTTATTATGCGAAGCTGCTTGGGGAAGAGTTACTCCTTCGCGTTCCCGTGTATGAAGAGGAAATGAAGTATTTCTATTCGAATTATAAGGATTATTATTATCTCCCCGAGGAAGACTGTGCCCTGCATAGGTCCGTCGCTTCCTTTGTGGATAAGGCTCACAGGGAGCCTGCAACGGCGCGCAACTGCTATACGCGGAAATTCTCCGCCTACCTGCAGGAATGGGATACCAGCTTTACGCCATTCTTCAAAAGGGATTATGATTCTCCGGAGCTTTTCTTTGAACTGACGGACGAGCTCAAGCAGGACCGAAACGCCTTCGCCGCCTATGCTTCCCTGGTGCTGCGTCACATTGCGAAGCCATAAAATAACCCTTGGAAGTCATCCTTCCAAGGGTTTTCTTGTTCTGCGATCCTATCTTTGATAAAAAAAGGAATTCATTCTTTGATAGCCGATCTCCTTGTAATCCATGATCTGTTCCGTGCTCCCGATGAAAAAGGTGCCGCCCGGCGTGAGGCACTGGTAAAAGCGTCGGAACAGTTCATCCTTCGTATCCTCAGTGAAATAGATCAGCACGTTGCGGCAAAGCACCAGATGGCAGTCGCGCGGATACGCATCCTTTAAGAGATCATGCTTCTGAAACGTCACGCGGCTCTTGATCAGATCACTGATCTTATAATTGGATCCCACCTTCGTAAAGTATTTCTTCTTATACTCTTCCGGAACGTTTTCCACGCTCTTTTCCATATAGAGGCCGATCTTTGCCTTCTCGAGACACTGCCTGTCCAGATCCGTCGCCAGAATGTTGATCTGTGGAATGGCAATGTGCTTTGCAAGAAGCATCACAAGAGAATACGGCTCATCACCGGTGGAACAGGCTGCGCTCCAGATCTTTAGGTGACTTCCAAACTTCTTGACCAGATAGGGAAGCACCTCTCTGTCAAAAAATTCCCACTGCTCCGGATTGCGAAAGAATTCGGACACGTTGATGGTCATATAGCTTAAGAATTCATCAAACAGCTCGCTTCTCTCCTTGAGGGCTATGATATACTTGTCATACCCTTCCAGACCCTTGTTTCGGATCAGCGCATCAATCCGCCTTTTCATCTGGCGCTCTTTATAACAATTCAGGTCAATGGCGGTCAGCTTAAGGATTTCTTTTTTGAAATACTCATAATCATAAAACATAAAGGAATCCTCCGGAAACGAAAAAGAGCCGCCAAATCTCTGGCAGCTCTTTGGGTTTTTCAGATTATTGCTCTTCGGAAGCAATCACAGCATCAATGTCAACGGGAACCACGTCTCCGTCATCCTCTGCCTTAGGCTCGGGAGCAAACATTGCCTTGATGCTCAGGGAGATCTTCTTGTCAGCCTCATTGAAGTCAACCACCTTAGCGGTGATCTCCTGTCCAACGCTCAGTACGTCAGCAGGCTTCTCTACGTGCTCCTTGGAGATCTGAGATACGTGAAGCAGTGCGTCCACGCCAACCTCAAGCTCAACAAATGCGCCGAAGTCCGTCATTCTTGCAACCTTACCGGTCACAATGTTGCCAACGGCATATTTCTGCGCTGCATCCTTCCAGGGATTTGCATCATCAAACTTCAGGGAAAGAGCGATCTTATTTCCATTGATCTCCTTGATGAGGACCTTTCTGGTCTCGCCAACCTTGAAGACCTTCTTGGGATGCTCGATGCGGCCCCAGCTCATCTCGGAAACGTGAAGCAGTCCGTCTGCACCGCCCAGATCGATGAATGCGCCGAAATCAGTGATGTTCTTTACAACGCCTTCTACCACGTCGCCTTCATGGATCCTCTCGAACAGAGCCTTCTGCTGCTCTGCCTTCTTCTCCATCAGAAGCGCCTTGCGGTCGCCAATGTAACGTCTTCTCTTCGGATTGTACTCGCTGATCACGAATTCGATCTCCTGACCTGCGAACTTGTTCAGATCCTTCTCATAGCTGTCGGAAACAAGGCTTGCAGGGATAAAGATGCGAACCTCGTCAACGATCACGCTAAGACCGCCGTCCAGCACCTGGGATACGGTAGCCTTGAGAACTTCCTTGTTGTTGAAAGCCTCTTCAATTCTCTTGTTGCCTCTGTCAGCGGCAAGTCTCTTGTAGGTCAGTGCAACCTGGCCTTCGCCGTCATTTACCTTCAAAACCTTCACTTCCATGGTGTCCCCAACCTTTACGGCCTGGGTCAGATCTATGGAGGCGTCGTTGGAATATTCGCTCTTCGGCAGAATTCCGTCAGACTTATAACCGATGTTCAGCACGATCTCATCCGGCTTCACGTCAATGACCTTACCCTCAACTACCTCCCCAGTATGAATTGTCTTGAAAGATTCTTCCAGCATTTGTTCAAAAGTTTGTTCTGACATAATTTTGAACCTCCTCGATTAATTTGTTTGGGGTGGAAGCCCCCGCTGTAATACCCACTAGGCGGACAGTTGTCGGTAAGACCAAACTCAAGTCATCCAGTGTCTGTATATAATAGGTTTGCGCACATTCCGAACTGCATATCTCATACAGCTTTCTTGTATTGGAACTGTGCTTCCCTCCTATTACGATCATTACGTCAGCTTTCTTTGCAAGGTCTCTTGCAGCCTTCTGACGTTCCTCCGTTGCGTTACAGATAGTATTCACAACACTACCATTGTAACCTCTTTCCTGAAAAATTTCAACTATAATGTCAAATTTCTTATAATTAAATGTTGTTTGAGCCACTAGTATTCCTTGTTTTTTGTCATCAAAGCTCAAGTTTTGCGCTTCTTCGGGAGTTTCCACGACAATCGCCTCATTTCGGCACCATCCGACGATCCCTTCCACCTCCGGGTGTCCGGGGTTTCCAGCGATAAAAACCTGATTTCCATTCTGACTCCCCTCCTCCACCGTCCGATGGATCCTCTTTACGAAGGGGCAGGTGGCATCCACGCATTCGATGCCTTTTTTCTCCAGGATCTCGTAGATCTCTCGCGGCACTCCATGCGCACGGATCACCACGGCAGTGCCTTGCGTTTTACCGTCTGCGCCATCTTCTTCGGATCCCACGGCTCCCGTGGCGGACTTCCCTTCAGGCTTCAGCGCAAGCAGTTCCTCCTTGGAATTGATCACGCGAACGCCGAGCTCCTCTAACTCCCTGACGACCTCTTCATTGTGCACGATGGGGCCATAGGTGTAGATGGTCTTTCCAGTCTTCAGTTGTTCATAAACCATGTCTACCGCACGCTTTACGCCAAAGCAAAAGCCTGCACAGGCCGCCAATTCGACTTGCATAAATCAACCTTTCTGATGAACTCGGGGCCGAGGCCCGGCAAATTTCCGGTAAACTTTTGACCCGGAAATGCTTCCAGAGTCATCCCCTTGAGCATAGGGAAAACCAAGTTTATCTATCTGCAAGAGACAGAATTCGGGCGACAACTTCTTCGATGGTAAGGTAGGAGGTGTCGACAAGGATGGCGTCATCTGCCTGTTTGAGGGGTGAGATGTCACGATGCATGTCGCGATAGTCACGCTCCTCAATGTCTTTTTGGATCTGCATAAGGTCGCACTCCTGGCCCTTGGCAATGAGCTCGTCATGGCGGCGCTTTGCGCGAACTTCACTGCTCGCAGTCAGATAAATCTTAAGGTTCGCGTTCGGAAGGACGCAGGTGCCAATGTCGCGGCCGTCCATGATGAGGTCCGTGGTCTTCGCAAGCGCCTGTTGCTTTTCCACAAGCTTACTTCTCACTTCCCCGATCACGCTGATGGTGGATGCCATATTGCCGACTTCCTCGGTACGGATCAGGCCGTTGACGTTCTCACCGTTTAAGTAGACCACCTGCTGACCGTCCTCATGTCCCAGCGTCACGTTTGCTTCGGCGCATTTCTGAATGATGGTATCCTTGTCTTCCGGATCCACCTTATTTCGAAGCATGTAAAGCGCCATGGCACGGTACATTGCCCCCGTATCCACGTAGATCAATCCTTTTTCCTTCGCCACCAGCTTCGCAATGGTACTCTTTCCCGCGCCTGCGGGGCCATCAATTGCAATCGTATAACTCATTGTTTGATCCTTTCTTTGATCCTTTCTTTGATCCTTCCCATTTCCGGCGGAATTGCTGCTCCCATTTTCTTGAATGACCTCTTCCGTCTTTTCCTTTTTAGCCTCTTTTGTCGCCTCGGCCGCGCTCTTTCCGGCAAGCCATCCGGTCGACCATGCGATCTGTAGATTAAAACCTCCCGTCAGTGCATCCAGATCCAGCACTTCTCCGGCGAAATAAAGCCCATTGATCAGCTTGGACTCCATGGTGGAGGGATTGACCTGCTTTACGGAAACGCCGCCCTGCGTGATAATGGCCTCTGCGAAATCCCGCGTCCCCTTCACCGTAAGAGGCAGGCTCTTGATCAGTCTGCCAAAGCTCATTCGTTCTTCCTTGCCGATCTCCGAAACCTTCTTTTCCGAATCGATCCCGGACAGCCGGATCATAATGGGGATCAGCTTCGAAGGGAATAGTGCCCCCAGCGCATTCTTGAACTGCTTCGCCTTATTCTCCTCGAATTCCCGAAGAAGCCTTCTGTCCAGCTGTTCCTCGTCCAGGGCAGGCTTTAGGTCGATCCAAAGCCTGGTCTCTTCCCGCTTCGTCTCGCCCGAAGCTGCGTCAGCAAGTTCCTTCCCATTCTTTTTCTGCGGATTCTTTTCTTTCTTCTCGCCGCCGTAATAGAAACTGCTTGCGGAAAGAACAAGTGGCCCCGTCACGCCAAAATGCGTGAACATCATCTCGCCAAAGCCTTCATATAGCGTCTTCTTGCCCCGGGTCATCTTCAGGCTGACATTCTTCAGGGACAGGCCCATGACCTCCTCGGGCCAAGTCTCTTTTGTCTCTAGGGGCACCAAGGCCGGGTGACGCTGCGTCAGCTCATGTCCAAGGCGCTCCGCGAAGACATAACCGTCGCCCGTGGAGCCCGTGGTCGGATAAGATACGCCGCCGGTACAAAGAATGCAGGTATCCCCCGTTATTCTCTCGCCGGACTGCAAGATCACGCCCTCAAAGCGCCCGTCTTTCTCCAGGATCTCCTTTACGGTCGCATGCAGTCTCACGCGCACTCCCGCGCGATCTAAGAGCCGCTTCATCGCAGCGATCACGTCCGAGGAATGATCCGAAACGGGGAAAACGCGATCACCGCGTTCCACCTTTAGCCTGCATCCGCCCTTCTCGAGCAGCTCCATCATCGCGAAATTATCGAAGCCATAAAATGCGCTGTATAAAAACTTCTTGTTCGTACAGACATTATCGAACAGCGTTTCAATGTCTTTTGCGGCGTTGCATACGTTGCAGCGCCCCTTGCCCGTGATAAAGAGCTTTTTTCCGAGCTTTTCATTTTTTTCCAATAGGGTGACGCGTGCGCCTTCCATGGCCGCCGCATAGGCCGCCATCATTCCGGCCGCTCCGCCACCGATCACGATCACGTTATTCATACCAATACCAATCATCAAGTTAATTCATCTGCGACCCTACTTCAGGAAAGAACCGCAGACGCTCTCTAGCATCGCCCTGGTCTCAATGGCCGAAAGATCATAATCCCCCGTCATGGACATGCATGCCGCGCCATGAATAAAGATCCAAATCTTCATAAACAGCGCACCGGGATCCTCGCATCCCATCTCGATCGCGCTTTGGATCTCCGTCTTCACGTTCTCCGAATCACCATTCAAGATCTCATACAGAGATTTTCTCTGCTTTTCCGGCACAAAGAGCATACGGAACAGCTCCCTTTCCTCTCTTGCGAAAGCGATGTAAGCCATGCCAAGATTGCAAAAAGGTGCCTTCTCCAGCTTGGGATATGCGTCATAATATTCCTGAAAGAAAGCAACCGCCTTTTCATAGACGCCTTCGATCAGGTCATCCATGTTTTGAAAGGATCGAAAAATGGGCTGCGTGGAGCAATTCGCGCGCTCCGCCACGTGTCTCGCCGTGATGTTCTGTAAGCCTTCTTCCCGTGCCATGCGAAAGGCCACGTCCAGGATCATCTGCTTCGTGATACTTTCCTTTCTCGCCATAGTTCCCTCCCGAGCAAATGCTCATAAAACCGCAAAAAATCTCCATTTCTTCGAAACAAAAAACAAGTGTACAAAACATTCGATTCCACCTTGTTTTGTAACACTTGTTATTTTAATATGCTTTTTAGCAACTTGTCAAGCTTTTTCCGCCAGATTCCGCGTTATGGTTAAGGCCTCCGGCTTTTCCCGCCTATTCATGCATTAGATAATCCTTATCCTCATCGATCAGCTTTATCATCGCGCTGGCAACCTCGGGATCAAACTGCGTGCCACTGTTTTTCTCGATCTCAGCCCGAACAACATCCTGCGCCATGTACTTACGGTAGCTTCGGTTGGAAGTCATGGCATCGTAAGTGTCCGCCACCGCAATGATCCTTGCATAAAACGGAATGTCCGTGCCCGCCTTCCTGTCCGGATATCCCTTCCCATCATAACGCTCATGATGCCAGCGGGCCCCGATGGTCAGATCCGGCCGACTCTTGATCTCCGCCAGAATATCAAATCCAACGCCCGGATGCGTCTTGATCACGGCGTATTCTTCCTCCGTAAGCCTCGTCGGACTGTTGATAATGGAATTCGGCACACCAATCTTTCCAATGTCATGAAGAAGCGCCATGTAATAAACATTCTCCCGCTCCTCCTCGGAAAGGTTCAGCTTCTCCGCCAGCATCCTCGAATACTTCGCCACTCGCACGGAATGACCCCTGGTATACTCGTCCTTGGCATCGATGGTGTGTGCCAACGCCTCCATGACCTCCACCGAAAGCGTTTTCACTTCATCCTTCGCCTTAACGGCCTCGTTCGTGGCATTGATGTTCTTAATGATCACATAGAATGCCCAGATGAAAAGGAATACGATCACGCTCGCAAATCCGTAGATAGTTAGGGTTAACTTATCATCAATATATTCTCTGTTACTGATCATGGTCATGGAGAGAAATGCACAAAGAAGCGTAAATATAGCGGGAGGAATGGTAAAGATCGCCCAATTCACCTTCACGCGAACGCCGATCATTTCCGCAAGAGATCTCACGTCCAGCAGATAAAACAGCACCACTGCAAAAATCAGTATCAAAGTGGAAATGGCGTCGACCAAATCTCCCATGTAAGAGATGGAGAACATCGCCATGCCACCTGTTCCCTTTAAGGAGAGGACAAAGATTGTATTGAGCATTAAATACAAGAAGAGCAATGATTTCTTCGCTTCCGTTTTCAGCCATTTCCCGACGAGCCAGACATAGAAATAGATCAGCAGTAAGTAGATGACTGCATAAATACCATTTGTGAGAAGCTCTTGTCCCGCGCTTAGTACGATTCTTTCGTCATTGACGTCTCGATATAAAAAGCCATCCATGACGATACCCATAAGGGAGACAGCCTCAAACGAGCAAGCGAATGGGCTCGACAAAACAGCCAAAAGAAACAGCTTTACTTTACTCTTTCCTTCCTTCCAAAAACACTTATAGATGGAAAGATAAAAGAACAGTGCATAGCCTATAAAAAAGATATACTTTAGAGCTTTTTGGGTAACGTCCATGAATCCATCCATCTATTATCCTCCCGTTATCCGCGCAGATCTATGTTTTCAGGAATCACTACTTGTATATTTGCCATCCTTTCCTGTTCCTCACGAAGGTATTCTTCCTTCCGCTTCCTCTCCTCGGCCTTCTCCTTTTCCAGTCTCTCCGAAAGCACGCCGATCAATTGCTTTTCGCGCCAGATTTTTATCCCATAGGTGTCAAAGGTGTACTTTTCAGAGAGCTCAAACGCCATCTGACTGTCGGAATTCATGAAACCATAAAGCATCATGCGAACGCCGGAGATGATCATGGCAGTTCCCAGCACCAGGAACGGATACGTCAATCCGACAAAGGACAGATAGAACTTCTTAGAGTCCGTCAGATCCACGCCTATGCTGGCAAGCCCAAAGATCACGCCGCCAAGCGTACCGCACAGCGCCCCGATCCAGACCCATTTCACCACTGCCTTCTGATTCTCTTCCAGGCGCTTTACGTACTTTTCCTTCCTGACAAGCTCTTGCTTGATCGCGTAATTTGCGCCCCTCGCATAATGGATATATTCGGGCGTCTCGTCAAAGGGTTTTACTTCTATTGGCTTGATCCAGTGACCGCGAAGGAACATGAAAACGGCTCCGCCTCCGCAGAATGTCGCCATGATCATCCATGCGAGCATAACGCCATAGCCTCTGCCTTTTGAAAAGTAAAATAGGCCCAATATGGCGTCCGTGATGCCGAATGCGGCGAGTGACAAAGTCACCCAGCAATATCTTGCAACGGTATATCGCTTCATTTTCTCCCCCTGTTTTCTTCCTTGCCGTTATGACCTTGCATCCATTGACTGCCCGGTCACTCCTCAGTTCTTCCCTTCCAGGCGATAACCTAGGCCTCGCACGGTCTTGATCAGGTTGCCTTCCGTATCTCCGATCTTCTCCCGGATCCTCTTCATGGTCACGGAAAGTGTATTATCATTCACGTAATTCCCATAGAAATCCCACACCGCCGCAAGGATCTCTTCCCTGCTATAAATTTTCCCTGGATGAGCAAGCATTGCCGATAAAATCCGAAATTCCAGCTTCGTCAAAACAACTTCCTTTTCTCCGACGAACACGCGACCCGTCTCAGGATTTAGCCTTAGCGTGCCACATCTTAATTCAACATTTTCCTCTTCCCCTTGCCTTGCGCCGTTTCTTCGAAGTACGCTTCGGATCCGCGAAACCAATTCCCTGTTCCGAAATGGCTTAATGACATAATCATCCGCGCCAAGGTCAAAGCCCTTTACGACGTCTCCCTCCGACTCCTTCGCCGTCAGAAAGATCACGGGGAGATTTGCTTTCTTTTCTTTCAAGTACTTACAAAACTCAAACCCGTCGCCATCCGGCAGAGAAACGTCCAAGAGGGTGAGCACATACTCACCCTCCGATAGTTTTTGTTTTGCATCCGCCAAATCCTTTGCCACAACGGGCGTAAACCCTTCCTGGCTCAGCAGATATTGTAATCCAAGGAAAATCGCTTCATTGTCCTCAACAACCAGAATTCGCCCGTCGTCCGTCAAAGGTTTTCCTCCCGAATGGTATCGATCAAGTTCTTACGTTGCATTTTCTTCTGACCATATCGTATCACAACATAGAACAGAAATGCAACCATTACCACGCAAAGCAGGGATTCCAGAACGGGAAAATGATAGTCAAACACAAAGGACTTATCGCTCGACTCCCACAAAAAACGGTAGATCCCATAGGAGATGCCCATGCCGCAAAGGATCCCCCAAAGCAGTCCCTTTGCGCCATAGAACATACTCTCCGTCCACAGCATGCTGCCAAACTGCTTCTCGGTCATTCCAATGGCCTTTAGTTTTGCGAATTCCGGCGCCCTAAGCTCCAGATTTGTGTTCACCGCATTTACAATGTTGGCAATTCCCATGAGAGTGATCACGGTGATAAAACCGGCCAAAATAGACAAGGTAAGGATTTTTGCGAATCTGATCTCCCGATATTCCCTGTCATAATCTTGATAAGTACAGCCTACCAGGTTTTTCTCTTCGATCTCTTCGATCAAGGCTTGCGTATCCTCACAAAGAAAGCATGCGCCGACGCGTTGGCTTGCAAATAATTCAGGATCTGCCCTGACATAATCCCAACTGACGTATGCCATGATCCTTTCAATGCCTCGATATGGCGTACTAAGCGGCAATTCTTCCGTGAGCCCTGCCACACTCAGATTTACCTGCACTTCTTCAGACTCCCCAAGCCGAAAGCTGCGTCCCGCGATAGTGTCACCCACCTTCACCTCCGAAATGAGTTCCTGTCGCTTCTTTAAGTTCCCCTTTTCATCTTTTTCGAGAATGGTACGCGTACAATTGACGATCGCCTTGCCCTTTGCTTCCGATGCGGAGACGCCCGCCACCTTACATATTTCCGAGAAGGCATTGTCATCCAATGCAACTACATAGACGAAATCATCATTTTGCGGTGTCTCGCTCTCCTTGACTTTGACAATTCCAATGGTAGTGATCATGTACTTTGTAACAAGCGGAGAATTTGCAATTTCGACGGCATCTTCATAACCCGTCCCACTCGGCAGAGTAACTTCCAGCTGCCAGTCAAACCCTTCGCTCTTTAAAATGCCTTCCATGGAATCAAAGTAAGTACCGATGAATCCCAATCCAAGGAACAGCGCAACGCTGACTGCAATGGTCGATATGATGGCGCGATATTTTTTCTTAGAGCGCCTGAAATTTTGAAGTGCGATCACTCCGCCGATCCCAAATAGCCTTTCGATCAGTTTCGATGCTTTTTTCGGCTTCGTTTCGGATTTCACAGTGTCATTCATGCGAATGGCGCTGATCGGAGTGATCCTCGACGCCCGAACGGCAGATTCCGCAGCAGACAGCAAAATCATCAAGGCGGCAACTACCATGGATGCCAGGATTCCGGCAACGGATACGTGAAACACCATGTGAAAACTAAGGTTTTTCGCAATGAGAGGAATCGCAAGATTGGTCACGGCCACTAACCCTAAGGTAAAAAGGCAGCCGATCACAATTCCCAGCGGGATTCCGAAGACTCCAATATAAGCAGCTTCCATCCAAAGGATCATTCGCTTTTGCCGCTTAGTCGTTCCAACGGAGGAAAGCATGCCATACGAACGGATCCGCTCCGTAAAGGAAAGATCAAAGCTATTATTAATTGTAAATACGCCTGCATATACAATGATCAGAAACAGGATGGAGACAGCGCCAATCGTTGCATAGAATTCATTCATCATGAGGGAAGGACATTCCAGATAGGCAAGTCCCATATTAAAGGTATAATCCTTTGCCCTACATGCCGCCTGGAGGCGTTCCTCCTCCGTCGCTCCTCTGGAATTTCCATAGCCGAAGACGATCTGGCGAAGCTCCGGCGATATTCCAAGAAGTCCCTGTTCCACTTCTTCGTGGTTCTTAAGCCCCTCCTTTGTATACCTTAGGTACACGTCCGTCAGCTTCCAAGGGCCCGCGTCCGCCGTATAAGCATTATAAACCTGCTTCGAAGAGCCGCCCCTTCGCATCCACAGAAAACTTCCCTCGCCCTCTTTATAAAAACCTACAATCTCATAGGTTTTTACTTCACGGACTCGGATCGTTTCGCCGTTTTGATACTCCGTTCCAAGCATGACCTCCGAATCCCCAAGAAACCGATCTCCGATTTGGATTGTCACCATGTCGCCAAGCTTTAAATCCATTCCGTGCTTGGTCCTAAGTTCCTTACAAAGAAGAATTTCTCCCTCATTTTCCGGAAGTCTTCCGGAAGACAGGACAATATTTTGCCGTTCAAATAATTTCTTTTCCGGCGAGCGCACGTCGAGATAGATTCCTTTTTCATCGCCTTCAAAGAGTCCATACCCCTCCCTGCCGACTAACCAGTACTCCTCGATCGCCTTATTGTTTTCAAAGTACTTTAAGTCATCCTCTTCCACGGCCAGGAATCTGCCATGCCAGTCGCACACCTTTTTCTCATTTTCCAGACGGCTGGCAAGATAGCTCGTTCCCATACAGGAAACCGCCGTGATCAGTGCCGTTGCAAGCGCCGTACCAAGGATGGTCACGATGGTCCGGCGTCTATTTTCCCTCAGGGATCGCAGGCAACATTTCCATAATACGTTCATCTGGACTTCCCCCTCTGCTTCCAAACTCAGACCGCTCACATTAAATATTCTCCGAGCGTATCGTCTCGATCAGGTTCTTTTTCTCCAGCCGCTTTCTTCCCATGGCGAGAACGCCCCACAGCATGGCTATCACTGCAAGGATTGCCAAGATCGTCGGCAAAAGCGGTACCTGAAAATGAAAAACATACGATTTGTCAAACCCTTCCCAGAAATACCTCTCCATGGCATAGCAAATGCCATATCCGATCAGAAGCCCCCAGAAAACGCCTTTCCCTCCGATCATAAGTCCTTCCAGGCGCAGCATCATTTTAAGCTGTTTCTCTGTCATGCCAAGGGCCTTCAGTTTTGCAAATTCCGGTGCCCGAAGCTCCACGTTTGTGCTGACCGCATTGATCACGTTGGTCACGCCAATCAGTGTGATCACGGCAAGGAATCCCGCCAAAAAGATTTCGATCAGAGCCTTGGTCACGTCAATGATCTTAAAGAGCGCGTCATAATTGACGATCGTGCAACCGCTCAGATCCGCATCCAAGATGGCATCCTCCAATGCATTGGCATTCTCGGTCATAAAATGCCCTTCCGCAAATCCGATCTCCAGAAGTCCAAGCTCTTTCGCCTTTGAAAGCCAAGCTTTCTCATTTAGATAAACGTCAATATAATCTTCATACCTTAAAAACATGTCGGGAATCTCATCCGTTTGCGCGCAAATCTTTATCTCAAGCCTTGGTGCCTCCTCAGCATCATAGGGAATCTGCAGTGTGCGGCCCCTTCCAGTGATGGTATCACCGATATCAAAGCTTGCATACCGTTCCGGGATGAGATGCAGGCCATCCTTTTCCTTCTGCTTCCTTGTTCTCGAAGCATTCACGATCCCCTGATCCGAAACCTCCCCTGGATCCAGGCCAATCTTCTCACAAAAGTTCTCAAAGCTCTTTTCATCCAGGATGATCAGGCGAACATACCCCTTATTTAAGCTTGATGGCTCCTCCACATAGGGAATTGAATCCTCCAGATCCCGAATAACGACATTATGCCGAATACTAGCCTTTGTCACGCCCGGAACTTGCAGAAACTGAACGAGGTCATAAAACCCATTTTCATGCCAGACGTTGACTTCGATCTGCCATTTGGATCCCATGTCCTCCAGGCTGGCATTCTTGATTCTTTCAACGATGGGTCCCACAAAGGAGACACCGATAAAAAGGCTAACGCTCACGGCAATGGACACGATGGTTGCGCGATACTTCAGTTTTGACCTTCTAAAGTTTTGGAACGCAATTGCTCCCCCGGCGCCAAACAGTTTTTTGATCCATTTGGGCGTCCTTTGCGGCTTCTTCCGTTTCTTTTTCTTGTCTGACGAGATGACGTCATTCAGCCGGATGGCCTCCATCGGCGTGATCCTTGAAGCATGAACGGCTGACTCAAAAGCGGAAAGACATACCATAAAAGCTGCTAAAATGGCAGCAACAAAAATGCCCAGCCAGGAGATTTCAAACATCATGACAAAGCTGATCTTCCGCGCAAGAATGGAAAGAACCTGATTGGTTGCGCCGATCATTCCCAGAGTAAGCAAAATGCCAGAAAGGATTCCCAGCGGGATGCCAAGTATACCGATCACAAAAGCTTCCATCCACACGATCCTGCGCTTTTGCCGCGTTGTCGTTCCGATGGAGGAAAGCATTCCATACAGCCGGATCCGTTCCGTAAAAGAAACGTCGAAGCTATTGTTGATGCAGAAAACGCCGGCAAAGATCATGATCAGAAATACAATGGTGAGGGTACAAAGCGTCACGATGCCAAGCAACGCATACTGGTTATTTTTGCGGATCAGCATCGGCTCTTCCAGGATCGTCAATGCTCCATTTAACTCAAACCCGCTGATCCTCTGCATGGCAGACTCTATCTCGTCCTGAGAAATTGTGCTCATCAGCTGAAACATGGACGGATTGAATACCCTGTTATAGGTTTCCACCGAGGTATTTAACAGTGCTGCATTGACTTCATCCAGATGCTTCAATGCAGATTTCTTATACCGTACGTAAATGTCGTAAGTACAATCCAAGGAATCCTTCGCGTCTTCATAAATATAGGCCTTTGGATATTCTCCGGAAGAAAAGCCCTGATAGATGATGCTCTCACCTTTCTTTCGAAGAATTCCAACGATGCGGTAGGTTTTCTCCTCCGAAACGATCAACCTTTTGGTGAGCATGTCTATCGTGCCGCCATATGTCTCATTCTCATCATAGGGACGCAGTTCGTCCCCATATTGGATGGTGATCTCATCCCCAATTCCTAAATAGACTCTGTTCTCCGTTCTAAGTTCTTTTCCAATAATAATTTCGCCCTCGGCCTGCGGAAGCCTTCCCTCGACAAGTTCAAAGCTTTCATGCTCATAAAAAGCCTTTTCAGGTGCGCATACCTCAAGCAAAAAACCTCGATTTCCTTCTTGCTTGCCTTCAGTTTCTCCTTCCGCTTTCAATTTCTGCATTGCCAGGCCATAATGAGGCTTTTTTTTGACAATGTACACGCCTTCCAGTGCCTGGTTCTCTTGAAAATACTTGACATTCTCCGAAGAGACCCCCTCGAAACAGGCATGCCAATCCTTTTGACTCTTAAAATATTCCCGAAGGCTTGCCAGAAAACTGGTTCCCATGCAGGCCACCATGGTGATCAGCGCCGTTGCAAGCGCAACACCAAGGATCGTCACAAGGGTTCTGGTACGGTTTTCCTTTAGGGAGCGAGAGCAAAACTTCCATAACACTTTCATGTCCGTTCTCCTTACGCTTTCGCTTCATCCGTTTCCGTCACATTTTCATCCGTTCCTGCCGCACTTTCTTCCATCCCTGCCACATTTTCATCCATTCTTGCATCGTTCCCATCCCTGATCATACCATCTTCAATGTGAATAATGCGGTCTGCCTGCTTTGCGAGATCCAGATTATGCGTTATCATGATCACTGTTTGCTTATTCTTGCGATTGGAGGCCTTGAGAAGTTCCATGATCTCATTGCCGTTCTTGGTATCCAGGTTTCCCGTCGGTTCATCGGCGAGAAGGATCGCAGGCTTTGTGATCAATGCCCTGCCGATGGCAACACGCTGTTGCTGCCCTCCGGAAAGCTCGTTGGGAAGGTGCGTCCGAACGGCTTCAAGGCCCATACTTTTCACCATTTCATCCAGTGCCTCTTTCTCGACCGTGCGATGATCCAGTTCACAAGGAAGAGTGATGTTTTCTTCAACATTCAAAACCGGGATCAAATTATAGAACTGATAGATGAGTCCCACCTGGCGTCTGCGGAAAATGGCCAGCTTATCATCATTTAATGCATAGATATCCTGATCCTCCACAAACACCTTTCCGGAGGTCGGCCTGTCCACGCCGCCAAGCATGTGCATTAAAGTGGACTTACCGCTGCCGGAGCTCCCGACAATGGCAACGAATTCTCCTTTCTCGATGGATATGTTGACATTCTTTACGGCCTGCACCGCGTTTTCATTTTTTCCATAGGTCTTACAAAGATTCTCCGTGCGCAAAATCACCATAGCATCCCTCTCCCTTACTAAAATTCCCCTGCAATGTCAGTAAGTTAACATTTTTTAAAACTCGGGGCTTAATAGTTTTAACTTATTGACATGAATTCCCAAGGAAATGTTTTCCTTTTGTATCATAATAATTCTACAAAATGACATTTCCGTGACATTTCGTAATTTTATAAAAGATTTTTAGTTTTCTAATAGTTTCGTTCTCTAAAAGGTTTTCAAGAATCTTACGGTAAATGTCGTTCCCGTATCATCGGAATCTACCGTGACATAACCGTTGTGTTTTTCTATGATCTCTTTTGCCAGGGCAAGCCCAATTCCGACATTTTCATTTTCCACCTTGGAAGTGCGATAAAAGCGTTCGAAAATATGCTTTTGGTCTTCCTGAGGAATGCCAGGGCCATGATCCCTGATCCTTACCTGCGCATAGACATCATTATCCTCCATCGTGATTTCTACGCTTTCCCCCTGAGGACTATACTCCAAGGCATTTTTCACAATATTCTGAAAGGCCTCCACAAGCCATTTTTCATCTCCCGTAACCTTCGCCTCGACCAGCTTCGTTTGAAATTGGATCTGCTTCCATTCCGCATTCATTTCAAGGTTTTGCAACACTTCATCCATCACGTTCTTTAGCGAAACCGCAGTCCTTTGCAGCTCCACGACGCCCGCGTCCAATCTGGAGAGCTTAAGGAGCGTTACCACCAGCCATTTCATGCCGATGAGCTGCCTGCTGATCTCCTGCACAAAGCGCTTTCGCACCTCCGGCGCCATGTCCTCATTCTCTAAAAGATTATCCGCCAAGACCACCGCAGAGGTCAGCGGCGTTTTGAGCTGATGAGAGATGTCTTCCAAGGATTTCACAAGCGTCTCCTTACCGGACTTTGCAAGCTGCGCTTGCTCCCGATGCGACACCACAAGCTTATATAATTCGTTTTTCAGCCCGCTTAACTCATCCTCCTGGTTGTTTTGCACGTCAAGGCCATAATCTCCCAGGCTTACCCTGTCCACATAGTGGCAAAGCTTCGTAAGCTTTTCATTTCTCTTCTTCCAGGAAAGCCATAACACCACAAAGATCGCGAGAAAGGTCATACACATAATCCCATTTATGGTCCATAAAACCCGCTGACTCTCTTGTCCCTTCTCATAAGCCGCAGGCATGCTCTCTATGATCCCATATTGTTTCAGGAGTCCTCTTCCCTTCTCGTTCGCAGATCCATTTGCGATTGCCTTGATGATCTCCTCCTGTGGCATCTCTGGATAGGTCTCCATGACAGCTTGGGCAAGACTTGTCATCGTTTCATATTCCGCATGCCTGCTCTTTTGTAAGTATGCAAAAAAGGCGAGGTTAAAGAAAGCCCCGCCCGCTATCATGATCAATAAAAGCCGAATTGTCATGCGCCTTATGTCTTTATTCCAAAATCTTTCCATCCTGATTTCCTCCGGAGATCACTGGCAAAGTCATATCATAAGCCAGACACTCACATCATCACACGCTAAAATAATTTGCCGTATGATCATTGTTACATGCTTTCGCAATGATCCGATGCCTATTTAATGCCACATTTCTTAAAATGTATCGCTGCATTGATATGATGATACTACGTTTCACGATTTCTGGCAACGAGGAAACCATCCTGTAAAGTTTTGTTGTTTGGTTGTTTCGTTATTTGATTGTTTTCAAAATAGGATTCCCACTGGAATTGTGATCACGCACCGGAAGACCTTTGTCTCCTTGTCATATTCCAGCGCGTACTTCCACCCGTGACGATCCAAAATGTTGGCCACAATGGCAAGTCCCATGCCAGTTCCACTGCCGCTCCGGCTTTCCTCTCCCCGGACAAAGGGCTCCCAAAGCTGTTTCAGCTTCCCTTGATAGGTCAGCTCCGTCTCGTTTTGGATAAGGATTTCACGCTGATGAAAGTTCACTTGGATGTTGCATCCAGCCTTGCCATATCGAATGGCGTTGGTCACCAAATTCTCAGCCACTTTCTGCAAAAGCTCCTGATCGCCTCTTGCAGTCAACTCGCCATCCATGCTCACCTTCATATTCTTGCTTTGCAGCTCTCCCTCATAGCGGTCAAACGCCTCCGCGAAGAGGTGCCGTATGTCCACCATTTTTCTGATCAGCTTTTTCGAAGACTTTGAATATTTCAGAACCTCCTGGTTCTTCATGACAATGTCATTCATGTAATCAACGCTCTTTTGGATCTGATCTAAATAGTGCTCCCTTTTCTCCTCGTTCAAGTGCTCCTTAAGGTTATCCACATAGCCACTGACCGCCATGAGGGGCGTCTTTAAGTCATGCGCCATGGAATCCATAAGGATGTTCCGATACTCCTCAGTCATAAAAATGGTCTTATGCTTCAAATAGTCAATATGTGCCGTTAATGCCGCAAAGAGCGTAAGTAATACTGCGATCCACCCCAATAAAACGAGGAAGCCCCAATTCCCCTGTAATAATTCTGAAAAGGTCTGATAGGTGCAGGCCCTGTAAACCTTTCCCGTACAGTCATGAAAATAAGCAGTTCTCACAAAGACCATGGTGCCGTTTGCAAAGTACAGGAAAGGGTTCCCCTGCTTCCAACCCGCGCCAAGATCGCTTGCACGACTCTTTACTTGCAGGGAATCCACAGCGTTTCTCGCTTCTTGACGAAATGTGTCGTCAGGCTCCCATATATCCATGTCACCATAAACCTGGGAGAAATCATAGTTTGGATCCATATTAAAGATATAATCATACGAGTATTCCTTTTCAGGATCCAGCTCATAAATGCGATACGCACTTATGTTTTTAGGCTGAAATTCTCGTTCCTCCAACAGTTCATCAGGCAGCCTTTGTTCCCCGCGCAGTTCAGCATTGTTTCTTTTGTCCACGGAGAACAAGGATACTTTCGCGGGGTAGAAGGTGCCTCCCTTCACGTAAAAGGAATCAAGGCGCCAGGTAAGCTTTCTCTTATCATAGTCAGGATCCGCTAACTTACACTTCTCCGCCCATTCCTTTTTGATCCCATCCAATTCCATCAGCAATCCCTGGAAGGTTCCGGAATCGCAGGAAAAACGCTGGAGCATCTCCGTCTGAAAGGTCACCATGCTGGAATTCCCATACCTTGCGTCTCCCTCAGGATTTATCTTCTGAATGGTAAGAACCACGCTGTTTCTATCCTGTACGGACTCACAGATCACTTCCCCTGTTTCTTCATCCAGGATAAACCCCCAGCCCTTGCCGAAGCCTACCACATAGGTATTTCCCTGCATGTCCTGACTATTTTGTCCTCCCAGCAGGAAAAGGTTTTCCAGCCAGCCCAGTCTCAGTCCAAAAAGGACTCCTGGATATTCGTAAAATGGAAGCTTATCTTTCAGGATCGTGTAGGTTCCTGCTTCACTCATGTCCTGCAGCACCTTGGAAAGCTCCAGCCCGGCATCCTCCATCTTCTGATCCTTCATCAAATATTGAATGCTTTCCATCCCTTCATAGAAATTAACGGAACTTTTATGCTCAATCTTAGAATACAAAAACAGCCAGATCCCCTGCAGAAAAAAATACGTAATAAGCACCCATGCAATGGCCATAATGCCAAAATGCTTTCGAAAATATTGCAAATACCTTTTCTTCGGTTTCCTTGGCATATGTTATCCTCCTCGATCCATTCTTCAAAATCAATCATTTCTTTTCGCATCTTTTTTTCATGCGAACATATTTTTCTTAAGTTTCTTCCTAGAATATTTCTTTTTCATCTTTCCCAGTACAACCATATTTTTAGCCTTTTTCAGAAATCTTATATCCCTTAGAATAGATGGTTTTGATCTGTCGTCCCTCTACTCCAAGGCTTTTGCGGAGCTTCTTTATGTGATTATCCACCGTCCGGTCCGTTCCTTCATAATCCATCCCCCAAACCAGATCAAGCAACAACTCTCTGGTAAAAATCTGGTTGGGATGGCGAAGCAACGTAATAAGAAGATCGAATTCCTTTGGGGTGAGATCCACTTTCCTTTCATTTACCCAAACCTCCTGCGTTTTCAGGTCCGCTTGGATCTTTCCGCAGGTCAGCTTATGCTTTCCTTTTTCCCCATCTCCACCATCCGCATCGCCTAACCCGCTTCTTCGAAGAATTGCCCCATCCCTCGCATCAGCATCACTGGACTTACTTCTTCGAAGAATCGCACCGACTTTCGCGTATAACTCAGACAAAAGAAATGGCTTGCAGACATAGTCATCGCATCCCAGTTCATACCCTCTCAGCCGATCTTCCTCCCTAACCTTCGCAGTGATCATGATTACAGGAACCTCTGAACTTTTTCGCAGCTCTCGAAGAAGAATAAATCCGCTCATGCCAGGCAACATCACGTCCAGCAAGATCAAGTCATAGCCCCCCTCTTTGATCTTCCCTAACCCTTCCTGTCCCGTCGCTGCGCAGTCCACCTCATAAATCTGCTCCCGTCCTTGCAGATAGTCGCTGATCCCTTCCCGGATCATCTCATCATCTTCCACCAATAAAATCCTACTCTTCACGGCCCCTATTCCTTTCAAAAAAGATACGTTCTCCTTTGATAATACTATCATAAAAGGAAAACGTATCCAAAATATATCTTATGATTTATTTTATCTAATGATTCTTTTATTATTTCGCTTAATGATTCTTTTAGCATTTTTCTTAATGATCCTTTTAGCATTTTTCTTAATGATCCTTTTAGCATTTTTCATAATGATTCTTTTATCATTTCAGAAACAATTCAATTTTCCTGCGTATGTCAGAAGTCATCAACGGACGTTCCTGCGTTTCAAATGACAAAATTAAACTATCACCAATGTAAATGCCATGATGCTCATAGTTTTCTATCTTCCCAAAGTTCTTATTCGCATAATCCCCATCACCTAACAACCCCAAATGTTCCCAATACATAGTCTTTCTTAATCTGACGTTCAGGCACGTAAAATCCGGATATGCGTATCTATTTCCATCAAGTTTAACCCGTGTTTCATATCGATAGGGCACCTGCATTTTAAACAGAGTGTCAGCAATAATCTTTTCCGATTTTGACCGCACAAACTCGCCTTGCTCTGTTTCATATAATCCTTTTTCCGGAAATGGATTCTGTTCTCCCTGATGCTCCTCCATCCAATTTTGAACATACTCTTTGTCTGACAATACAAGCGGCTTCACAAAAGCTTTTCTGCCCTCACATAGGTTAGTATACATTTTTTCTATTGCCATAGGGTCATACTTCTTCAAAAATGCGTCCAGCCGTTTTTCCATCTCAACTAATTTTTCTAAAGATCTTTTCTCATAATCTCTTTGAATCATTTTCGCCAAAAAATCTCGATTCTTTGACGGTACATATATTTCATTAAGGGAACCTTTCGCTTTATAAAAGTATTGCTTTTGTCCACCTCCCGAAGCAGTCACTCTTATGCTTCCCTCCGGCAATCCAGTATAATTATTTCTCGATCTTTTTAGTTTCATAATCATGCTTTCAATCTCAGCATGCTGCTCCATAAGCTCTTTTGAATAATCAATCACTCTTGCTCTCCTTTATTGTTTTTTGTAATTTTCATCTCTTCTCCTGTTTTTTGTTCTACAAGCATTTACACTTCTGCAAAAGTCATTTGCATTTTTGACCGTTTTTGTATGTCATCCAGTTGTTTCCTGCAAACGTCTACTGCTTTTTTCACACATTAACCCTGCTAGTAGTAAATTCCAGTAAACGTCTACGGCTTACTTTTCATTTAGGCTCTACCAGCAGTATTTCTCGCCAATTATCTACTGCTTTTTTTACACATTAGCCCTTCCAGCAGTAACTTTCAGTAAGCGTCTACGGCTTACTTTTCATTTTGGCTCTGCCAGCAGTATTTCTCGCCAAATGTCTACTGTTTTTTTTACACACTAGCCCTTCCAGCAGTATCTTTCAGTAAGCGTCTACGGCTTACTTTTCATTTTGGCTCTACCAGCAGTATTTCTCGCCAATTATCTACTGCTTTTTTTACACATTAGCCCTTCCAACAGTAACTTCAAATAAACATCTACTACTTTTTTTCGTTGTTTGTAATATAAGCCGTAATTTCGTAAAAAACATAATTTTATAGAATAAAATGGGATATGTGGCGAAAGGATGCCTGCCACAAGGCGAAAACTACGTGAAATAATGAAATGAATTAACTCAAGATTATTTATCAAGGAATCATTGGCAGCACTGGTCGTACTGCCAATGATCTTAATGATAAATGAATAATAATTTATAGTTCAGTCTCGCTTGCTTCCACTGTTCTCATCATCGAAAACGAATGGCAAAAGCTACACCGGATAAGCTCCGTTCTTGGTGTCGGCGATGGTCTGATCCACCTTTTCCTGCTGAGCCTGACGGTACTTGAAGAAGTCGGTTGCAACCTGAGGGAACAGTGCGTAAGAAAGCACGTCCTCGTCCTGCTGCTTCCATTCCTTCATCTCGCTCTCGAGCTTGTCGAGCTCGTTGGGGATCAGGTCTGCAGGACGGCAGGTAATACGCTTCTCGCCAGGGATAACCTTGTCGATGACTTCCTGGCTCATGGGCTTGATGGTCTGGCCATACTCGCCGCGAAGCACTGCCTTGGTCTCCTTGGTTGCCATCTTGTAACGCTCGCCAAGCAGTACGTTGAACACTGCCTGCGTACCAACGATCTGAGAAGAAGGGGTAACCAGAGGGGGCTCACCGAGGTCCTTACGAACCTGAGGGATTTCCTTGAGCACGTCATAATAACGATCCTCTGCGTTCTGCTCCTTCAGCTGGCTCACCATGTTGGAAAGCATTCCGCCGGGTACCTGATACAGCAGCGTCTTAATGTCAACGCCCATTACCTTCGGGTTGAGCAGGCCGGTCTTCAGGCACTCATCTCTGTAGGGACGGAAGTAATCTGCAATCTCAGCAAGAAGATTCTGATCAAATCCGGTGTCATAAGGCGTGCCGCGGAAGGTCTCAACCATAACCTCGGTTGCAGGCTGGGAAGTACCCAGTGCGAAGGGACTCATTGCACAGTCGATCACGTCAACCCCTGCCTCAACGGCCTTTAAGTAAGTCATACTTGCAACGCCGGAGGTGTAATGGGTATGCAGCTGGATGGGAAGGTTGGTAGCGCTCTTCATTGCACTGATCATTTCAGCTGCCTTGTAAGGAACCAAAAGTCCTGCCATGTCCTTGATACAGATGGAGTCAGCACCCATCTCCTCAATCTTCTTTGCCATGTCCATCCAGTACTCGATGGTATAAGCATCACCAAGCGTATAGGAAAGGGCAACCTGTGCATGACCACGGCCCTCCTGTACCTTGAACTTATTGGTAGCATCAACGGCTGCCTGCAGGTTTCTAAGATCGTTCAAGCAGTCAAAAATACGAATGATGTCGATACCGTTGGAGATGGACTTCTGTACGAAGTATTCCACCACGTCATCTGCGTAGGGTCTGTAACCCAAAATGTTCTGACCGCGGAACAGCATCTGCAGCTTCGTGTTCTTGAATCTGTCGCGCAGCTTTCTCAGTCTGTCCCAAGGGTCTTCCTTCAGGAAACGAAGTGCCGCATCAAAGGTTGCGCCGCCCCAACACTCTACGGAATGATAACCAACCTTGTCCATCTTCTCAGCGATGGGAAGCATCAGCTCGGTCGGCATTCTGGTTGCGATCAGAGACTGATGCGCGTCACGCAGCACGGTCTCTGTAATTTTAATAGGCTTCTTTTCGATTTCAGCCATGATATTCTCCTCCATGATTATACTATTTTACCTCATCAGTCAGTTTCCGAACGGGGAAACTAAAACTTAGAACACTCCGAAAATTGCCATGAACGTACCGGCTGCCACGGCAGTACCGATCACGCCTGCCACGTTGGGTCCCATTGCATGCATCAGCAGGAAGTTGGTAGGATCAGCCTCCGCACCGACCTTCTGGGATACACGTGCTGCCATGGGTACTGCAGATACGCCTGCGGATCCGATCAGAGGATTCGTCTTTCCCTTGGTGATCAACATCATGAGATCGCCGAAGAGAACACCGGCCGCGGTACCAAAGACGAATGCACAAAGACCAAGGGCAACGATCTTTAAGGTATTCAGGTTCAGAAATGCCTCTGCGCTGGTGGTCGCACCAACGGAGGTACCAAGCAGGATGACAACGATGTACATGAGTGCATTGGAAGCCGTATCCGTCAGCTGTCTCACCACGCCGCTCTCACGGAAGAGGTTACCAAGCATCAGCATTCCAACCAGAGGAATGGTGGTGGGAAGGATCAGTCCAACCACGATCGTAACGATGATGGGGAACAGGATCCTCTCCAGCTTGGAAATGGGACGAAGCTGGCTCATCTTGATCTTTCTCCAGCTGTCCTTCGTGAGAAGCTTCATCACGGGCGGCTGGATAATGGGTACCAGTGACATGTAGGAATAAGCTGCAACGGCAATGGGTCCGAGAAGTCCGGTCTGTCCAAGCTTACTTGCAAGGAAGATGGAGGTAGGGCCGTCTGCGCCGCCGATGATGGAAATGGCTGCGGCAGCCTTGTCGTTAAAGCCAAGCCAGATTGCGCCAAAGTATGCGGCAAAGATACCGAACTGAGCCGCAGCGCCAAGCAGAAAGCTCTTGGGATTAGCGATGAGGGGACCGAAGTCGGTCATTGCGCCCACGCCCATGAAGATCAGGGACGGAAGGATCGCCCACTCATCCAGCAGATAGAAATAATGCAGCAGACCGCCGACGCCGTTTGCGGCTTCTTCGGTGCTGATCATAATATCCGGATAAATGTTTACCAGCAGCATGCCGAACGCAATGGGCGTGAGCAGCAAAGGCTCAAACCCGTGCCGGATGGCCAGGTAAAGGAAAAAGCATGCAACCAGGATCATCAGATAGTTGCCCCAGGTCAGATTAAAGAAGGCTGTCTGATGGATCAGATTGCTGAACGTATTCACGATATAGTCCATTTGTAGACCTCCTGTTGTTATTGTCTAATCAGCATACGCGATCGCGCAGACCACCCTTAGTTCATGGTTGCAAGAAGCGCACCTGCCTCAACAGGATCACCTACGCCAACGTTAATGCTGGCAATGGTGCCGTCCTGAGGAGCAACAACGGGAATCTCCATCTTCATGGCTTCAAGGATCACTACGGCGTCACCCTTCTTTACGGCCTGTCCAACCTTAGCTTCGATCTTGAATACCTTTCCTGCGGCACCTGCCTCGATCTTTACGCCGCCTGCCGCACCGCTTGCTGCGGGAGCTGCTGCAACGGGAGCCTTGGGTGCTGCCTTGGGAGCAACGGGTGCCTTCACGGGCGTAGCGCCGGTGGATGCGCCCTCTTCTACTACAACGTCGTACACGTTTCCATTTACGGTAATGGTATAATTCTTCATCTTATTCTCCTTCTGCCGCTTTTACGTGCGGCTGTCAATCATTCTAATATTTTTTCCATGCGGCCCCTCGGGAGGCACGTTCCTAAAAGCGTCTGCGGATGGATCTTACGACAAATCCTTCCGTGTTCGTGCTTCCTTCATAAGCAGCGATGGCCGCGGCTATGACAGCCACAAGCTCCGTGTCATCCTCTTCCTGTGCGGCAGGCGTGACAACAGGCGTTGCAACGGGCGCCGTCGGAGTGGCAGGATCCTCTTCCTTCTTCGCAAATGCTGCCTGGATCTTCGGGATGAAACCGAAGCAGGCAATGATCAGGCTGATCAGGATCAGTACAGCGAACACGGTCGCCATGCCGATCAGAGTGTTCATGCCGGCTTTTCCCATCAGTTCCTGGAAGGAAGACTTGGGATTTAAGGCACCGCCCTCTAATCTCATGAACATGTCATTGGAAAAGATCAGTTCAATGTTCGCGGATCTCTTTTCGCATTCTACGTCGGCGTTCGCAATGATCTGGTTGCCCACGATCTTTGCAGTGACGGTTCCAAGCTCATAATAACCGTTACTAGCCATCTTTAACTCGCCGGAAGTCTCCTTGGAAATCCGAAAAGACTCAACGGCAGTGGAAAGGCCGTGGCCGTCCACGTAGAACTGGTTTTGCTCGTCATTAAATAAGTACTCTAATTCTTCATTGTCATAGCAGGAGGCAACGTAATACACCTTGTCGTCCGTCAAGTAATTGATCAGGCCAAGCATTTCGGTAAACAGATACTGTTCCACCATCTCGATCTTCTCTTGATCGTAACGATCCTTTTGCTCCTGCTTTGCCAGCTCTGCTTCAGTCTGTCCGCATGCGGTCAGGGACAGAATGCACAGTGCCGTGCAAAGAATCGCAATTAATCTCTTCATTCTCAGGTCTCCCTTTCTAGACCGTCAGGTGCTTCTTTGCGGGACGGTCTTCGGTCTTGGTGTACAGCATCTCGATGGCGCCGATCACGTACTTTCTGGTCAGGCCGGGCTCAACCACCTGGTCTACGTAGCCTCTTCTGGCTGCGCTAAGTACGTTGGACTGGAGCTTCTGATATTCAGCCGCCTTCTCATCGATCACCTCGGCGCCCTGGCCGTCATACATGATCTTTGCGGCAAGCTTGCTGTCCATGGTGCCGATCTCCGCGGTAGGCCATGCGATGGTAATGTCTGCGCCGGTCGCCTTAGAGTTCATTACGGTATATGCGGTGCCAAATGCCTTGCCGATGATCACGTTCACCTTGGGAACGGTCGCGTCAGCAAACGCTGCGGTCAGCTTTGCAGCAGCCTTTGCCATGCCCTTTTCGGAGCAGGTCGTCGCCTCAAATCCGGTCACGTTGGTCAGCGTCACGATGGGAATCTCGAAGGCATCACAGAAGTTCACAAAATCTGCAGCCTTCTGGCAGCCCTTCTTGGTCAGAACGGTTCCGAGCTTCTCTGCCACCTTGCCGTCCTCGTCACAAACCTCGCTGCGGTTTGCAACCACGCCGACGGTTGCTCCGTTCAGGCGCATAAATCCGGTCACCATGCTCTTTTCATACTCTGCCTTTACCTCGAAGAATGCATTGTCATCCGCAAGGATCGATGCGGCAACGGAGGTGTCACCGACACAGCCTGCGATCTCAGGATTCACTCTGTTGAGGTCATCCGTGCACTCTACAAGATAGCTTGCGTCGTCTTCGTTATTAGCGGGAAGAAGGCTTACCAGCTCACGTATCTTTTCGATCACGGTCGCCTCGTCCGATGCGAAATCAACAATCCCTGCTTCCTTTGCCTGGAACGTGGCAGATGCGGTATCGCACTTTGCCGTATTATTTCCGTCGAGACAGTTCGGTGCATTCACGAACAGCTTTGCACTCTTCTCCTCCATAAAGGTGAAGTCTGCCATTGCGGAGAGAACGGCAAGTCCGCCGCCGCAATTCCCCATCACTGCGGTGATCTGAGGGATCACGCCGGACGCAAGGGTCTGCTTCAGATACAGCTCGCCGAACGCGTTCAGTGCGTCGGTCGCCTCCTGAAGACGAAGACCTGCGCTGTCCAGAAGTCCGATCACGGGTGCACCGGTCTTCATGGCAAGGTCATACAGATTGGCAATCTTCTTAGCGTGCATCTCGCCAAGGGTTCCGTTCATCACGGATACGTCCTGGCTATAGACGTAAACGGGATTGCCGCCAATTACTCCGTAGCCGGTGATACAACCGTCCGAAGGAGCATCGGTGGGTTTCAGATTGAAATCCGTAGCCCTGGCGGTTACCAGCGCACCGATCTCAACGAAACTGTTGTCATCGAGCAAAGCGTTGATTCTTTGACTCGCTTTCGATGTGTTACTCATGCTTTCAGCCCTCCATTTATTGTAAATAAAACCATCACTAATTTGAACTTTTGGGATTAGATAAATCAATTCTCCCCCATTATTCAAAAATCTACATCAGTATAACACAAAAAAAGCAATTCGCAAAGAGGCAAATTGCTTTTTTTTCATCAATTCTTGTCATCTTTTTCGGTGGCTTTTTCCCATGCGAAAGAAGGCGGCTTTGCGCTTAAATCTCTCCCAGTTCCTCGCTCAGCTGCCAAAGCTCGTCGATCATGCCGCCGATGGTCTGGATCGTCTTTTTCAGTGCATCGTCCGTGGTGACGTCAACACCTGCCTCCCGCGCAAAATCCACGGGATCCAGCGTTCCTCCGGCCGTCAGGACCTTTTTCCAGTCCGCCACGGCCCTCTCGCCTTCCTTCTCGATCCGCTCCGCCACCTGCGTCGCTATGGTCAGTCCCGCGCTGTAGGTATAGGAATATAGGCCCATGTAATAGTGCGGCTGGCGCATCCAGGTCAGCTCCGCGCCCTCCGTCAGCTCCACGGCATCCCCCCAGAATTTCTCTAAAGTGGATTTCATGATGGCATTGAGCGTTTCGGCCTGCAGGGTACCTCCCTGATCCACGATCCTATATGCCTCTCGCTGATATGCTGCCTCCAGCAGGTGCGTCACAAAGTTATGATAATACGTATTTCCGATCACGTTGGCGATCACCCAGCGGCGGAAGCGCTTGTCGGGATTTGTTTTCTTTAAGTAATTAGCCATGAGGAGCTCGTTCATGGTCGAAGGCGCTTCCACGAAATAAGTCGAAACATTGGTGTCAAACAAGGACTGTGCCGCATTGCAAAGCCTAAAGTGACCGGCATGTCCCAGCTCATGCGCGAGAGTGAATACGTCCGACATCCTGTCATTCCAATTCAGCAGGATATAAGAATGGTTCCCATATGGGCTTGCGCAAAAACCGCCCGTGGACTTTCCAAGGTTTTGCGCGAAGTCCACCCAGCGTCCGTCCAGCGCTTCCTTCAGCATCGCGCCGTACTCTTCTCCCATGACGGACAGACCCTTTCGAATATACTCCTTCGCGTCCTCGATCGACACCTTGGGGCTATACTCAGGATCCACGGTGAGCTTTAGGTCCGCATAAGTCATCTTATCTAAATGATGCAGCTTTCCGAGGAGCTTCGCATACTTTCTCATATGAGGCGCGAGATCTTCCATAATCCGGTCGATCTGTCTGTCATACATTTCCCGCGTGACTCTCTGGTCATGAAGAAGATACGCATAGACATCCGGAAAATGGCGAAGGTCTGACAGCGTCTTTTCTTTTTGCAGCTGCGCATTATATGCCGCAGCCGTCAGGTTCACGTACTCCCGAAGCTTTTTCGAGAACGCCTGAAAGGCCGCCCTTCTGACCAGCGTGTTCTGCTCATATTCATAATCATCCTCAAAGAGAGAATAGCCCAGGGGATACTCCTTTCCTTCGGCCTCAAAGGAAGGGAACCTCATGTCGCCGAGCTTCGCAATGTTATAAATTTCATAAGGGCAATTCAGCGTATGTCCGAGGGAAGCCAAGGCCTTCTCCGTCTCAGGGGAGAGCATGTGCGGCTGATCTGCAAGGATCCTCTTAAGATACCCCGCATTCCTTTGATCCAGATTCGCCCCCTCCTCCAACATGGCCGCAGGGCACTGGCTGATCTCCACCTCGAGAAAGGAAAGACTTGCTTTATACTTCGACAGCGCACGCCAAACACTTCCTGCCAGCTCCTGCAAATGTCCATCCTGATAATCCACGGATTGCGCGAGCTCCGCATAGTTGGCGGCCAAAGTCATCTTTTCGTCAACGGCTTGGTACTCCGTAAGACAGTTCGCAATGGCTTCCGGCGTCATCAGCTTGCCATGATACTCCCGTTCTATTTTCTGCGCCCCTTCGAGCGCCTCCCCAAGGTCAGCGAGCATCGCCTCCTCACTTGGATACAGGTCCTCCAAATTCCAAGTAAACTCCTTTGGAACCTCTTTTCTGGGCATCAATTCTTTTGCCACAGTAACACCTCCCGTCAAAAATCTAGTCTTTTGTTTATGTGAGTCATAAATATATTATGCGATATTCAGCGCTGTTCCAAGAAAAAAGTGCCGTAAGACCTGCGAAACACACCATGGATAGTCCCTTGCAGGGATCCGCTTTTCGGCGACCAAAGCTTCCGTCCGGATCACGTTTCCCTCCAGCAAGTACTGGATCTCCCCAAGGATCTGGCCTGCCTCCACCGGAGCGGTCACCTTGCCACTTATTCGCACGACAGATTCGATGCATTCTCTGTCCCGCAGCAAGATCGCCGTCACGTCATTTTCCGGCTGCCCAGATTCCATTCCTTCATCGCCTTCATACTGCCCGGATTCCATTCCTTCATCGCTTTCATGCTGCGCAGACTTCATTCCTTCATCGCAGTCTTGCAGTTCACCGCGCCCCTGCACCTTAAGCGTCAAGAAGGCTTCCTCTTCCAGAACCTTTGTGCAACCATTCCGCACTTTCAGTTTCGGCAATCTCTCCTCGGGAAACAGGATTTCTTCGGACCGAAGATCCACTCGGTGAAAGTATTCCAGGCCATATTCCATCAATTTCCTTGTGTCCTTCCACTTATAGCCACGGTTGTTCGGCCACCCGCACCCAAGGAGCGATACGATAAAGTATCTGTCCTCCCGCTTCAGCGCGCCTACGTAGCAATATCCGGCCTTTCCCGTAAATCCCGTCTTCCCGCTCAGCGCGCCGTCCATCATGGAAAGAAAACTGTTATGATTCTGCAGGCAGTGCCATTGTCCGCCTGCCGTGAACTGATACGCCGGCGTCCTTGTGATCTGCAAAAATGCCTCTCTTTGCGGTGATCGCAGGATGGCATATGCCATGATCCTCGCGAGGTCCGCTGCCGTCGTATGGTGCTCCATGAGCCTCTCGCTCCCGTCCGGCATCGTCACGCTTTCCGTTTGGTCAAGCCCGTTCGGCGTGATAAACCAGGAATCGTTGCACCCGATCAAGGCCGCCTTTTCATTCATCAGCTTTGCGAAGGCTGCCACGGCAAGTCTGCTCTCCTCGCCTGTAAAATCCTTTTCGTCCTTCTCGCTAAGCGCCGGGACCTCCCGCTTTCCCACGTGCTCGGCAAGCGCTACGGCGGAATCATTATGAGATTCCAGCATCAGGGAATATAAGAGATCGCGCACCAGATAGGTTTTCCCGGGAATGACGCCAAGCTTTACCTTCGGCTGCGACGCGGCATATGCTGAAATGGTGAGCTCCTCATTCAGATCACAGTGCTCCAAAATGAGAATGCAGGTCAGAACCTTTGTCGTGCTGGCATTCGCCAGAGGTTTTTGCCCATCCTTTTCATACAGGATCCTGCCTGACTCCCCGTCCATCAGGACGGCCGCCGTGGAATATAGCTCCAGTTCCTTGGCTGAAACGCATAGTGGCGTGCAGGCTATCAGAACCCACACGCCAATCCCTGCCATCCACTTTTTCATTCCGTTCATGCAAAGCGCTCCTTTGGCATCCCCTTCGTCCGTCCCTACATTCTATGTCAGGAGGGCCACTTCATGAATGCTCCAAAGCGCATTTTTATCTGCGCGCGGATCAATCCAGGCGGATCTTGACCTCCGCCTCCGCCTGTGCCTTAAACTCCTCCATCTGGACCGTGCTCAGCTCCGGGAGCTCTTCCAGGCTCTTTACGCCAAAGCAGCGAAGGAACTGCTCCGTCGTGCCAAAGAGGATCGGCCTGCCGGGAGCATCCAGTCTGCCAAGCTCCGTGATGAGGTCATATTCCAGCAGCTTATTGATCGCATGATCACAGTTGACGCCGCGGATGTTTTCCACCTCCAGCCTGGTCACCGGCTGCTTATAGGCGATAATGGACAGGGTCTCGATCACGGTATCCGTGAGAACGATCTTCTTCGGATTCTTTGCGATCTTGATCAGATATTCATAAGTCTCAGGCTTTGTGCAAAGCTGCACGGCGCTGTCAAACTGCGTCAGCATAATGCCGCGGTCCTCCGCCTGATAACGCTCTTCCATTTTCCTTAGGATCTTCTTGGCCGTCCGCAGATCCAGCCCCGCCACTTCGGCAAGCTTGCTGATCTCCACGGTGTCTCCCATGGTAAAGAGGATCGCCTCAAAAACTGCTTCTGCTTCGGTTTCCGAAAGGCGAACCGCTTCCGCAGTTTCCTCCACCTCCACGGTTTCTGCATCCGTCATTTCTTCGGCAGCGTTTTCTATCGTCTCTTCGGACGCGTCTTCCTTGATTTCTTCCTTCGTCAATTTATCATCCATCATGGTTTGCATCTCACTTATTCTTCTACTTTATTTTCAGTCACGTTCGCCTCACAGGAGGTGATCATAATATCGTCAAACAGGTTTTCCTGCACGATCTTGATCTTCCCCGTCTTCATCAGCTCCAATATGATCAGGAAGGTGACAATGATCTCCGCGCGGCTCTCCTGCTTTTCTAAGAGCTTGCGGAAGCTGAAGGTTTTATGCTCCTTCACGTAGGCCTCGACATACAAGGTCTTTTCGCTCATGTCGATCTCTTCTTTTTCAATCCGTCCGTACTGGCTTCGGATAGGGTCGATCTTGTCCTCCTGCCGCTTGATGACGCCGCGGAAGATTTCCTGCAGCTTTCCAAGATTTAGGTCTCCAAACAGCTCGTCATAATCCAGTGGAGGCTTGTACTTTGCGACCTCCTCCGGGAGCTTTTGCGCGCGATAGAGATTCTTTGCGGCATCCACCTGCCTGTCCCGAAGCTCGAGGGACATGTATTTATACATCTTGTATTCCAAAAGCTTTTGTACCAGCTCTGCGCGGGGATCTTCCTCCTCCCCGTCCTCGTTCACCTCTGCCGGAAGAAGCATCTTACACTTGATGTCGATCAGTGTTGCCGCCATGACAAGGAACTCGCTCATCACGTTCATGTCCTCTTCCTGCATCTGCTTGACGTATTCCAGATACTGCGCCGTTATTTCCACGATCGGAATATCATAAATATCGATCTTATTCTTTTCGATCAGGTGGAGCAAGAGGTCCAGCGGGCCCTCAAACTTCTCCAGTTTCACCGAAATGGCCATAGCTACTCCTTTCTTTGGCGCTCTTTCTTTTTGATCTCCTTTTTCTCCCCCGGACAAAATTCCAAAAAGAGCAAATCTCCCGGATTAAAGAGCCGGACCGGTATGGTATGGCAACCCAGGCCCCTGCTAAGGAGCATGTAATTGCCGTTCTTCTCAAATAGTCCCCCGTCATATTCGGGAAAGAACTTAACGGCAGGCGAGATCACGCCCTTGTTCCAAAAAGGAACTCTGACAACGCCGCCATGTACGTGCCCGGAAAGCGTCAGATCCGCCCCCCATGCGGCATATTGCGGAAAATAATCGGGATGATGCGCAAGAAGGATCGTGAACGTCTCCGGATCAGGTCTCCCAAGGATCCTTGGCAGATAAGTCTCCTTCATGGCTACGGGCCTGCGCCGGCGATAATAGCGCTGATGGATCTGGCTTCCCGTGACGGCGATGCCATAGTCTTCCAAAAGGAGCGTCTCATTTTTCATCTCTCTGACGCCTATGCCCTCCAGCGCTTCTTCATAGCGTTTTCCCATGTCGCCGTAGGTCTCCCGATAGAGCCACAGCCGGTATTCATGATTGCCCACGCCATAATAGATCGGATACGACTTCGCCAGCTCGCCGAGCAGATCGATCGCAGGCTGAAACTCTTTCCCTGGACTCGCCGTCAGCATGTCTCCGGCGATCAGGACAAAGTCAGGCTTCCCCTTCCGTATGGCCTCCAAAAGGAGCGCATTGTCCCTGCCATATCTCTGGTTATGAAGATCCGCGAGCACCACGGCCCTGCAAGACTTCTTGATCCTTGGATCCGTCACGCTATATTCCGTTGTCTCAAAATGCGTGGTGTCATGCAGCATGATCCAGATCAGGATCAGGAGCAGCACGCCAAGCGCAAAAAGTACCAGGTTCATGAAGCCCTTCCTCCCGCCTTTGGGAAACAAACATCCACCCGTAATCTTACCATAAAAAGAAGCCCTGGTCAAAACCTATTTTGCCAGGACTTTCTTTCCTTCATCCAAAGAGCAGGCTTTGAATGACATATTTGATCCAATCTCCGAGCTCGGCCTTCTCCACCGAAGTTTCATAAAGGATCGGAAGCCTTCCAAGCTCTGCCCCCTGATAGGTATACACCACATATCCCGCGATCTCTCCCTCCCTCAAGGGTGCAACGGCGACCTCAGGAAGCTCGAGACTTCGTTCAATCCCGTCAAAGGATAGGTTTTCCAGATCCAGATACGAAAACAGACCGTCATAAGTTAGCCTCACTTCCTTTTCCAGTGCATTTTCCACGGGCAGGAGGGGAAGCTCCAAAGGATCTTCATCCTGATAGAGGCGGCAGCACCCATATCCATAGGTCAGGAGCGTCTGCGCCTCCGAAAACCTAAGGTTTGGATCCGGCGCCCCCATGACAACGGCGATCAGATCGATCCCGTCCTTCGATGCCGTCGCGGAAATACAATACTTCGCCTTCTGCGTGGACCCGGTCTTCAGCCCGGTACATGGACCATATCGCTTTAATAATTTATTGGTGCTGCTGAGCGTAAAGGTGGAGCTTCCGTTTCTGGTCGTATGCGTGATGTCTTCCATCCAGATCTTCGTGTATTGATAGATTTCCGGATGCTTTGTGATCAGCTCCTGCGACATACGTGCCACGTCCCGCGCCGTCGTATAATGGTCCTCCGAGTCCGAAAGCCCGCAGCAATCCTCGAAATGCGTCCCCGTCATTCCAAGCTCCCCCGCCTTCTCATTCATCCTCTTTACGAACGCTTCCTCACTCCCCGCAATATGCTCCGCCACGGCAACGCTCGCATCATTCCCGGAAGCGACGGCGATACACTTTAGCATGGTATCTAGCGTCTGCACCTCTCCCTGTGCCAGATACACCTGCGATCCGCCCATCGAAGCCGCATGCTCGCTCACGATCACTTCCTCCTCCAGCCTTGCCTTTTCCTCCTCCACGGCGTCCAAGGTGATCAGAAGTGTCATGATCTTTGTGATGCTTGCGGGGCTTCGCCTTTCATCCGCATTCTTCTCATAGATCACCGTACCGGTAGACCGTTCGATCAATATGACGGAGGGGGATTGAAACTCCGTCTGAGCCCTTGCCGTCACGTCAAAGATAATGCTTTCCGCCAGGATCAAAAACGCCGTGATCAGACAAGTCCCAATATAATATTTCTTTCTACTTCGACTGCGCAAAAAAGCCACACCTCCATATCTGCTTACTACAGGATATGAAGGCATGGCTCCCTTTAGAACCCATTATGAATCTTTCTTCTTCGGCGACCAGGCACCTTCCGGGTGATTCACGCGATTCGCACGGCTAATGTCCGGCTTCTCCTTCAGCCCCTTTCCGCCAAGGACCTTCGGCCATCCAAAGATCTGACTGATCTGCACCATATAATCGATGAACACCAGAAAATAGATCACTACAAGCAGCAGGATCCCCAGGCGCTTATCAATTTGATCCACCAGCTTTAACACGGCGCCGTGAAGAATGTGGACGACGACAAGTGCATAGATCCCCCATGCCAGAGTGCTCTCCAAGCAAATGATCCCCTTATAATTCAAGGGCTTTTCCTTATAGTCCCACCAACATTCTCCAAGATATTTCAACATGGCACTGCCAACCACAAATTCAAAGAGCGTCGCGGTAACGCAGCCCAAAATATAAATGACGACGTAATTTCCCTTAAAGGGTGCAAACAATACGTACGCGCCAAAACACCCAACGCCATAGATGGGACAGAACGGTCCTCTCGCAAATCCTCTGTTCGTCACCTTTCGATTACAGATGGACATGTAGATCGACTCGATCAGCCATCCGGCCATGCTATAAATTGCAAAGAGTGCAAAGAAATGATATGCGTCTAACGCTTTGATCGCATCCAACCAGGACATAACAATAAATCCCATTGATCATCCATATTCCTTTTCCGTTTTATTTTTGTGCGAATGAAAATCCCCAGTCGAAATCGGCCGGGGATTTGAGTTTTAGTTATATTTGCGCTTTCTGGCAGCCTCAGACTTCTTCTTACGCTTCACGCTAGGCTTCTCGTAATGCTCACGCTTACGAATCTCCTGCTGAATACCAGCCTTTGCACAGCTTCTCTTGAAGCGACGCAAAGCACTATCCAAAGTCT
>CAMZDG010000003.1 GCA_947305245.1 uncultured Lachnospiraceae bacterium
ATTAGCCAAAAGACACCCCTCTTCGGTTTTTCTCCATCCATACTATTTCCTCTGAATATGATCCTTTACCCAGTCATACAGGCCTTCCTCATCTGTCTGCCCTGATGCCACGGATACGATAAGATCCACAACTTCTTTACACATTAATTATAGCGCATAAATAGGACGTTCTCAACCCATTTTGACAGTTGTGTCATACCGTCATACAGCAAAGCCGATTTTGTTTACTGTCTTTTTTGCTTTTACCGGAATTTCTATATCCTCTGCTCGGATCGTCTTGATGTCATCCTGCGATATTGAATCAAAATCCATACGTACAAGTCGGCTACTCTGCGCCATCCTTGCCTTTTCGATCACGTTTCTGACGTATCTCCCATTTCCGAAATCAGACTGAGTACTTGCTTCCTCCATGATACCTTTAATCCGCTCCATCGCCCCTTCATCAATGACCATGCCTTTCTGAGATGCGATATGATTCGCAATCTGACAAAGTTCATCAACATTGTAATCTTCAAAGTGAATGTGATGTGCGATTCGAGATCTAAGCCCCGGATTTTTATCAAGGAAGCCTTCCATCTTATCAGGATATCCTGCAAAGATTACAATAAGCTCGTCTCTGTGATTCTCCATTTCCTGAACGATGGTATTGATCGCTTCATCTCCGTACAATCCGTCACGATCATCAACAAGAGAATATGCTTCATCGATGAAAAGGATTCCTCCCAGAGCCTCCTTAAACTTTCTTTTGACCGTAGGAGCGGTCCATCCGACATATTTGCCAACCAGATCAGCTCTCCCAACCTCAACGATCTGCCCTTTCGAAATCACGTCATTATCCTTTAAGATTCTTGCAAATAACCTTGCCACGGAAGTCTTCGCCGTACCGGGATTACCGGTAAAGATCATATGATTGCAGATACCGTCATCCGATAAGCCTTTATCTTTAAACAGTTTCTGTGCCTTATAGCTGTCCAGCGCCTGATGGATCATCTTTTTTGCGGACTCCAGCCCGATCATGGATTCCAGCTCTTCGTACGCACTTCCTTTTGGCTTGCTCGCCTTTACTTCCGATTTAGCCTCAGCGATATCCTTATACTGGCTGTAAACGGACGTTTTAAGTTTTTTACTGTACCATTCATCAAAAATCGCATTCAATTCCGGAACCAAGTATCCATGGCCTTTTTCGACTCTTTCCATCAGTTCCTTATCAGTCCTTATGCCACGGTCCTTTGCGCGTCCCCTAAGATATGAAATCGCAGTCTTGTCGATTGCCAATTCCTCTTTTATCTCTACAAAAGTACAATCTCCTATATTTTCAAAAATCTTCATCCTAAGAGCCGTACATTCCCTCGGAAGTTGAACAATCGTTAAAACATCGCAACAATAACGGCGCATAATCTTGCACAAGTCCTCCAGGAAATAGAGACTGCCATCAGCACGATCATCATCCGGATTCACGGTTCCATAAATACTGACTACCATCGTGCCGCCAGTACACGTCTTGAATAGAGATTCCACGGTCTTCCTGGAATAGTGTTCCTCCGGGCGGAGTTCAAGTTCACAGTATCTGCGATTCTCAATCCTTCCCACATCGTATAAAGCCTGAATAAGTAACTGTGTAATGCCTTCCTGCGTTCTTTCGTCATCGCTTTCGATCATATAATCCACCGGATGACCATATGCCTTCTTCTTGGGAGTTCCCGCATAAATACGATCCAACTCAGGGACAAAGGTATCCTTTGCAAAATAGTTCTTAGAAGCAAGGTATACCGCATCCTTACTGCGTTCACGAAGGATTCTTTCCTCAAAATCAAGACGCATTCCTCTCGGCCCGTTATCTACCAGATCCTCCAGCTCAAATTCTCTCAAAACATCAAGCTCATCACGTACATAGCCGTTTCTTTCCCCGGAACTTAACATCTGAGCAAAATCGCGGAGCGTGGTCTCTCTAATCTCTACATCCTCGACTTCGAGTTTACCCTTTTTGACAAAGTTCCCGACAAAATCGTTCACATTCAGGTAATCGCGAAGTACTAATCCAAAAGTGCATTCACCATAGGATGAAAAACTGATAAAGAAATACCCTTTATCAATAATCTTTTCATTAAATCGCTCACAGCTGACAGAAAGCGCATTGCCTAAATCTTTGTCAACAGATCTTCTTCTCCCTCTTTCTCTGGGAGTATCTATCACTTCGCCATCTTTTGTATTGATCGTCATTTCAATCTTATAAAACTGCATATGCTACCTCCTGCATTTCTCTCCCAACTGTCTACTCCATGGCCAGATAATTCTTCTTTCGAAACTCTTCTGCATATTCCCACAGTTCTTTGTCGCAATAGAATTCCATGTCTCTTTTGATTAATTGATACGGATCATACAGAAGCCGGCGTGCTCTCGCATACTCCTTAAGGAACTCGTATACTTCCTTCTTGGGCAGGGAATTAAAACGCCCATACACCTGTGCTATAACTCTGTCCTTTACCTCCATAGTGACAAAGGATCGTTCCGGTTCATTTACCCTTCTGACAAACAGAATCGTGGTATTCCCGGAAGCGTGATCATCTATGTAATCCATCACACAGTTCCCCTGTGCAATAGCCTCCTTGCAAATATCCAGTGATGATCCGGGCATTGATACCGCATATCTCCTGCCTATATATTCAAAACCATTCCGCTTTTTTCTCTCTCCGAACAAAGAATCAACTCCTTCATTCCCTGTTCTGCACTCCCGAACCTTTTCCAGTTTTTCAACCACATCCGGGACGTCCCATGGTTTTGGTATCTTCATCTTCCTGATGTCTGAGATCTCATCTCTCAACTTCAGGAACTTCTCATACTCATTAAGAAAGCACGTAGCCCCGGTTAACGATAGCCTTTCATACAAAGTCCTGATAAATTCGTGTCCGGCGAACACCCCACCATTGTTATAAAGTGCTTCCAGATAATTCCATTGCCCGCCGGAAGGAAGCTTCTTTCCTATGTATCCTGAATACTCGCTGTATACGTTTCTGCATTGAATGATGCTTTCCTCAGCAAAGAGCTTTGAAGTCATATCCAGTTGGTTCAGTATCCTGAGCAGCTTTATAGGCATGTCATATCCTATGATTGATTCCGGATTACTCCCGATCATATTGTAAGATGGGATCTCATCCAGATTTGACGCTATTCCATACAAATCTGCCTTGTACAGTATCTCTCTTGCTCCTGAACAATGACTTACAAAATACATGTGTTTCAGTGCGTCTCGCACACATTCGGAAGAATAATCAAAATAATGCCAGGAAGGGAACTGTCGGAATATCTTCTCATTCAAACTATGCATCTGCTCTCCGTCAAGGCAAAGAAAATCGCCACTGATATATTCAAGAAACACCGCTTCCTCTGTCTCGGAAAGGCTATATCCATCACAGATAACAAATCTCCTATAACCCTCCGGATAAAGCATCGGATCCAATACATACAGGTCAACGTATCCTCTCCCGTCCTCTGTTTCTCGGACAAAAGGAAATATGTGTACTAATGAAGATTCTTCACAGAACTCCTGCTCCATAACCATGAAATCATCATCTGACACCTGCGGAAAGGCGGCATCGTCGTAACTGTCCACTTCAGGGCAGGGAAACAGCAATCGTTCAAGTTTTCTCATTTTTATCATAATGAAGTCATCCTCCTTGCCTGCCCTCTGGTTCTGCTTCTGTACCCACATAATACAAGGAGGGATGCGCAAAATTATGCACATCCCCATCTTTTCGTAATCCAACAGAAAAACATTATCGAAGCTCTAGTTAAACAACAATGCGAGCCACCTTGCCAAAAGGTGGTTTTACTGATTCATCGTCATTATTTATCAACCACAAAACCGGTATTCCCATTGCAGCTTTTTCATTTGGAAATGTATCATATCCATCAGTTATAATGATGACTTGCGATGGCAAGTTACCTGTCATATGGTTTTTCATGTATCTGAATATATCCGAAAAATCATTCCCGCCGCCTCCAATGGGCTTTATATCCAATAATTCGTTCACACTGGAAAATGGAACCGGTTCGGTGACGTAACTTTCTGTAAAACTCAACATTCCACTTAGTTTTCCATCAAACTGATTTATTGCGCTACATATTTCAGAATATGCAGCTTTTATCGCTTCATCACTAATGGAACCAGAGGTGTCAACAACAAACCACACATTACCTATCGTTTCCTCCTTTTCATTAAAATCAGGTAAAAAGAAGGGATTATCATCAAATCTACGATCTGGTGGAGTAAAGGAATAGTCCGTAATTTCTTCCTGAACAAAATTGTTCAATATTTCCCGCCAATCAATTTGGCCTTTTTTAATCTCTTTTAACAACCGTTGCGCAAATACCGGTCCACCTCCAAATGACTTTGTGGAATCTCTTATCGATATTGCTTCCATCGCGTCAATAAGCCATTTTTCAATTTCATGCTTCATGTACTCGGTATCTTCATAATTAGGTCCACTGTACCCATTTGCACTTTCATTATCTTCCGACCCCTTCCAACGACTGTGGTCATCCCATGACGCACCAAGCGGCGGCTTATGTCCTGTTCCATTTTTAGATGGCGGAAGCATTTCATATACCTGTTCAGTGGTATACTCATATCCCTCTTTCCCGTCCGGCGCTAGATGCATAGAGATTCCATATTTTCGTAGCGTAATTGCCCTGAGATTGTTGTTTTCCGAAAGCAGAATATTAGAGTTTACCACTATGTCGCAGGCAATATTGAATTGCTCATTATCCCGGTCACCTTGTCTTAAACAATGCTGTAAAACGACATGAAGGATTTCATGCATCATAACAAAATCAAGTTCGGTATCGTTAAGTTCTTCAAGAAATTTCGGTCCAAAAAAAATTCTACGCCCATCGGTTGCTGCTGTTTCGCAATTTTCATCAATTGAATAAATCATATGCATCAGCAGGAGCCCGTAAAAGCCATTGTTACAAAGGATTCTCATACGGGACATTAAGAGACGCCTCATATACTCTTTTTTCTTTTCATCGGACAGAACCATTCACTAAACTCCCCTTTGAATGTAACCAGGTATAGAATTCGGGAATCGTCATTAGCTTTTCCTTGAAACCTTTTTCTATGGAAATATAATCCTTCAATAGTACCACACTGAAATCCGGCGGCATCTTATTCGCATAACAAATGGAATTGGCAATTCCGGTCAGATCATCTTTGTGTGCACGGGCATAACATGTCATGGACGCCGTCAATGCATACATGGCATCGGTATTTTGCGGAAGTTTCGGCATCTTCCCATCAAAAATATCCTCAATCGAAGGCAATTCTTTATATACCTTTTCCCAGGTTCTGAATTCAACAGCGACACCAGTTCCCACAATACCGGCTATCAGAGAATACATTTCTTCAATACTGTCGCTGATTCCGTTCAGGATATTGCTGACCATCTCCCATGCACGTGGAGTCGGAAATGCCAGATCATCACTGCCCGACTCAAAACCCATCAAATAGTTTTGCCGAAATGACAAGAAGCCGATGATTCTGTCATTTATTCCGGAACTGATCGCCCACTCCTTCCAGGCCTGAAAACTGCCTTCAACCTCAATATGCATCAGTCGGTTCGCAAGAGCCTTCGGCATTTTAAACGCTACCGATTTATCCGTAGTACGATTGCCCGCGGCAATAACAATGCAGTTGTCCGGCAGCTTATGCTCACCGACAACTCTGTCGAGTGTGATCTGGTAAGCCGCTGCCTGAACAGACTGTGGGGCGGCAGAGATTTCATCCAGAAAAAGAATATTTATGACATCATCACTTGGATCCATCTGAAATATCTGCGGTTTGAGCCAGATTGCAAGGGTTTTATCCGCGTTAGAAGTCGGAATTCCTCTCAGATCGATCGGATTAAACAACAACAGCCGAACATCGGTCACACAAACGGTTTTTCCGGTACTTTGCTCTATTACCTGCGCTATCTGCCTGACCGCCTGAGACTTACCAACACCGGGAGGTCCCCATAACATAACAGAAGGCATTGTCTTTACAGGTAATCCGTTATTGATCACGGTACTGTAGGCGTAGGAAAGCTTACTCACCATTTCCCTGACATTCATGGACGGAATATTTGTCATTTTCACATCACTCATTTTTTATCCACTCCAAGTTTCTTATCCAGCTGTTCCACGAGATTCCTGAATTCCTCAATCTTTTCAGTGTAGCTTTCATCTTTTGCGAGCTCTGCTTTCAAATCCGACTCTTTATCTTGTAATTTAGCCAAACCGTTCTTCAGATCCACCAAATGAGTCTCCAGGGAATCAAGATAATTATCGATACGAACAAGATTGCCAATCTCCGTGTCGCCGAGTTCCACATAATATTTCCCCTGCCGTTTTAACCAGACATATGGCTTTTTCTGATCCATATTTACCGGGAGGACGATGTCAAATCCCCGGTACGAAACAAGCTTTTTCTCTTTTGTTTCGCAAGCGTACACCTTGACCTCGGAGGTAATAGATTCCCTCAATTTTTTACGCATTTCGGCTTCTTCTTTTTTCGACCGGCTGTCAGTTGCAGGAGGATTCGCCGCCTTCCACCTCTGATAAAATGACAGATCTTCTATGCATTTCTGAATCAAGTCCTCCTGGTGCTCCCGCTTCCCCGGGATTTCAAGAAGCTCTTTTTCCATTCGGACACGGGAATCGACGAGTTTATGCTGCAAAGTAAGATATCTGTTCAGCTCATTTGCAGCCTCAACACGCTGCTTTACAAGCGGGTTTCCAACTGCAAGAGCCTTCACTTCCGCATAATCAAGTATAGTATCTTCGATATCTGCTCCGCTCCTGGCAGTAAGGGAGCCTGAAAGCAAGTCTGCAATAAACCTCTGCTTTGTTTCCAGCAACTGCCATGAGTACGCATCAAAACTCCCTTCGGTAATATATCTGTAGATAGCGACTTGCGCATTAAGGTTCCCCTGCCGCAGGATACGCCCCTCCCGCTGAGTCATGTCAGCCGGTCTCCATGGAACATCAATATGATGCAAGGCAATTAATCGATCTTGGATATTGACACCGAGTCCAAGCTTGAAGGTAGATCCGATCAGGATACGAATATTCCCGTTTCGTACCTTCAGAAACAACTGCGACCTTTGTGTTTCGGTTTCGGCATCATGAATATAAGCAATTTGATCCTCCGGGACCCCCAAATTCAAAAGCCGTTCCTTTAGCTCATCATAGATATTGAACCCTGCCTTGGGCGTGGATGTATCGCAGAAAATAAGCTGCGTTGACTTGTCCTGAGAGTTTTGGAAATACACCTCTGCCACATTTTCAGCACATCTTGCTACTTTTGACTGATATGTAAATGAAGCCATCGGATCAACCAGCCGCATGTCAAGCGCCGCTTTTCTGCCATCCGTGGTTATCTTCAACATATTGTCATCCGTTCGGGAGACTCTGCCTTGCCGTACGTCGTCTGCTCTTTGCGATATATCCGCAAGATAATTTGCCAGAGCGGTCGTCTTTGTTACCACCGCATCACAATAGCCATCATGTGTAGGGATACCGGACGTTTCATCTACCTGATGGAAATCTGCGATTCCGGCAAGCAGCGAAGTAAGCTCCGGAAGATTGTGGAATTTTGCAAAACGAGTAGCCAAACGATAACTGCTGGTGTCAACATCAATTTCAAACTCAGTACTTCTTTCCGCAAACATTCCGATCCACGCATCAAAGCTTTGTAATTCCAGCATTGCAAGCTCTCCGTTTTGCAAATACTGCTGCATAACATAAGCATCCGTGATGGAATTTGTAATTGGTGTACCGGTTGCAAGAACAACTCCCTTCCCAGCATTCTTCTTCTGAACCATGTGCACTTTATCCATCATGTCCTTGCACCGCTTTGAACCGGTTGCATTGATTCCAAGTACATTATTCGTTTTTGTTTCCAACGGAACATTTTTAAAATTATGCGCCTCATCGACAAACAGCCTGGTAATACCAAGTTCATCGAAGTGGACAGCATCATCTATATCTTCCAAAGCGAGTTCTATTTCTCGTATCGCCGCCCTGATGTCCTCCTTTTTCCTTTTTAATCTGCTGGTTGCCTTGCCTTTTTGTTCGAAAAGCGCTGATATCTGGTTTTCTATTTCCTCCAAATCACTTAAGTGATAATCCCTTGACAAAGGGATCTGTTCAAAACAGCTGTAGGCTATGATGATTCCATCAAAGTCCTCGTCCCGGATTGCCTCGAGCACTTTTTCACGCTTATTTGGCGTGAAGCTCTTTGGGTCCACACACAGTAGTTTTGCATTGGGATACATCATGGTAAAAATATTTTTCCATTGTCCGACAATGTTGTTTGGAACAACATACATATTCTTCCGGGAAAGCCCCATCCGTCTCAGTTCCTGACCTGCCGCGATCATCACATACGTTTTCCCTGCACCAACATCATGTGCAAGCAATGTGTTCGGCGAGAAAATAATTCTTGCAACCGCATCTTTCTGATAGGGATACAAGCTTACATTGCCTGACATGTTCGGTAACTCTAAAAATGATCCGTCAAATATGCGTCTGCGGACGCAGCTGAAATTGTTCTCGAAAATTATCTCCAACCGTTCTTTGCGCTGTGGATTTGTCCATACCCAGTTTTGAAAAGCTTTTATAAGTTTTTGCTGTTTCTCAAGTGCAGCAACCGTCTCTGCCTTGTTGATCACTCGTTTTTTTCCGGAGGCATTTGTCGGGCAACTGATCTCATCGGTTACGGCAACGGTCTTCATATTCAGTGTTTTTTCCAGAATATAAAGTGCCTCCAGTTTGTCGGTACCATAAGTTTCGCTGACAGCAGTGCTGTGATGATACCTCGTTTTATATGGAATCTCCCACGTCCCAGTGATTTCATCATGTTTTGTTTTATACATCTCCATGACATTTTCTCGGTTACAACGAAAGTACTCGTATTCGAGCGGATCTCCAAATAGATTTATAATAAAATCATCAATTATATCAGGTGGCACCCATGGCGACCCCAGCGTGACATAAATATCCTTTGTCGCCACTGTTGGCGGGAGAACTTTCTCGATTGCCTTTACATTGTCGTCGAAATACCCGTTATACTCTGCGCTTGCTTCCTTTGCAGCCTTCCATTTGCGCATAAGATTGCCAGACAGATACTCTTCTGCCATCTCCCACCCCTTATAGAAACATTCGTCCCATGTAAGCGGGTTCTGATATATCGACCCTTTAAGCGTAGAAATAACAGTCTTGTAATCTGCACCCGTTATCGAGGAGATGTATTCGATATCTACTCTTCCAAGTGTCGTCAGGCTTAAGACAAGCCCGTCAGAAATGCTATCTGTGTGCACCCCCCGAGCTCGAGCATCGGAATCAAAAACATTTTCCCAATCCAAAGGCAGGTCCATACATGTAACTTCCTGAATATGAGCCTCCGTTCTCTCCTGTTCCTCGCGCTCTTTCCTTTCCGCTTCTTCCCTTTCCTTCCGGCGGCGTTCATTCTCTTCCCTTTCCTGAACTTTGTCCCTGGCCGCCGTCAGCTTCTTTATCGCTTCCCCCAAATCGGCCGAAGAAATACCTTCCACACTCTCCGAGAGCTCCAACAAATCGAAGATGGAAAGCTGGCCAATTACATTTTCGGTTTCAGTTTTCCTACCCATGGCATAAACTCCTTATTTGCACAATTTTTACTAACCTGTTTTCTGCTGAAGGCTTGGCTCTGCTGTTATCTGCTTTGTGTTTATAGTATAAAAAATGGGATGTGCATTTTCGTGCACATCCCCATCAGCTTATCCAGCCTAATCATCAGCTTATAGAGAGTAACAAGTTCTCAGGCTCAAGCATGGCATCCAAAGCCATGTTAATTTGCTCCTTTATTGCACCGTACCCGATAATCATATCAAATCTGCTCATGGTCTCTTTGTTCAAGAAGCCTAATTCCATCCGGACCTCTGTCTATCATATCTCCCAGACACCATAGAAATCCCTCTCGGAACAATGTATTTCAGAGAAGCCTTTCAAAAACAAATCATAGTATCCGTGTAAATCTGAGACTGCATAAATCGCCATATAACAACTCCTTGATTTCAGAATATCTACAAAAAATTTACTACTCAGATTCCCACTCGCTCAATCCGTGGATAAAATGCGAAAAATCAAAATATATTGTTTGTGGTCGCATATTTACTCCGCTCACAATCTTTAGTTCCGCTTCATTGCATATGTGGAAAGCTCGTCCAACTCCAATACTTCTATACCAATCATGGTTTCTATGCAACAACATGACTGTAGTAAACTGGTAAAGATCGTTCTTAAACTCTCCAATTGTCTTCTTATTGTCGCATGTGTAAATCAAGTCAAACAATTGTGGTCTTCTGTATACTGGATCAGAATCTCCGGAATTTCTGGCAAGATTAGCTGTTACAATAACCGAAATCGAATAATCTGTGGATATTCCTTTCAGCTTATTTATGGCATCCGGGGTCTCTATCAGTTTCAAATAATCAACAAATACTATTGTGGGCAAATGCTTCTCTATGCATTGCCTCATATCATCTATTTCCCACGTAGAATCCTCCACAACTATACCTTCCGTGCCAAATCCGTACTCTAGCATATTTTTCTTCCACTGCTCATCAGATAATTCCAACGAAAAAATAAGTGGATGCGCCTGAGTTCTTTTAACAAGCATCTGGCAGATATACATTAGCAATTCGCGCTTTCCAAGCCTGGGAATCGAATACAAGCCATACAATCCCGGGGTTCTTTGAATACTACAGAATAAATCATCAATTTCCTGCATAATTCCCTCTCAATCTTTTAGTAATACATATTTTATGCGAATCAATCATCTCTTATACTGTTTACAACTTCCAAAACCTGTTCCCAGACCAGCCCTTCTCCAGAAGCAGAATGCCATCTTTCCCATACCTTAGCCGCTCTTTCCTCACTGCCTGAAAGCATTTCACTCAATTCTAGCAGGCAATCATCTTCCTCAGTCAGCTCCTCTTTTTTTACTCTTCTCAGTCGATAAAGAGGCGAAATCATCGGCTCATATGTGTGCCATCCAATATCTTTATACAATCTTTTGTGTTTAAGTGGAGTTAGGCTCCACTCACTAGTTCCTGGATAGCGGAATACGATATTAGGAAAACAGCAATCCCATTGATTTCTAGCCTCCAAGATCATAGCATGAAAAGGCGGACCAAAAGGACGACAATCGATAATCACGATGTCTCCAGATTTATATGGAGTCTTAAAGCTTAAATCCAAACTTCCGTCTGCAAATTCCCGATCTCCAGACATGAAATAAGTATTTCCATGTTCCTGTTTTTCAGGAATCAGTTTTTCAAACCAGCAAATCTTTCCACGATAGTAGTAGTAATCATATCTCGGGTTTTCCCACTTGGTATCATATGCATCCCATGCCTCCATACGGTAATACCCCTCATCTGAGTCGTTATCATACTCCTCGTTTTCTATATATCTTTCAATTGCGTCAGGGCTAACGAACACTCCACATGAACTAGATTTTAACTGTATTTCATCCACATCATACCATTCAGCAAACAAAACCAGTGGCTTGTTATCGTACACATCCCCTGCAGTTGAATATAACCCTTCCCTAGCAGCTTGAATGTCCTGGCTTCTGTCATATAATACTGTCCAAAAAGATTTTTCTTCTCTGAAATCAGCCAGCGCGCGAATGTCATGCTTGATAGACTTAAAAGATTTCCCTTGTTTTATATTCTCTTCAACCGATGCAAATGCTTCAAATTTCAGATTTCGCTTGTTTCCCAAGCTACTAAATAAAGCAGATTTTTCATCAAGAGTAATTGGTGCTCTGCTAATAATGTCGATAAGTTCAAAAGGCGAAAGCGTTTGTTCCTTCACAAGATAATCCGTCAGCTCATCTGAAAAGCCGCAAGCCGTGAGTACTCGATGCACATCATCTTCGTTTATTATCCCCTTCATTTCCAATCTTCCGCCTTTCTTACTTTATCAAAACAATTTCTTTGCCATGTTGCTTAGCGTATTGGATCGTTTCCTTCGTTCCCCCAGGGGCTCCGGTATAAACCGCAATCAGTCGCTTGGAATTATCCACCATCCACTCATTACGTCTAAAGAATGCAACTCGTCCCGGTCTATCACTTACATAAGTCACCCCGTTAGCCGCCTTAAGAACAGCGTGATATCTTTTGTGCCAGTCCTTCTCCCATCGGTCCTCCATGCCACGAAATGCTACCGCTGAGAAGAGCTTGATTTCTTTGTCTTTCATCTCTTCTCTAATCCTGAGCACAATCTCGGCAGCCCAAAGATCGACACCTCTTTGCATACCTGAGATAAAGTCTGTATATCCATCGTCAATTGCCGTCCTGATTTGTGCTTCGAGCCATTCCTGGACTTTATTCTCCGCCATATCCAATCGTTCCGGTCTATGTCCTGTAAATGATACTGCATGTTCAATATCTATCTTCGTCATAATCATTCTCCTTTTGATTTATTCATTTTCTTCATCTTCTTCGTCTTCTTCTCTATCAGGAAGAGCCTCTGCATCCGCATGTGAAAGTACAAAATAGATTCCGGACACGTGTTCTCATGCCATGCGTATTTCCTGATGAAATGCTGATAGCCACATAGAAAAATCTATTAGGTTGTCATATACTCTGTTTCCAGCCACATCGCCTTTAGATTGTTCCTTAGATCCATCCTCTCCGAAGGAAACAAATTTAACGCTCACGTCATTGTCCATTGTCATAAAAACCATCATATATTCCTCACCATTTTCTTTGCAATACGTTCTTTTAGATGGATGTGTAAATCTAACATCTTTTATGTCAAATATTCCGGGAACAATTGTAGCCGTTACGCACACATTTAGAATATTGGACGGATCACGACACCAACAGTGATTTGAAAAGAAATACATAAGATAATACCTGTATTCCTGATTCGCATAGACAATCGAGTATTCTATGCAAAAGGCATCTCCATAATGCTCTTCCTTCCCGCTGTCATAAAGTATTTTTGTAAATCTATCGTATATTTCAAATTTCTCGGGATCTATCACCCTTTCTGTCGTTACAGGGGTAGAATCATCCTTTTTTTCTCCGATTTTTTGCAACAGAATATTTATAGCAGAAAAATCATCATTCATATACCATTCCCCTTCATTTGTCCCAATCTGAAGGAAATCATTAATCCATTTTCTATTGAGCTGTTCTCTGCGCTCATCGATGAACAACGTTATCTCAAGAGTTTTATCTTCTGCTATTTTGTAAAGGTCATTTATTGTCGGAAAGGACACATCATCAATTTCAAGATCAGGATATTTCTCCAATATTTTTGAGAGGCAAGTCTTTTTATCAAAGCGCTCTCGGCTATATACCTTATCGCCTATATACAAAAGATATTTAGTGCCAGATTTATCAATCAAAAAAATGTTATTAAGAACATCCTTATCACATTGGACCACTGCTTCGATTTTAGAAATAAGCGCAAATTCCCTTTTCATGGTGATCCGATGTAGAACAGTGTTTATTGCTTTATATACTTTTATCTTCTTGGGCATACTCATACGCTTCACCATCCCCATCCAAAAAAATCCTTTGCATCGTGATTGGTTGTTACAACAGTCTTTACAAATTCAGCGCTTGCTTTCTCGAGGATTACCGCAGCCCTTTCTTCATCTGCCCACCCGTCCTGCTCATCTATATACCATTTGCCATTTGCAAAATATACATATAGAATCTGATCATTTAATTCAAACGAATGCCATTTGATTGCGATATTCCCGTCACGGGAATCTACTCCATCGATAATAATTGTTTGGTACTGATCAGAATAAGGTTTTCTGTCCACTTCAATGGTAACAACACCTTTGTAAGACTTATGAATTCCGAATAGATTATCCTCATATTCTGCCACGTATCCGTTGTATATTAAATCTGTTATCTCCCTTTCTTCTTCAAAAATTCTTTGAGCGCTGTCGTTAGAAAGGAACAAAACTCGACCATTATTATCTAATACCTCATTGCAGGCAATCCACAGTGCCTTTTTTGCACCTTTGTCCATTAACAGGCTCGTTATATGATCTATGACAAGAAACGAAATATCTGCATATTGTTCCCTAATATTGGTTGCATCTATTTCCAGCTGATCAGCAGATATATATTTCATATCTCCAATCAGTTCTTTCTCAGCTGCATTTCCAGTAAGGAGCCTTGCAACTTTACTCATACGGTTACATGCATTCTCTTCATAAGAAAACAAATATAGAATTGAGTAATCCATTTTCCCACTAGCGAAATCCTTAAACAGTTCATATGTCACTTCACCCCTTCGTTTTTCTACTGTTTGTTCTTCATCCAAATCTTCGAAAGCGTCTCCTAACACAAGTTTTTTGAAAACCGTGGAAAAATCTTTACCGGAAGGCCAGTGCCCACCGTCAACATAAAAACAGTTTTTAGGGCGTAGGTATTTGTTACTCGTTGTCGTATCTGTAACATCATCATCACGCCCCAGAATCATATAGACATTTTTTGTGGTTTCATGTTTTGTATCCCAGCAGATTTTTTCTTCCGTGTTTTCTTCAATCAGCTCCCGATATTCATAATCAGCAAGATCATCTGGCCAATATCTGGATGCAGGATATGCCGGATTTATCAGTATGGTTTTGACATTTGTTGCCCGGCCAATATACAATGCCAACACACCACCAAAACCGTGTCCTACAATCAGATCATATCTGTTGGTCATAAGCTGCATTAATAATTCAGCGGGATTCTTATCTTTTTCAAATACTACTGAAACTATTTGCATCTTTGTACCGAAACACTTCTGTAATTCCTTGAAATAAATATTCTCTTTTTCGTCTTTATAATCACTGATGTTTAATATGCTCATATCATCCCTCTCCTTCTTCATTTCTGACGCAGGTATCCATTTTTCAGCATCTCTTCTGCTTCTGTACCCACATAATACAAGAAGGGATGCGCAAAATTATGCACATCCCTTTAGGCAACCATCTAATTGCAATTATTTTCTGATTATTCCGGTTTGAGATAATCTTAACGCAGTAAGGGCATGACCACTGGCCACGCCCCTTGCGTTATTACATCAATCTCTTATAAATATCCAGCATGCTTTCCATCTGGTACTGCAGGAGCCATGCTGCGTCGTTGTATTCCGGTTCTGCGCGAACGACCTTGATGAGCCTAGGATAATACTCTTCCGTTTCTTGGATCATACGGTATATCTTTTCGCGGCTCAGGCCCCAGGACATTGTAGTCAGGTTGTTACATCGATCCAGACACTTTACAAGCGCTGCTTTGGGATTCCCGGCGATGCCGTCATAATAGGCCTTCATAATCTTGTCGCGATTCGCCTTGGTAGTCTTCTCGCAGGTAAGCAGCCTTACGATTTCCCTTACCTCGTCCTTCACAGGAAGCTCTTCCAATGTCTTTCCGCAATCCTCTACGACGTCATGCAGAAGGCACGCCGCTATGATCTCATCCTCCACGATTCGCATGGACAGCGCGTGACAGGCAAGGTTCAAAGGGTGATAGATGTACGGCACGTCGCAGCGCTTTCTCTTCTGCCCTTCATGTGCCTCAGCGGCGAAATCAATGGACTTGAGGGAATCATACAGCTTAAAGTTCTTTGCCGTGGTCTTTACATAGGTTTTCATGTGTTCCCAGTTGTAAATAGCATCCTTTGTCTTGAAAGCTTTGTGCTTTTCCTCAGCGATGGCAGATACCGATACGTCAAGAACTTCCGCCAGTCGGATCAGCTTGTCCGTGTCGGGCTTGTATTCATCCCGTTCCCATGCGGATACCGCCTGAAAGGTTACGTCCAGCATGTCCGCGACCTGCTCCTGAGTCAACTTGCGCTCTTCCCTGTATCTTCTGATGTTTGTGCCAATGCTCATGCCTTCACCTCCATCAATCGATGAACCCGTAGCTGTGAATATCAGTAGCTCCGACCTTTTTCAGGTCCTCCTCCATGTCGCTCTGCACGGTCTCCATAAAGCCCTGATTCCATCCATCGCCGTCCAGGCCTATGGCTCCGGTACCCAAGCTCCATTTTTCTCCGCCTAGCACAAATGTCGTTTCTACAAACTTGGCAGGCCAGCCCGGATCCTTATCCCACTCTGCCTTTCTTTTAGCGAAGTCGATCTCCCACTTGTCGCAAAGCCCTCTGATGATTTGCTCCGCGATCCATTTCTCTGCGTTTTCCTCGGTAAGCTCGTAATACTCGAATCTTCTGCTCATGCTGCGTACCTCCTTTGTCTTAACTTGTCATCCCTTACAAGTCCATCATAAAGAAAACTACTAACATTTTACAGCGAGTATGCATTGAAGATTGCAATCATCACTCAAGCCCGTCTTGAGTTTCTATCCTTCAAATCCCTATACGTCTACCGAAACATTGTCTTTACCTTCCGTACTCAATGTCCGCTTCAACTTTTAAATCCCTAGGCACCTGCAAATAATATCCGCTGACATTATCACAGTCTCGTTAATCATCAAATTCTTCATCGTCTTCATCATCAAAATAATCGTACTTTTTTCTTCTGGGGTTGTTATAGGTCCCGTGTTCCAGTTCATACTCCTCGATGCTGTCATACTCTTCCGGCTCCGTCCTCGAAAGCAAATAATCGACATCGTCCATAAACTTATCATCTCCAAATGGTTCCATCACTTGTACCTCCTAATCTGATACCTTCTCGTATCTTTTCCTTGATCCCCGTCCGTTAGACGCATCCTCCGTAAAGAACTCCGGGGTGCATGTCAAGATTTCACAGTCCTTGCCGTCAAGCTTTTTGTAGACTACAATTGGCGCCTCTCCTCCGGCCAGCTTAGATACGCCAAGCACTTCGTAGCGTTTTCCGCGTTTGTCCTTGTATGTGCCGGGAGTAATCTGCTTCTTGGCCGTTGCGTAAGTCATCTTTTCCTTTTCCCGCCTCTTGTCCACTTCCTCCATTTCTCGGTAAAGGACAAGAATCTTGCGACAGCTTGGCAGGTCGCCGGCATATTTGTGTTTCTTGATTTCCACCTGCTCCAGCACAGAATCGATGTCCGTGTCGTTTAAGTATCTGTAATGCTGCACAGCCATTTCTTCCGTGTCCACGACAAAATTGGAAAACGGCTTGCCAAACAAAACACCATACCGCTCCTTAAGCTCGTCTAATGCCTCCAAATCCCATTCATGACTAACAAGCGGCAGAAATCCCGCGAATTCATAAAACCTCTCTATAAGGGCCGTAGAATCGCTCACAATGGCAAGGATGTCATCATCTTCTCCCACTTCATGCAGCGCACAGTGGAAAATCCCCTTCTCTTCGCCATTGATGACCTTAATGGCACTGATGCCGCGCAACGACTCCTTCCCGTCATCGTCAATGTTCGTCCAAAGCTTTACAACGGCAAACGAGCCTCTCGCGCCCTGTCTCGGAATGATTGAAAGGTCATCCGGCATCGCATATTCGCGCATATATAACTTGATCCAGACGGCGCCACCCTGCGAAGGAGGTACGTCCCTCTCACGGGGTTCCGCAACGATACCATACACGTATTTCCCCGCATCCATGAGCGAGCTCAGGATGGAATTTTGATGTCTCGGTATGTACCCGACCTTCCGCTCGTCCTCGTCAATGACCATAATGGCCCTCTTGTCATAAGGATTATCGGGTTCCCTTACAAGGGAAATTTTTTCGCCGGGATTCAGCTCGCTAAGAATCACGTCAGCGCCGCCGTTAAACCGCGTCCCGACGATCATCTGATACGCCAGGAAAAGGTCCTTCGCAAGGGAAGCACCAATTCCAATGCCATGCATTAAGTTTGTAAGCGCCAGGCCGTGCTCGTCTCGAAAGCCCAGTTCATTCTTCTCACTCCCCATGGTTTAACTCCCATCTCAGCTTTTCAATTTCATCAACCAGCTTGCTGCACATCTCACGCACGTCATTCAGTTCACCGGACATCATGAACCGCTTCTCGGCAACCGCTTCCTCATCCTCCAGGAATGACTTCATGGTATACGGGAATTCACCCTTGATCTTCTGAATCTGCCTGATCAGCTCATCGCAAAGTCCCTGAAGTATCTTAATTACTTCCTTGATCCTTGCAATGTCTTCAGGCGTATCCTTATATTCATCCTCCGGCATGTCAGCGCCTGCGAGCTCCTCCCAGATCTTTTGCAGGGCATCCAGGTCACCTTTTTTATATGCTTCGTGCGCTTTGTTTAACAGCTCTTTTTCGCGCTCCGTAGGATTCGGATGCACGTCAGGATGAAGTCTCTTCACGATCTTCCTGTAAAGGCGCTTAATCTTTGCGGTAATGCTTTCATCCTTATTGGCAGAGCCGCCTTCACCGTTCTGCTGATTTGCCTGATCGCCATCGCGGGAATTGTCATCGCCTTGCCCATCCTGATCATCCTTCTTCGCAGAGTCGTTTTCTTCCTCATCTTCACGGCCCATGCGCTCCCATTCGTCCTCATCCGATTCATGTTTGGCACTGTGAGACTTTTCTTGCGTCTTTTCTGATCCAGCGCTGTCCTTAGGTCCAGTCGAATCTTGTGAGGATTCCTCTTTTTTCTGTTCCCTGGTCTCCTTATCATACTGTGACCAGTTGCTGCCGCCCTGCCATTCTTCCCTGGCCTTTTTCGCCTCTTCCGCCCTCTTATTGATGTCTTCCTGTGCCTGGCGGAATTCTTCCTGTGCCTGTGCCTCAGCCTCCTCGACCGAAATCTTTTTGCGGCGGTTGTTGATCTGCGCCTGAAGGAGCTCTATCGTTCTTCGGTACGTGTTCAGATAAAGATACGCGGCCATCAGCTCGCGTTCAAGACCTGCAATCTTTTCCTCGTATTCCGCCTCAAGCGCGGGACACACATGATACAGAAGGTCATCCCGAAGCGCCGTCAGGGAAACAATGCGGCTCTTCAGCCGATGAACCTCCTCCATCAGCTTGTCATATTCAGATTGGATTTCGATAATGGAATTGTCCATGCTTCGTCCTCATGATTAAATGTTTCGTTATTTGTCGTAATGATTCCAGCCAAAGAATCCAGGGTCAGAATGTCCCTTCTTATTGCCGTCTTTGTCATAATGATTTACGCCAAAGAATCCGAGGTCGCTGTGGCCCGTCTTATTACCTTTCGCATCATAATGATTTACGCCGCCAAAGAAACCCAGATCACTGTGTCCGGTCTTATTACCGTTGGCATCATAATGATTCATTCCGCCGAAAAGCCCTGGCATGCTCTCGCCGATCTTTCTTCCGTTCTCGTCATAATGATTGATCTGTCCAAAAAATCCAGGAGCACTATAACCCTTCTTCTGCATATAATTTCTCCTCCAATATGTTAAAAACAAATCTTTTCCCCAAATTATATTAGTATATTTCTAAAACAGTCCTGCCCTGATTATGAGGAAAAAACATCCTTTTTATGCGACGGTTATTAAAATCTCCGCGGATCATGTCTCGAATTGCCGTTCCGTGATTATATCCGTGAATCACATCCAACTTAAACTCAAACTTGTAAAGAGCAATGATGTTATTAAGAGCTCTCCTAGCCTCTTTGCAACTCATCTGATGAAGATCAACACAAACAATGGGTGTTCCATCTTCTTCATGAGAGATTTTTACTCTCCACAAATCATCCCCAAACATTACAAAAGTCATCTTTTGCATCATCTGATCGTATCCCATAAGTGTTACCTCCCTTTCATTTGTTAATGAAAGTATAAGTCTACCACTTATGGAATTTGTAACTTACGATGACGTCCAACTATTCTGGTATTGGATATGACTCAATAATGTCTACTATACGCTTTTTCAACATTTCGTCCAATTCAGCTTCTAGATTATGTAAAATCCATTTAGCTTTTTCTTTTCCATACATAATTGCAGCTAATAATATATACTTTTCCGCAATGAACTCTCCGGCCGCATCGAATTTATCCTGTTTTTCATATACTCGCAAATAATATTCAAAACCATGCTTCTGCAAAAATCTGTTATGTGGTATGCCACCAGTTGTTTCAATTACTGCCTCATAGAATCTCCGCGTCCATGTGTTCTTGACCTTTTTATCTAAATTTGACTCGTCAAGTTTTTGGCATAGTGTAGAGCCATTCGCCCTAAGAATCGTGGCCATAAATGAATCCAAAAATGCATCATACCCTTCTTGAATGAGAATACTAGCAAGCCCTGATAATATATACCAGTAGCATTCTCTGATGATTCCATGTTTATATCTAATATCGATCTCATCATCCTCGATTGCTTCCACCCATTCATGAAACGCAATCTGATTGATTTCTTCGATTATCTCATTACAAGCATCAAATGCCTTGAGCCTTCCTGCCACAGAATAAAGAGTCAAAATATAGTTTATCCATATTCCAAATGACATTTCTCTTACTCTTTCTCTGTCGTTCCACATGGCAATCATTTTCTGATAATAACTTCTGGCAATTTTATGAAACCCCATGTTGTATACGCACTTTATTAAATCAATGAGTTGTGTAATATGTTCTACATTTTCAATGCGTATCTCTTTATATATGCTTTCGACCAGTACGGAATTCTTTCTCTTGTTACATGTAATCATTTTAGATAATGCAACATAGAATCGAAATCTCTCATTTGTCAATTCAGTTCCTGCTTCAGCAAACACTAAATCGCAAACCTTTTCAAGACAGCCATAATACAAATCGCAAATATCTGGCTTTTGCAGGAATATATTTTTCTTTTGTCCAAAAGTATATCCTCTTTCAATCTCCCCACATATAAAATCTAATAGCAATTTTCTCTTTAAGTCTTCTGGTATTTTTTCATCTGAACAAATAACATCAAACACAGAATTCTTCACTAATGCTTTTCTAATTGCAGCTGGCTGTCGAGACAAAAAATCAAGGTTTAGTATTGTTTTGTAATTATCAAATGACAAATGCTCTGTTTTGATTAGTCGCTTAACTGATTCTCCTATGTTTTTGCGCCACTGTGCCCTATCAGAGCAATAGAGAAGATTAACAATTCCATGCTTTTGTATCTCATAAGGCACTCCATTTATATTTCCGTTTTCTTCTGCTTCCCGCTCCCACTCCAGGCTATAAAAATCTGCTTTCTCCGGAGAAAATGAATCTGGCAGCACAAACACACCTTGGTAATATAACAGTAACGATATAATTCCCTTGTATAATTCAAAATATCTTTTTCTTCTTTCACAATTACCCCACGAATCATTAATCACATATAAGAGATATGAAATCTTTGCCACCATTAAATACATATCTGCAATCTCTGGCCACTTGGTCAAATCAAAAACATTGCTGAATGAGACACGAGGATAAGCACTCCATTTTCCATCAGAAACCGTATTAGTCATCATGCACGGAGTCAAAGCTCCAACCAAATGCTCTATCGCCTCTATCGCTTCTTCAGCCTCAGGTGACCGTTCAACATCTACATTATTGTCATTATCATAAACAAACAATCCATACCAAGATCTAAGCGCAAAGCAAATAGGTAAAAAACACATTTTCATAACATCATAATCAAAATCAATCTCATAAAAATACAAATTATATAGTCCAACAGCTAGTTCCATGCTTTTCCGATCAATATATAGCGCAGTCGGTATTGCATCAATATTGGGATTAATCTTCACATCTGCATAAGCAAATAGCTTGGGCAAAAAGTATTGATCAGATGCCACACTTCTAAAATCGTTTGCCGAAAAGAAAATCGATTTTACATCCAGAAATCCATTTCTATATCTGTATTCAATGTATCTATACATTTCTTCAAAAATACATTCCGACTCATCATCCAATTCTGCCGCATCGCAATAGACTCTTAAATAATTTCCTATACTATTGATCAGTTCATCATCATCCGGTCTTTCATTTAGTTTCACAAGCTTTTCGTACGTATTCTTAATGATAGCCATATAGTATTTCTTATCATTTAGTGTCTGTTCGATCAGCTCGCTAACAACAGGATGAAGTCGCATGGTCATCACATCTTCATCCGTTTCATAATCATAAACATATACCTTATCAATCCAGCCTCGATCTATTAGATCATTTAACATGGATAAATTATTATCTTTGGAATACTCACGATATACTGATTTTGTCAGTTTTTTGTGATCATCCATAGCTTTTAGATTTGCCAGAACACACTTATATTTTTCATCCAAGTCTGACAAATTAAACAAATGATTCATGTGGCCCAAAAGAGTTTCTTGCGTTATCTTGCCATCTTTCCTATGCTTCACCTTTTCCGTATCATCGCCAAATCCAGAAATTCCCTCATCTTCTATTTTTTCCCAAAACTCAGCGACAGGCATATCGCTCGCATGTAGTTGACGAGCAATAAGCGGTACCATCATAGTATAATTATCAAATTTTCCGATAATCTTGCGCACGAATGTATCTTCTTCAGAAGTAATCTTTCTTCCATACTCATGGATAAACAATGGAATCAAATCATCAATACTCATAGCATTCAATTCCATCTGTTTGATTTCATCAGAACAAATCTCCGTGTGATCATTTCTTGAAGTGAAAAGAAACTTTGCATTCAGAGATAATAGCCTCATCAAATCAACATCATCGTCAACGTCAAAATTGTCTATGATAAATAGAGTCCCTTTTGAACATACTTTTTCAAGTTTCTTCCATTTCTTTTCTTTATCATCTTCATCATATCCCTTGATAGCCACATCCTGAACAAACTGATTAAGCCCTTTCTGATCATTATAAATGTCAAAAACGGTTACATCATATTCATCCTTATGGATCTGAACATATTTCTTTGCTAATTCCGTCTTGCCAATACCACCAAAGCCATGCAAAAACACAACTTTTGCTTCGCCCTGAAGCAACTCATGCAGTTTCTGCAATTCGCCAGATCTTCCAACAAAGAAAACATCACTTATCGATTCTTTGGGAAGTATATACTCTTCATTAGAACATATCTTGATGGCTTCTTCCAAAGCCTGGATCAATTCTTCCGTCTTATCATATCTTCTGTTAACTGACGCTGCGATTGTCTTTCTGAAAACTCTTTTTAAGACTGCATTGATTCTTGAATCATACGCATCCGTCCAATATTCCGGAATTTCATATTCTGCAAAGACGCCTATGTCATCATTTTCCGGATATCTGTCCATTAACTTCCAAAACAGTACTGCTCCGATCGCATAAATGTCTGTTTTCTCCGATATCTTCCGTCTTTTTCCTTGGATTTGCTCTGGGGCAGCCCAACCAAATGTGTAAGGTATGGCGGATGCTAGACCGGAAACCAAATCATCTTTTTTGATAATTGTATCAGAATCCAACAGTTTAATTATGTCCCTTGTCTCAGGAAGAACCAAGAAATTTTCTGGTTTGACATCCAGATACAAATATCCCTGACTGTGATACATACCAATTACTTTAGTCAATGCGCAAACGGTTTTAAGTATTTCCGGCAAGCTTTCCGTTTGATCTTCAGCAAAAGTTACCCCGTTATCTATATCTACCACGGTATATAGCGTATTATTCGCTTCACACATGTCATCAACGACATGTGTAAATGTATTTCCAAATCGCTCATCGTTTTGAACGCGTACCTGCTTTTCATAAGCTAATTTGAACAGACTTTTAGACTGCGTTTCCAAAGCTGGACTTGGCCATACCAGTCCGCCCGATTCCATTCTTGTAACGCCCTGCTCGGCTGGAAAACATTCTTTTATCCTAACCTTTCTGCTTATGTCTCCAGCGCTATGGGCTGCGTACGCAATACAATGAGCCCCTCTTCCCGCAATGTCATCAATAACATAAGTTCTGGGACCAGTGGTATTAATTAATATAATTCTCTCTCCATTCGGTAAACACATTCTTTCCATAAAAGCCTCCCTCGCTCATCTAGCGTCTTATTATCGATGCTAAACCACGAAGCCTTTTATTTGTAACTTTCGTTGACATCATCATACAGAAATGCCTCTGCCATGATATCCCTAAACATATCCAACGGTCGATCTTTAATTGAACAGTATAAAAACATCCAATCATACGGGTTTCCAAAATAAAGGGCCGGTAAGTTTGCTTCAAGAAGCAAAGAGTCAAGCTGCACCTGGTAATCTTCAATGTCAGCCTCAATGTCTCCATACTGTTTCAAAAACCAAAACTTATATGAAAACAGTAAAATAATCATTTTCCGTAACTCTTCAAATGTTGGATTTTCTTTGGAAAATGTATGCTTTGTTGGAAACCTATTCATTATTTCCTGAGGAAGATTGGCATTCTTAAAAAGCGATACGCTTGATTCTTCCTGCGCTTTAACCATGTTGATTCCCAATATAATGTCAAGCATAGTACTAATCGACGTTAGAGACTTATTCTTATCCAACAGCCCGTTCTCTCTGTCTAAATCAGCCGATGCATAACTAATGAATATTTCACGGGTCAAATAGCTGGCATCCTTGTCAATCCTGCGATTTTTCAATCCAATTCTGTCAGCCTCCGAAGGCAAAATCTCGTCTATCAACTTTTCTTTTATCATCTGCGCACTTTGAGAGGATATTTGAAAATTATGCGGATGGCGTTTTATGTATTCAATCAGCTCGCTGTCTTGAGTTATTCCGTCCACATCTTCTTTTAATGCTTGTGTATATATAGTTCCCTCCGGTTGCTTGCTTTCGTCTTGAATAACCTGAGCGCATAGATTCTGAGCACATTCATAAGGCAATCCCTTTTTGATACAATAATAATATATAAATTCCTTTATGGATCTCATATTAAATGCCTTATCGTAATATACTTTTTGAAAAAGATAACATGTTTCCTCGATGTTTAAGCCCAACAAAAAGCTAAGAACATACATGTGTTCCCTACTCTGCTCTCCCTTCTTGGGTCTGTTATTTGTGAACCAGTTATCTATTGTATTACGATTAAGCAGGCAGCCTTGCTCTTTATTGAGCTTTTTTAAGTAATCACGCGCACTCAACGATCTGTCAGACATTTTCTTTTCAATAACATCCGTAAGGCCTTCTCCAAAGCTTCGAAAAACGCCCTCATCATTTAGAAAAGAAATAACATCATCTGATATGTCATCAGATTCGTCGCCCCACATTTCAAAAATCATGTCTTCCAGTTTCTCAGTATACTGCACAGTTGACCTCCATCAATAAATGCTCATTTTCTACACTGGTCTATTGGTTACTTCAAAACCATTTTTAAACTTGTTAAACCAATAATAATAAATCACACAGGAATGAACCATCAGTTCAAATTCTTTCTTGGACTGTCCATCGCCAAATTCCTCATACCACTCTGCAACATCATCTTTGTCAAAATGAAAATATGAATCGTCATCATGCTCTTCGAACAGCTCAAGTATCTTGGGGTTAACACGCAAATCTCGAAGCTCATCATATGTCATAAAACCATGGTCTGGATCAATCATCATGAATTCATAACCATGTTCGCGACAATATTCTTCGAGGCCTGCATACTTTTCCATGTTTGAATGATTATCCATGGCCGTAGCGGCCTTAACCTCAATTATGGCAATATGATTAAGTTTCGTAAGAACTACCATGTCTGGATAATAACTCACATCCGATCTGAATGCCGTTTCGTATGGTATTCTTAGTTTTTGTCCTCCGCCGGAAATAATAAGATCGTTATTCTCCAAGTATTCCCACATAGCAACTTCACTTTTTGAATCGCATTCGATAATATTATGGGACCGGGTAATATGATAATACTTCGTTGTTACATCTCCTGGCGATAAGCACACTCCCCAATTCGCCAAAGAATTGAATTCATCCAAAGAAAAATACTCTGCCTCTTCTACATTATTGAGTTTTTGCAGGACCGGATCATCATAGTCCTCGTCATCGTCGTCGAATTCCTCGCGTGCAAACCACTTATATGCATCGTCAATTTCGAAAATATCCTGATTGGAATAAAGGCAACTGTTTACTGTTTTCTTATCTAATCCCAGGATATCGGCAATGTCTCTCGCTTTAATCCCTTCTGGATGATCCAACAAGACACATAAAATATCTTCCCAAAGCATATAATCACCTTCATAACAATTCAAGCCAATTCCCATTAGTACTATCGTTACTTTGTTATCATGCTGCTTCCACTTTGATTACTAATTTCCTTAGTCATTTCTGACCCTTATGAATCATGAGCCCAAAACTCACTCCTCAATCCGTTTCGCTTTCTTTTGTATCTTTTTTCTCCAATCCCTGTATTCCCCCGTCGTCATTCTGCCATCCTTTGGTTTTTCCGCATTAACAGGAATAGCCCAATCACGACCAAACTTAATGGCGCCGTCAATCTTTCCGTCTGAGCACATTTTTTGTACCCTTCTAGTTGTCAGTCCCCATTTCCCCGCCGTTTCCTTGATCGTTAGATAATCATTCATCATAAATCTTTACCTCGCCGCAAATAAAAAGGCATTCAAAGCCACCCATTTAGGGCTTTGAATGCCTAATACCAATACAATGCAACTGGCTACCATTTTACAGGCCCTACTAGCTTTGCGCCGCAGCCTTTCGACTGTTTTGCTGATTCGTATTATCATATTTTGAATTCTTCTTATATGTAACATTATACTTCATTTAGACGAACTCTGTCAAGAGATACATCAACTATCGTACTCGTTACCAAAAAGCAATTTCTCCTTTATCAATACGAATTCGTCCGCTCAGATGAACATAGGAAGATCGCAGTAATGCTTCACCACTAGAACAAGCTCATCTGCCCATTCATGATCTTATAATACCCATGTTCTATCTTCTCATTACCTTCATGCGTCATTATTTCGAAGCTTGAAAGGTTTTGTGGCTTAATCACAAGCTTTATTACGCATTCAAAGCAACTCGTAACATCGCTTTTATTTATGTCGGAGAGGCAGATAAGCTGCACATTGAAGTGCTTAGCGATGTCAAACATGGGCTTAAGTAAATGAGCCGATGTTATCTTACCAAATGGGTTATCCAGTATGAGTACGCTTCTGGCATTTTTGCTGGTCACGCCGGAGATGGCTCTGTTATAATTCATCAAAGTCAGAACAACGGAGAAGAATACGACAAACTTTTCAGCTCCAGAACTCTGCTTCAATGTGTCTTCCCATGTTTTATATGAGGAATTGGAGCTATTCAGATCAATCTTGTAGACCTTAACTGGGATATTGGTTTCCCTTACAATAAATCTATGTAACAGTTTCTCGCTGCCGACAATACCTTTTGCCTTTTTGATGATCTGCTTATCATCAGCCGTATCCAGCATTTCCTTTAATTCATTTGCCCCCTGTTCTATCTCTTTCCTGATCGATACTCTTGACGCCTCTTCGGAAATCTCCTTTTCTTCCGGAAGATCAATTTTTAACATCTGAATCTGCGGTTTTCCTTCGTATATATGCGCCTTGGAACTATTGGCAATCATCCTAAGATCAGTATAGACTCTCTTGCCCTGCAGATAACACTGATCTTCCAGGTATTTGAAATCGCTGTCAATTTCCTTGAGATCGGTTTCAATTTTACTGTTAATCTTTTCTATTGAAGTAATCATCACGCTTATGCTGTCACTGACGGTAAACAAGCGATCCCCTTTAAGTTCAACATTATCCAACATGCCAACGATAGCTTCTAACTTACCAACGATTTCTGCCAGGGCAATGTGCTTGTAATCCGCAATCACTGAATTGATTTTTATATTCAGCGCATTTTTCTTTTTTTCATATTCTTGCTTACAAGAAAGCATATTTTCTTTGAGCGACTGCCATTGTTCTTCCGGTCGTTCAGCTAACAAAACACTTTTGCCATTAGTTTCGATTACATATTCTTTTAAAACATCGCTGGCACGATCATTAATCCGCACTAAAGTCCTCTTTTCATTATCCATTTGAGCGCTGTTAACCTTTAGTGTATTTATCTCTGCTCCTGCATTTTTAATGCGCTGCTTAAAAGAATCTCCGATTTCTCCTTTAGGGAGCGGCATTCCTTCATGCTCGGATAATGCTTCCTTAGCTTGACTCAAAGCTGACTCTGCAGCCTTACATTCGGCATTTTCAGCCGTAAAGGCAGTCTGTTTTTCATCTTTTTCTTGCTCACACTGCTCCTTTTGCCGCTTTGCAGCCATGAGTAATTCTGGTGAAAACACAGCAGAAACATACTCATCTTTTCTACATGGGTAAGTCACTAATTCATCTTCGAAAGCTTTCTTATTCTTTAACGCAATACCTAAAGTATCGCGTAGCCTTGCCAAACTTTCGTTTTGGCTTTCAACAAGAACATTGTATTGAGAAAATAACGCTAAGAAATCACCCTCTTGAATCTTAGCAAATTTTGCGTTTTCTACCTTGTGCAAAATATCCTGTACGGTTTTCTGCGCAGAAACGCTTCCCTCCCTTTCATTCCGAAGAGCGTTTAGCATTGTTATATGCTTATGCAAATCATCAGTTGCCGTCCTAAGCGCAGTTTCTGCATCCCTCAAAACTATGGACTCATCTTGCAATTTGTTAAAAGCCTCTACCTCATCTGACAACATAACACTCAGTTCTGCAAAGGATTCTAACCAATTATCGGCCTTCTGAATACTTTCTTCGCATTCCTTTCGTCTTTCTATCAGTCCTTCCCGCTCCACTTTCAGCGCATCCAGTTCTTCATCCAGTTTATGCTGTTTCAGCTTACCATCTCGTATCCGCTCATTATATGACGCGATTTCACTTTCCTTTTGAGCTCTCCAATCTTGTGCATAGGTAAATCGATCAGCCAATTTTTGATCAGCTTCTCCTGCTTCCTTATGCGTTTGAAGGAGCTGCAGTTTCTCTTCTGTCTGCGCAATTTCCTCGTTTATATGATTGACATAGCTCGTTCTGTCAACGAAAAATTCTTTATCATAAGCGGCCAAAAGTGCTGATGATTCCATGCTTTCATCGATAATTTGACCAACTTGTTTCATGGTAAGCAGCGGAACGACAGCCGGAAGCCATCCAATATTTCCGGCAGATAACAGTCTCTGAATATCCTTCTCAGTTTGAAACAGTAATGCATATGCCATCTCAGGATATGCTGAGAGTATTCTCTCAGCCTTTTCATTAGTTATTGTTTTATCCTCAAGTAATCCACATATGTATTCCTCGCCTGTCATGGGGTTCAATCCAGTTGAAACGACATATCTCATAATTTCAGGCAAAATATGCAAATAGCCATTTTCAGCTGCTTCTTTTTTCTCGTTGAGCACATCGCGACTACGTCTTTTTGTCACAAAGTCTGCTTCTGTTGCAGCGATATCCCTGCGGATTGCATTTCGCATAGTATCAGAGAACATGGCGTGGTCTTCCAAGCTGTATTTTTCGCAAATTTCTACAACATCTTTGTATAAAGAATCATATTCTGCTATTTCATCCTCTGCAGTTTTAAGCGATCCGGCCAATTTGCCATTCTCAATCTCTATGCTTGCTCTTTCCTCAGGTATCGTCTCTATTCGCTGATTGATTAAGCCTATATGTTCCTCCATCTCCTGAGCTGCGGCTATTTGCCTTTTTTTAGCCTCAGTTTTCTGCCGCCGTTCATCTTCTATCTCTTCGTTTGGATAAAAACCATCAAATCTTCTGATAACGTCTATCTGCAAGTTCTTTATGCGTTTGTCCGTGTTGTCCTTGGCAGCATCACATTTCGCTTCCGCCTTGTTATATTTTTCCTTTGCAACGCCTAGTTCCTCATCTGCCGTTTTCTTCGTATTCTCACAGGTGGTTACAACTTCCGATTCCCTCTCTATATTGTCATCTAAGGCTTTTGTCTTTTCTTCTTGCTCTTTTTCAGCTTCCTGGGCCTTCACAAATACTGAATACTTAAGACTGGCTATTCTTTCCGCATCTTCTGAATTACTCTCTTTGTCTTCGATAAGTTTATTTATCTCTTTAATCTTTGCTTCTGTTTCAGTTATCTGCCCATAAAGCTTGGCGCATTGAAGAATGTCCTCTTCTCGCTTTTTGGCATCAAATTCTGCTTTTGCCTTCTCAAAAAGCGTTTTGGCCTCTTCAAACGCAATTCTAGCCTTTTCATGTTTTTCTTCTGCCACATAATAAGCTTTTGATATCTCCTCATACTTTATGTGGTTAATCAACTCGTCTTGTTCAGCAATCTTATCATTGATACGTTCAATTTCTGAAGATACAGAACTAATGCGTCTGACCAGGGCAGCAATAAAACCTCTTGCCTCAGATACATAATCCACCAAAGACTCATTTAAATCATAAAGCGTTTCACTGATCTCATTTACGACAGCAAGATCACCTAATAACTTTTTATTTGTATCCCTTCGCTGGATTTCAAACTCTTTATCTTTAATCCTTTTCGCATAATTAATTAGCATCGTTTCGAGGGAGCTGTCTGCTCCTTTAGGTACGGCGCGTATAATTTTGTGTTCAATTGCAGGAATAAAGAATTTCGAAATAAGTCTGTCAGACGTCTTTGCTTCGTCAAAGTACTGGCTCAATCCGCCTTCATCCTTGTTCAAAGGCTCAATGACCGTTTCCCATTCAGCTCTAAAGATTCCATAATCTTCCAAAAGATCCGTCCATTTTTTCGTTTCATCTGAAGAATAACAGCTCAATTCCCCCCGACTTGTCTTGGCTCTTTCCTTTACATACTCATACGAGGCGGGAACATAATTACCGTTTTCGTTTTTGGACAACTCCAAATTAGCTATGCCATACGATGAATATGACTCATAATGCGTCATAAACATATAGTATTTCACTGTATTTCCGCGTTGGTTTTCGTCCGAGGAATTACTTGAACTTGCGGCTATCGATATTCCGGTCAGGAGTTTTTCCTTGCTTCCATCCAGATTCCATTCAAGCAATATGTATGAATGATTTCCGGGATGAACAAAATAGTCTTCAATTCGACGCCCGCCGGCCATCGCCTTAGGATGTACTGGCTGCATCATAAGCTGCACCAGAACAGTCTTTCCTCCGCCGTTATTCAAGTTAAACAGCGAATTCAAAGCCTCCCCCGATTCCGACGAAGACAAATCATATAATTCATCCGGGATAAACCTGTTTCCGTCATTGTAATTGAAGTTTACAATACGGATCTTACTTATCTGAGGCATCGTTTTCCTCCTCTATCCAACCGTTAATCATCTGAATGCGATCTTTTCTTAGGACATAGGGCATTAGATCTTTTGTTTTCTTTGTCGGTCTTATTCTTCCATCGCTATCTTCCGCAAACAATTCATCTGCCCTAAATTTCAAGAAAATTTTGTTGATAATTCCATACCTGTCATCCATTTTCCTGCTGACAGGATCACCTTCTTTTTTGCTCATCCAATCTTCTGCCAACATGTGGAAGTTTTCACTGTAATCGTTTGTTTTATCATCTTCATCGACACCATCCCGCCTAACGTTCTGACAATGAGTTGTAAACTCCTTAATCAACTCCCCTTTTGTTATGAATTCTCTGACCTGAACGTCTTTTCCTTCACCCTTAAAAAACAAGTATAAAATGTATATGGCAAGATAATTCATCAAATATAAGTCACGGGTTTTAACTTCATTTGAAGCCTTTATGTCAGCACGATAATCCACATTATTCTTAAGAAACAGGTCGTTATCCTGGGTAGGGACCATGTATATCCGGTCCTGAGCCTGTAGAATCTCAAAGCCCAGTTCCTTTCCCATCTGATCCAACTCGTCGCGAGCTTCCATATCTTCAACATGATTCCAGATTACGCTGTTGTCATTTCTGTCAATCCAGCCCTTCTTCATCAATTCGTGAAATAGTTTGAGTGCATTAGTATTCATCGTTCTACCTCAACTATGTAATTCGTCATTTCGATCTTCATCTTCGTGTCGTCAAAGCCTACAGAATAATCTATTGACTCATTCGATGTTATAAATGACATACACCTCATATCAAGATAATCCCTGGGTAATTTGGAAAGCACCCAAAGAAGATCAAGTTCTCCCAACGGTTCCGCCACGATCATGCCTTCCGTTTTTCTCAACTCCTCAAGATCTATCTTACCCTTCTGATAAATGCTCATTAAGGTGTTTGGCAGTAACCCATCCTTACTCCAGCGAATCAGATCATCAAGTGACAATGATTGAACATATTTTTTTATTTCAAATGAATCTCTTCCCTGAATATATGCGAAGAATGAACTGCAAATTTCCAGATACAATTCATTACGCTCTTTGTTTCTTTTTTCAAGTTCTTCATCGTCACTGTCAATACTTAGCCCGGGTTTATCTTCCTCATCATTTATGGCGCCATATGCAGAATAGAAATTCTCGATACTGAACTTTTTCTCCAGATCTGGAGCGGCAAGCGGCCATAGCAGCGTTAATACGGCGTCACCAAGCCCGTCTCCCATTCTTCTGAGCTTGGCCAATATATCCTGTTCAAAGTTCATTCGTTCAAAGCTCTTAATTGCGAAACTGTCTCGAAGAATTTGATCATAAGAGTCCGATGCCATGCTCTTAGCATTAATAAGTGCGCGTTGCTCTGCAATTGTCATGTCGAGGTTCCTATTGATCTCATTTATTTCCTTAAGATTCTTTCTCGCCTCTTCTGTATCCGCTCCGCTTTCAAGTGCCGCTTTTATGTCATCCGCTTCCCTTTGAGCGTTTTTCTGAATATCTTCCAGCTCTTTCTGTTCATCTTCCATCAGGTTACGGAACTGGCCAATGATTCTCTCATATTCATCAACGGTTATCTTGGTGATATTCTCTCGGCAACGGAGCAAAAAATCGTCCAAGCTGTGACTCATGTTACGAAGCCTTGCGACCAACTCCCTGCTCTGCGTCAAAGCCTTGGAATAATTCTTCCGTTTCATGTATTCTTGCATTTTAAAGCGGGTTACGGAATAATCCAGCTCAGACTCGATCTCCATTGATCTGTACAGGAAATCAAAAACATCGTCCGTCAGATAATATGAGCCTTTTTCCTCATTAACAAGTCGAACCGTCATGTTTCTAAAAGACTCCGAGTCATCATGAAACGTATTGTATTCTATCATTTTACCGTTATTCTGTAGGACATTTACAACGATAAAAAACGCAAGCCTGCTGGTGTTTATTTCATACTCTTCAGGAACTATCACAATAATGCTGTCAAGAAATCCCTCAATGTCTTTTAACGTACAGGTCTGTACATCACTAAGCGTACGCTCTTTAATGTACAAAAGAACTGCAACAATCAAGTTGTTTATGATATCGTAGTCGCCTTTAAACATTGCTCTTATGTCGTCCGGATAATTAGTAGTAACCATAATGCTTCGAACGATATCAATAAACTTCATTCTGTTTTGAAAGCCTAAAAGTATTTCTTTAATGTCAGAACGAAGCATCTGCTCACCTCTCACTCAGCAATGTATATGGAATGATCTCCTGCGGAATCAGTTTATTCTTAAGAAATATGCCGTGCAAGAATTCCTGTTCCTCTTCAGAAAAATCCCCTATCAAATCCTCAAAATTCATTCCGTCCTTTTTGGAAGAAGGGCTGTCCTCAATTTCAATATTTCTGGCTCTTTCAATCATTCTCCTGTACCCTGGAATAAACAGCTGAACATCTAGGGCGGAATTCACCTCTCTGGTACGCCTGAATATATCAAAACCTTCCCTATCTATATCACCCCAGTACAGAAATTTAACTGAAGGGTTACCCATAAACCTGACATATTCCACAAGAGCCCCTTGTTTATGTGAAACCTTGTTACCATTGCCATATACAACTCCGTCAATTGGGACGTCAAAAAGGCTCCTAAAATGATCTTCAAACATGCATCTGCGAATATTGAACCAAATGTCTTTGTTTTCACAGATGAGCAGTGTCATATTATCTTTTCTTTCCGGGATGTAATCATGAAAGCAATACTCGGGAGTATCGTAAAATCCCAAATCCTTTTCGTTCAGATGAAGACTCTTAAGTAACGATTTTATGTTGGAATCATCCAGAACTTTCTCATGTCCAAACATCTCAAAGGATCTCTCTTTTCGGGAAACCTGCTCTCCGTGTATTCCTAAGAAAAGATACTTGTTTAGTTTATCTATCACTTCTTTATTATCTCGATAATCCTTGGGATGTGATGACAAATATCCGCTTTTTAGCAGGGATGGATGAAGTTTACCAATCATCTTTAGCACTTCATAATTCGAATCATCGTGAAGAATAATACGATATTTTTTATATAAGGGATACCTAAGATTTCCATTCAACCCCGAATTCTTAACAGGTTCTATGACAGCATCTTTAACAAGCACAGATACGGCTTCGAACAATCCCCGATTATCATTCTTATCAGCCTTCAGAAGGCCGACCAAATCATCGAGCAGAATCGTCTTTTTTTCTAATTCTAAAAGTTTTTTCCTGACATCCATACAAAACCTCTAAGCTATTTATCATCGATCTTAATGAATCTCCTGACTGCGCATGAAAGCCACAACTCTGTCCACTTCTTCCCCTGAAATATACGCCGCCTGCGCATGAATGGGAACGGCAGCATCTGCCGCTGAAAATAGCATGTCACCATTCCCAAGAAGGCGCTCTGCACCCGTTCTGTCCAAAATAGTTTTTGACTCTCTCCAATCCAACACGGTGAATGATGCCCTGCATGGGATGTTGGCTTTAATGCTCGAGGTTACGACGTCAGCACTGGGTCTCTGCGTAGCCAGGATCAGATGAATACCTGCCGCTCTGGCCATGCGCGCGATCCTGCTGATGTGGTTTTCCAGTTCCTTGGGTGCCTTAAACATCATCTCCATATACTCATCTACCACAATGACTATTCTGGGCAATTTCGCGTTAGGCACCTTGGCATTGTAATCCTCAATCTTTCTTACGCCTGCATCCGCGAATTTCTGATATCTGTCGTCCATTTCGCTGTCAACCCAGCTCATTAAGCTGAGTGCCTTGTCCGTGTCGCTTACGACGGGCAACAGCATGTGCGGAATGCGGTTATACGCACCAAGTTCCACGTGCTTTGGATCGATCATGCCAAACTTAACCTCGTCAGGGCCCTTGGTATAAATCAGGCTCATGATCAGGTCATTCAGAAAGACGCTCTTTCCGGAGCCGGTGGTACCAGCGATCAGCAAATGGGAAGATGCGGCCAGATCAAATACAAAAGGCTTGCCCATCACGTTAACGCCTGCAGCTATCGGGAGCTCATAATCACTGTTCTTGAACGCATCCGATTCAAGTACCTCCCTCAGGCCAACCGTAGGTGACTCATTCCAGTTCTTTATGGCTATTCCGATGGTATAGGTGTCGCTACCCGTCTCCATGATTTCCACTGGAGACGCAAGCCATAGCTCCAGTTCGCTTCTTATAGTGCGAAACGCCTTAATGCTAACACCCGCCCCTGGAATCACGTCAAACATGGCGGCAAGCGGTGTCATTCGGCAATCCTTAATGACTGCATCCACCTTGTATGACTGAAGGGTCTGAGACAAATCTTCCCCTAAAGCCTTTACGTAATCTCGATTTGTAAACCTCGTGCTCTCGTTATGGTAATCCAGTAATTCCGTTGATGGCTTTACGTATTTCATGGCAGATTACTCCTTCCCCTTGTTAAGACTCTCGTTTTTCTTCATCATTTCTGCAACGGCTTCTCTCATTTCTTGGTTCCTGAGCTCTTCTTTGCTGTCCGTGTGCGGCATGGCCGGATTAAATCTCTCTTCGGTTATCAGGACCGCTATTTTATCATCTTTAGAGTTGCTCTTCCTTTTCTTGGAAGCAGGTTCTTCATAAATGATTTCTTCAGATACGGGATACCAGTGCTCAGGTTTATCTTTTTTCGCTTCTTCCTTGAGTTTCACCAATTCGTCTAGGATTCCTTCTATTTCGCGCTCGCTGTCATCCCACCAGTCCATGGTCCAAAGTCTTCTTAGATTCCATCCCAGGCCCTTCAGAACGCTACCCTGCGCAATCTCGCGATCCCTGGTGTTTCCGGCTAGCTTATACGAATCCCCGTCAAGCATAATGCCTAGCAGATATTCCTCAGGATTATTCGGATTGGCCACGGCGATGTCTATCTTGAATTCCGAATGTCCAAGATCCGTTTTCACCTGATAGCCTGCCTTCTCAATCGCTTCGCAGACCTTCTTCTTAATGCCCTGTGCCTTGCTTACCGCCTCGGTTTCATCCGAAACCTCCGGAAGGATTCCCGTTTCAGCATACTTCAGGAACGCGCTTAAGCCCTTCGCTCCCTCAGAGGAAGGATGCTTTTGCTCGATCATCAGGCTAGTGATGGATGAGAAGATTACCATCTCCTGTTTTGCCCTGGATACTGCCACATTCAGTCGTCTCCAACCTCCGTCTTTATTAAGTGGTCCAAAATTGATGGAAAGCCTTCCTTCTTCGTCCGGTCCGAAGGTCACGGAGAAGAGAATTACGTCGCGTTCGTCACCCTGTACGTTTTCCAGGTTCTTAACAAATAACGGTTCTTTCTCGGATTTCATCCAATTTTCGAAATCAGGATCTTTCGCGCATTCCTCCAGCAGAAGCTTTTTGATGTACTCGCATTGACTGATGTTAAATGTTACGATGCCTAGGGATCTCTTTCTGAGATTCTCATCATGATATCTGTGGAGCACGTCTTCGACAACGCGTTTCGCTTCTCTCTCGTTAATGTTGCCGTTCTTCCGTCCATTCACCTTGACAAGAGTTACCCTCTTCTCCCCGTCATTTACGGAAGGGAAGGTAAACATTCCGTTCTCATAGTAGTTCCTGTTACTGAACGCTATGAGGCTTTCATGGCGGCTGCGATAATGCCAGCGAAGGCTAGTGTTAGGCATTTGAATCACTTCGCAGTCATCCAAAATACTCTCCATGTCTTCCAGTTCATAGTTTTCCGTATCCTCGTATTTGCCCGCGAAGAAATTGGTCGGCGGCATCTGCTTGGGATCACCGACGATTACGGCATTCTTACCCCTTGCGATCACGCCAACAGCTTTGCTTGTCGGAAGCTGTGATGCCTCATCAAAAATGACCACGTCAAACAAATCGTTCTTCGGCGGCAGGTACTGTGCCACAGACAGAGGACTCATCAGCATGCACGGACAACATGTACAAATGGTGACAAAAGTCTTGTCAAACAGCTCGCGAATGGTGGTTCCCCTTCCGCCACTCTTTATTGCTTTTGCGATCGTTTTTCCGTTTTCACCCAGTGAAATTGAATTTCTCGCAGATGGCGTTCTCAGGCGAAGCTGATACACGATTTCCTCTCTCGTCACCTGAATAAACTCGTCGTCTGCTTCCTTGAATTCCCTAATCTTCTCGTTAAACGAAATACCGGTAAACTTATCTGCCGCGGGCGCATTTTCAATTGCGCGCCAAATCAAAGCCTTGTACAAAGCTTTAAGGAATGCAGGCGACAGCTCATCATGATCCATGCCGCCTCGATATGCCTCGCACACCTTTTCAAGGCCCAATTCCAGGCATTTCTTTTCCACGGCGCGGTAATTGATCCAGTTGCGCAGTCCGGACGTGCCGCGTTCGATTTCCTCGTAGCGTTCGACCTTGGCATCAAGCCAGTCAGCGTTAGGATTGTATGGCTGCATTTCAAGCAGTTCGTCCAACTCCCGGTCAGCCTTTTTCAGGCCTTCAAACGCATTCTGAAACTCGGTGGCATAATAACATGCAGCTTCATATTTTCCCAATTTCTGCAGCGAAGAAATCTTGTCCAGACACTCCTTCACCGCATCATATTTCTCTTCCGTTTGGGCCTTAAGTTCATTCAAATCCTCCAGCGCGAAATCGTCTTTCAGATACGCGTTCCATTCTTCCGACAGTCCCACGCGTAACTCCTTGACAGACGCTTCCTTTTTGCGATATTCCGTGATAAGGTTGGCTGCATCAAGGGCACTTTCAAACTTCGCGTCCGATACGGCATACGCATTCAGTTCGTTGCGCAGTTCCTCCTGTGCCTTCGCTTTGCCAAACAGCTTACTCAAAGCGGCCTCATGGCGCTGACGGATCTCCGCCGGATCCTGCTCAAAGAATTTCGGCTTCCATTTTGACAACTGGTCTTTCTTGTAGGCTTCAAACTCTCCCTTTGCAATCAGATAATCTCTGGGCGCGGCAAACAAAGCGTCAAGAGAAGACACTTCAATAAAGAATTTCGGAATATCCTTTGCCGCCAACAATGCTGCGGAAAGATCCAGCAAGCCCACCCATTCATGATAAGAACTTGGCTGAGCTGTCTCAAAGGCTTCGGCCGCACTCTCAGCTGCCTTCTTTAAGCACTTAGCTGTTTCCTCGCAGTTATCCAGACAGTCTTCCAAGGCCTTTCTCATGCTTTGGGAATACTCTCCAACTCCAACATAAGAAAACTTGGCATCATGCGGGTGTCCGATTCGCTTTCCTTCAGTTACTAACTCTCCAATAAACTTCCTGCTTTCCTGCAGGTTCTTAGCATCACAGCCGTCCAGAAATTCGTCCGTGATCTTGATTCTCTGAACATCCTCCGGCATTGCCTCATACTCGTCGATCAGCTGACGCAAACTAAGCCCACACGGCTGAGGTTCGTGCAGCGCCGTTACATATTCGTCCAGTTCCTCTTTTCTTTTGGAAATCTCCTTCAGCTTCTCCTCATATTCCGTGTGAATGCCAAGATTCTTAAGGGACATGTTTCTGGCAATTTGGTTGAGGACGCTTCGCTTCGTTGCCTTATTGGAATAGATTTCGAGGCAAAAATCCTCAAGTCCAATGTCCTTCAGCCTGTCATGCACCACGTCCAACGCCGCCTGCTTTTCAGCGACAAAAAGAACCTTTTTCTCCTTCATGAGCGCATTCGCAATCATTGCGGTAATCGTCTGCGATTTTCCGGTTCCAGGCGGGCCCTGAAGAATGAAGCTCACCCCATTCGCCGCCATGTTCACGGCACGCATCTGCGAAGCATCCACCGAAACAGGCAGGTACGGAACGTCCCTTTCAACAATTTCAGGAATGGTCGTATCCCACTCTGGCTTACCGGAAATAAGGGATTTGACAACCTTATTCTCCTCAAGGAACTCAGGATGAGAATGTACATCGTCCCACATCACGATCTGTCCAAAGGAGAAATTGCCTATGGTGCAACTCTCCACCACATCCCATCCGGCCTTATTCATGACTGCCTTTCGGATCACGGCAAACACCTTGTTTACGTCAACACCGTGCTCATCTTCCGGCAGTTCGTCCAGACCCGTGATCTCTATGCCAAACTGCTCCTTAAGCATCTCGAGCAGCGTCATGTTGATGACGGTTTCACTGTCCCTTTTTCTTACCGTGTAACCTTTTGAAGCAGACTTATTAATGATCTCCACGGGGACCAGAATAATCGGGGAATAATGTGTCTTCTTACCTTTCACTTCATCCAGCCAACGAAGCATTCCGAGCGTTAGGTACATAACGTTCGTGCCCGTCTCTTCCACCATGGAACTGTTGGCATTGTAAAGCTTTCTTAATTCCCTTCGAAGCGAAGCCTCGTCCAAAAACCAGGAATGCAGAACGTGATTATCAATGTCCTTGTCCAAGAGCTGTGCATACTTTTCCGTTAACGCATCCTTTTCAAATCCCATTTCCAGACGCCCGGCATATCTTCCGCGCTTCTTTGAAGTAATGTGATCAATTATCTCATCTGGAACGGGTGCAAGTACAAACTCGCTCTCGTCCGCCAACGCGTCTTCAAGCCTTGACAGCGAGGAGGCCATAAAGGTAATCACGCGCTTTTCCTTTGCACTGACTAACAGATTTCGCGTCGAAACATCCAGAAGCCTTCTTTCCCACTGCGTCAGCTTGGTTACCTGCGCTTTACGAGCCTCGATGTCTGAAACATCCGTAGCCATGAAATCAATTGTATCCCTGCCCCGTAGCATTGTCATGTCGCGGTCTTCAAAGACAAGGGAATACCCATCAGATTGTTTTACGCGATAAGGGATGGGCTTTACGCCGCTTATGCGCGTCTTATATAAGTCATATGCACTTCGAAAGCTCTCAGGATCCTCAACGTGTTTTCTACCAACGGCAACAGCTTCCTCAAAAGTAACGTTTTCACACGCCGCGACGGTATCGAGCAATAAAAGGTCATTTATCCCCTCAGCCGATAACTTCAGCAATTTAGATGCATCACTCGTACTACAGCCACCAAAATTTGCCTTTTCAGAGAGCCATATACCCGAGAAAATATGACCCTTTAACATTATATACAGTCCATGAATTCCCGCGGCCTCAAGACATGCCAAATAGAATAGAGTCATGTCCATGCAAGTACCCATGCGATACTCCATAATTTCATCAGGGAATCGAATTTTCTGGCCTTCATCCTCAAAGCTGGGCGGAGCGGTCAAATAAGAAATGTTTTTCTCTTGAATGGCCGTAAAGATTGCCTTGCTAATTAAGATGACCCTCTCTTTTTTACCATCCTGATAATCTGCGAGAGTATCATCATCCGTCCATTCTTTCAAAAGATCCGATGCCCTCTTTATCATAGCCTTGACTTGAGGATGCGACGGCAAGATGTATGCTGCCAATAACTCCGGTGAATACCTGTTGCCTCCGGGCCACTGATTGTACGGAAGAATCGTAATCTCTTGATTGACTGACACAAGGGTTTCTCCGTCCTTGATCAATCTTAGATTCAAATTACACTTTAAGGTCTCTTCCACGGAAGCAAGGAAATTGCCATGAACGGCAATCTTCACGTCATTTATTCTTTCCTCTCCACCTGCTGGGATTAAGTCCAATTCCTTTAGATACGGCTCAACAAGTTCCGTATCCGTTTCAATCCGAAGAATTGCTTCATCCAGATCTTCCTCAGTCTCATTTTTCAGGACAATGTTTTTGAGAAGCGGAATCCCTCCGTTTTGCTGCAGGGCATAGCAATAATACTCATTCACCTCAGCAGAAATCGTAAATCCACCTTTCGATTCGCTGATAATCTCAGTTGACTGTACGGTTTCCACCAGCGGTGCATCCAGCTTTTCTTCTTGAGACATGGCCGTTTCATCTGATTTATGGTTAGCGTCTCCCATAAGGCAGGCAGCTGCCATATGCTCACACTTTACTCCAGTAGCACCATAAGGACAGGTGCACTGCATGTCAGCAATGTTCCCGCCCTTATACTTGATTTTTACGCTATACTCTTTCTTTCCCAGAAGCGTTACGCTTAGTTCGTCTTCTGAAATCGTTAAGTCTTTATACTGATTTAGCTTTATGTATTCAAGTGCGTCATCAATTATTTCATCAGCGAACAATTCCTGCCATCTCATCAGTTTGTCCTCCATAAAGAGCTATCACGTCTTAGATGAATGTAAATTGCTTAAGAAGTTACTTCTTTCCATGTCTTTCATACTTGAATAAAGTTTCCGAATCTTTTATAAAGACTTTCTTCAAGGTTGTATCTAGACTACATTCAATCAAAAAGCCTGATCTAACTCTATCATACATAAGCTGAAATCATCTCATCATACAGAGATTTTTTTGTAATACGTCGAGAAAGTTATCAAAAGCTTTTATGCATTTATTACTTGTCTTTCAGTCTAATAACAACCTCGTCTCCCATTCTCTCAAGAACCAGTCTTTCAAAAGTCGGCATGTCAGCCTGAGTTACTCCACTAATCTCAAAAGGAAACAGAGCAGGATGATGAATGATCTGCTCCCAGGTTAAGTATTCATTATCGGAGCATTTAAGTATTGCCGCAACGAGCATGCATACAATCTTAGGATTATCCAGCTTATGCTTGATCGTCTTATATGATCCGCTCTTTTCTCCAGGCTCAAGCACATCCATATCTTTCAATGTCTGAAAATTCTTTGAAAGAGAATGCTCCAGTGTATTTCGCGCTCCCCACTTTTCAAATATTTTCGCCTTAATCTGAGCGAGTTGAATCTCATCCTTATATTCAAAACTATTTCCGATAATGGAACAGAGATCAAAAAATACTGGGTAATAAACCATAATAAGCGCCCAATGTAGGCCTATTCTCTCCTGTCGGAAAATACCTTTGCAAATATTTGTGCATTCATCAACGAACCAAGGATCATTGTTATACCAAAGATTCAGCATGATTGTCCTGGTTTTCCTGATATTATCCTTGGAGCTGATTCTTTGCCCAATTATATCGTCCAAATATGCATGGGCCTCCTCTTTTGTATTATCCGCCATTTTGCAATCTGCTACAGCATTCAGCCATTCCAGATTAAAATAACGTGCCAATCCTACTTGTTCAGCCATCATATTCTCCTATCCTTACAAATGGCACAATAACCTCTTCAAGTGTCATTCCGCCATGAGTAATATACTCTTTATCCTTATCTCCGTAACAAGCGTCTACATCAAATAGATATGCATCATAGCCATCCGGCAGATAACTACTATTACATTTAATTGTAGAAAACTTCTTTAATTCCGGTGCATCATCAAAGCTCTGATAAATAACCGCTCTCCGACTTGCAGGTTCAGCCAGTAATCCAGGCTTTATGAATCTACCCTGCGCAATAGCCGAGGTATTACCGTGATCGCTTGTCATGTAGATACTAAACCTATCATCGAGCAATTTTGAAAGCAATCTCTTTAAGTTTCCAGTATTCAACCAGTTAATAAGACCCTGATTAAGGCCTGTCAATCCTTGTAACTCGGCATGCATTAAATCATCACAGATGTTCACAACGATTCCAACTGCCTTCATATGCGGATTGTAATCAGGATCTTCTGACTTATAAAAACCGATATCCTGTTCTTTTAATCCGGCCATCTTCCAGTAACTACGCCACTGTTTTTCTTCATTATCAAGAGAAAACGGCTTTGTATTGTCTCTCGGCAACTGACCGCTAAAAATACATTGTCTTGCTACGGATGTAACCGTAGGCAGGAACGAAAATGAAGAAGATATTTCAAAGCTAAAGGGTTCTCTGATAAAGTATTCCTTTATGGCGTAAAAGTTTTCAAAAGACATTCCGTCCATTACTATCAAAGCGACCTTAGCTGCATCCTTCCGAATATAATCTGCCGTTTTGCTAAGCAGTACAGGACGTTGCTTATCAACACTTCCAGATAAGGAATTATACTTTCCCATAATCCACTGATAAAAGGCCTCTTCAATAGACATTCTTAATTCAGCAAATCCGTCTAGTTCTCTAACTGAATGCTGGTAATGAGCTGCCTGGCCATAAAGCTGTGCCACCTCATTCCAATCTCTATGCGTGGTGGCCTGCTTCGCCAATTCTTCTGCCTTTTGCATCAGTTCAAGTGCATATTTCGGATCTTCATATATGGTCTTTGTACAAAACTTCAGCGTCGCCTCCCTCGACATACGTTCAAGGTTGAGGTAGCTAATGTACCTGAGTATCCTGGAATAATCCACACCCGGCAGTGAACGCACCGCTTCAACATTAAGTACTGGAAAGATTGTATTTAATGTTATTTTCTTTATCTCAAACTGTCTCTTTATGTCAGATGGAACATAAAGCTTATCATCCCCGATTACAATCAAAAACCTTTGATCTGCGTTTCCTCGAACTTCACACTCATAGTATTGTCGCAGTTCCATCTCATCAGAAATATGTTTTATCTTCCAATCAATAAGCGCCTCTGCAGAATCACAGTTGCCTTTTTGCCATAGATTTTCCGAATCGATGACTATTATCTTTGTATATAACTGCAGGCCAATGAGGCTAATAATCTTGTCTTGCATAAAATCACCTCACGTTTACAACTAATACCGGAGTAAATGTCGGGCAAATCTCCTGCTGACGCTCGTAAGTCGCCATTAATTGCTGTAGCTGATTTTCTAGCTTACTCACTCTGGCATTTCGTATATTTTCAATTCCAATTCTCTGTGCAGCTTCTATTCTCAGAGTCAAGGCTCTCTGAAGTTTTTTGAAATTAGCTTCATGCCGTTCCTCGTAGGCCGCCTTCATTTGCAGGAAAGAATCCAAAGCATTTTCCTGGGCCTTTTCCTGTATAATCCGGAATAAATCTGGATCCAAAGCCTTCGTCTCACCTATATCCATATGTGATTCCTTCTTGAGCATTTCATCCCATATTTTTTTCGAAGCAACTGGGCGATATATGCCAGCATCATTCACAAACAGAGCAATAATCCTTTTGTCAGTTGCATCTTCACCGAGAGAAATTTCCCATAGAGAGAAAATGCCACTCTCTGATTTCATATCAATAAAATGGATATCCTGAATTCCGTTATTAGGATGCCAGATTTGCTTCAAATTCAATATCCGTTGAATATTGGGATCCGATACAGAAATATCCAAATCAAATCTCTCATCTACCGCATATCCTTTCCAAAGATCATATTCATAGATCATGTTCTTTAGCATCATATGGAATGAATGCTGCTGCCGTTCAGCATCACGGTCACCCTGAAGCTCCTTATCCTCATGAATCAAGCCTTGGATTGCATTAAAACGATCTACTTGCTTTTGTATATCCTTGCCAAAATTATTTATCTGATAGTCGCTACTTTTTGGATTTGCAATGGTAGAGATATAAACGTTTGTAAAGTCAATATCTGCACTGCCTTCATCAAGAACATCCTGCATCTTATCAATGCCAAGTTCCTGCAGAATAACTTCAAGCTTGTCCTCCAAAACGGTCCTTACGCGATTCTCAATTGTATCTTTAAGTATAAAATTATAAACAAGCACATCTTCTGTCTGCCCAATACGATCTGCTCGACCAATACGCTGCTCGATTTTCATCGGATTCCAAGGAAGGTCAAAGTTAATAACTATGTGCGCACACTGAAGGTTAAGACCTTCACCACCGGCATCCGTTGATATTAGCATCTGCTTTTCTCTTCGGAACAAATCCAGTGAAGCATTACGTTCATCCAGATTCATACTACCGTTAATCAAAGCTGTGGTGATCCCATTGTTTTCAGCCAACTCTTGAATAGCTTTTTGCGTTGCCACAAATTCTGTAAACAGAATTATTTTTGCTTCAGGTTCCTGTAGACGAATCTTCCCAAGAATATCGATCAGTACCTCCTGCTTTGCATCCATACCTTGAAGATGCGCCTGTCGAGCAAGCGAAAGAAGTAATTCAAGCTGGGAAATTTCGCTCTTAATATTGGTAGAAAGAACCATCAAAGCTTCGTCCAGTGACTCCTCCGCATCCTTTTCGACCAAATCAGCAAAATTAGCCGTCTTAAGCATCTCGGATTGCATCTGCAAAGCCGCAAGACGTCTTTCCATTGCATCTATAATTGCTGTTGTAGATGAAGACACAAGCCGCTGAAAGAGTATCATTAAAAATCCGATATAATTTTTCCGTTCACGGATAGCTTTGTTATATCCGTTTCTAACGTATTCAGTTACCTGCTCATATAATTCCTTCTGAAGATCATGTTGCGGTTTCCACTCAACCTCGATTACCTGCGTGTGGCGTTTTCTAAATAAGGTGTTTCCTTCATTATCAACAGCCTGACGCTTTTCTGTACGAATAAGATACGGAGCCACCTGTTCTTTCACAATGGCTTTTGTATTAGGGAAAGCCTCCTCATCCAACAAGCGCATAAGACGGAGGAAGGGCTCTGTCTTTCCAGAATGTGGTGTGGCGGTTAAAAGCAGCAGATGAGGACTTGCCTGAGATAACATCAGCCCAAGTTTATGCCTTGCAACATCACTGGTTTGACCAGCAACGCGATGTGCCTCGTCGATGATGATGAGATCCCAGCCTCCTGAGATGACAGCTTCTATACGATCACGGTTATATTGATCTATTTTTTCCTTGTTCCATCCCACACGTTCTTCCAACGGCTTTATAGCATCCATCGGGCTAATTACATGAGTAAAATTTGAGAATACATTCTGATCCGAAGAAACCTTCTTGAAGGTTTCATACTCATCCGGCTGAACTATCGTAAATGTTTCCCCGAATTTTTCCTTCATTTCAGCTTCCCATTGAGTCATCAGACCAGTAGGACAAACCACAAGCACACGCTCTATAAGGCCACGAGTCTCCAATTCTTTAATAATCAGCCCTGCTTCAATCGTTTTTCCAAGACCAACTTCATCAGCAAGCATGTATCTTACTTCATTAGTCGCAAGGGCTCTTTCCAAGGCATACTTCTGGTGCGGAAGCGGAATTACACTCTCCGACACATCCAAAACTGTACCAGAGGCCAGTTCATTTCGGACGCGAGACCATACAGCCGCAAATCTAGAAAAAGATACAGACACTAAACTATCGCTGTTATCCTCTTTCAGGGCTCTTTCTGAAGCATTGTATACTTTTGATGTATCAGTCTCGTAGACCTTGTATGTTGTCATTCCAAAAGCTTGCTGAACATCCACGATGCGCACCATCTTTCCGGAATGAACGTCTGTCACATACTGACCTATGTCAAACATGTTCTAACCTCTTTTCATTTTACTGCAAACGGCTGCTTGCATTGTCATAATACATTAGTAAAGCAGGATCTTCCTGAAGCGCGGATTCCGGTAATTTTTGTCCCACAGACACAATCGTCTTATAATCCCTATTCTTCCAGCATTCATCGAAGCCAGCCCGGATTGCTTCCATTCTAAAGACTTTGAGTTTCGCTTTGCCAGGAACACAGGAATCGTTGAATTCCTTAAGCAATGCCTTTCTTCTTATTTTTGCAAGGTCAGCTGCATTATGAATATCTGGTACATACCAAGCACCCTTTTCATCCTGCAAGAAATTCTCTTTAAGCATATCTAATAATTCTGGCATCTTCTCTTGCTTTGCTTGATGCAATTCCTGTAAGTATAGTGGTTGTAACTCCTGATATGTCTTCGCACCTGAACCCAATATATAATTTAACCATCCTATAGCATTTTTTTCATCAGTCACTGCAAACGATAACTGTTGCTCTTCAATTGGCATTTGGGATCGTTTTTCGTCGTATTCATTCACTTGTTCCGGAAGGAAATACATTTCATCTCGCTTGATGAAACGTTCATCTAAACCTTCATAAAAAGCATGAGAATCTAACGGAACTGGTATTCCTCGCATAATATGCCAAGCGACCATACGATCAAAAAGTAGATAATTTTGCCTTTCCGCTATAACATCAAGCTTACCATCTCTGTTAGCATCTGCCGTAATTGCTACATGAGACAAATGTTCACGTACGAATTTCCATGCCATCTCTGGATCTCCTGCATGTGACTCGAATTCATTTACAAATGCTGCTGTAGGTTTATACGCTGAGATAATTAAATCTTGTTTGACCGCTGAGAATGTCGATAATTGCTTTATAGTTCCTCTCTGTTTGTCAAGAACTCTGACATCTGCAATTATAAATCCTGCATTACCGATAGCATATTGAATCGAATTCCAAACAGCATTTTGACTATTATGGAATTCGATTGTAATCCATCTTCCTGGTTTTAGCACCCTGTAATACTCATCTATACACTTGACCATCAATGCCTGATACTCATCTATCCCCTTCTGTTGAGCTACATTCATAATGGTCTCCGACTTATCATTTGTTTCAACCTTTAACCAGTTTTCCCAGAGTGCACTTAACTCGGAATAATTAAGATTTCCTCCAAATGGGGGATCAGTGAAAATGTAATCAATAGAGTTGTCGGGAATCATTTTCATTTCAGTTAATGAACCGGTGGAGATATAACTATTCGTTGGAACATCAACCTGAACTATTTTCTTCAACTGAAATTCATACTGTGAAATGACTTCGTTTTCAACACGTAATGGCGCAATATAATAGGTGCCAGCCATTGGACCAACCAACGCCCTGCTTCCGTGCTGTGGCATATATCTATTCATCTTTGTTAGCTTAGGCAATGCACTGGTAAACCAAAACAGTAAACGATTGTCCTTAGCGCATTCCGCATATATCTTTGCCAAGAATATGAGCTGCCTACGATAATAAAACTGATGAATGTGTTTAAATCCATGCGAATTCTTCGGTTGCTCTGTATTGTATCCATACTTCAGAACAGCCTTAGGAACCCATCCTGGTATTTCCATATTCTCTATTTTCTCAATCACCTCTAAATCATGTTCATCCGGCGTCTTTTGAAATCTTTTCTTATTAATGGAGTAATTGATTCTTACCGGAACTGCTTTGGCCTCGGATATAGCTTCCCCAATCTCTGAATCATATCTTGTTACCATCGCATGATCACATTTATTACGATCTGCGATACATCCACAGAATGGACACTTCATTTTATCCTTAGGTGCCGTCATTGAATCATTTGTTTCAGGTTTCCAATAAACGATTTCCTTAGAACAGCTTGGGCAAATAAACACATCTGACCATACAATATAATTAATTTTTCCAGTGATGCCCGATCCTGAAAATCCCAGTATTTGCTGTCCCGAATTATCCACGTGATTAGTGTCATACATCCACCCTAATTCACTTTCACACTTTTGAATAATCTTTCTTGCCTTTTCAGCTAATTCCTGAACATCTATCGGAGAATTATAATTAGAAGCTATGAAGGTTGCCGCCGGCGATAAGTCGTTTAGAATAGCTTTTCTAGTTCCCCATTTAACGTTCTCACCTACCATCTGACTTTCTATGTGTAGTTTAGTCTCAATATCTGGAGTTCCACACATTTGAGCAGCCACACCGGTCATTCCAGTCCCACAAAATCCATCAAAGACAATATCTCCCGGATTAGTATAATGAAGTATATAATGCATAATAGCCTTATATGGCACCTTTGTATGATAGCTGTGAGCATTATACAAAGGATCATTTTTTCCTTCACTTACATCTGCAGCAAATGGTTCCCTATGATAATCATCAGAAGCCTCATCATATTCCGTCCCATTTTCACGAATAAAATCCTCAATGAAAGGATTTGGACAAGCCGTATAATAAGGCGGCTTCGACAATGCGATAATGTCATCATCCTTGGCAATAGGGAAACCCTCTATATCGCGAATTCTATCTAAATCCGACTTTGTTAATTTCATAATCTACGTCTCCCTTCTTACTTTACAACAATCCTTACCTTGCTCTTATCGTGACCTGTTATCTGTTGATCAATCCAAGAGCTGATCTTGGTTTTAAAATCCTCTGGAGCACATGGTCCCCAAGAAGTCATGACAGCCTTTAAAGTATCAATATCTACATCAACACTTTCAAGCTCGCTCAATACAGCATTTATCGCATCAACAAATTGCTGGTCAACCGGAACTGGCAGCATCTTATCATCTTTAAACTTATCAATAACCGCTCTCTGTTTCTTTGTAATCAAGTTCAGCTGATCATCCAATGCCGGATCGTCCAAAGCCTGAAGAAGCCAATTTGTCCAATTTGCAAGGAGGTCATCAAACTGACCTTCATAATATTCCATTTTTCCCGCAACAGGCTTAGCATCATTATCCGCCGGATTAAAATGGCATTCTGTACATTCTGGATTACTATCCAACATTACAGATGTGCACTGATAGCAGGTCTTTACCACGCCAATCTGACTTGTAAGCGTTGCCAGCTGACCAGAATACGGGGCTCCTGTAATATTCTTCAATGTCTGAAGAGTCTTAACCGTTGTACTCTGAAGAATACTTCCCTTCTTCGTGGACCCAGCATGATCAAGTCTATACTTCTGATGCTCCTGCATGTAATATGCAATATAGGACTTCTTCAATTCTTCTAATTCTGATACGAGATCATCCACGTCATCTGTATCAAAATCATCATCAAGAAGCTTATTACGAACATCCATAAAACTCTGCTTTTTTGTTGCAAATTCGTCTGCAAGCTTATCGCCTTCAGCAACCTTAGACTCGGCAGTAGAAATGTACTGGATTATATCCGCAATATTTTCTTTGAATTCCAAAGCTCGAACCGCTTTTTCCATCGCACCAAGGCCCTGTTCTATAGATGTCATACGAGCATCGTCAAAATCGAAGTTTTTGAGCTTCGGTCCTGTAGTAAAACGGCTTCTAATATCATCCGCCGCATTATGAACAGCATCTAATTGATTCTGAAGCTTATTAGATTCACTTTCTGAGATTAAAAGTTCACCCCAAAGCATAGGATTTTTTCCAAGCGCGATTTTCTTCATTAAAGCCGCATCGCCCTTCTCTTTAACGGCTTTTAATAGAGTCTCAGCAGCCTGGTTATAGGTCGTCTCGCTAGCAAGCAATCCTGTAGAGACATCGAAGTCATCAAACAGCCTCTTGAGCATAATGAAATTAACAGTCTTAGGCTTCTCCAGACGCTTAAAGTTATAGATATCCATCGGGCTTATCTTCGCCAAAGCCTCCATATTTCCAGCATCGTACTTCTTTCCATCCCCAGCCACCAAAATGCAATATCCACCGGAAACAAGCCCCGTGAGAATAACACTCATCCAGACATCATCAAGTTTAAATTGAATATCATGATACTCCTCACCATTAGTAGTAGTCATGATATCGTCATAGTTCAGTACATTACCTTCTGGAAGACCATTCAATTTGCTGATGTAATAGCCAATATACTTGCTGTTTTCCGGACGGAATTTTCCATCAAGAATCATTCCAAAAGAATTGAGAATGGAATTTCCAAGCTCGGTTCCTTTACCAACAATAGCCTGAATGGCTTCCCCTCGATTTGCAGCCATATTGTCCTTTGTAATTGGCTTAGCAAACTTCGGTTGATCCGGATATCTTGTCGCCAAGAAACCGTCTAAAGCTCTAGAAGCAGCAATATCAACCGCCCCTTTAACATCCAACATGCTCATATTTGTACCCTTTAAATACTCAAGCAATGGCTTTTCGGTCCCCTGATATGTTACCTTAAATAAAACAGTCTTGTGAGAATCCAGCCACTTTCTCATATCGGACAAATACTTCTTTGCATGCTGAGCATAAGCTGTCTTAGCTTCACCGGCAGCGCTAATTTCTTCCATTTCCTTGGCTCCACCATACATATGAAGCGCCTTGATAAAATCAGCATCACCCTGGAATGTGAAATAGACTTCATCATCCTTAATAACAGATGAGGGCACTTCACCACCAAAAGGAGGAAGCAGATATACGTAAAAGTCCTGATCCGGCTGAGCCGTCGGTCTCTCATTAGCATTACCCAGGAACAGATATCCTCTTCTGAAAATATTCTTACTCTGCCAATTCAAATTGTACTGATATATGTTATGACCCGTAACGTGCTGAGGCTCTTTCCATTCAAGAGCTGCTATCATTACGCTATGGAAATAACTATTAAGCCTATCATCTCCAAGGAAATCAGCCTTCTCACGAATCTTTTGTAGATAATCTATATCCTTCTTGAGATCCAAGTAATACTGACCGTTGTCTTGGTTATACTCAATAAACTGGCCGGAAACAACGGTCATAATATTCTTCAGAACAGTCTGTATCGTTGTCAGAAGGAAATCCTCTTCCATAACCGGCATCTGCTGATACAGGCACAGATCATCCTTCATATTCTGCGCTGTAAGACCAAGCTTAGCATCCAATGTACCTGTAGTTAAGCGGTGTACACTCAATGCGCTGATAATTTGAAGCGCCATATTTCGGTATGCAGGTTGCATTGACGAATGGCTTACGATATCTTCCAGCACCGTCGATTTAGTCAGGACCTCATGTACAGAAGCATCAGTTCTCAGACTTGGATTTTCCTTAATACGCTTCCAATAAGTATCGTAAGAAATAATGCACGGGCTATCAGGATCAATTGTGTCATTGATAACTGTTCCTATTGTTTCGGAGATGGTCTTCAGGACTTCTCTTTTTTCAACAGTAATAATATGCTGAAATGTATCAATATACGCAGGGTGAATCGGAAACATATCTACATATTCTTCCAGACGATCTGCCATATTCTGATATAATGGACAGAATTTCTGCAAATGTTCACGAATCATGGCCTTCTGCTCAGGTGTTTTGCTCAGCACACGGTTCTTTGCAACATAGGCGATATCCTCAGATCTAATAAGTACCTGCTCATAACGATCCTTCATTTTCAGCAAGGAACTGGAGACCTGATGGAATGCGGGATTGTCAAACAAAGCTTCCTGAACACCACTAATAAAGCGGAATCTTGTCGTTTTGATTATTTCTCCAAGCTCACGCATGAATCCCAGATCTGCCATTAGTTCTGTATCTTTACGAGTCTTCAGATAATCCAACAACTCATCTACCACAACTAAATAGCCTCTCTCATCGCCATACTTTTCCGCGAATGCTGCCATCATATCGATAAGAGCATCTTTGTTGTTGGTTATCGTTGAAACATCTGGAAATTTATAACTGATACCTCTGCTCTTAAAATCCTTTTCAATATTACTCGTAATGATTCCTCTAAGAGACATAGAAGTAGAACCGATTTCAATTCTCAGTACCTCGAATTTTCCGGCTATGCAAACAGCATCTTCACGGAATTTTTCATTCTGGGCTAAAGCAAGCATATCTGCATCTGATGCCACAGCAGAAATCAAGCTCATCAAATGAGATTTACCGGTACCATAGTTACCAACATTCAGCACACCCTTATTATCTACAACTTTATCAAGCTGGATTTGGCTGATAATCTTGCTGTTTATAAGATCTGCCATCGCATCACTCATTACATAGCTGCTAACAAGCTCTTCTGCTTTTTTCTTGTCATCCGCACTCCTTAATACGATGACGGTTTCAATCGGATCAAACTGAATCAGATCTGAATACTTCATTTTACATTCCTCCTAAAATAATATAGGTATCGATAAAGGCTCTATAGTTTTGAGCATAATATTCTGGATTTCCCGGTTGTTCATAAAACAGCTGCTCGCCTTTTATCTCACCCGGCCACACATAACAAATCTTTCGATTTCTGCACAGTTTTAATATGCAAGCTGCCGGATCAATCTTCAATGATGGAGTAAATAATACTTCTATGTGCTCCAACGTGACGTCTTTATATTCATCTACTATTTCTCTTAAAATATCTGGAGCACGGTCTTTTCGCTGACCAGCCTCAATTTTCATAAGCGCACTGCTTATTTCTTTTCCAATGTTTATAATTGGCTGATCTTTAGGAATATGCTTTTCTTTTTCAAATATGAACATGCCCTGCTTTATGACCGAATACTGCTTTTTAAAATCATTCCGTTTTAGTACTGTCCCCATCAAGGTCCTCCTCATGATCTTCATCCGGTACAATTTCCATAATGTCGCTGACATCGCACTTAAGAGCAACACAAATCTTCGCAATTATCTCTGTATTAACGTTCTCGTTCTTTCCCAATTTGGTAATGGAAGCAGCGCTAATACCGGCTAATTGCTGAAGATCCTTCTTCTTCATATCTCTATCGATCAGTAATTTCCAAAGATTTTTATAACTTATAGCCATGTTTGTAAACCTCCATCTTCACTTACTCGAATCGCATCTACTCCAAGACACCTATACATGTTTTATACATGCTTTATTATATCATAAAAAGCGAAGTGTTTCAAGAATCGCTCCTGCAATCGCACGAATATCATTGTTATCGCTCGATTCAATGAAAAAGAGAGGCCAGTCGCAATTTCTTGTGGTCAGCCTCTCCATCCTTATTTGATTCCCTTTAGATCTTCCACTTCTTTTATCATTTCTTCTGTGGCCAAACCTGATCCCTTCATCAGATTAACCAGAGTCATAAATGAAGCCTTCTTTTTAGCCCGAGTCTTATTGGGAGCATAGCCGAATCCTTCAATTCCGTTACATACAGATATGCATAAATTGTTTTATCGTGCTTTGATTTTCTCTTTCGCAAGCAGTGCATTTGTTCGAACAAATGCCGTCTGCTTGTTGGATGGCGTTGCCCCCAATCCCCTCAGGAACCTCGCATTCGCTCGGAGCTACGCATCACTAAAAGTGACGCTAAGTGCCTCTACCCCAAAATAAAAAAAGCGGGAGATCTTGCCAAAATCTCATGGCTTGATCTCCCATTTTTCTATAAAACCTTATTCTCTTTTTCTTTTTGGTGGGCCCTTTTTTCCTCTTCCTCCCTTTTGAGAAACTGGTCAACGTTGTACTTGGCCGTCTGATAATCCTTCATGTTCTGCCTGACTTTTCGATACTCCGCATAAGTCATCTTTTTCTCTTTTAGGACTCTGTCATACTCTTCGTTCAGCTCCCTGATCTTCGGAATTGGTCCCTTGATTTTTGAGAATGCTTCCTTCGCTGCCTTATGCAGCGTGATCTCCTCGCGGTGCTCCTCGAAGAACTTTTGGGAATACCCGCTCTTTCGGTATTCGGAATAAACGTCACGCGTTTTTGAGTAGTTGATGATGTGTTTTTTCAGGCTTGCAATTTCAACAAGTCTGGCTTCCAGCTCCTTTTGCTTTTTCGTAATTTCTCCAAATTTCTCCGATGCATCGCCTGCCTTTTTCGCCAGTTTTTCATAATCCCGAAGATCTTCCCTTTCGAGAAACAGCAAAGTCTGTGCCATCTCCTTAACGTTATGAACCTTAGCCCAGCGCTCATATCCCGCTCCTTTTCCCTTTGCAATAATCTCCTGAATGTTGAGGAGCATGTCAAGCTCAGGCTCCCTGGATTCCTTCGCCGCGCGTCTCGTTCTTTCGTCCGAATCCGAATCATGATTGGGTTCATGTTTTGCCTCTCCGGCAAAAATTTTTTCGAGGTCTTCTTCACGGTATCCGGCTCCCAGGGACCGAAAGCGGAGGAACTTTTTCTGCCCCGGTCCCTTAACCGAAACGTGTTTTCCCCTCTTGATTTCGTATCCAAGCTCCTCAAGGTATCGAAGCAGTTCCTCCATGTTTTTCGGATTTTGCCCCATGCATTTGTCGATGGCTTCCCTGATATTGTCACGGATGGTTTTCTCCCTTTTGGGATACTCCGTTCGCTTTTCGCGCTCACTGGGTTTCTTCGGTTTGATCACGGACAGGCCGTTCTCAAGGCAGACAACGTCGCTGAGCCGTTGAAGGGCAATGCCGCAAAAAAAGAAATCCCTGAACTTCCTGTCGCAGTCAAGATTCGTGGAATTGTAGATGATGTGGTTATGTACGTGCGCCCTGTCAACGTGCGTTGCAACAATAAAGGCATGGTTTCCTTTTGTCCACCGCATGGCGGTTTCATAACCAATCCGATTCGCCTCTTCCGGCGTGATCTCTCCCGGCTTAAAAGACTGCCTGATCTGATAAGCGATGATGTCTCCCTGATAGACCCTTCCCGTATTTCGAAAGTAAAACGCCTTGGACCTTGCAAACTGTTCGTCAGCCATTTTGGGATCGCACGCATAGCTGCTGATCAGTTTGCCGCCATCCGTTTTTTCTCCGTTTTCAGCATAATCGACCCTGTCCTTGAGGCAGTGCTGAATGGATTTTCCCTTGTTTTGATGCATTGCAATTAGTCTGGTTGCAGCCACGCGCGTTCACCTCTTTTCAGCTAATGTTCGACAGTTTTCTCGATATTTCCCTCAGCACGTTCCAAAGCTTTTCCTGTTGCTCCTGAATTTCCTTTATGTCTTCCAGGTAAATGCTTCCCGTTTCATTTGCCCGCTTCGTGTACTGATTCAGGTTGTTTGCGTTGATGCGCATCAGCCTCTCCACCTCTTCGAGTTCGCTTAGGTCAAGGACGATGACGTAACCGCCAAGCGCCATTTTGCGAAGGAATACGGACATGTTTTTTATGCCTGCCGATTTCATTCGCTCTTCAATCTTTTTTAGTTCTTCCGTCGTAAGGCGAATAGTAAATCTTTCCTCTTGCATTTACGTGATCTCCATTACTGGACAATAAGAAACGGGCGGTTTCTTTTCCTGCTCCGAATTCATGATTCTCAATTTTTCAATTACGGAAGTCTTCTCCTCTTCCTTCGCCGCAAGCACAGCCTGTGTGTTTTCATCCTTCGGTTCCGGAAGATTGTTGATCACGCCGTCGAGGGAATTGTCGTTCTGCTCCAAAAGGTCCTCTAGAGCCCTCATGACCTCACGGCTAAGCGACGGACCGTCTCCCGCCTTCTCCTCAGCAATGACGGATCCCTCGTCTATTTCAATGTCATGCATTCCCCTGACTTCGTCCCACTTTTGGATCTTCGTCTTTTTCTTCTTTTCCATTTTTACTTTCCCCCTTTGTCAAATTCCAGAGTGAATACCGCCTGTCCGTCATCCTTATGCGAAAGGACAACCGTCGCGTCAAAGGTCTTTCCGGTTTTCACGGATCGGCACTTTTTCAGCTTGGCACGCCCGCTTGTAAGGAGCTGTTCCGCGATCTGTTTCGTCAGCTTCTTGGACAGGGAATCGAAGAAGCGGTTCTCCTTCCAAAGTGCAAAACGGCAATCCCTGTTTCCGCAAAAGAATCCCTTGCTCTTATCAACGATGTCGCCTCCGCAGCGTGGGCATTTTCCCATTGGTTCGTGTGTGGGACGCATGAGGGCCTCCGCGTCCGGGATGATTTCATAAGTTTCGATCAGGTGCCTTACCTCGTCCTCAATCTCATCCATGAACCTTCCGGATTCGTACTGGTCCCGCTCCACCTGCAGGAGCTTTTGCTCCCATTCCGCAGTCATGGAAGCCGACTGGATTTCCTCCGGAATGACCGTGATCAGGGACTCGCCCTTATGCGTCGGAACGAGGAATTTTGTTTTCCCGTCGCCGCGTCTTTCGATGAATCCGATGCGTACCAACTTCTCAATGATCCCCGCCCTGGTTGCCGGCGTGCCAAGGCCTTTTCTTTCCGCTTCGTCGGGGATTTCGTCGCTTCCTGCCTTCTCCATTGCGGAAAGCAGCGTGTCCTCCGTGTAGGATTTTGGCGGCGTTGTCTTGCCTGCCTTAATGCTGCCGCCAAGGACGGAAAGCTCCGCTCCTTCCTTCTCATTTCCGGTAAGGTTCAGCCTTCCCTCGTCCTTTTCGTCGGAAGTTTTTTCTGATTCGTTGGCAACTCCCTTCCATCCGGGACTTAGGATCGTCCTTCCCTTCGCGGAAAACATTTCTCCACTGCAGTCCGCCTCCAGCACGGCCTCAGCATAGGTGCAGGGGCTCGAAATCGCCTCAAGGAGCCGTTTTGCAATGAGCCTCAGGATTTCCTGCTCTCCCTTCGGAAGTTCGCTTAAATTGACCTTGTCGGAGCTCATGGTGGGTATGATTGCGTGATGGTCCGTTACCTTTTTCCCGTTGATCACTGCGTGCAGGTTTTGTACCTTCGTGGCCTGAAGCCCGCTGATCTTTGCAGCCTTCAGGATCAGGGACGGCAGAGACTCTTCCATGTCCTCGGTGAGGTACCTGGAGTCAGTTCTTGGATAAGACGTCAACTTTTTCTCGTACAGTGCCTGTGCGTAGTCCAGGGTCTGCTGTGCGGTATAGCCGAGTTTCCTGTTGGCTTCCCTCTGCAGACTCGTTAAGTCAAAAAGCGCTGGAGCCTTCTCCTGTCTTTCCTTCTTTTCAATCTTCGTGATTTTTGCGAACCTGCTTGTTAAGCAGTTTTTCAAAACCTCATTCGCCCTACCTTCGTCCTTAAACTTTTGGCTCGAAAGGATCCCGCTTGGCGTTTCGAGTAAAACCGCAAAGGTGTCCTCTGACCTAAACGCGCGGATCTGCGCCTCACGCTCCACGGCAAGTGCCAGGGTGGGCGTCATGACCCTTCCCACGTTCAGCGTCTGACCATATGCGGTCGTGAAAAACCTGGTCGCATTGATGCCGACGATCCAGTCAGCGCGCTCCCTGCAGAGTGCCGCCTCGTACAGCTTGTCATACTCCTTTCCGTCAGCAAGGCCGTCAAATCCCTTGCGGACGGACTCATCCTCCAGCGAGGAAATCCAGAGTCTCTTCATTGGCTTTTTGCAGCCTGCCTTTTCATATACCAGGCGAAAGATCAACTCGCCTTCCCGCCCTGCATCGCAGGCATTCACGACGCAGCTTACGTCATCCCTCTTCATCAGGTTCTTTAGGATCTCAAACTGCTTCTTTGTCCCAATGCTCACCTGATACTCCCAATTTGCAGGGAAGATTGGGAGGTCTTCCTTCCTCCATTTTTCATATTTCGCGTCATAGCTTTCCGGCTCCGCAAGCTCCACGAGGTGCCCGACGCACCAGCTGACGATCCAGCCGTTCCCTTCCAGGAATCCGTCCTTCCTGCCGCTGCATCCCAGTACCTTGGCAATTGTCTGAGCAACGGAAGGCTTTTCCGCGATCACAAGATTACACTTCATAATGCAAGAGTTCCTCCCTTTCCTTGTCTCTGTTGGTCACCGGGCCAAATGCCTCATCAAACCACTCTTCATCCTCCCGCATGATTTTTATAGCCTTTCTCAATTTTTCTTTCAGTGACTCCACGATCGGAACGTATTCCTGCTCGCTTTCTTTTTTTGCATGAAAATATCCAATGATAAAACCGATGAGTCCGGCGCTGATTACTTTGTATAATGTTTTCATTTGCATTCTCCTCTTCTTTATTTGTTTGAAAAACGCCCCGGTTTTCACCGAGGCGCTCATGGTTAAATTGCTTCCTGCAGGTCTTTTGCGGGTGCCTTCTTTGCCCCCTTGGTCTTCTCAGCCTTCGCCTTTTCCGTCTTCAGCTTTTCCTTGACGGAAGACTTGGCGGGCTTTGCCTTTTCTTTGGAATCCGTCTTTTCCGCAGTTTTCTTTTTCGCGGGTTCCTTCTTCACGGCTTCCTTCTGCTTTGGCTCTTCCCTTGTGGGTTCTGTCTCCTGCTTCTTAGCCTCCTTGGGCTCCTCCGCGGTAATGGTCAGCTTCCTGTCCGCCTTGTATTCCGAAAAGTCCACCGGAGGTTCGATCTTGATGAATCCTGCGCTTTGACTAGCCCCCGGATTATCGAAAGGGATCTCGTCCGCATGCTCCCTCGCAAACTTTTCGATTTCCTCAAACTGCTCCTTCTCCTTGCCCAGTACCTTGTCCTCGATCTTGACGATCAGGTCTGCGGCCGTCCTGCGGATCACGTCAAGAGATGCCTTCAGCTCCGGCACTTCCTTTCCCTCCGACCAGGTTGCCACGTACGGGAAGGAATAGTCCGAAGTGTCGATCCCAAAGTGCTGGCACACCACGTATGCCACGGATTCGGCCTCCACTTCCTTCTGTCCCCTGGATTTCCTGTCGCCGGAATGTTCCATCGCCTCGCGGGAATGCAGTGCCTGATGGGATGCCTCGTGAAGCAGGGTCTTCACCGTCTGCGCCTCGCTCATTCCCTCCTGAACGACGATGCGGTTCTCCTCCAGGTGAAAGTATCCCTTTGCGCCTGAATCTATCTGCTCGAAGGAAATGGGCACGGGAACCACCTGCTTGATCGCGTCCATCAGGGAAGCGTATCCGTCCACGCCGTTTGTCAGTTCGGTCGCACCAATCTGAGGGATGGGTTCACCTTCCGTCTGGCTTACGTCAAAGGTGCTGACGGGCTTAAACGCATTGACCGTGATCTCCACCTTTTCCTTTACGGGTTCCCCGTCCCTGTCCAGCACGGGCTTTCCCGACGCGTCCATCTTGTCCTGCTCCCTCTCCATCTTGTAGGGTGCGGGTGCCAGAATGCGAATGCCCTTCTCGCCCTTCTTGACAAACCTGTTCGCTTCCTTCCATCCGGTGTAGGACTGGCACATCGTTGCGTCAGGCCGTTGCATCATGATCAGGATCTGGTTGTTTACGGAATACCTGGGAAGCTTCGCGCAGAAGTTCAGGTAGTTCTTGTACCCTTCCGTGGTAAAGATGTCCTTTACGCCCTTTTCCAGCTTTCCCGTGATCTCCTCGAGCTCCGCCTTTCGTGCTTCCGCTGCGGCCTTGGGATCAAATGCCGTCTTGTCTTTCTCGCCCATCTTACTTGCCCTCCTTCTTCTGGTTCTTCATCTTCGCAAGTCGCTCCATCACGGATGTCGCCTTATGCTTTTCATCCTTTGCGCTTAATTGTTCCAGGGTCTTAATGCCCTGCGCGTATGCCGTCATTCTAGACTTTCTTGCCATCTTTCTTCTCCCTCCTTAAAATCGGGGCGACCTTGTGGCCACCCCACGTTTACCTGTTATCCTCTTTTGGAAGCTTCTTCCGCTTCCCCTTCACGATCCTCTTCGCCGTCCGCATCCTTGTCAAAGAGCTCGTCAGCGTCAGGAAGGTTATCTATGTATCCGTCTGCGCCTTCGTCGTAATCGGCATCCGGATCAGGGCCCTTTTTCACCGCGTTCTTTCCCTTTTTCTTTTTCGATAGCATGACCGCAAGACCGACAATTACGATAACGATCACGACTGCGGCTGGAATGGCGGGATTTATTTCAGGCTTCTCAGTTTCACCTTCTTCCTCGCCTCCGCCGAGCTTTGGCAACTGTATCAGGCCAGGCTTTGTTTCACCTTCCTCCTGCTCCTTTTCACCTTCGGGATCCTTTGCTTCTTCCGAGCTCTTTTCCTCCTCGTACGCCTTGACCTCCTCGTCATCCATCAGTTTCAGCAGGTCGGCCTCGTCCACCTTGTTCAGGAAGTGCACGGTCTCGTTCCCCTTGTCGTCGCGATCAATGATGATGTAAAAGTAATTTCCGGACTTCGTAAGCACCGTGATGAACTGCTTTCCTCCCCCTTCGGGCGAACCGTAGTCATCAACGAGTTCAAGGTTCCCGTCAGGGGTCAGGGGCCCGAAGATTTCCGTGACGAGGGAAGATCCTTTCTCACCATCATCCTGGTCCGCTTCATCTGCAGTCTCACTTGCCTGACAAAAGGCGTAGTCATAATTGCAGACTACGCAGTCATGGTTTACGTGACCTTCCGTGCACTTCTCGCCGCAAATGCAGGTGACGTATTCCTCCGGCGCGGCATATGCGGTAACCGGCATCGTTCCAATCAAAAAGGCCGTCAGCGTTGTAGCCGCGGCCCTTAGTCCCCTTCGAATCATCAAAAGCTTAGTTTTCCCCTTCATCGTTTTCCTCTCCTTCCGCATCCTCTTCGTCAAAGAAGCCACCCTCAAGTTTGTCGACGGCAGCCTTTCGCCTTCCCTTGGTTACCCTTGCAGGGATGCTGGCATCGGCGATTCCAGGAATCTTCCCGGCCTTGATGAGGTCAAGCAGCGCTCCCACGTCCTCGGGAGAAAGCTTCATGGCTTCCACGTCAGCCACGATCCTGCTCCCCTCCGCCTCGCGAAGTTTCGCTTCCTTTGCCCTTACCTGCTCCTGCAGCATTGCGATCCTTTCGTGATCCTTGCGGATCTCCTCGCGCATGCGCTCCAGCTTGTCATAATTTCTTTCAGTCATTTCTTTGTCCTTTCCGCCCTTACAGGTCTTAATGTCAGTTAAATATTTCCGGCTTGTTGCCCTTCATCTGAAGCAAGATCTCATACCGCATCAACTGTTCGTCGCTAAGCCCTAAGCTCTTTACGTAATCGTCAATGGATCGCCCCGTGAGCGTCACGTGCAGGATCGTGTAGTCATACGGAACCTGCACCTCGTAGGATTCCAGCTCCTGGTACTCCACCGTTACGGTGTAGGTATACATGACCAGCTGAAAGCCTTCCCAGCGAAAACCAATCCTCGTCTCTTCCCTTGTCTTGGTCACCCAGTGCCACCTTGTCTCGGTTTTGTACCTGGTCTCCGTGGTTGCGTAGGTCGAAAGGTCATACTGGCCGTCCAGGATCGTTTTCAGGTAATCCTTCACGCCGTTTTTCGTATAGGACTCGTAAAGGACGGTCAGAAGCGCCGCAAGCTCAAACGGATCATGCTCGATCGGCGCGATGGTCTTTACGTATTCGTCGTAGCCGGCATGGGTTTTGTTGATCTTGTCCATTTCCTTCTTCAAGTCCTTTTCCAGCGACTGGTACTCCTTCTCCACGGCCTTGATCTCCTTGTCCTTTGCCGTAAAGCTGGTGTAGGCAACCGTTCCGCCCCCGCCCGACATGAACATGCCGCAGGAGCCAAGCGAACTCACAAGTATCATCAGAACAAGACCGCCAAAGATGCCAAGAAGCGCCGCCCCCGGATTGTCCCTCACGAAGTTTGCCAGTGACTCTCCCGCCTTGCTTCCGGCGGCTTTGGCCTTACCGCCTGCGGCCTTTGCCGCCCCGGCAGAACCGGAAGCTTCCCTGCCGCGCTGCATGATCTCCTTTTGCTGGTTTCTCTTTTGCATCTGGCGCGATCGAAGGTTGCTTCCCTCGCCTTCCCTTTCGTGGAGCTTGTCCGCGTTTTTGAAATGCCTCCCCTGGCTGAGCTTGCTTGAATACCCTCCGTTTGAAGTGCCTTCGCCTTCTCTTTCTTCAAGTTTCTTTTGAAGCTCCGATGCAGCTTCGGAAAGCTCCTGCACACCGCTTTTCGCGGCTCCCGTTACGAGACGGACGGCAGACTCGGCTATCTCCTCGTTTTCCGCCCGTTCCTCCTTGTCATCCCCCGCACTGCCGGGAGCTTTGCCCTCAGAAGGCGGGGAGGATCCGCCGCCTTGCTTTCTTCTCCTGCCTCCGAAAGTCCTTCCTCCAGGCATGCCATTGTTCAGTTTTGGCGTTTGCTTTCTCATAGACTGACTTCCTTTCCGCCCTCATGCCTAAGTAGCGTCTTCGTCTCGCCCTTTTCAGCCTCGTCCCTTGCCGCCTCTTCCTTCGCGATCTCGGACCGCTCGGAAAGCCTCGTCGTCATGATGCGGTAGAGCTCCACGTCCGTCGGAAACCTGTCAACGAAGGGCAAAATAACGTTGCCGTAAAAGATCAGGCCCTCGCCCGCTCCGGAGTGCGTCACGTACGAAAGCTGGTACGGGCTGATGTTCAGCTGCTTTGCCAGGATCTGCCGATCCCCCACGGCTTGGTTCAGCATGTAGATGAAGTCCGAGTTCTCGAAGATGTTCTCCACCTCCTTGGAGGACAGCAGGTCCTTTACGTTCTGCGTGATTCCCGTAGGAATCCCGCCCCACTTTCGAAACCTCTTCCAGATCTCCACCGTGTAGGCCGCGGTCTGATCCTCGCGAAGTAAAAGGTGCATCTCGTCCATGTAATACCTGGTCGATTTTCCCAGGGACCTGTTTTCCGTCACGCGCCCCCAGACCTGATCCTGCACGACCAGCATGCCGATCTTTTTCAGCTGCTTTCCAAGGTCCTTGATGTCGTAGCAGACAAGCCTGTTCGTCACGTTCACGTTGGTCCTGTGGTTGAACACGCTCAGCGACCCCGTAACGTAGATTTCAAGGGCCGTCGCCACGTGCCTTGCCTCTTCCTCGCCCTGTTTTAAGAGTTCGTCATAAAGGTCCTCCAGAAGGGGCATTTTCTCCGGCCTTGGATCCTCGAAGTACCTTTGGTAAATCTGATGAATGCAGCGGTCAATGACCGTCTTTTCGATGGGTTGCAGGCCTTCCTTTCCGCCCACGATCAGCTCGCACAGCGACAATATAAAGTCCGCCTTCAGTGCCACCGGGTTGTCATCGTCCGAATAGTTCGCGTTGATGTCCATAGGATTAATGAACTGCGAGCTCGTGGGGCTGATCCTGATGACCTGCCCTCCGAAGCGGTCCACCAGCGGCGAGTACTCCGATTCGGGATCACAGATGATCACGTCATCGTCCGTTACGAGAAACGCGTTCGCTATCTCCCTTTTTGCCGCGAAGGACTTACCGGAACCGGGGGTTCCGAGGATCAGGCCGTTCGGGTTTTTAAGGAGCTTTCGGTCCACCATGATCAGGTTGTTTGATAGGGCGTTCAGGCCGTAGTAAAGGCTCTCCTTCCCCGACTGAAAAAGCTCCTGCGTCGTAAAGGGCACGAGGATCGCCGTGCTTGAGGTAGTCATTCCCCTCTCCACGTCCACGAGGTTGTTTGCAAGCGGCAGGGAGCTCATCAGCCCCTGCTCCTGCTGAAAGTCAAGCCGCACAAGATTACAGTTGTGCTTCTGCGCGATGGACTTCGCCTGGAACACGTTGTTCTCCAGCTCCTCCTGCGTCTTCCCCGTGTTCATGATGAGGAAAGTCAGAAGGAACATCCTCTCGTTCTGGGACTGGAGCTCCTTGAGGAGTGCCTTCGCGTCCTTTCCGAAGGTTGCAAGGTCCGACGGGATGATGTCCATGTCGTAGCCCGCTCGCACCGCCTTCTTCTGCTCCTCGATCTTGCTCCGGTCAAGCTCCGTGATGGTGTGCTTTACCGTCTTGATCGCGTCGTTCTGGTCCACCGAATGCAGGTGCATCGTGACCACCTGGCTTGATTCCATGTTCAGGAAGTCCGCCAGCAGCGCGTCACTGATCTCGGACGCGTCGATCGATAAAAAGCTTACCGCCCCGAAGGTGCTTCCCATCTCAAACCGCTTTCCGTTGGGGAAGTGGAAGCTGCTCGGCGCGATGAAGTCCTTTACCGTAAGTCCCGTGGGTTTCAGCCACTCCCAGTCAAACAAAAACCTGTCGCTCTCCCCCACGTGAAAGATCCTGTGCATCAGGGCGAGGCGCTCCCTTCCGTTTAGGGTCCTTGCGCCAACGCCCAGCTTCTTAAAATTGTTCATGAGGTCCGTCTCCACGTGGATGAGCCTTGGCTTTGCCGCCCTTACGCTCTCCGCGTGGATACCGAAGGTCAGGTACTTCAGCTTCGAAAGTCCGTTGTTTCCTGCCTCCATCTGATGGAACAGCATGGAACTGTACTCGTCGCGCACGCCGTTAAACTCGTCCTTCTTGTGCGGGATCGCGATCCCCGTCCGGAATTCCGAAAGGTCCGTCTCCGCGTTTACGAAGGAAAGCTCAAAATGGATCGTGCTGTCAAAGAAGTTTAAGAAGGAGCACCACTGCTCAAATATCTCCGTCTTGTCCTCCTGCTGCGCCAGCTGATAGTTTAAGTCCTGAAACTGGATCGTCTTCGTGTAGTAATCGCTTCCGACCCTGCAGATCCCGTCCTGAAACATCCGGTCGAAGGGAATGCTCTGCTGCGCGGTCCTCGGAACGCCGTCATCACGGCCTGCCGCTTCCAGGATCCTTCTTACTTCCCTTTGCTCCGCACGGGTCAGTCCCTGCGGGATCGTTACTTCGCTTTTCTTTTTCCAAGGCACCGTCCGTCCCTCCCTTCCGTCTTTTGTTTGCCGCGTATGATCGCGTTAATTGCCCTCTGCGCCTCCATTTGACGCTCAAGGGCGGAATACCTGTTGTCCGTTTTGTAAGGCCTCTCCTTGGGCCTTATGAATGTTGCCTCGATGAAGTGTCCGAGGATGACCTCAAGGTGCCTGCCGTTCTTCTCGTACATTGCGAGAAAGAAAAACGGCATCATGACGACCATCATGCAGATGGCCGCCGTGCTTACGCCGCAAAACCGCTTGACCAAGAAGAAAAACGGCACTCCGATGAGCGCCGCCAGGCCAAAGCAGACAAGCTGCCGTTTCGTCAGGTTAAACATCACCTTGCTCTTCACCTTCGTTAAGTCTCGAGGCACCGATACGTATGATGCTGCCATTTCTAATTCCTTTCCGATTTAGGGAACTTTTGGGTTGATTTCCTCCGCGTCCGTTCCCCAGTTTAGTGGGCGTGAAGGATTGACTTGGCCACCGAACCCGTCTTAAACAAAGTAAACACCAAAAGGACCGTGTAGCCCATGACTCCCCAAAGGGAAGCGATGATGTCCGAAGTGAACGACACCGTCTGGATCAGCACCGCGTAGATGCCGACGCACACCATGATCAGGAACCCCTGAAAACCAAGCGCGAACAGCGACCTAAGATAGTTCTGTCCCATCATGCTCTGCTCCCTGTTTCCAAAGGTCGCAAAGGGGATCGGCGCCAGGCTGACCATCAGGTAGATCTCGATCATTCTCGCGTACACGATGACGAAAATGAGCACCGAAAGCACGTAGATCAAAAACTGCACGATAAAAGACTGCAAAAAGATCGCAAAGAGCGATCCCGTCTGCGTCGCCTCCAGGGTCGCCTGAATCGTGCGAAGCGCGCTTGCGTCGATCGCCGTGCTTCCCGCAATGATGCCGCCTGACCTTGACACCACGTGCTGCGCCACGTCAAACACCGCCATGGTAATGTTCATCGTGTTTGAAACAATGTATACCGCCACAAAGGTCTTAAATGTCCACTTAAAAAAGATCCAGGATTCGAAGTTAGCCAGGTTGTTGTGACTGATGACCAGCTGGATCAGCTCATAACATGCAATGAAAGTCAGGATAATTCCTGCAATCGGCATGATCACGTTCTCCGAAATGTTTCGGATCATGTTGTAAATCGCAGGCGAGAAGTTGGCAGGCGTCCTGCCAACCTCCGTCGCGATCTGCCCCACCTGACGGTTCACCGAATCGAAGGTGTTGCTCACGTTGTTCATGATGCCGTTGATAAGCACTCCCCGCAGCCATTCGTCAATGATGTCTCCTATGCTGCTCATGCTGCCTCCCGCTTCTTTTTACCGATTAGGGTCACGAAATGGCCAGGCGACTTTCCGCCTGACCTTTCCGTGCCCGCCTTCCACACTTCCGGGCCGATCAAAACAGTCCTGAAAGCAGGGGCACAAGGGTGATGCCGATCAGGGCCACGCCGCCGCCAGCCATGAGCTGCTTCATGCCCTGGGACTTTGCGCCGGGGTTATCGTTGCCGTAACCCTCCATCAGGTTGATTGCTCCCCAAATGCCAAGACCTGCACCAAGAGCGATTACGAGAGTCTGAAGTACGCCTACTGCGCTGTTAAAAAATGCCATGTTAAATTCCTCCGTTTTTTGATTGTTGTTTGGTTGTTTGTTTCTGGCGGGGCTTGTGTTCCCAATGCGTCGGCCAAACGCTTCGGTGAATGTCCCCGCGGCTTCCTTATGCAGTTGTCGTTTCCGGAATCCGTCGACTGATTTCCGGATATGCGCGCATAAAAAAAGCCTGACTCCGAAGAGACAGGCTTGCTTGGAAGCAGCTGCTTCCGCTTTTTGCATATAAAAAACTCCTTGGCACTACGCCAAAGAGTCTTTTATAAAACGGGCGACGGGATTTGAACCCGCATCTCGTAACTTAAATATTGTCACCGCTCTGCAAACTGAGCTACGCCCGTATACCTAATTTCATATTCCCATTCTAGATTACTTTTTTCTAGGCATGGCATTTATGCGTTCAGTGATTGTTTCATCCCACTTCATCGCATCTTCCAGATCTGAAATGATCTTCTGTATACCCCAAATACTCTTTACAGTTCCCTCACTTGAAAATGTTATCGGATTAAGACCGCCAAAACATTGATGTGCCCAATAATTTCGTTTTTCCTTTAATTCCTTCAAGCCCTTAAAATCATCCTGGCTTAACAAAACAATGTGCTTTTGGTTTTGTATATCCTTAGTTTTCTGGATCAATAGTCCAAAAGGATCTGTCTCACAATCACGCAGCCTTTCAAACCATCCTCTTTCTTCATCAGCAAGCAATTCTGCGCAAATGCATTTCAATCTCATCTCGATTAGTTGATAATACTCTATTAGCCGACTGTGATAAACACGAAATTCTGTTTCAGTCATACCTTTTTACCTCACATCTGCTTCTATCTTTTCAGAACATCTGCCCCGATTATACCATGTAATCAGGGCAGCGTCTACAAGCATGTCAGTTAATATCAACAACTTCGTACTGGTCATTAGGCCGCAGTAACAGCTTATGATTTAAGAACTTCTCCACGTCAAACCAGTTCCTCTTGTCCGCATCCGCCGTTAGGTAATACTTCGGGTGCTTTGTCAAATCATACTTGTCGGAAAGAAACGGTCGCACGCCCCTGATCTGCACGATGCACTTGCTGCCGTCCATAACTGCCAACTCGTCGATGCTCATGAGGTCATGACCAAGCTTTTGATAGTTCATGCTGTAGCTGGGACTCATGCCCCTTGTCTCGCCAGTATTGTAGGTATCAATCGTCTCCTTACCCAGCGTGGCGTTCAGGTCCTTCAAGGTTGTCTGCTCGGATCCGCCAAGGAATACCTGCGAATCACAGTTGCCAATGATGGTGTCCGCATTGTCCTTATAGATTGCCTTCAGCTGAGACTTCGCCTGCAGCACGAGTGCCGCCGAAATCTCTCGGCTTCGAATCGTGGCCATAAGCTTCTCCAGATTGGGGATTTGGCCGATGTTCGCCGCCTCGTCGATCAGGCATCTAACGTGTACCGGGAGCCTTCCGCCGTACACATCATCCGCCTTCTCGCACAACAGGTTAAATAGCTGCGTGTACACCATGCTGATCAGAAAGTTGAAGGTTGCGTCCGTATCCGACATGATCAGGAACAGTGCCGTTTTCTTATCGCCCAGGGTATCCAATTCCAGCTCGTCATATGCCGTGATCTCTCGAAGCTCCTTGATGTCAAAGGGTGCAAGCCTCGCACCGCAACTGACCAGGATGGACTTTGCCGTCTTTCCCGCCGAAAGCTTATACTTGGCATATTGGCGCACCGCGAAGTGATCTGGATCCCTCTCCGCCAGTTCCTCAAACATAAGGTCAACGGGGTTCTTAAATTCCTCGTCATCCTCGCGCACTTCCATGGCGTTGAGCATTTCCAGGAGCGTTGAGAAGTTCTGTTCCTCCTCGGGAGCCTCGTAATGAATGTATCCGATCAGCGCGGAATACAAAAGTTTCTCGGCTTTCTCCCAAAATTCGTCACCACCCTTGCCTTCACCTTTCGTGTTGGCGATCAGCGTCGTGACGAGCTTCAGGATGTCCTTTTCGTCATGCACGTAAGCAAACGGATTGTAATGCATGCTCTTTTTGAAGTTGATCGTGTTGAATATCTTCATCCTGTAACCGTTCTTCAAAAGGGCGTTGCCAACCTCGTTTACCACCGTTCCCTTCGGATCCGTGACGCAGTAGCTGGAGTGCATCTGCAAAAGGTTAGGCTTAATGAGGAATCTGGTCTTACCTGAACCGCTTCCACCTACGATCAGCAAATTCTTGTTCCTTGCGTACTTGGGATTGGCAGGTCTGGAATTCATCGTAATGCGCTCCGTCTGCGACAGGATCACGTTGTTTTCAAACACCGGATCCACATATGGCTCCACGTCTGCGGGCGTTCCCCACCTGGCGGAACCGTACTCCTGATTATGCCTGTATTTCTTTGCGTTCTTGCCCTTCAAATATACCGCCAAGCGAAGTCCACCCCCGACGGCAGCTCCAATCAGCAAGTCAAAGGGATGAAGGCTTGGCAGGGGATTGGAAAACGCCCTGCCAAAGCACCCGTCCAAGATGAGACTCTGAATCCTCTCTGAGGCGTTCGTACCTGCGGTCAAACGCATTGCCTCTCCCAGGTTGGTCGCCACAGCACCGAGTATGCCATACGGAAGGTTCAGGATCAAAAGCTTTTTTACGTTCTTCTTCATCGTGCGTACTCCTTTCGTTTCTCCCGTTCCTTCCTGGCCATGTTCTTCGCAATTTTTCTGAACTTTTTTAGCTTTTCGCGGACGCTTGCCTTATCCTGCCGTTCCTGCTTCATTGTCCGTTTTGCCGCATATTCCCGGAGGACCTGCTCGATCACGTCAATGTCCTTCGCCTTAAAGAACACGACATACTTTGGCTGTTCACCGCTCGTGTCTTTCACAACGGCATAGTCAACCCCGTACTTCTTTGCTATGCGAAAGAAATCCCGGATACCTTCATCGGATATGTCCATGCTGTTCAAGGTCTGTCCCTGCTGAATCAGATCCTTTACGGACTGTTTTCCAGTGACCGCAGCGTCTTTTTCTGCGGCTTTTTGCTCCACGATCTCCTGAAGTTGCCCAACCTTCTTTCTTGCATATTCGGCGAACTTTTTAAGCCCCTGATACAAGTTCTTTCCTGAAAGCTTAGACATGGAAATGGCGAGTCTTACGGTTTTGCCCGCTATGTCTTCGTTTATCATGGTGCTTCCTCCCTCGTGCTACTCCAGGCTCTCCAGGATTCCCTCCAGCGTGGTTGGCACCACCCTGTAATGCTTGGCGAGCGCCCTGTCCTCACGCACGTCATCGTTAACCTTCTTGCCGCATGCCACAAGCACCCTGGAGCAGCGAAGCAGGTCTTCCGACATCTCCCTGCGCTTCTTCTCTCCGTCGGGATCGTCCTCACTGATGATCCCGCTAAACGCCAACACGGGACACAAAGGAAGGTATCCAGCCTTCACAAGCTCCCCGCAATATTTCTTCGCCTGATCAGCGGCCTCTACCGGATTCTTGCTCCATGCCGCCGTTACGTATGCCCTTGGTATCGTTCTGCTCATTCTCTTATCCTCCTATCCGATCTCATATGCAGCACAACTAATGTCACCGATCTTAAGAACGGCAAGCCTGCTTACAAACTCTTTCTTTGCCTGCTCCAATTCAGCCTCATCAAGAAGTTCGATCCCCTCACCGGTCTCCTTCACGACAAGCACGCTTCCAACAAGGTATTTGCGTCCTTCATGGCGAATTACCTTCCTCGAATTAAAAACAGTAACAAAGTCTGTCTTCCCCATGCAGTCCACGTCAAAACGATCCCACAATCCCTTAAGGATTTTTGCCACATCTTGGGCACCTGCCTCCTTGTAATCTCCGTTCGTGGCAATGATCAGACCATGAGCATCTTTGACATGCTCCATTTCCTTCTCGATAATTACGGCCCCGTCATGTACGGGATCCAGATTAATGCTAATTTCAATCGCGTTCACTTTCTTTTCCTCCAAATTGTCATAAGTAACCTTGTTTCATGTCATGGTTCACCCACGACTGATAATATGTCTGCATCGTGAGTGGCGCGTTATATAACGCAGCCAACAGATACTGTTTCACGTTCCTCACCTTCGTCGAATTCTTCGACAGGTTGTCAATCAGGTAACTTAGGTGAGAGGAATCTAGCTTCATGACGGATCCCTGCACCACCTTTATGGGCTTCTCGTCGCCCTCAATGCGCACGTATTTCTGCTTGGAACACATCAGGTCTAGAGCGATCTCCATAAGGGCATCCAAAAGCTCCCTGTCATAGGGATGCTCCTCTAGAAGATGGTCATATTCCCACTGATCCATAAAGTACGCGCGAAATGAATCCCTCTCATCCCTGGGTCCTGCAGATAAGATGAGATTGTTTTTGTTTAAATCAGTATTATTATTCTTAGTATTATTAGGGGATGATTTCGGTACGTCCTGATGTACGATTTCCGTACATCCAGACGTACGAATTTCATCCCTCAGGATGTACGAATTTCGTACATGTATGAAGTTTTTAACGTAAATCCGGTCAGGCTTTCCCAAATGCTGCTTTTGTCTTTCGATCAGGCCGAAATCATTTAGCTCGGTCAGGATGCGTCCCGCCTTCTGCCTGGCACAACCCATTGCGGAAGCAACGCTGCATACCTTCATGTAGACGTATACCCTGCCTTCCTCGTCCAGCCATCCGTTCTTCGCTGACATTGACATCCTGTCCAGGAGAATTCCGTATACGGTCTTGGCCTCTATGGAGAGCCCCATAAATTCACTCTCCGTAAACAAAAGCTTTGGGATTCGGTAAAACGCATAGCTTTCAGCCTGCTCACCGTAAAAGTAGTCATAATTCGTTCCATTCATGCATGCCCAAGATCCCTCCTTTCCTTCCTCAATTCCTGCGGTGATAATCAACCTCGCGTCCCAGATTTTTGCATTAAAAAAGCGCCTAGCGCGTAACCATTAACTGATTACGAGCAGACGCTCCTTTTCCATGAAATTTTCCTAGCCTTATTCCTTACCGGCTTTTTTTGCATCCATCTTCCCGCGAATGTACCCTGCACGGAAATATGCTTTTTCCGCTTCATTCAAGTATTCTTCGACAGCCTTCATCATGCTTCTGTATTTGTCGCCAAGCTCCTTTGACAAATCGAGTTCCTCATTTTCCATTGCTTCCGAAAAAGCTTGTTCCCATTCCGTTTTCACATTCATCACTCTCCTTACTGCTTTGTTTTATGATCGCTGAATCCAGCTTGCGAAATTAAGCAATGCCGTTACGGCAAAGCAGATTCCCATGACCATGTATTGCGTTGTCTGCGAATCATAATGCTGCCATATGCCGCCAAGAATGGCTACGCACACGCAGGAAAACAACGCAAACAACAGACTGGCAATCTTTGATACCCTCTGAACCACAACGCTCAGGATCACCATGCCAATAAAGAGCAGTAAGCGAAGTCTGGGATCCCATTCCTTATCCAAATTGAGCAACTGGAAAATGCCGCTGACCAAAAGACCGTTCGTAACATCAAACCTTCTGATCAGAAAGAACACCAGATGAATCAGTAGCGTAATGGGCAACGCAATAAGCCCGGCAACCCCAGTAGTACTGTCCGATTTTTTATTGTTCCAAAAAAACGAATCTTCTTCGTATGCCAAATAATCGTCGTATGTCATATCTTCCCCTTCTCTCTCTCGTTAGCAACCTTGTATGCGATCAAATTTAGGACATACTCAGGGATCTTGCTCACTCCAAGCTCCCAGTCTTGTATGGTTCGATAAGGCACGCCCAGCCATTCCGCGAACTTCGCACGGTTCATTCCGGTAACTGCCCGAATCGCAATAAGTTTTTGCGCCTGCGGTTTTTCATCTGGTTTTTCCACTTCGATCAGCATGCCTTCGATTGTATAAGTGACTGATTTCATAATCATCCCCCCTTCAAACATTACACGGATTCCGTATATTTAGTATATACACGGATTCCGTGTATTGTCAAGAGGATTTTTATGAGCGTAAGGGGAAAACATCACATTTAGGCATTCGCCGTCACTGGCTTTCTGGAAGAATTCCGCTCGCTCATGATCTTTGCCATGCATGGAAAGCAAAAGGATCTTCCGTAGCCGTAAGGGCACTCCGTTTTACAGTTGCAAGGATGCGCAACTGGCTCCTTTTTTCCCATGATTGATGTTGCCGGTCTCGTCTGAATCACTCCCATAACCTTAAGAATCTCATATTCGTTCATTTTTACTTATCCTCCTAATTTTCTCTTCCGCACTCGCGGATAGATTTGAAAAAGCGCCCTGCCAGGGTTCTCCCCGGCAAAGCGCTTGTGTATTTTCTCAATATTCAGTTGTCAATTTTAGCGTACGGTTTCAGGCTTGGACTTTTCGGGTGCATCCTTCTTGGGAGCCTTCGAAACCTCGTCCTTCTTTGCCTTCAGGTCATCAAGCAAAGAGCCCTTTTCCTCAGCATCTGCTTCCTTCTCGGCAGCTTCCTCCCGGCTTTCCTGACGCTCCACGAACTTCTCCGCCAGCTCGAAGATCTTTTCCTTCGAATCGTAGTGATACACGCTGTCAGTCAGCTTGTCCGCCGGATCTACCTGCGTAGCATTGACGTCCTTAACCATGGCCTCGAGATCCTCGTACTTCATCTCTCCGTCATCACGGACAATCAGACATTCATGGATGCTTGAGGGTAAAATAAAGAAGTCGCCGCCAACTCTTTCCGCTGCCTGTTCCATGAAATCCTGATAAGCCAAAACGCTGGCGCCGTGGGTTTTGTCAGGCACTGTTGCAACGAACATCTTCTCATCCTCAGGCGGAATGATCATTCCCAGCATTTCAGCCTGATCCACTCCCATCATCTCGGCCATCAGCTCACCCATTCCCTTGATCACGGCTGGACGAAGCTGAGGGGCGTTCTCCATGGCATCAGCGTGGAGCTGCTCAGGCGTGACACCCATGTTTTCCAGCATCTGATTGGTCACCAAGATGGATGCTCCGCCGCTTTCAGAGCTTTCAAGCACGAAGCGATATACAACCGCCATGTCCTCGATATTCTTATGAGGAACAGATTCAAGCTTTTCCGCATTGGCCTCTGCTGAAACGACTTCCATCGCCAGCTTGTTCTTCATCTGATCGTAATCGCCCAGCATGTTCATGTCGAACTTTGGTGCCTGATTCAGACCATTCTCAATCGCGTCTACCGCCCTGTCCACCACAGCGTCATACGGCACGTCATCTTGGATTGCATCATAGAGCTTATTCAGGGGCATGTTCACCCCAATGTTGCTCCCTTCAGGAGTAACCGTCACCGCCTCATAACTTTGGTTAAGCTTCTTAACCTCATTCACGCTGAGATTGTAATCATCACCCAGCCTGTCTTTCAGATCATCGACGATCTGCTGCTTAAACTCTTCATAATTCATAAGCTTGTTTTTCCTTTCGCTTGCTATGTGTATTAATGAAGCCTGGGATCGTCATCCTCCGCTTCGGCTGCATCCAGGCATGAAAAAAGCGCCTCACTCGCAACCTTAATTGGTAACGAGCAGACGCTTCATTTTGCCTTTATTCTTTTGCAAAAGAAAATGGACTTGGCGACCGGTTTTTTGTTTTCCCGTTCGCTTTGTCCATTTTAACTATAACACATTAAAAATCATTTGAAAATAGACAATCCGTGACATTCTGTGACATTTCGTGACATTTCATGGACAATCCGTGACATTTTGTGACATGCGCAGTAAAAAGTGGATTTTTTTACAAAAGTGGACTTTGTACATTAACCAATCATTAGATATACCCAGCTACCCTCTGCTTAATAACCCAGATAACATCTTCCCTATCTTTATCTGAGAGTTGATCCAATAATCTCAGAAAAGATGCGTATCTCTTGCAAAGAATCTGCTCTTCCCCTGGTTCCTCATAATCCTCTAGAATTAATGAAACAACATTAACCTGATAGAGATTAGCGAACTCGACAAGTTCGTCCACCGTGACCTTTGTTTCATTTGCCTCGATTGTAATCAATTTCCTTCGGCTCATATTCATCTGTTTAGCTGCTTCATCCAATCCTAAATTTGCCGAAATCCTCGCTTCTTTTAGCTTAAGTGCCGTAAATACTGACATTTTCAAACCTCCTTTGGAGTGCAGAATTCTGCACTTTTTTTCTTTTTCTCTGATTTTGGGAGTGCAGAATTCTGCACTCTACCTCTAAAAAATCGAAAAATGCCCTATGAAATTTCCTATCAAAATCTCTTCATCAAGCAGACAACAGACACTTAGGCTATAGCAATCTTGACATCTATATTTGGGTTTAAAACAAAAATATAGGGAACCCGTAGCGGATTCCCTATACTAGAAATAGCTTAATTTCAAGCTTTTCTGGAAACTGGAAGATGCGTTTAGGACTGTAATAAATCTTTACGCTCTTCTTCATGAAATCTTTTGAGATTTCAAACGTTCCCAAAAAGAGTGATGAATGGATTAACGCGCCTCGGCTATAGCTGCCTGTGCTGCTGCCAGTCTAGCGATGGGAACGCGGAAAGGCGAGCAGGAAACATAATCAAGGCCGATCTTGTGGCAGAACTCAACGGAAGAAGGATCTCCGCCGTGCTCGCCGCAGATACCAACGTGAAGGTTGGGATTAGCGGGCTTGCCAAGCTTCATGGTCATCTCCATCAGCTTGCCAACGCCGGTCTGATCCAGCTTTGCAAACGGATCGTTCTCGAAGATCTTGGTGTCATAGTAAGCACCAAGGAACTTACCAGCATCGTCACGGGAGAAACCAAAGCACATCTGGGTCAGGTCGTTGGTACCGAAGCAGAAGAAGTCAGCTTCCTTAGCGATCTCGTCAGCGGTAAGAGCTGCACGAGGAATCTCGATCATGGTACCTACTTCGTACTTCAGGTCAACGCCTGCAGCAGCGATCTCGGCATCAGCGGTCTCAACAACAACCTTCTTAACGAACTTAAGCTCCTTCACTTCGCATACAAGAGGGATCATGATCTCAGGAACTACGTTCCAGTCAGCATGTGCCTTCTTCACTTCGATGGCTGCACGGATCACTGCCTTGGTCTGCATCTTAGCGATTTCAGGATAGGTAACTGCAAGACGGCATCCTCTGTGGCCCATCATGGGGTTGAACTCATGAAGGCCGGTGATGATAGCCTTAATCGCCTCAACGGACTTGCCCTGAGCGTCAGCCAGCTTCTTGATGTCCTCTTCCTCGGTAGGAACGAACTCATGCAGAGGCGGATCAAGGAATCTGATACATACAGGGTTACCCTCAAGTGCCTCGTAGAGAGCCTTGAAGTCGCTCTGCTGATAAGGCAGGATCTTCTCAAGTGCTGCTTCTCTCTCAGCAACGGTATCTGCACAGATCATCTCACGGAATGCAGCAATTCTGTCCTCTTCAAAGAACATATGCTCGGTACGGCAAAGGCCGATACCCTCAGCACCCAGCTCACGAGCCTTCTTAGCATCACGAGGGGTATCTGCATTGGTACGAACCTTCAGCTTACGATACTTGTCAGCCCATGCCATTACGCGGCCAAAGGTGCCGGCGATGGATGCGTCAACGGTATCGATCTCACCCTTGTAGATGTTACCGGTGGTACCATCGATGGAGATCCAGTCGCCTTCAACGAAGGTCTCACCACCCAGGGTGAACTTCTTGTTTTCTTCGTCCATGTTGATGTCGCCACAACCGGATACACAGCAGGTACCCATGCCACGAGCAACAACGGCTGCGTGAGAGGTCATACCACCACGAACGGTCAGGATACCCTGAGCGGCCTTCATACCGGTGATATCCTCGGGAGAGGTCTCCAGACGAACCAGAACAACCTTCTCGCCCTTCTCTTTCCAAACAACTGCATCATCAGCGGTGAATACAACCTTACCGGTTGCAGCTCCGGGAGATGCGCCAAGGCCCTTGCCAAGAGGCTTAGCAGCCTTAAGAGCAGCAGCGTCGAACTGAGGATGAAGCAGGGTGTCAAGGTTACGAGGATCGATCATAGCAACTGCCTCAGCCTCGGTCTTGTGGCCTTCGTCAACGAGGTCGCAAGCGATCTGCAGAGCTGCCTGAGCGGTTCTCTTACCGTTACGGCACTGGAGCATGTAGAGCTTTCTGTTCTCTACGGTGAACTCCATATCCTGCATGTCATGATAATGGTTCTCAAGGGTCTCACAAACCTTGATGAACTCAGCGTATGCTTCAGGGAACTCCTGCTCCATCTGAGCGATGGGCATGGGAGTACGAACGCCTGCAACCACGTCCTCGCCCTGTGCGTTCTTCAGGAACTCACCCATGAGCTTCTTCTCGCCGGTTGCGGGATCACGGGTAAATGCAACGCCGGTACCGGACTCGTTGTTCAGGTTACCGAATACCATGGGCATTACGTTTACTGCAGTACCCCAGGAATAAGGGATGTCGTTGTCACGACGATATACGTTTGCACGAGGGTTGTCCCAAGAACGGAACACAGCCTCGATCGCAAGCTTCAACTGCTCAACGGGATCGGAAGGGAAGTCCTTGCCAAGCTGATTCTTGTACTCAGCCTTGAACTGCTCAGCCAGAGTCTTCAGATCTGCAGCGGTCAGGTCAACGTCGTACTGAACGCCCTTTGCAGCCTTCATCTCGTCGATGAGCTTCTCAAAGTACTTCTTACCAACTTCCATAACAACGTCGGAGAACATCTGGATGAAACGTCTGTAGGAATCGTATACGAAACGCTCGAATGCAGGATCAGGGTTGCCAGCGATCATTGCTGCAACTACTTCGTCATTCAAACCAAGGTTCAGGATGGTATCCATCATACCAGGCATGGAAGCTCTCGCACCGGAACGTACGGAAACCAGAAGGGGATTCTTCAGATCGCCAAACTTCTTTCCATTGAGCTCCTCCATCTTTGCAACGTACTCCATGGTCTGACCCATGATCTCGTCGTTGATCTTACGACCATCCTCGTAATACTGCGTACAAGCTTCCGTCGTGATCGTGAAGCCCTGGGGTACGGGAAGTCCGATGCCAGTCATCTCAGCCAGGTTTGCGCCCTTACCGCCGAGAAGATTACGCATGGTCATGTCGCCTTCGCTAAACATATAGACCCACTTTTTTGCCATTTGTTTCTTTCCTCCTAAAATATAGATTTGATTTGAGAATCCCCCGGAAAAGGCGCCGGGCTTCTCTTCCATCTGCTTTTGTTCGCACTCCGCCCGCTGGAAAAGATAAGCGCAAAAAATACCCGTCCCTCAGCAGAGCGCACATAAATATAATATCATAAAAAAAAGAAAAGGCAACAAAAAAATATCAAAATTTGGAAGTTTCTTTTTTCCCTTGCAAAACCCGCGCTTTATGTTATAATTTTGAAGGTATCATTTCGAACGCATAAATATAAGAAATAAGGAGTTTTTCATGATCAGTGCAAACAACGTAACCTACCGCGTCGGCAAAAAGGCTCTTTTTGAGGACGTAAACATTAAGTTCACCGAGGGGAACTGCTATGGCCTCATCGGTGCAAACGGCGCCGGAAAGTCCACTTTCTTAAAGATCCTCGCCGGCGATCTTGAGACCACCAAGGGCGACATTGTGATCACGCCCGGTCAGCGCCTCTCCGTTCTGGAGCAGGATCACTTTAAGTATGATGATTATCAGGTCATGGACACGGTCATCATGGGAAATGCCCGACTCTATGAAGTGATGAAGGAAAAGGACGCCATCTATGCCAAGGAGGATTTCTCTGAGGAGGACGGAATTCGCGCCAGCGAGTTGGAGGGTGAATTCGCCGAGATGGACGGCTGGGAGGCAGAGTCCAATGCTGCCATGCTGTTAAACGGCCTAGGCATTGACACGGATTATCATTACGCCACCATGCGCGACCTCGAGGGCAGCCTGAAGGTGAAGGTCCTTCTGGCAAAGGCGCTGTTCGGTAATCCCGACATCCTGCTCCTCGACGAGCCCACCAACCATTTGGATCTGGATGCCATCGCATGGCTGGAGGATTTCCTGATCGACTTTGAGAACACCGTGATCGTGGTCAGCCACGACCGTTATTTCCTGAATAAGGTCTGCACGCATACTGCGGACATCGATTATGGCAAGATCCAGCTCTATGCGGGCAACTACGATTTCTGGTATGAGTCCAGCCAGCTCCTCATCAAGCAGATGAAGGAGGCTAATAAGAAGAAGGAAGAAAAGATCAAGGAACTGCAGGAGTTCATCTCCCGCTTCTCCGCAAATGCTTCCAAATCCAAGCAGGCAACCTCCAGAAAGCGTGCCCTGGAAAAGATCGAGCTCGAGGAGATCAAGCCTTCCAGCAGAAAGTATCCCTACATTGACTTCCGCCCTGATCGCGAGATCGGCAACGAAGTGCTCACCGTGGAGCATCTCTCCAAGACCATTAACGGCGAGAAGGTTCTGAACGACATCTCCTTCGTGATGGGCCGCGAGGACAAGATTGCCTTCGTCGGAAGCAATGAGCTTGCAAAGACCACGCTCTTCCAGATCCTTATGGGCGAGATGGAGCCCGATGAAGGAAATTATAAGTGGGGCGTGACAACCTCTCAGGCCTACTTCCCCAAGGACAGCACGGCGGAGTTCGACAATGACCTGACCATCACGGACTGGCTCACCGGTTACTCTCCCATCAAGGACGTGACCTATGTTCGCGGCTTCCTCGGAAGAATGCTCTTCGCTGGCGAGGACGGTGTAAAGAAGGTAAAGATCCTCTCCGGAGGCGAGAAGGTTCGCTGCCTTCTTTCCAAGATGATGATCAGCGGTTCGAACTGTCTGATCCTCGATGAGCCCACCAACCACCTCGACATGGAAAGCATCACCGCCCTGAACAACGGACTGATCAAGTTCCCGGGCGTTGCACTCTTCTCCTGTCATGACCATCAGTTCGTACAGACCACTGCAAACCGCATCATGGAGATCCTTCCGGACGGCAAGCTGATCGACAAGATCACGACCTACGACGAGTACCTTGCAAGCGACGAGATGGCTCGTAAGCGCACCGTCTTCACCGCACAGAAGGAAGATGACGAGAACTAAGCAAAGTGAAATCCCGCAAGGCAGGTCCCTGCGGGATTTTTTGAAAGGAGATCACATGGTCGACTTACATGTTCATTCCACAAGATCCGACGGAACCTTCACGCCCACGCAGTTGGTAGATCATGCAATGGAGAAGGGCCTGAGCGCCTTTGCGCTCACGGACCATGACACCACGGACGGCATCCACGAGGCGTCGGAATATGCTGCTTCGCTGCCGAATGCGCCTGAGATCATTCCGGGCATCGAGCTTTCCACGGACTTAAATGGCACAGAAGTGCACGTGGTCGGGCTGTTCATTGATCCGGCCAGTCCTCCCTTTCGAGACTATCTGAAGGAATTCGTGGAATCTCGGACCACCAGGAACAAGAAGATGGCTCAAAAGCTTCAAGATCTCGGCATGGAGATCACCTACGAAGCCCTCGAGGAAGCCTTTCCCGACTGCATCCTGACGCGTGCACACTTCGCCTCCTATCTTCGGATGCACGGCTACGTGTCCAGCAATCAGGAAGCCTTTGACCGATATCTTGGGAATCGCCGTCCCTGCTACGTACCCAGGGAAAAGATCTCTCCCTGCGATGCCGTGAGGCTCATCTTGTCCGCGGGCGGACTTCCCATCCTGGCACATCCCATATTATATCGCATGTCGGAAGCAAGACTTGAAGACCTGGTCATCACGCTCAAAAAAGAAGGCCTCGTTGGGATCGAGGCCATTTACAGTACATATTTACCCTCCGAGGAGCGTCAGATCCGGCGTCTTGCCGCAACGCACGGCCTCCTGATCAGCGGCGGCTCGGATTTCCACGGCGCCAACAAGCCAAAGATCGACATGGGCACGGGACTTGGCAAGCTCTATGTTCCGGACGAGGTTCTGGAAGCATTAAGGGCGCGGCTTTCTGAAGCCCCGAAGCCATCGCTTTAAGGCGGCCAGCGGCTTCATGATGGGCATGCGTAAGGGGCGCAGGAACAGCCAGATCCTGGTCAGCACCACGTAGACGAGGTTTTTCTCCGAGAACTGCCTTCCCTTTCGCACAAAGGCCACGGCCCTTGCCAGAAACGCCTCCCTCGGGAGCGGTCCCTCCACTTCGGACTGGTTGTCTCCCACCATGTAGATGCCGTCCTCCCGAACCCGAAAGACGCGGTGCAGCACCAAAGTACCGCTCTCTCGCCGGTAAAGGAGGACCTGCCCCCTGCGGATCCTCTTCCCGCCAAGCTTTTTCAGGATCACCTGATCCCGGCCGGGACATAGGATCGGATACATGCTGTATCCTTCCGGAGAGATCTGTACATATTCATTTTCATCCAGCAATTGTTCCAAACTCTGAGACATAAATCTCTCCCACTTTTCATTTTCTATCTAGAATGATAGCATTTTTTCCGTAAAAATGCTATCATGTTTTTATCATGAAACAAAGGAGCGACGACATGAAGCTCAAAAAGACCATTCAATGTTATAACATAGAAGGCGTTCCCCATCTTCTTCCCTTTGGGCAGGGCATCACGGAGCACGTAAAGGGCCTTGCCACGAACGAAGTCGGGCAAATGCTTTGGACCATGCTTTCTCAGGGCTCATCCCGTGACGAGCTGCTTGGGTCAATGATGCAATACTTTGAGGCGACTGCGGAAGATCTCCCCCTCTTGGAGGCGGATTTGGATGCTTTCCTTGCCTCCTTAAGTCAGCATGGCTTTTTCGAGGATAAGTGGCAGGAAGCCGCCCCGAATGAGGCCGCGAAAAGGGTCTCCATCGGTCCGCTTCGGATCGACCTTTCTATTCCCACTCCCGTGTATGAAACCTATTTTGTGCCCTTTGCGGCGAAGTCCTGCGATGCCCCTGACGCAAAGCCGGATCAGGTCGTACGCTTTTGCGACCACCGCACTCCCTGCCATCCCATTGGCACCGTCTTAGTCCGAAACGACGAGGTTCTCATCATGGAGTCTGAAGAGCTCTACGTGATCCTTCCGCTGCAAGGGAAGTATGTCAAGGAGATCCATTGCACCAAGGATGGCGCAAACGCCACCCTGTATGGACGGTATGACGCTTCCGCGGCATGTCTGGAAGAAATCTTCTCCGCGATCCGCTTTGGATTCCTGATCTTAGCGCAGGAAAAAGGCCTTAGCGTCATGCATTCCGCTTCCCTCCTCTATCAGGGAAGGGCATGGCTTTTCTCTGGTCCCTCCGGCACCGGGAAGTCAACGCACGTAAGGCTCTGGCAGGAACAATTTGGAACGCCCTGCCTCAACGGTGACCTCAATCTTCTTGGGTGTAAAAACGGGCAGGCCATCTGCTATGGTCTGCCCTGGTGTGGCACTTCCGGTATCTCTGCGCCCGGGGAGTATCCCTTGGGCGGCATCACATTCTTAAAGCAGGCACCCGTCGACCGCGTGCAGGCGCTTTCGAAGGAGCAGTTCATCCTTGCAGCGGCGCGGCGCATGATCACGCCCAACTGGACGGCGTCCCTTTTGCAGATCAGTCTCGATCAGGCCAAGGCGCTATCCCGCTCCGTCCCGGGGTTCCTCCTCGAATGCACGAAACATCCTTCCGCTGCCGAGACGATGAAGCATGCCATTGATGCGGTTTGCGAAGGCCAGGTTCCGAATTGACCTGCTCTCTACTTAGAACTGATCGATCAGTTCCTTGATCTCTGCTTCATTTAGGCTCACGCATTGCTGCTTTCTAATGGCATATACTCTCTCGCAAAGGCTGAGCACGGTTGGGCGGTGCGTCGTCACGATACAGGTTTTCGGACGGCTCCCGCCCATAATGTTGCGTAAAACCTGCCGCTCTGTCGCCACGTCGAGCGCCGAAGTCGCTTCATCCAAAAGAAGGATCGGCGTATCCCGAAGCAGTGCCCTCGCAATGGAAAGCCTTTGCGACTGTCCCTCGGAAAAACCGCCGCCGCGCTCCTGGATCTCGCTGTTGATGCCCTCCGGGAGCTTTTCCACAAAGCCCCAGGCGCAGGCCTGTTTCAGCGCCTCGATGATCTCTTCGTCCGTCGCGTCTTCCTTCACGTTGCGCATGTTCTGCGCGATCGATCCCGAAAACATGGTATTGCCCTGCGGTACGTAGGAAAAGAGCTGCCTTGTGGAAGGCGACAGCTCGAACCCTTTCTTTTTCTGATCCTTTCCTGCCCAGCAGTACGCTTCGCCGCCCTGGATCGGCACAAGAGAAAGAAGAATTCTCATCATGGTCGTCTTGCCCTCTCCCGAAGGTCCGACCAGGCCAATGATCTCGTGCGGCCTTGCCTCCATGGAGGCCCCTTGGAAGACCTGCGTGCCATTTTTATATGCATAATCCACCTTGTTTAAGGTCAGGCCAATTCCCTCTTCGTGATTCTCTTCGATAAATTTCTTGACTTCTTCCCGCTTTTCATCCGTCTCGCGCGGCATTTCCACAATGTCCATCAGTCGCCCTGCGGAAGTGGTCAGTCCGATGGCCGTGGGGATCAGGGAGGTCAGATTATGGAGCGTTCCCGTCAGCGTGCCGGAAAGGCCCAGGAACATCGTCATGGTACCATAATCGATCGCACCGCTCCACACCCGGTAAATGCCCCATCCATACGCCGCATAAGAGACGAGAAGGCCCACGGTGGACAGAAGCAGCGACGTCCAGATGGACATCTTCTGAAAGTCCAGCCGCATGGTAATGAATTCCTTTTGAAGCTGCTTTAGCCTCTTGATATACAGGCCGATCAGGTCAAAGGCCTTGATCGTCTGGATGTTGGAGAAGGTCTCCTGGTTGAAGCCGGACATTTTCGCGCCCATGGCCGCGCTCCGCTGATTGTTATTCACCATGCGCTTCATCAGCGTCTTGGAAAGGATCAGGCTGACCGGCATGCCAAGGAACGCAAACAGCGCAAAGGACGCGTCATTATATACCACGACAAAGAAGGCACTCAAAAAACGGAAGGAATAGATGATGGCATTGGGGACGAAATTCAAGACTCCGTTGGAAATATTGGAAGCATCGGCATTCCATCTGGTCAGGAGATCGCCCGTGTGATAACTCGTCAGGGACTCCCAGTCCGTCACGAGGATCTTTTCGAAAATGTCAGACTTGATCTCCGCGTCCACGCGCATTCCGATCCAGCTGGAAACATAATTGGTGATCTGTCCCATAATGGTGCTTCCGATACCGAGCCCGATCATCAGGCAGAAGGTTTGGATCAGCTTTCCCGTCTGATAGCCGGTGATGATGTTGACCAGATCTCTGGACGCAAAGCCCATCAGGAGGGAAACCACCGTTCCCACCATGCCAAGAAGCGTATAGACGATCATGGCGAACCAATGGTGCTTTCCATAGCCATAGATCCACTTCGTCTGCTTCCACATCTCTTTTAGGCGGCCTTCTTTGATTCTTTTCCAGTAAAAGGCGATCCGTTCTCTCATCTTCCGCATCCTTATAAAGCTTCCCGAAAAAGCGCATGACACTTCTTCTTATTCTCACTACTTAGAGTAACATGAAATTTGACAGAATTCAATTGTCCACGCGAAAACGGGCAAAAAAGAATGACCGCTTTGCGGCGGTCACTCTTTTCATCATGCATTCTTAGATTTTGTTTCAAAACTTAAACTCAGTCGATGCCACCCTGAACGTTTACGTCATGTCTGCAGGAAATGGTAAGACCGGTAATGGTAAGTGCTCTGGTCGTAGCTTCGTCGCCAGTGGATGCCCATACCTTAAAGGTGTAGTTGTCACCGGAATGATAAGCGTCTGCAAGAAGCTCACGGGTAATGGTCATGGTGCTGCCGCTGATGCTGTAAGGGAACTCAGCTCTGGATCCATTTGAGGACAGGGTACCGGAGAAGGTAACCGTCACAACGGTGCATCCGGAGATGTGAACCATGGTGGAGTGATGCGTAGCCTTAAGCTCAAACACCTGAGAATCTCCCGCCCATTCCTGAACGCTCTTGCCTTCGATCGACCAACAATCAGAAGACCAGTTCTCGCCGCTTGCCATGTATACGCTCTCAGCGATCTCGTCGCTTGCAACGATCACAGGCTTTACGTAATTCTTCATTTTTGCTTCCTCCTTATTTTTCTTTTTTACTGTCTGAAGGGGGAGGGATCCTCCTCCTTTTCCATGGTATCATCCTACCATGCATCCCTTGAAATCGCAAGCATTCTAACAGAATTGTTACGATTACGTCAATATCGGCAATTCCAGGAAAAAGGTGCTGCCCTTTCCCGGCTCGCTCGTGACACCTATCGTCCCGCCATGCTTTTCCATGATGCTCTTTGCAATGGCCAGTCCCAGCCCGTGTCCGCCGTCTCCCGGCGTGCGGGATCTGTCCGCGCGATAGGATCTCTCAAAGACTCTCGGCAGATCCTCCGGAAGAATCCCCATCCCCGTGTCGCTCACACTGATCTGAAGCCTTCCGCCCTGCTCCTTTGCCGCCAGCGTGATCTCGTCTCCCGGCTTCGAATAACGCAGGGCATTCGTGAACAGATTGTCCAGAACGCGCACGATCTTCTGCGGATCCACCTCGATCATGCAATACATGTCCTCCGGAAGGCTGAGGGTTAGCTTCCTCTCCGCATATTTCAGGTCTGCCTCGCAGGAGAAATAGAACTCCTCCAGCAGCGCGGCTGCCTGTATGCTTTCCAGCTCCAGGCGCTGCTCAGGGTTTTCCATCTGCCCCAGAAGGAAGATCTCATCGAGCATGGAATTTAGGTTCTTCAGCCTTCTCGACATGAGATTTAAGATGTCCTGATATTCTGCCTCGTCCATGTCCCTCTTCTCGCGGAGCAGTCCGATGGAGCTGACCAGAGCCGTCATCGGCGCCCTCAGGTCATGGGAGAGATTGCGGAAGAGCTCCATGCGCTCCCTCTCCTGTTGATTTAATTTTTCATTGGCCCGTGATAATTCCTCATTGGCCATAAACAGTGCCTTTTCCAGGTCTTCCCTGGGAATGGCCTGCGGTTTCGAATAACGCTTCTTTTCCATGCTTTAACCCTTAAAACAATACCCTTTTCCCCATACGGTCTCGATCATGTTCTCCAGTCCGACAAAGCCTTCCATCTTCTTGCGGAGCCGGCTCGCATTCATCATAATGTTCCGGCGGTCCGCGTCGATATAGCCACCCAGGATTTCCTCTCCGATCTTCTCAAAGGTCATCACCTCGCGGTTATGCTTTGCAAGGCAGATAAGAAGCTCATATTCCTTGTTGGAGAGCAGGATCTCCTCCTGCCTGCAAAAGACTCTGTGATTCAAGAGTTCGATCCGAAGCGGCGGGTATTCCAGGATGCCCGTCTGCCCCGTCACGCCCCGATAGCGGCTGATGTGGATCTGGATCCGCAAGGATAGCTCCTCGAGGCTGCAGGGCTTTAAGATATAATCCACGGCGCCCGCCATCAGGCCTTGAATGCGGTCTGCCTCGTCCGTTCTCCCAGTCAGAAACAGCACGGGCACCTGCGTGATCTTTCGGATCCTCGTCATGGCCTCAAAGCCGTCCATCCCGGGCATCATCACGTCGAGCACGATGCAGTGCGGCATCACCTTCGGAAGCTTTTGCAGGGCCTCCTGCGCGGACAAAGCCGTATCCACCTGATATTCCTTTCCCTTTAAGTACTCGCTGCAAAGGTGCAGCACTTCCCTGTCATCATCCACCAACAAAATCCGGTCCATTTTGCTTCCCTCCGTCAATCCTCTTCGAGAACGCCCCGTCTCGAAAGCTGCGCAAGAAACTCCTCGACGTCCTGCGCGATCATGGGCACGTCCTCCGGATCTGCCTCATACTCCCGGCAAAGGCTTTCCCGTAATTCCTCCTTGGAATGCCCGGACTGCACGCCCTTCCAGAGAAACGCTCCCGTTTCATTCAAGGCAAAGAGAAACTTCTCATTCTCCTGCATGACCAGGTAATGCTCTCCCATTTGCTTTAGTTCATATCCTTCTGCGATCTTCATGTTTTCACCGCCTATTTTTTCTTTCGGAATAGCTGCATTTCTTCCACGACCTTCGCCCTTTGACCGGCGCTCTTTAAGATGTCGCGAACGCTCCCTCTCCCAAGCTTTCGGTTGTTCTTTAAGAACGTCACGAGGGTCTTGCACCAAAGATACGGCCATTTCCACTTCTTTTGGCTCTCCGTCGCATAATTCATTCTCATCTGATAATGAAATTCCTTGAGATATGAGACAAAGCCCTTCTTTCTCAGCGCGACCATGCGGTTCTTGTCCGCCTTACCGAATTCCTCCGCGCCGATCACGTCCATCAAAAAGTGCTCCGCATAACCGTTTGAGAACTCCTTTTCCAGCGAAGGGCCATAAATCCGCGTTTTCTCCAAACCCAAAAACTTCTCACAAAGGAGCGTGATCGCTTTGGAAAAGCCTTCTACCTTACATTGCTCTGCAAGCTCTACGTACTGCCGCAAGACTTCCTGATCCGTAACGCCGTTCCAAAACACGACCCAGTCCGCCAGGAGCTTTAAGCCAAAGCCAGCCCTTAAAAAATGCTGTAACATATGGAGCAAAAGCTCCAGCGCCTGCAAGTGCAGCGCTGCCGTCGGAATGGACACGCCCATGGAATCCGTCTCCAGAATGGGTTCAAAATAGGCCGGCGTAAGCTCCTTCATCTTCTGATTGGTCCATTCATCATCGAAGGGCTCCGCCAGCATGGAATGGAGCTCCACGTCGATCCCGTCCGCTCCCTGATAGACCAGGTGATGGTTGGCATGCTGCTCTTCCTTCAGCTCATATTGGAGCTTCTCCAAAACCTTTCCCGCCGAGCGCACCTGCGCCGAACCAGGGAACAGCAGGTCCACGTCGCCAGACTTTCGATACTCTGGCACGGGATACCAGGATGCCACGCCGCTGCCCTTCAGGACCACCGTGGGAATGCCTTCCCCTCGGAAGCGCTCCGTCAGTTCCTTTGTGAGAAATAGCAGGCGATAGCTCTGCCGGATCGTATCCTCCGTCGTCCTTGAAACCATCTCCAGCTGCTCTGGATTCTTCTCTTCCAGATATTCTTCCAGGATGTCATACAGCATGGGCAGGATCTTGTGCTGCCCGGCCATGGAAAGAACCTCCTCCAGATTGACGCCATCAAGGAGCGCTTTCACCCGCTCTTTGTCCGTCTTCCCGGAAAGCGCCATCTTTAGGAGCTCGCATAGGCTGTCCACTTCCCTGGTATAGCCTTTTGCATGCCCCTTTGCCAACTTATGATGTCGGTATTTATCCGCCCGATTTCTCTTTTCCGTGATCCTGCCGTCGATCCGAAGGGCGCGTACCAGGGCGATCCCAAGGGCAAACAGGAAGTATCCATGCAGATGAAACAGCAGGGCCGCCATGCGGATCACGATCTTCCAGGTACGGCAGGAAATGTCTTTGACGTATTTCCCGCCCGCAAGCTCCTTCATCGCCTGTCTGACAAAGGGATCCTGGCCATATTCTTTCACGGCCGCCCTTGCCTTTAGAAGCCCGTGCTTTGCCATCAGCTCCTGCTTTGCCGCGAAGAAGCTCCCGAAAAAGACGTGAAATGCCGTCAGGTCCTGAAACTCATCCTCGATGCCCCGCTCCCCTAGTTCCTCATGGAAGTCCGTGGCAATGGAGATCCAGACCGGCTTCATGTTGGGCTTATACCGGAAGGTGATGGACTCATCATTGATCCGATAGAGATAGACGCTGTCGTCAATAAAGGCATACTTCGGCTGATAGGCATAAAACAGAATGTTATTCGCCTTGTCCTGCGTAAAGGGATAATCCTTGCTCCAAATGTCATGCTCCACAAGGAATGCCCGCCGATAGAGCTTCGCCCAGTTATAGGCGAGGTGCCCGTAGCGATAGAACCCTTCAAATCGGAAATCTGCCGTCTTTGTATATTCTCCGGCGCGCAAATGATGATGATTGACGTCCCAGATCTTATCATCGCAAAACTTTCGATAGTTGCCGACGATCAGGTCGGCGCCGGTCCGCTTTGCTTCCGTCACCAGCAGTTCAATGGCGTTCGGACCGTCCAGGCAGTCATCGGAATCCATCAGGAAAACATACTCTCCGTGCGCTGCCTGGATGCCGGTATTGCGCGCGATCCCCTGCCCCTGGTTCTTTTGATGGATCGCGGTTACGTTCTCATGCTGCGCGGCATAGGCATCGATCATCTCCGGGCAGCGATCCGGCGAGCCGTCATCCACTAAGAGGATCTCCAGCGCGGGGTAGCGTTGCTCCAGCGCACTCCTCACGCACTGATCCAGGTACTTTTCAGTTTTATAAACAGGAATGACTATGGATACCAGAAAATCGTTCATCTAACTCTCCAAACAAGGCTCAAACGCTCTCTTTCTTCGTTTGCGACCTATATTTCTTGAAAAACCGAAGCATGTTCCCAAAGCGCCGGCTCCTGAAAAACAAAAGGAAATTACTCCCTGCGGGGATCAGCACGCAAAGGCAGGTGGCCAGCGCAAACCGAAGGAGGGACGGGCCCTGACAGATCCCTCTCGCGACAAAGCCGCAAAGAAGCGCCTCCGCCGCCGTGAGCAGCACGTACTGTGCCAGCTCCGTCAGATATTTGCCTGCAGGCATCTGCAAAAAATACTTATGAAGTCCGACCGTCTTTCCGATGATCAGGATCAAGTAGGCAACCAACGTGCCAGTCAGTACGCCGGGAAGACCAAGCGGCCGCACCAGCAAAAGAGACAAGACCAGGTTCACGACCGCTGCCGCCATGGCAACCTTCTTTTCATATTGGAACAGCCCGCTCACGCTGACAAAGGCACTGATCGGCAGCGTCAAAATATAAAGCATGCAATTGATCGCCATAAAGTAGACGGTCGCGTCGCTCAGCCGAAAGCTCTCCCCAAGCCAAAGATTCCCGACAAAGAGAGAGGCCATGCCCGTCACGCCGCAGGTGATGATGGCGGTAAAGAAGAAAAACACAAAGGTGAACACATGCAAAAGGTCTCTGTCCCGTTCCCGGTCTCCCTCCACCAGAAGGTTCCCGACCGTCGGCTGCAGCGCGCCTGAGAGCGCCTGCATCACGTTGATCAGCGACTGCGTGATCAGGCAGTAATTCGAATAAAGTCCTACGATCCCCAGGCTGATAAAGCTGGAAAGGATCAGGTTATCCGTGCAGCCGAGCAGCTTTTGCGCGATTCTCGTCACGAAAAGGTTTCTTACGTCATGAAACACGGACTGCACGACGCCGGGTTCCAGGCGGTGCCTGCGATAGCGCCTAAGGAAGGGATACCTCGCATTCACGTAGGCGATCAGGCCTAGGTTCACCAGTGCTTCAAAGCCAATGCTGAAGACCAGCGCCCATTCAAATTTCCCCCAAAGGGAGGCGATCACGATCACGGAGCAATAATGAAAGAGTGAAATACCAAGGGTTGCAAGGCTTGCCACGTATTCCCTCTGGTCCGCGACGACAATGGAACGCTTATAAGAAAGCAGATAGCCAAGGACCGTCTTGATCAGCCACAGGGCATAGATCATCCTGACATAGCCTAGGGAAAAATGATTTTCCCGAAGGAAATAGTGCAGGAACGGCAAGAATCCCAGCCCCAGAAGCGTGATCACGCCTGCCACGATCTCGTATACCCTGCGGTAGAGATTCATCAGCGCGGCAATCTTCTCTTCCTTTCCTTCCGCCAGTGCCCGATAGAGATGGAAGACGATGGCCGTCGACATGCCAAGCTCCGTGACGGAAAAAACCGCGATCACGTTTGAGATGACGCCGTTTAGTCCGACCAGCTCCGCTCCCAGCTTTAGGTTGATGACCCTCTGGCTGAAAAACCCCGCCAGGATGATCAGTGCCTGGGAAAAGACGCTAAAAAAACTATTTTTCCCGATGTTCTTTGCTCGCATTTTGCTTACTCCAAAAGATCCTTACACAGCTTTTTCCACTGCCCGGAAACCTCGGACAGCTCGAAGGGCTCCAGCCCTTCCCCGGCACGCCTTGCCATGTCCGAAAGGAGGCCCTCGTCCTCCATCAGCTCTCCCAGCCGCCTTGCCATCATGGCGCAGTCAAAGGCTGGGATCAGATAGCCGTTCCTGCCCTCATCGATCAGGTCCGCCGGACCCGTCGGCACGTCAAAGCTCACGCAGGGAACGCCCATCGCCCTCGCCTCAAGCAGGCACATGGGAAGTCCCTCCGCCTTGGAAGTCAGGACAAAGATCTTTCCCTTTGCCAGATACTCTTCCACCAGCGGCACATAGCCAAGGAGCACCAATTGCTCCTGCAGGCCCTCCTGCTCGCGAAAGACTTCCAGGCTTTCACGCTCCGGCCCTTCCCCGCAGATCATCCATTTCCAGTCAGGGTGAGATGTCAGCACTTCCTTCGCCACGATCGCCAGATACTCCGTTCCCTTTTCAGGAACAAGGCGCGACGCAGTGATCAGCCAGTTTTCGCGCTCCGCCGATACGGGAACCTTCGTCACGGCCGCAGGATTATAAATGGACAGGATCCTCTCTTTTCTGTGAAAATGCTCCTGAAATGCCTTGGCATCGCCGGGCGTCAGCGTGACCACGCAGTCCGTCTTTTTCGTAAAGTGATCCAGTATGATCCTGCGATACCAGCCGTTTGTCAGTTCAAACTGACAATTGGAATGCTCCCAGGAGATGACCTTTGTTTTCAGGCCTCTCGACGCCGGCACGGAAAGCACGTCCAGCACAATGTCTATGTCAATGATCAGATCGATCTTTTCTTCCTTCAGGAACCTTCGAAGCTTTGGGATCAGCGGCAGATAGGCTGGCCCCGGTGAGAGCCATTTCCTGCCAAGCGCATGACGGGTAATGCTCGGACTGATCTCATAATGCGGGTCCTTTCTTTGTTCCACCAGGCTCAAAAAACAGACCTGAAAGCTTGGATCCTTTGCAAGCTCGTTGGCAATGGTCACGGAGACCCGCTCCGTGCCTCCGTTCCTTGTCACGTCGCCTGAGAAAAAGCATATCCTCATAAGCGTCCGTCCTCCTTACGCTTCCTGCCTTGTCAAATAGTGCATGGCATCCTGCCTGATCAAGTGGCCAAGGCTACATGCCTTATCAAATGGGCAAGACTATCTGCCACTTAAAACCGGCCAAGGAAAAGTCCCTCCTCGCCGCTGCCCTGCGCGAATCGGATTTTCCTTCCGTCCCGGCTTCTTTGTATTCCCGCATAGAGCTTTAAGCCCTCATTCTTTCCTTGCGTTTGAAACTGCGCAGCCTCGAACGCGCCATAAAACTCTTTCGCGGTGCCGCCCGGGATCCCCCGAAGGCTTCCCTCCATGACGCCGATCTCAAAGGGTGCTTCCTCGCCGAATCGTCCATAGATCCTAAGGCACGCATCGTCATAGAGCGTTCCAAAGCCCGCGTTCTCCACCGTAAGCCAAAGCTCCAGCTTCTTTCCAAGCTTCGCACGGACCCTTCCCACAAGGAACCGATATCCCAGCCTCTCACCGATGAAAGCGTGCAGGCTCATGCCGTCCAAGGTCATTTCCTTCCAGCTTGCAAGAAGCGCAGCGTCATGCATGGAGTTTAAGTACGAAGTCTTCAGTGCGCGCATGGCGTCCGCCACCTGGCTTGCAGAAAGCGCTTCACCTGCCGTGACCGCTTCCCCTCCATAGGGCACTTCCGCCACAAAGGGCGCCATGAATCCGATCTCCTCAGCGGGGCTCCAAGCCTCGTTCCAGGCCCCCCTGCCCGCCGTTTCCGGCCCAAAGGTGCCAAGGTGCGTCTCAGACCCCAGCATACCGTCATTGAAAAATCCAATGCGTGGCCGCGGCTGCGACTCGGAAAAGGCAATGCGGTATTGCACCGGCTTTCGAAATGCCACGGGAATCTCTCCGTTTGTCTCATTGAGAAAAACGGTAGCAAGCTGCGAAAGGTACGCGGGGGACAGGAACTTGGACTCGTGCATTTCCCCCCAATTTCCGATCAGCAGCCCCTGGCAGACGAAAATCCGCCCGGCATGCTTTCGAAGCATCGGCGCAATCTGCTCCATATGCTTTTTCACTTGCGAAAAAAGGGAGGGTTCCCTTACCATCCCTTTTCCTTCCGTGTCATAACAGATCCTGAGGATCAGATCAAACCCAAGGTCCTCAAACCGCCCAAGGATTCCTTCCATCTCCGCCAAGGTTTCGGGCGTTAAGTCCATGCCGCGAAATGCTCCGATGTCGATGAGCACAAGCGCCAGGCTCTCCCCCGGATACCGCACGGGCTCCTCCCAGGGCTCCCCGATCCGGTAGGTATAGATGCGATACCACCCTCTCCCCGGATTATCCAGGTCGCCATGGATCTCGGAGAACGTTGCCGGCCGAAAGGCCGTCCCCAATGCCTTAATAAAAGATAACATCTCTCTTTTCTCCGGCTTTCTTTTGTAATATTTTGATCCGAAAAACCACGGCCAAAATGGAAAATACCATTCGCACCATGTAGATGATCGGCTTTAGTCCGGAATGCATGCTCTCTCCCGCGACGCGGTTATGCATCACGGCAGGCATCTCCTCCACGCGATATCCGACAAGAAGCATGAGTATGATCATGTTCGCGTCGGGATATCTGTCGTCAAATCGTCCGTACTTCGAGTAATAAAGAACTGCCCGGCTGCTGAGTCCCTGCAGACCCGTCGTGGGATCCGCGATCCTTCTGCCGGTGAAGAGCTTGATCAAAAACCGAAACAGCATGTAGGCGAACTGCTTCGCCGCAGAGACCTCGAACTCACTGCTGCCGTCCATGAACCTGGAGCCGAGGACGATGTCGGGATACTTGCCTTCCCGGTTGGGCGTCCGCAGTCTGTCATAGAGCTTCCGAATGTTACAAATGTCGTGCTGTCCGTCCGCATCCATCTGGATCACGTACTTATACTTTCTTCGGATGGCATATTTATAGCCGAGCTGGATCGCGCTCCCGTATCCCAGATTAAAGATATTGGAGATCAGCGTGAACCCGGCGTTTTTTACGATTCTGTTGGTCGCATCGGAGGAAGCGTCATTGATCACCAGCACGTCTGCGATCTCCATGATCTCAGGCGCCTTTAGGTCCTTTAACACTTCCAGGATGTTCTGCTCCTCATTATACGCGGGTATAATGATCAGCAGCTCTTTCGGTTTCGTGTTTTGCATTTCATTCCCTCGGATCGATCAAATTGATCAGTATTTCTAAATCATCTTCGTAAGAGATCTTGCGTTTTGCGGCATTCTCTCCAAGGCGCCGCGCCTTGTCGGGATCTGCGATCAGCTCCTGAATGGCCGAAGCCATCGCCTCCGGCGTCAGGGCCGCCACCATCCCGTCCACCTCATGCTGCACCTGTTGCCTGTTACTTATAATATCGGACACAAGGATCGGACAGGCAAGGGTCTGTGCCTCCTGGATCGCAATACTTTTTCCTTCATAGGCCGTGGCGTGCACATAAAGATCCGCCTGCTTATAATAGGGATACGGATTTCCCGTTGCGCCAAGGAGGATAAAGTCCTGCGTCAGCCCCTCCTCCCGGATCAGGCGCTCTAAGTGCTTTCTCTCGTCGCCTTCGCCGAGCACGTACCATCTCGCCTTCACTCCGGCGTCCTTTAATCGCTTCATGGTCTCGATGGCCGTCGGGAATGCCTTCTGCTTAGTCAGTCTGGCCACGGTGAGGATCCTTGCGCCGTCATAGTCATCGGTAAAGCCGCCGGGCATCTTGGCCTTCTCGCGGATCGAATCCTGATTGATCACGTTGTGGAACACCGCCGTTTTTCCCTCGCACTCGGGGTAGAGCTCCAAAAAGCTCTTCTTTGTCTCCTCCGAGATGGGAAAGATACGGTCAAATTTCAGATAACAGTCCTGATCCAGCTTTCTGTCATATCCGGCCATCTGATAATCCACGTGGACGAATGCTGCCTTCTTTTTCGCCTTGACGTAGTCGGCCACGTAGAACGCGCTTCCTCCCTCAATATAGGCCACGGCGAGATCATATTCCTTAGAAAACCTCGGGGCACCGTCCGCGAGGACGCGCCAAAGGAGCTTATCTGACTGAAAGCGTCCCTTCTTTAACATTCGTAACGCATTGGCGACAAGGTAAGGAAAGCGCCGAAACAGATTTCCCCTGCGGAGCATGGCCCTGCAGACCGTGCCGAACATGCAAAGCCTGCCTTTCCCTGACAGGACGGACAAATCGGAGAACTTCTTGTTCAATAGGTGCACCTGCTCCGGGACCAGTCCCACGAGCTCCCCCTGCCCCAGGATCACATAGAGATCCACGTCGTACTCAGGTTCCCGAAAGAGGGGAAGGAGCTCAAGGAGCGCCGTTTCCGCTCCCGCGCGGCTTAAGGTATTGATCACAAAAAGGATGTTTTTAGACATCTTTTTCCTGCTCCTTTAGTTTGTTGATCTGCTGTAACATGCTGTCATTTTCCTGATTCAGCAGCGCAACCTGCATGGCGAGCTCGCGCACCTTCATCATCAGCTCTGACACCAGGCTGCTCACGATGAAGATGATCAAAAGAAGAAGCGCGCAGGCGGTCGCAACGATGCCCACGATCACTTCAGAGCTATAACCGTTCACAATCAGGATGATCCCCAGGATAAAGACGATGATCGAGATCACAAACCAGATCATCATAAAACCGTCGCTCATCTTTTTTCGCGCATATCGTAAAAACGCTCCCACCGAGATCAGGATCGAGATTCCGATCAGCATCAATCCCAGATAAAGCCAAAGATCCAAGATCGCCTCTAACCATCTCATATTGCGTCACCTCTCCAAAAGTCAACTCAATGTCTTCTCGTCCACGCCGCTGCTTTCCTGAAGCTTTTTCCGGTCAAATACCAGTGCGGACGGCTTCGCCGCATACTTGGTCGGGAACAGGGTCCCGCGGCAGAAAATATGCTCATCCAGGTGCTTCTCCACCCAGCGAAGGCGCAGGTATGCGATCACAAACCCGGTAAGACTTCCTATGATCACGCCAAGGCCGTACCAGATCGCCGGCAGATTTCTCGCCACAAGGCTCACCAGGAAGGTCAGCAGACAGAATAGGAACGCTGTCGCCACTGCCCCGTCCAGATCATTGTAATAATACAGCAAGATGATCTCGGAATACATGACAAACAGGATAAAATAGCCTGCCGCCAGGGAAGGATAAATTTGCAGCACCAATCCTGCGAAGCCGAACCTCGGCAGGAAGATCAGCATGAGCAAGAAGATCACGACGGAGATGATGAACTGGAGTCTGACCAGATTCATCAGTTCCGTTGCAAGCTGGCGAAACATGCGGTTTTTCGTGTTTTGCACGTCCATCCAGCGTCCGCCGGTCACAGCCTCCGAATAGGCCTTATAGCGATCATGGAAATACATTTCAATTCGGGCAATAAAGATGACCGTCGCGGAAATGTTGGTAAACATGGCGATACAGGTCGCCACGTCATAGGTAGGCGCCATGACGAAGCTGTCTGCCACGACCATGCGAAGCTTCGTGTTCCAAAATACAAAGTTATGAACATACAGGCCCAGGGTATAGCACAGATTGATGACGATCAGCTTCCAGTAGCGCTTAAAGTACCCCAGTACCTTCTTGTAGCTATTGTTGTTGCGCTGGAAATAACGCCGGATCGTCGCCATCTCCATGATGGCGGTAACTGCAAAGCCTATGGTCAGTGAAAGGAGCATCCCATAGGACACCTCCACGTCAAAGCCCTTGACGAGAAGCATGGCGAGCAAAAACGCCACCAGCATGCCCGTGAAGAAGAAAATCGAAATCTTCGAATAATCCTTACAGATGGAAAGATAGAGCATGGAATAAAACACCAGCACCAGCGCGATATAGCCGCAGTACCCCGTAAAGACGTAATATAGGGCAACCTTTCCCACGAAATACTCCCAAAAACAGAAGGGAATCCCCATCACGCAGGCGGTCAGAATGGTGACAAACAGACCCGTGTAATAACAGGGCAGGATGTCATCATAGGTCTCATCATAGATCACGTCGGAGAGATACCTCGAGATCACCGCGTTGTACGGGGACGCCGCGAGGAGCGAGAATATGAAAATATATAGGATCGTCGCCGCGAACAGATTTCTCCCCTGATATCCCGTCACGTCAAAGCGCAGGAAATAGCTCATCAGCAGGATGTTCCCGATGATCACGAACATGGGTGCAACCGTCACCATGGTACTGTACCCGAATCCGATCAGGTTGGTGGTGATGGTCTCCTTCCCAAATATTTTACTCAGCTTTATGCCAATTCCAGCCATGCCTCTTTCTATCCTTTCCAGGCGTTCTATGAGAAAATGATCCCGGGTCTATGTCCCGGCTTCGTTTTTCCGGTCGTCGAAGTACTGATAAATGTTGCGATAGGTCCCCTGCATGTCCGTCAGCTTATAACGGCCCATCATTCTTTGGTATCCGTTCTCGCCGTACTCCAGGCGTTCCTTATCATTCACGGCAAGCTCTACCATGGCAGCCGTGATCTCCTCAACGTTCATGACGTGGGTCAGGATCCCGGAGGGACCGATCCCGTCGTCCTCCCCGTAGATCAGGCCACGGCAGTTCCCGACGTCGGTCGCGATCACGGGCTTATGCGCCGCATAGGACTCCAGAATGGTCAGGGGCTGACCCTCACTGATACTGGTCAGAATGGTCACGTCCATCTGCCATAAATATTCCGTCACGTTCACTCTTCCGGTGAACACCACGTCCTGCACGCCCATGGCCTCCACGAGCTCATAACATTCCGTGGCATACTTTTCATCTTCGTCCGCAGGACCCATGATCCAAAGCTTTAGGTTGCTCACCTTCTCCTTGGCAAAGGCGAAGGCGCGGATCAGCGTCTTTACGTCCTTGATGGGCGTAACACGGAGCACGGCGCCGATATGGATCATGCCTTCCTCGGCGACCCGCTCCCCCGGCGTGCCCGCAAAGCGCTTCTCGTCAATGCCGTTGGGCGTCACCATCGTGATACTCTCGTCGCAGCCAAGCTCGATCTGAAGCTTTCTCGCATGTTCATACAGGCTGGTCACGCAGTCTGCCTTGGCATACGCCAGCTTGGACATCTTCTTAAACTGATCGATCCAGACATTCTTATAAATGCCTGCCACCCACTTGGCACGTATCAGCTCTTCCTCACGCTCACGGGTGTAAATGCCGTGCTCGGATATAAGCAGGCCGCAGTGATATCGCTCCTTCGCCATCGCGCCAAGCACGCCCGCATAGCCCGTGGCCACGCAGTGATAGAGGTCCGCCTTGGGGATCTCCGTCTTTAAGGCCAGGAACAGGGGCAGATAGATCGATCTCATGGTCCAGAGGAAGTCCGAGAAGACCGCCTCGGGATAGTTGATCTGATAGCACTCACGCACGGCCCGCAAAAACTCCGGTCCCATCAGAAATTCATTTAAGGAAAACTGTCCGTCCTGGAACAGATCGAACAGCACGTCCCACTTCACGTTCTGATTGATCAAAAGGCTCAGTACGGCCTCATACTCTTCCTGGCTGAGCTGCCGTCTGCGCTTTCGGTCCGTCTTCTTGCTGCTCCAGTCAAAATCCTCCAGATAAACTTCATAGACCTGCGTCAGATTTTCCGGGAGCTCATAGGCAAATTTCCCGCGAAAAGAACGGTTCGCCAAGATGGCGAGCACAACGAATTCATGCTCCGGAAAAGCCTTTATGATACTGTGGATCCAACTGGACACGCCACCCACCACGTAGGGGTAGCATCCTTCCGCCACCATGCAAATCTTCATCTTTTCTCCATTCCTTTAAGTTGCATCAATAATAGAACAGTCGCCTCTCCTTGACCGTGATCGTCACGTCCTCCTCGGAGACGCTCAGCAGATAAAATCCGTTCTTTAAGTCCGTAATCTGCGCACCCTTCACTTCATCGATCACGTCGCGGTTGAGCTTCAGGATAAAGAAAGCCTCCTCGTCAAACCCGTCCACGTGGAGCGAGATCACGTTCCCGTTCCTTCCGTCCTGATAATCCAGCGCAAGGAATCTTCGGATCCTCGCGTCGCTCTCTGAGAGCGTTGTCTTTTCAAAGCCGGAAAACTGCTTCCAGAAGGTGATCAGGTTACTGGAGCTTCTTCTGGAAAAGTCCGCGAAATCTTCCTCCTCGGGGTGAGATACGTCGGAGAGATCCAGCACCACGTTGGAATATCCTAACGCCGTCTGCAGAGACTTCAGCGCGATGTCCTGTGAGAACGTGTGCGTCATTCCGTCACTGGTCGCCACCTGACAGGTCACCTCATCGTCCAGATAAGAAACCGGCAAGGCATTCTCCTTCTCCACCACCACGGTCTTTAAGTCGGGGATGCAGGCCTTTGTCTCTTCATACATGTCCGGAGTTTCCAGCCATGCGGATCTCAGCGCGTAGTCCGGTGCTTCCTTCTGCCAATAGACCCTGTCCTTTCCAAGCTTCTCCGCAACGGAAAGTGAGGAGATCTGCTTTGTGGAAAGACCCGCCTCGCCATAGCCCTCGTTTAGGAGCTTTAAGTAATAGATCAGCATTTCGTCCTCAGGCTCGATGCTATCTTCATAATCCAGCTGGGGCGAAACCATCAGGGAGATTTTATTCTTTGTCCGCTCCGTCATCGAGATCATGGCCGGCCAAACGACGTCTCGGAACAGCGGGATCTGCCTTTGATCATAAATGGACTGGAGCTGATCTCCGTTCTCGTCCGAAAATCCGCCGTAATTCGCCAGCACGAGGTTTTGCGCATTGATCACGGGGTAAATGTCATACGAGTCCTTCTCGCCCATGCAGGCCGTCAGGAAGCCGATCCCGGATTCCTTGGTCAGGTAATCGCCGCAGATGCAGAAAACCTTACCATAGCCACAGGTGTAGCGCCAGGTCAGGGAAGGAAGATCCTGGCTCTTTTTGGAGCGGTCGTTGACCAGCCCCATCATATAAACCTTCGCGCCCTCTCCCGTGACGTACCAGGGGATCATCAGATTCAGGTCCGCCCTGCCCTCCTGTCCGGGGCCGTCGATATAATTCTCTTCCTGTCCGATCAAAAATCCCGGGAAGAGCTGGATGCCGTCGATCTGAATGTTCTCGGAGTATACCTCCTTGATGCCCGTGAGAAGTCTTAAGCCCTCATGATCCTGGATATCCTTGGGGCTTGGCATGCGGGCAAAGATCACGCAGGCGCCTCCCCTCGCGAAATTCAGCAAAATGTCGATGTCCCTCTCCCAGAAGACGTTCTGCCCGTCGACAATGATCACCTCGGGAAGCTTTTCCCGGTCAACGTACTCGAGTCCGCTCAGCGTCGTATAAGAGATCATGGGGCGCTTTACGTAGGCACACCAGGAGGCCACCACGTCAGCCACCTCGCTCCTGATCTTCTTGCTCAGGAAGATGACTCTCTTATCCCTGTCGCACTCCTCGTAGTCGCCCTGCGTGATCACTTCATAGCTCAGCGACTTCGCCTGTGTGGTCAGCTTCTCCGTGAGGTCGTCATACCTGCCCTTCAGCACCCGCTCGTCGAGGTTCTCCTCCGCATGGGAATTGGTATCATATTCATTTAACACCTGCTTGAGCACGCTCGAGAACATGAACATAAAGATCATGATCATCAGGAGCGTCAGCATTGTAAAAAAGTTTCTTCTGGATACCATTGCAGCTTCCTTCCATTACCCAAAAGTTTTAATCGTTATAACCATATTCAAAGGACAAGTCAAAGGGTCTGTCCACGTTCTGCCGGATCTCATAGCACACGAACTCCGCGTCCTCATAATATACGGACATCTCATTCTCATAAGTCTGCGCAAACTTCTTCGCCCAGAAATACAGCTTCGACATGATGATATGACGGTTTTCTCCCTTATAAGCCGTAAGTCCGTCGATCAGTGGCAGGGGTTTGGACGCGCTCTCTGCGGAGACGGGCTGCCCGCCGCCTTCATAGGGTTCGTCATACACCCCGGGAATCTTTTCGATAAACACGTAAACCCGCCTCGAAGGCACCGTAAAATAGGTGTTCATGGTAAAGTGCATGTTCGCGGTCAAAAGGCTCTTTGCCTCGTAGTGATATCCGTATTCCTCCGTCATGCGCAGCTCATCGTTTGCGGAAATGATGTTAAAGGTGTACGGTTCATTCTCCCGCAGGATGTTCGTCACACAGATGATCGCGCCGTTCTTCTGGAAGGCTTCCACCTCTGCGGGCTTTCGCACCCAGCCGCCCAGCCCAAGGAATACAAAGCAGACCACCGCAAACACTGCGGGGAACACCTTCTGCATGGTCTCGCTCTCAAACAGGCCCATGCAAAAGCTCAAAAGTACGTCGATCACAAGTCCGAGCATGACAATAAAGAAATAAGCGAAATAGGTGGCGCAGCGGTTCTTGTCCATCAGCACGGGAACGCCCAGCTCCTTAGAGATCAGGAGCAGGCAGAAGAACAAAAGATTCAAACACGATGCCAGGAGCACCCTTCCGACTTCCTTATCGCTTTGCAGGATCGTAAACACGCTAAGGCCCAATCCGACCAGGATCAGGATCATCACGATGACGCCGAAGCTGGATTTCGGACTGATGAACACATAGCCGGAAACATAGGTCGACATGATCTTTAAGAGGTTCGAGGACTTGGTCAGGATCACGCTCCTTGGCGCCACCTTCGGCTGCAGCACGCTCGTCTCCGCCATGGCCGTTCCCATAACAGGTTTCGTAAGCAAGCGCAAGGCATCTTCCGGTTGTCCCATCAGGGCGGGATCCGCCTTGCTCTGATTCAGTTCCTGTAAAACCGCCTCATTCTCGTCATCCACCCTGCCTTCCATAACGCTCACGCCCCAGCGAAGCGAGCCCTCTAAGGGAGTTCCGCCGAGATAAGCAAACCACATGGGAAGGATCGCAACGACAATCCCGATGGTGCCCGCGGCGAGGATCCTTCCAAGGACGGCCTTTCGGAAGATGACGCGGCAAAAGGCGAGCGCAATGGCGACGCAGAAGATCCCGAGGGCAATGGTATCATAGAAATGCACTGCCAGCGTCATGCTGACGTTCATTCCAAAGAGCCATAGCATGGTCGTGCTCTTCTTTCCGCGAAGACCCTTCTCTCCTTCTTCGTCCTCCCGCTCCCGAAGGAACAAGATGAGGAAGAACAGGCTCGGCAGGATAAAGATCATTCCATACTCCTGCGGCAGCGCGCTGAAAAATCTCGTATAAGCATTCTTCCCCCAGATGTTCAGGAGAAGGTATAATCCCGTTGCGATATAAGCCGTCGACTCCGACTTACAGATCAGTCTTAGGAAGAACAGCAAAACCAGATGGAGCAAAAAGGTCATCAAAAGCGAATACAGGCGAAGCAGTACATAGGTCTCCACGCCGAACACGGCATGAAAGAAATATAAAATACAATGAAATCCGAAAGGATATACGCCGGAGACAAAAATGTTATTCTCGTTCATGGCGTTGATCCACTGGTTGTGGACCAGCATGTCCGACGCCGTATAACCAAAGACGTTGAACAGGTTCGTTCCATACTGCCAGCAGACCAGCGCGATGATCGCCAGCGTGCCGATCCAGTCGAACCACCGGTTGGACATGTTTTCCGCGATCGCCTTCACCATAGTCGCGATCGCCTGCCAGAGGTTCTGAAAGATCCTGGAAAAGAACAGACGAAAGCCCATAGTGCTCACTAAGACGTTGTGCGTCGTCTCGCCCGCAGAGATCAGAGACGCCTTCACCCATTCCTGCCAGTGGAACGCCGCAATGCCGATCAGCGCCGGGAGTACGACGCCAAGGATCAGGGTCACGCGGTTCGAGATCTTAAAGAGCTGCAGGAGAAACACCAGATTCATCAGATAAAAATTCCCGATGCAGGTATAAGCCGTGTATCTGACGTAGAAGGGATGATCCTCAAACTTGCCGTGAAATACGGCGGCAGGGATCAACACGACCACGCCCAGATACAGGGCGATCACGTAGATCAATTGTAAGAAAGTCAATAATTCCATTGACATGACCGACTTCTCCTCTTAGTTGAAAATACGGATCAATTCCAGCGTCTCGCGGTCAATGACCACGTCCGCCTTCTTCAGCTCGTCCATCACCGCAAAGAATCGTTCCCTGTTCTCCATGCTGAAATAGAGCTTAAGCTGAAGCGTATACGTCGCAAGCTCGGTCGGGAACATTTTCTTCGCGACCTCACACCAAAACTGTACCCTGTCATAAGCACGAAGCTTTAGCTGCAGAATGCCGACCCACTCCACATACTGAATGGTCAGCTTCTCGCGATATTCCTCGTCTCCGTACAGGAACGCGCAGGCCTCGTCCATTCTGTTCACAAAGACCCTCTGCTCCATCTCCGGAAAGACCTCCTGGCTCAGGATCTCGTTCATATACTCGATCAGCTCGCAGGCACGCTCCTCCGGCTCCACGTAATCATCCTTGAATTGGTTATATTTCTCCTGGCTGATCTGCCTGAAGTCATTGAGCGTATCTCTCATGACCGTCGCCGCATAGTGCGAGGTCTCGGAATCCTCGCTGTTCAGCGCAAGATTGATGGAGGCCAGGGACTTTTGCACGTTGCCGCGCACCACGTCCAGCATCAGGCCTCTCAGGCTCTGCCTGTCAGACACTGCAAGCGCCTCCTCGAGGGGCACGCGGTTTCGCTCGATCTCCTCCTCAGCCTTTCGGGGCGCCTTCACCTTGTCCTTGCCAAAGATGACGTCCGCAAGGTCTGCGCCGTTTCGGAAGAAATATGCATAGATGACCTGCGCCGTGATGAAAAAGAGCGGCCCGATCACGGGGCACAGGAACATGACGATCGCCTGCACGTAATACCCCGGCATGGTCATCTGAGACTGCTTTCTTCCGGATTCCTCGTCGTAGAGCTGCTGGAAATGGCCCCAGATCACAAACAGCACGCAGATGATCGTATTGATGATTATGATCACTAAAAATGTGATTCCCGCAGCGGTCATACTGCTTCCTCCTCTGCATGGCACTCAAAGCCTGCATTCCGCAGTCGTTTCAGCGCGAATTCCGCGTCAGCCCTGCCGGAATTCGCAAGAAGCACCTGGATCGATCCGTCAGGCATACAGCCGACATAGTCTGTGGTACGAAGGAGCTGACTCAGCCTTACGTCCAACTCCTCCAAGGATGTTCCGACGGTTTCCAGATCGATCCTGGTACACTTCGTAAAGCCCTTCTCCCTCGCGCGAAGGAACGCTGACACCAGCTGTGCATAGGCATCTGCCTCCATGACGTGCGTCTTTCCCACGTATCTCTGGGAACGGAGCACCTCCATATATTTGTCCGCGCGGAGCAACGCGTTCTGGGTCAGATAGCTGGCGATCGCGAGCACGTTCGCCTGTCCCAGCGTCATTCTCTCCCAGGAGATGCCCCAGACCATAATGATGATCTGCATCTGCTCGCCGCCAAAGATGGCATTCGCCATCAGGGGGTATTCCTCGGTCATGTTCTTGTTGATATAAACCTTTTTCTGACGGAGCACCTCATACATCTGCTCCATCTTACTATAATGGACGGAATTCCCCAGAGACCTCGCCTTGTCGGAGGTGGAGGAAACCAGACGCGCATAGGTGTCATCGGCCACGGAATAGATCGCGACGTCCTTACAGTGCATGATCTTTGCGACAACGTCCGCCGCATAGAACAGCACTTCCTCCGGCTCATACTGATCCAGGCTGGAGGTCACTTCATAGATCTTTCCGATGGAGTCATTCTGGTTCACAAGCTGATCGGAAAGCACGTCCTTCACGCGGACGTTACTTCCGTTGATGTCTGACATGTCGGCGAGCTGCCTGGTCAGGAAGCTCACCTCATTCGCATTCTCCGTCTTGATGGCCCTGAGCTTATCCTTCATGTAGCCGACCACCAGGCCCAAGATCAGCAGCTGTGCCATCCATACGTAGGTACTGTAATCCAACAGCACGTCGAAACCGCTTCGGTAATACATCTGTCGGAACACGTATCCCGCGATGGCAAGAAGACTGGAAAAGATCGCCTGCTGCTGTCCGTGCACGATGGCAAAGAGCAACACGTAGAGCAAATAGAAATCCAAATGTTTAAAATACTCATGATCCGTCGCACGATTATTGAGCATGAAGAACGGGATGAATACGATCAGGTTCTCCACGAATGGGATCGCTGCGCGGATCATTTCTTTGACTTTTCGCACGAAGGCTTCCATCGCACTCTCCGAACGATCCGTGAGTCTCGAAAACCTTCCCGCGTGCTTTTTCATATAATCCGCCAAAATGGGCAGAGCCTTCTGGGGCGGATTCATTTCATACACTCCAAACTCCTCTTCTGCCTTGTCACAGCTTAAATTGATGGCAGCTTCAGAGCTTTCTAAGCTTTCCACGATCGCAGGACCGGCCTCCTCGCCGGACTTCATGCCCGAAACGATCAGGTCCGCCATTTCCCTTTGCGTGATCAGCGTCTTTCCAGAGATCTGATAGAAATCAGACTGATGGCGTTCCGACGTCATCAGCTTGTAGATGAATTCGATCGCATCCATCATATGCAGGAGGCGATAGCTCTTTTCTCCCTCAAGGAGCTCTAAGTCCTCACCCTGCACCTCCATCACGGGCTTTCCCCTAAGCACGCCGACGGAGGGACCCGGGCAGAGCTTGATCTCTCCAAGGTCTAAGGCATCCATGACCATCTGCGCGCACACGTTGCCAAGCTCCGTCGCGTCGTCGGGAATGCCATAAAGATTCCCGAGGCGGAGCACCATGACGTCTCCCATGGTCATTTTCCCGTAATCTAAGCACATTTTCTCTCCCATGGCAATGGACTGTGCCTTCTCAGAAGCATTCTTGCTCCGCACCACTTCTCCGTCGTCGGACACCTCGAACCCCTCTAAGGCTTCCTCGGAGGAAAGATAAATAAACCTTCCCTGTCTAAGCGCGGAGAAGGACATCAACAGATTGAGCAGGCCGGAAGAAAACTTGATGGAGGTATTCATGCCTGTCTTCCAGGGGAAAATCTTGTCATAAGCACCCAAAAACAAGGTGACCTGCGGCTTCACGCTCACAAACACCTCACGAATGCATGCATTGTCATAAGCAAACCGGTATGTCTCAAAGACTTTACGGCTAAAGAAGGTGTCCCTTCCTTCCTCCGTCAGGACAAAGATCCTGTGTCCCTCCTTGTGAAGCTTTTCCACCATCTTCCGCATCAGGCTTCCCGTGCTCCCGATCAATAAAACGTCCATCTTCCTGCCCTTTCTGGTCCAAACTTATATTTCAACGCCCTGGCGTCTTAAATCTTCGAGGAATGCGTTCACGTCAGCAAGCGCCTCCCTCTCGTCTATCTCATAGGTCTCACTCAGCATCTTGGCCGCAGCCTTGGGGTCTCCCTCATCCCAAATGCTGTTTAAGATCATGGCTGCCGTCTCATTCACTGCAATGGGAGGCAGGTACCTCCCGGGATCCTGCTCCATATCCAGCAGAAAGTATTTCCCTCCGGCATGACGAAGCTGATATCTTTGTTGCTTTGCCATCCTCTTACCCTTCCTTTTATCGCAAATTTTGAGAAGAAATTTTCATAACAAATATATATTTTACCACATTTTGTCCAAAAAAGAAAGGTTTTCCTGAAACATTTTCCCAGGGGCGGTCAACCTTCCACGATCAGATATCTACCGTCTCCGACCTCAAACACCTCATCGTTCTCAAGCACTTCCTCGCCCTCGGCGCCCTCTAGGTCCACGCCGACCTCTTCGAAGTATTCCAATACTTCCTCCAGGGAATCCGCCACCACGGCCATGCAATCCTCCAAAAACTCCTCGGCCTCCTGCGGCGTCTCCGCCACGGGTTCAGGAAATAACTGTCCCTGCTTTTCCAAAAAGCATCTGATTACGGCATCATCAAACATTTTCACACCTCCGTCAAGTGATCATTATCATTCTATTGCGCCTTGATCAGGCCGCGCGTCAATTCAAATAATTTAACACCTCTGCGGGACAGGATGCGATCGCATCCACGCCTCCGTCAAGGAGCTCCTCCCGCTCCCGAAACCCCCAGAGCGCTCCGACCGTAAAGGCACCGGCGCCGCGTCCGGTGGCTGCGTCCGTCCCCGTATCTCCGAGATACAAAAGTTGTTCCGGTAAGATCTCCTCCGCCGTCAGCTCCCGCAGCCGTTCCATAATGCGGAAAACGCCCTCCGGACTTGGCTTTAAGGAAAGTCCGGGCTCCTGTCCCTGGATCACGTCAAAGGTACCAGGCTCAAACAAGGTCTCCACCACCCGCACCGTCTCCGCGTGGGGCTTATTCGATAATACGGCGAGCTTAAGGCCCTTTTTCTTTAAGGCTTTTACCAGCTCCGGAATACCCTCGTAGGGCTTCACGCCGTCCATGCAGTGCACGGCGAAGATCTCTTTATAGCGTCGAAACGCCGTATCAAAGCTTTGAAGCTCCGCGTCCCCGGAGGCACGCAGGGCACGCTTTACCAGATTGGCAGCGCCGTCACCAGCGAAGTACATGTAATCCTTTTCCTGAAAAGGTCCATAGCCCAGCTCCCGCAGCATTTCATTTCCGCAGTAGGTCAGACTGTGGATGGTGTCGGAAAGCGTTCCGTCCAGGTCAAAGATCACGGCCTTCTTTGGCGCCTCAGCGCGCTCAAGCCGCGCCAGCTCCTGATAGAGTCTCCCGGCGGGAAGGCCGACCACGGTATTATAATCCCCTTCGATCGCGCGCACGTATCTCGCGCAGAGCCCTTGAATGCCATAGGCACCGGCCTTGTCCAGGGGATCTCCCGTCGCCACGTAGGCTTCGATCTCCGCCTCGCTCATGGGGGTGAAGATCACCTTGGTCCCTTCGTGAAAGGTCTTTCGCAGCCCGTCCTTCGTCAGGATGGTCACGCCGGTATAGACAAAGTGTGCCTTTCCCTGCAGCCTTCGGAGCATGTCCTTCGCGTCCTCGGCATCCTTAGGTTTCCCGAGGATCTGATCCTCCAGCGCCACCACGGTGTCGGAACCCACCACCGTCTTCTTCTCCGAAAGCTGATCCCATACCGCCTTCGCCTTTCGAAAAGACAGCTCCTCAACAATGTTCTGGGGCCTTAGCCCGGGCAAGGTCGTCTCGTCGGCCTCACTGACCATGACCTCATATTCTATCCCGATCTGCGAAAGGAGTTCTCGCCTCCTCGGAGATCCGGATGCCAATATCACCTGCATTTTTCGTCCATCCTTTTCTTTGTTTCTCTGCCCGGGTCCGGCTTCCCATCCTAGGCATTGGGTGCCATCTTAGGCGTGAAGGTACGGCTCTCTCCGATCTCCCTCGCCTTGGCGGCCGCCTTCCCCTTCTTTGCTGCCTCCTTGCAGAAGACGTCCTGTGCGAGCACGGCCTTCTTTCCCCGTCCGTCCACCTTCTCATAGGTTCCGTCGGGCTTTAGGATGCTGGCCTTCACGGTATCCGCCAGCTGAACGTCCAGGACGTGGCGAAGCTCTTCCTTTAGCTCCGGCCGGTCGATGGGGAACAAGATCTCCACGCGGCGCTCCAGGTTTCTCGGCATCCAGTCCGCACTGGAGCAATACACCTCAGGATGCTCATCATTCTCAAAATAAAAGATTCTGGCGTGCTCAAGGAAATTGCCGACAATGGAGCGCACCGTGATGTTCTCGCTGACGCCGGGAATGCCGACCCGGAGGCAACAGATGCCACGCACGATCAGATCGATCTTTACACCCGCCGCGCTGGCCTCATATAGTTTTACGATCACGTCCTCATCGCACAGGGAGTTCATCTTTGCGATGATCCTTGCCTTTCGACCCTCTAAGGCATATTTCTTTTCTCTTTCGATGAGATATAAGAATCTGTCCTTCAGCCAAAGCGGCGCAAGGGTCAGCTTATTCCAAAACAGCGGTTCCGAGTATCCGGAGAGCATGTTAAAGACTGCCGTCGCGTCCTCGCCGACGGGCTCCGCGCAGGTCAGAAGACCTATGTCGGTATAAAGCTTTGCCGTTGCGTCATTATAATTACCGGTGCCGAGATGCACGTAGCGCTGGATGCCGTTTTCCTCCCTGCGGACCACCAGCGTGATCTTTGAGTGGGTCTTCAGTCCAAGCAGGCCATAGATCACGTGACACCCGGCCTTCTCCAGCTTTCTCGCCCAGACGATGTTGTTCTCCTCGTCAAACCGGGCCTTCAGCTCCACCAGCACCGTCACCTGCTTCCCGTTCTCCGCCGCCTGGGCGAGCGCCGCGATGATGGGCGAATTACCGCTCACGCGGTACAGGGTCTGCTTGATGGCAAGGACCTTGGGGTCCACGGCCGCCTGACGGATGAACTCCACCACGGGCTCAAAGCTCTGATAGGGGTGCTGCATCAGCACGTCGCCCTTTCGGATCTCCTCGAAAATATTACATCCGGGCGGAAGCTGCGGCACGATCTTCGGCTCATGCTTCGGCGCCTTATATTCCTCGAATCCCTCTAAGCCATACAGCTTCATCAGGACCGTCAGGTCTAAGGGTCCGTCGATCTCATAGACGAAGCTGTCCGCGATGGAAAGCTCCTTTTTCAAAATGGCGAGCAGCTGCTTATCCATGCCCTGCTCCACCTCCAGACGGATGCACTCACCCCACTGGCGCTTTTTGATCTGCTTCTCGATCTCCTTTAGCAGGTCTTCCGCCTCATCCTCCTCGATGGTTAGGTCCGCATTTCTCATGATGCGGAAGGGATGGGCGCAGACAATGGTATAATTGAGGAACAGCTGAGACATGTTGCGCTCGATGATCTCCTCGAGCAGGATGACACGGCGCCTTTCTCCCTCCTTCGTGGGCAGTTCCACGATACGGTTTAATACGCTCGGCACCTGTACCGTCACGAACTCGAGCTCGCCGCCCTTCTTCTTTTTCTTCACCATGGCGCCGATGTTCAGCGTCTTATTGCGGATCAGGGGGAAGGGTCTGGAGGAATCCACTGCCATGGGAGTCAGCACGGGATAAACATTCTCCTGAAAATACTGATCAACGAAGGCACCCTCCTCCTTTGTCAGCTCCTCGTGATGGGCCACCACGGAAAGGCCGTCCTTGACCAGCTGCGGGTTTAAGGATCTGTTCCAGGTGGAATACTGAAGCTCCACCAGCTCGTGGATCGCCGTGCTGATGGCCGCCAGCTGCGCCTTGGGCGTCATGCCGGCAATGTCCTTTTTCGTGTAGCCTGCATTCACCATGTCCTTGATGGAGGCAACGCGCACCATAAAGAATTCATCCAGGTTCGATGCAGTGATGCTAAGGAATTTCAGACGTTCAAACAAGGGATTGCTCCGATCCCTCGCCTCGCCTAAAATACGATGATCAAACAAGATCCAGGACAACTCCCGGTTCTCAAAATACTTTCTGTCCTTCATGACAATCTGTGCTTTCTCTGCCATAAGTCACCTCTAAAATCTCTTTTTGAGTTTTAAGATCGGAACAATGCTAAACACTTCCTGGAAGAACTCCGTGGACATGTCAAAGAAGCCCTTCTCCAGCGTGATGTCCTCCTGCGTGTCGATCATCAGCAAAAGCTCATTCTCCGCCAGCTGCGCCTTCATGCCGCGGAGCTTCTGCTTATGGCTCCGGTCGAGGCTGTTTGCCAGCCGCAGGATCGCGGTGAGCTTCGCTACGATCAGGTAATTCTCCTTGCCAAAGAAGTCGGAGCCGCGGCTCTCATTATAGCCATAATAGGTGAAATCGCTGTGGTTATATCGCACCACGTTGGCCACGATCTCGCGCTCCGCATGGGACAGGCCGATGATCTCCGTCGCCATGATAATGTCATATGAGGTCTCGCCGATGTCCACCAGGGAGACATACTTGCCACAGTCATGAAGCAGCGCCGCGATCTGCAGATAGAGCCGCTCCCGCTTTCCCATGCCATGGATCTTTTTCATGCTGTCAAAAATGGTCGTCGCCAGATATTCCAATGTCTCCGCCCGCTTGCGGCTTCCCATGTAGCGCTTGCTTATACCCACGGCGCAGGCCACGATGTCGCGCTCGAAGTCATGCTCGCCGCGGAACATCTTGATCTCCTCAGCATACTCATATGCCATGCCGTCGCAAAGCGTTACTCCGGGTGCCCAAACCTTTGTCGCACCCATGACCTTTGCGATCCTTCTCGTCAGCACGGCGCTGATCATCACCAGGGGAACCTTTTCCTCGGAGACGCCAAGGGCCTTTGCGGCGCCCATGGTGCCGCTGGTGCGAAGAACCTCCATCAGCGTGTCGAAATCCTCCAGGTCGATGGTGGACCTTCCGGCATCATTTCCCGCGCGTCGGATCGCCCAGGGCGAAATATAATCATCCACGATGATGATGTTCTTGATCTCTCTGTCCTTTAGGTAAAGCTTTTTATATGTGGCAAGACGCGCCTCCGCGAGCTCGTCCACCAAAGCCTCCATCTGGCCTCGACCGGCATTTAGGTGCGCCAGCATCTCCTGGAGCCTCAGCACGCCGATCCGAAGGTTTTGCGTGCTCATCAAGGCATCGTTGTCGAACAGGGACAGCTGAATGCTGCCGTTGCTGATGTCCACGATCGCCGTCTTCTCCTCGATGATCTTACGAAAGCTCTCGCCCTTGGACGCAATGGATTTATAATCCAGAAAGCGCTGCTCGGAATTGCTCAGGATCTTGACGGAAATGCCCGTCCTCTGTGCGATCTGATCCAGCACGATCAGCGTGTTCTTCGTCTCTCTCAGCGCACTGGTGCCATAGGCACGCACGGCATCGACCTGATAGGCCTTCATCACCTGCTTGAAATCCAGCAGGGTGCGGCAAAGCTCATCGATCTTCTCCTTGCTCAGCTTGCCCGTGGCATAGGTCTCGCTCCCTAAGTCAATGTTCTGGCTGATGCAGTCGATCTCCCGAATGGTATTCTTTCCGGAGAATTCAAATAGCTTCATGGTCAGTTCAAAGCTGCCCACCGAGATGGCGGCGAAGGTTTTCACGCTCATTTATCCGATCCCCCTTAAATAATCGATAAACTGACTGGCCGTGCGTCCGGAGAGTCCCCCGTGGGATAGCTCCCACTTGTTCGCCTCCAAGAATAGTTCCTCCTGCGGCATTTCAATGCCGTAGCGCGTCGCCAGCGTCTGCACGATCGTCTGAAATTCCTTCTTGTCCGGTCTTCCAAAGTAGATGGTCACGCCGAAGCGATATGCCAGGGAAAGCTTCTCCTGCACGGTATCGCCGGTGTGCATGTCCTCATCCTCCTTGTCTGAATAATTCTCGCGGATGAGGTGTCTTCTGTTCGAGGTGGCATAGATCAGCACGTTCTCCGGCTTCTTTTCCAGCCCTCCTTCGATCACGGCCTTTAAATATTTATAATCCGTCTCATAATCCTCGAAGCTTAAGTCATCCATGTAGATCACGAAGCGATAGCTCCTGCTCTTGATCTGACTGATGACGGCGCTTAAGTATTGGAACTGATACTTATTGATCTCGATGACGCGAAGGCCCTTTTCATAATACTCATTGGTCATGGCCTTGATGCTCGAGGACTTTCCCGTTCCTGCATCGCCAAAGAGCAGGCAGTTATTGGCGGGGCGCTTTGCCACGAAGGCGTCCGTATTGTCACGAAGCTTTTTCTTCGCGCCTTCATATCCCACGAGGTCATCGAACTTCACGTGCGCGATGTTGCGGATGGGCTCAATGGTCACGCCGTCCTCTCCCGGGCAGATCCGAAACGACTTGTGAAGTCCAAACTTGCCAACGCCAAAGCGCTGATAAAAGCCAGCGACCGCGCGCCGCATCTCCTGCGGGTTTTCCGCGCCTGCCATTTCCTTCGCGAGCGCACAGATATGGCCGCTGATGCGATGATTATACATTCTCCCGCTCCGGTCATCCCGCTGATAGGCCAGGATCAGCTGAAGCTGCGGCAGCTCCAGTTCCTCTGCCATCCTCGCGAAATCCCAGTCATAATAGTATTTCAGCACCTCGAAATCCCTGCCAACGGCCTCCGTGATGGTCCCGGAAGGTTCCTCCTTCAGCTCGCAGGCAAGGCTATAAGCGTTCTCGGCATTGACCAGCAGATTTGCCAGATAGCACTGCCAAAGATTTCCGTCGAATCCGCATCCTTCCGCGAGCTCGATCAGCTCCCGCACGGCTTCGCAGCTTTCATCAGAAAGCCCTTCCTTCTCCTTCGCCGAAAGCTTCTTAAGCTCCCCCGCGTCATGGCGTCCGATCAGACGGGTCAGCCTCTCAAACAGGCTCTCCTTGGTTAGTTCGCGATATAATATCAATTCCCTACTTCTCATTTGTATCCCCTAATCCTTTTCGTTCCTTTCGGGCGACCCGTCAATAGTTCCCGAGGATCCGAAGGCCGATGGCCTCCTCGCGAAGTCCCCGCAGGGCATTCTTTACCGCACCGTCCGCCAGATTCCCCTCAAAGTCCACAAAGAACCGATATTCCCAGCTTCTCTCCGGAATGGGGCGGCTCTCGATCCTCGTCATGTTCAGATTGTTGTAGATAAAGTGCGAGAGCATGTGATACAAAGAGCCGCTCTCATGAGGCACTTCGAAGCAGATACTGATCTTCTTTGCATCCTTTCGAAAGATCCTCTGATTGGTCACGATGATAAAACGCGTGGAGTTTAAGTCGCTCTGATTAACGCCCTTCTTTAGCACCTCGAGGCCGTACACCTGCGCTGCATATTCGCTTGCGATGGCTGCCTGATCAGGTTTCCCGTCCTGTGCCACCTTCTTAGCGGCGAACGCGTTGTTCTGCATGCTGATCTGCTGCCAGTCGCGCTCGGACAGGAACTTTGCGCTCTGCATCAGCGACTGCGGATGAGAATAGACGCGATCGATCTGATCGATCGAAGTTCCCGGCAGGCCAAGCAGACAATGCTCGATCCTGATGATCTGCTCTCCTACGATATAATTTTCAAACTCCGCGAGCAGGTCGTAATTCTCGCTCACGATCCCCGCCGTGGAATTTTCGATGGGAAGCACGGCAAAGTCCGCCGCTCCCTCGTCGATGGCCTCCATGGCCTCCCGGAAGGTGTCCACGTGAAAGCTCTTTACTTCGGAGCCAAAATACTTGACCATGGCCGCCTGAGAATAGGCTCCGTCCGCGCCCTGGAAGACCACCCTGGCATTCTTGGTTCCAAGGTCATCCACGCCGATGAAGGGAAGCCTTCCCTGCACGCCGCTCTCCGTCAGCATCCGATACTGCAGCTTTCTGCTGACGGACATGATCTGCTCGAAGAGCTCTTCCACGCCGTGTCCGTAGAACTCATCATGCGTGAGCGACTTCACCTTCACCAGCTTTTCCCGCTCCCGCTGTCTGTCAAAAACCTTCTTCCCGGTGCTGATCTTATACTGCGCGATCTCCTTGCAGACGTCCATCCGCTTTTCATAGAGCGCCACGATCTGCGCATCAATTTCATCCAACTGTCCTCTGTATTCTAGTAGGTCTGCCATGTGATTCCTCTTTCCGTCCTTACTTTCTTTCCGTTCAGGTCGCTTCCGCCCTTGCTTGCTTCCTGCGATCTATTCCTCGATGTGATCCAGGCCCTGGCTCAGGATCGACACAATGTGTGCGTCCGCAGGCGCGTAGAGAATGGTTTTTCCTTCTCTGCGATTCTTTACCAGATCCATCTGCTTTAAGATCCGAAGCTGATGCGATATGGCGGACTGCGTCATGCCAAGCAGCAGGGCAATGTCACAGACGCACATCTCCCGACATAACAGTGCCAACATGATCTTTAATCTCGTGGGATCTCCGAACACCTTAAAAAACTCAGCCAGATCCTGTGTCTCCTCCTCGGGGGGAAGCTTTTCTTCCACGCCTGCAGCTTCCTCGGGGGTCAGGATGAGAAATTCAGCCTGTCGTTCTTCCATAACCGTAGCCTCCTGCCATGATACCTTATCTCATCTATTTTACACCATTTCGCCATATTTCACAAGGTTTGGCGTCAATTTATGGCGGAAAAAATGCTTTTTAAGCCCTCGCTTATATAGATCGTTCCGTCTTCCTCCACGAGAAGGATTTCCGCCTGATATTTCTCCGCCAGCTCCATTCCCTTTTCCCTGCCAAGAACAAAGCAGGCCGTGGACAATGCATCGCTTAGGAAACCGCTTTTCGAGAGAATGGTAACGCTTCGAAGACCGCTCCTTGCAGGATACCCCGTCGCTGGGTCCAAGAGATGATGATACCGAACGCCGTCCACCTCGAAAAAGCGCTCATAGTCGCCGGAGGTCGAGACGCACCACTGCCCTCGAAGCTCTAGATTTCCCAGGGTTTTTGCGGGGTCTCTTGGATCGACGACGCCGACCCTCCAAGGGGATCCGTCCGGCTTCTCCCCATAGGTCAGAATGCTCCCTCCCAGGGAGAAAACGCCGGATACGCCCGTTCCTTCCAGGGCTCTTACGATCTCATCCAGCGCGATGCCCTTTCCAACGGCGCCAAGGTCGATGCACGCTCCCTCCGCTAAGGTGATCTTTCCGTCTGCAAGCCTGATCTTGTCCCATCCGCAGAGCGCTGCTGCCCTTTCGATCTCTTCCGCCGTCGGCAAGGTCGCCTCCTCTTCCCCTGCCGCGCGCTCATCCATCCGCCAGAGTCGTACCAGCGGTCCAACACTTACGTCAAATGCCCCGCCGGAATCCTCACTCACCTGAAAGCACTCCTCGAGGATCCCCGAAAGCAGTTCCGAAATAGGCATTCCCTCTTTGTCTCCTGCTTTTTGATCGATCTTCCAAAGCTCCGCCGTCTCCAGCTTTCTCGAAAGCAACGTCTCCTCCAGGGACCTGACAAGACCCTTTGTCTCCGCGAGGAGCTCCCGCGCTTCCTCCCCCGTCATACCGCCTCCCGGGTACACCGTCATGCTGATGATCGTGCCCATGGCCGTATCCGTAAGGCTTTGTTTCGAGGCGCTCTCATCCTTTGCCAACGTTACGCCCGCTGGCGTACATCCGCTGATCATCGCCGCCATCAGTGCCAACACAACAAAAAAGGCAAAGAAAAAACGGATCGATTTTTCCTTTGCTTTGCATCTTTCATCTGCTATACTAGAAACAGAAATGCCTGCCGGAACGGTTCCAGGCAGGTGAAAAGAGGATTTCTTCATGAAAAAGCTCCCTTCTCCCCGAAAAACTGCAATCCTGCTGACCATCTTGATCCTAGGGATCCTGATCGCCTGCGCAGGTTTTCTTCTTTTTTCGCCAAAGCGTTCCCATGCGGATCGCCTAATCGCGGAAATCTATCAGGACGGCGTCCTCATCAAGTCCATCCCCTTATGGGAGGTAACGGCGAGTGAAACCTTTACGGTCCGCGGTCAGGGCGGTGAGGAAAACGTCATTGAGGTGAGAAACGGCAGCATCGCCGTCATCTCCGCCAACTGTCCGGACAAGCTTTGTGTTCACCAGGGCTTTCGTAGCGATACGCTCCTTCCCATCACCTGTCTTCCCAATCACCTGGTCATCCTTCTTCGACCTGAGGCGCCCGAAAATGGCGGGCAAAGCGATGCACTGACCTATTAAAGGAGATGCCATGAAGCAAGAAAACTCAAACCCATCTGACCATACAAAAAGCGCCTCCCGCACCCAAAGACTGGCCGTCCTTGCCCTTCTTACGGCTGCCGCGCTCATGATCTATGCCATAGAGAGTCTCCTGCCGACCTTCGTTCCCATCCCCGGAATACGACTGGGTCTTGCCAACGTCATCACGCTGATCACGATCAAGCGCTATGGCGCCAGGGATGCCCTGCTGGTCCTGCTCGCCAGGATCTTTTTGTCCTGCTTTTTCTTTGGCCAGTTCATGAGCCTGCTCTACAGCCTCTGCGGCGGCCTGTTTTGCATGCTGGTCACCTGGCTGATCTGCCTGCTCCTCGCCGGCAACTACCTTTGGATCATCAGTATCTTCGGTGCGATCGCACATAATCTGGCCCAGCTAGCCGTGGCCTTTTTCCTCACGAAGACGCCCGGCGTTCTCGCCTATCTGCCCTTTCTCATGATCAGCGCCATCTTGACCGGACTGTTCACCGGGCTGTGTGCACACTTTACACTAAAGCACCTCCCCGCGAAGCGCTGATAAGAGCTGCGCGATCGTCTTTCCCAGAATGGGATGGCGGAAATTCGGCGCCAGCTCCATCATGGGCACGAGGACGAATTCGCGGTTCTCCAGATCAACGTGCGGAAGGATCAGGTCCTTGCTCTCAAAGATCACCTTATCATAAAACAGAATGTCAAGATCCAAAGTGCGCGGTCCCCAGTGGATCTCGCGCTTTCTTTCTGCCTTGTTTTCAATCTCATGAAGGAGCTCTAAAAGCTCCTCGGGCGTCAGCAAGGTCTCCAGCGCGACTGCGCCATTTAAGAAATCGTCCTGCTCCACGCCGCCATATGGCTTTGTCTCCAGGAAGGAACTCACCCTTACGTTTCGGATGGCTCCGTGATCCATCAGGGCATCCACTGCCCCCTGCAGATACGCGAGCCGATCTCCCATGTTGGAACCAATGGAGAGATACGCCTGATGCCAACCCCTGCGGATCCTTACGGAAACGCTCTCGAAGGGAAGGCCGATGGGAGCTTCCGGTTTTCTAACCTCCAGTTCCACCTCACGAAGGAGCGGAAAGCCGCGAAGAAGCTTTTTTGCAAGGCGCTCCGCCACCGTCTCCAGCAGGTCAAATTTCTTTTCCTGCATCCACTTTGTGATCTTCTCACAGACCTCTCCATAGTTCACGGAAAGCGTCAGATCGTCGGCAAGACCCGCCGGCCTGACATCCAAAAAAAGGACCGCATTTACGTAAAAACGCTGTCCTTTCGCCTTTTCCTCAGGATATACGCCGTGATAGGCGTAAACCTCCAGATTATCGATCCTGATCTCATCCATTATCGGATCATCCTTTCCCGAATGGCCTCTGCCATCTTGATGGCCCGCACGTTCTTCTCGACGTCATGCACCCGGACAAAGGAAACACCCTTCATCACGGCCAGCGTGGTCGTGACCAAGGTTCCCTCCTCCCTTTGGTCCGCGGGAAGCTCCAGCGTCAGTCCGATCACGGATTTTCTGCTGGTTCCAAGAAGCACGGGAAGTCCAAAAACATTGAAATCCTCCAGCCTTGCCAAGGCCTCCAGATTGTTCTCATAAGTCTTGCCAAAGCCGATCCCCGGATCGATCATGATCTTTTCCCTTGCGATCCCGGCATTCTTTGCAAGCTGAAGGCATTCTTCCAGATCCTTTAGCACCTCCGGCATGAAATCAGCGTAATCCGCCGCATTGCGATTATGCATCAGACAGCAGGCCGCGCCGCTTTTTGCGATCACTTCCGCCATCTTAGGATCCGCCTTCAGGCCCCAGATATCGTTGATCAGGTCCGCGCCTGCTTCGATCCCCGCCTTTGCAACAGCCGACTTATACGTATCAAGGGAAATGGGGACGTCAAAGCGCTCCTTCACTGCACGGATCACGGGAAGCACGCGCGAAATCTCCTCCTCATCGGAAATCCGTACGTAGCCCGGCCTCGTGGATTCTCCGCCCACGTCAAGCACGTCCATGCCCTGCGCGAGCATGGTCTCCACGTGGCGGAGCGCCTGATCCATTCCCTGCCACTTTCCTCCGTCAGAAAACGAATCCGGCGTCACGTTCAGGATGCCAAAAACATAAGTATGCTTCTTTGTGTCAAATTCCCGGCTGCCAATGCGCATCTTTTTCTCTCCCATCCCTGCACCAAATGGCGCATTTTCCCACACGCGCGTATTCTAAATACCTGACGGATCAATAGATCACGTGCGTGTTCTTCTTTTCCTCCGGCCAGTTGCATTCCTTCGACATCTTGCACATGAAGCAGGGTCTGCTGGCCTTGTCGGCGCGATAGATCACGCCGCGAAGGTTCTTATCATTCTTGACCGCAGGGTCGCGGTGGCTTAGGATGGCACGCTTTACGCGGAAGATCTCCTCCTCCGTAAAGCCGCAGTCCTTCAGGATCGTTTGAGCGATCTCTCCTCCCGCGATCTCATGGGAAATGCCTTCCTTGTACTGCCTGCCCTTGCCGATGTCATGTAGCAGGGCAGTCGCATACACCAGCTCCCGGTCCAGCCCGATGCCATCCTCCAGGTTCAAGATCCAGGCGATCCTTGCCACGTCCATCAGATGCTCCATGTCGTGGTTGCAGAACATTCGATTCTTTTCTGCCTCATTGATGTCACTGAGCTGCTTTTTAAAGACCTCATGTTCCAGTATTTCGTCAATTCTTTTCATGTGGTATCCTCCCTTTTCCCAATGAAAGCAACGACTACTCCCTTAACACTACTTCCCTAACATTTGAAAAAATCTGGTTTGTAACGCTTCATTTTCCGCGAAGACGCCTCTGGTGGCAATGGTCACCGTCTTACTGCCAGGCTTCTTGATGCCGCGGGCGGTCATGCAGGTGTGCTCTGCCTCCAGGACCACCATCACGCCCTTCGGCGCAAGGTATTCCATCATGGCATCCGCGATCTGTCCCGTCATCTTCTCCTGGATCTGCAGCCTTCTCGCAAAGACCTCCACGGTGCGGGCCAGCTTACTAAGGCCCACCACCCTGCCGTCCGGCACGTAGGCCACGTGTGCCTTGCCATAAAAGGGCATCAGGTGATGCTCACAGGTGGAGTAAAAGGTAATGTCCTTCTCCAGCACCATCTCTCCGCCCTCCACGGGAAATACCCTGGAAAGCGGTTCCTCCGCCGTCTGCTCATAGCCTGCGGCAAGCTCCTGCCACATTCTGGCCACGCGGTCCGGCGTATCCTTAAGGCCGATCCTGCCAGGATCCTCTCCGATCCCTTCGAGCAGCAGGCGAACGGCCTCCTTGATTTTCTCTTGATCCACCATGTCTCTATCCTCTCTCGTCCCCACTTAGGATTTCTTCTCCTCATAACCCACCAAGTCCATCAGTCTCCCCAAATAGGACAGCGAGCCAAAGGCCAGGATCACGTCGTCCTTCCCCGCAAGGAGCATTGCCATCTCCACGGCTTCCTCCAGGCTCGCGGCAGCCGTCACCTTCGGATGGAGCCTTGCGGCCGCCTTCGCCAGATCCAGCGCCGACAGCGCCCTGGGATTGTCCGGGGGCGTCACGGTGATGATCTGATCCGCGAAGGAATGCGTCAGCTCGATCACCCGCTCGTAATCCTTGTCCCTTAATACACCCATTATATAAATAATTCGACGATTTGTAAAATAAATTTCGATGGATTTGGCAAGTTTTTCCGCCGCATCCTCATTATGTGCCCCATCCACCAGGAAAAGCGGGCGTTTCCTGAGTACCGTCAGCCGGCCAGGCCAGCGCGTTTTGGCGATCCCGTCAAGGATCGCGCGGTCTGAAACGGGATACCCCTTTAAGGTCAGTTCCCTGCAGGCATCCATGGCCAGAACGGCATTCGCGATCTGAAATTCCCCGGCCAGGAAAAGTGTGACCCTCCCGAGGTTATCATAGCGAAACGACTGTTTTTCAAGCCCCCGGCGGATCTCCCTCGCGCGGGAAACACTTGAAACCACAAACTTTGCCCCGGCTTCCTTCGCCTTTGCCTCCACGACCGCCATGACCTCCGGCTTTTGCTCCATGCAGACTACCGTAGAGCCAGGTTTGATGATCCCGGCCTTCTGGGCCGCGATCTTTTCGATGGTATTTCCCAAAAACTTCACGTGATCCATGCCAATGGAGGCAATGATCTCAACCAGGGTCCCCTCGATCAGGTTCGTCGCGTCGAGAAGCCCGCCCATGCCAACCTCCAGCACGCCGAAGTCGCACTTCTTTTTCTGAAACTGCAAGAACGCCAAGGCCGTCTCCACCTCAAAGGGCGTGGGCTGCGCGAGTCCCTCCGCCACCATCCGGTCGCAGGCCTCCTTGACGCGCTCCATTCCCTCCGCAACGTCCTTCTGTGAGATCATCCTGCCGTTTACCGCGATCCGTTCCCGATAGTCGCGGATCGTCGGCGATACGTAGCGTCCGACCCGATATCCCGCCTCCGCGAGGATGTTGGAGACAAACGTCACCGTCGCGCCCTTTCCGTTGGTCCCCGCCACGTGAATCCACTTTACGTCTTTCTGGGGATTCCCAAGCCGCTCACAGAGCTCCCGAATGCCGTCCAGCCCCGGCACGATGCCGCGGGATGAGATCCCTTCCACATATTCCAATGCCTGTCTGTAATTCATGATCTTCCTTCTTGCCTCGCATACGAAAAGGGAAACGTCCCGCCTGGAACGTTTCCCGCGCATAAACTAATTCAGCATGTCGTCAATGTCTGCGAGGTCGCCGGAGCCAATGTCAAGCATGTTCACGGTTCTCCTCTTGATCCTTGCCTCCTCCGAGGTCTTCAGAATAAAATTCTTGACCTCCTTGGAATGCTTGATGTGCATAAGTATCAGCTTCGGATGCGTCGTGTCACCGGTAAAGCAGACCACGGTGCCAAGACCGAATATTCTCTCAAAAAGCGTCGCTTCATGCTGCACGTCCTGGATCTTATACATGTAACAGTCATTTTCCACCGTCTTTAAAAGGCCGGCGCGAATCGTCAGCACGTCATCTTCCACGATATATTTCGTAAAGGTAAACGGTAATGCAAAAAATACCCATCTTTTTCTCTCCACGTATCCCATGTGATCACCCTGCCTTTCTCCGGGAAGAATCCTGCCTCCCCTTCTTTGTCTATTATACAAAAAATACTGCCTTTACACAAGCTTTTTTTCGAAAGCGCCGCCCTTTGCCACGTGAAGGAGGAAACTCATTTCCCGGGCAGGAAAAATCTTCCTCAAAAAACAAGAAAAATACATTGCGCCAGGCGACCAAAAATGATATGATGTCATAAGAATGATCTGGAAAAGGAGGGACTTAACATGACGGCTAAGGAATGTATCGTTGGTCGCAGAAGTATTCGCCAGTTTACGCAGCAGCCAGTGTCTCATGAGCTTTTGGAGGAGATCATTTCCACCGCTTCCTACGCTCCCAGCTGGAAAAACACGCAGATTACCCGTTATACCGCAGTTGAGGGCGAGATGAAGGAAAAGCTCTCAAAGCTTACTTCCATTTTCCCCGGCAATTCCTCCCGCATGGAGAGCGCTCCCATGGTCGTGGCCGTCAGCATCGTCAAGGGCCGCTGTGGCTATGAGAGGGATGGTTCCTTCTCTACCGTAAAGGGGGACGGTTGGCAGATGTTCGACGCGGGCATCGCCAGCGAAGCATTTTGTCTTGCAGCTTACGAGAAGGGACTCGGCACCGTGATCCTTGGACTCTTTGACGTGGCGGAGGCCACTGCCCTCTTAGAGATCCCCGAGACGCAGGAGCTCGTGGCTTTGATCTGCATTGGTTATCCCGCTGAAAATCCCGACGCACCCAAGCGTAAGACCGTTGCCGATCTGTTAACCTATAAAAGTTGATCAATGAGGTCGAAGATTTTTATCTTCGACCTTTTTCTAGGCGCATGCGCCAGCTCCAAACGAAAAAAATCGCCGCAAAAGCGGCAGAATGAGAGGCACTATGAGACATTTAATGAACCCACTGGATTTTTCCGTGGAAGAACTCGACCGACTTTTTACCCTGGCAAACGACATTGAAAAGAATCCTGCGGCTTATGCGCACGCATGCGACGGAAAGATTCTGGCCACCTGCTTCTATGAGCCCAGCACGAGAACGCGTCTGAGCTTTGAATCCGCCATGACAAGGCTGGGGGGCCGCGTGATCGGCTTCGCGGACGCCAATTCCTCCTCCGCCGCAAAGGGCGAGAGCGTTTCCGACACGATCCGCGTCATCTCCTGCTACGCTGACATCTGTGCCATGCGGCATCCCAAGGAGGGTGCTCCCATGGTAGCGAGTGAGAAATCCCGCATTCCCGTGATCAACGCCGGCGACGGCGGTCACTATCATCCCACCCAGACGTTGACCGATCTGCTCACCATCCGCACCATGAAGGGGCATCTGGACGGCTTTACCATCGGTCTTTGCGGAGACCTGAAGTTTGGCCGTACCGTTCACTCCCTGATCAACGCGCTGGTGCGCTATCCCAACACACGCTTCATCTTCATCTCTCCCGAAGAGCTTCGGGTGCCTGATTATATCATTGAAATGCTGAAGGAGAAAAACATTCCCTTCGAAGAAGTCATCCGTTTGGAGGACGTCATGCCCCGTCTGGATCTCCTCTACATGACCAGGGTACAAAAGGAGCGTTTCTTCAACGAAGAAGATTACGTCAGACTGAAGGATTTCTATGTCCTCGACGTCGCAAAGATGACCCTCGCCAAGGAAGACATGCTGGTGCTCCATCCCCTGCCGAGAGTGAATGAGATCTCCGTGGAGGTGGACGAGGATCCCAGGGCCGCCTACTTCCGCCAGGCACAGTACGGCGTATACGTCCGCATGGCACTCATCCTGACGCTCCTGGGACTGGCGTAAACCATCCGGGCACAAAAATAGGGGCAAGGCGCCCCAACACAAATGGAATGATCAAAGGAGGTCTCCCTTATGTTAAACGTAGGAAAAATCGAAGAAGGATTTGTATTAGACCATATCAAGGCCGGAAAGAGCCTTTCCATCTATGAGCACCTGCAGCTCGACAAGCTGGACTGCACGGTTGCCATCATCAAGAACGCGCGCAGTAATAAGCTTGGCAAGAAGGACATCCTGAAGGTGGAATGCGACATCGACATGCTCGATCTCGACGTGCTGGCCTTTATCGATCATAACATCACCGTGAACGTGATCAAGGCAGGCGAGATCGTGGAAAAGAAGGAGCTGGTACTGCCCCAACAGATCAAGAACGTGATCAAGTGCCACAATCCCCGCTGCATCACCTCCATCGAGCAGGAGCTCCCTCATATCTTCGTGCTGGCAGACCCCGCGAAGGAGGTCTACCGCTGCAAATACTGTGAAGAGAAATACCGCGAAAGCGCAAAGTTCTGACGGGACCACGTCCCTATTTGTGTTCCAGGCGGTCACGCAGTTCCTCCACGGCATCCGAATATTCCTCGGAGCCAAGGGTCGGGTTCGCCTGGAACAGTCTGCGTAATTGCCTTTCCATACCTTGAATTCTCTCCGAACTGCGGCGACGCAGTTCGTTATTCTTTGCGACAAAACGCTCCTGCAATTTCTCCCGAAGCTTTCCGGGTTCGATCTCCGGCATCGCGATGCCGGCATCCTCAAAGAGCTCTGCCAAGGCAGCGCCAATGTCCTCGCGTTTTTGGGAAAGCGCCGTCGTGACATTCTCCTTTTTCTGCCTTATGCCTTCCCTGTACTCCTTGACTCTCTGCTCCAATTCCTCCGTCGTCAGCGCCACGACAACGTCCATCCGCTTCTGCAAATGGCCCAGCTCTGCCTTGGCCGTCTCCAGCTTGATCAGCAGGTCGCGCAGATCCATGGCCGTCTTAAAGCTCAGCGCGAAATCCGCAAAGATCACGGCCGTCATGACAAAGGTCACGGCCGTTAACGTCTGCGCGGGGATCCAGGAGGTTCCCTGCTCTACGTACCCGTGGATCCAGCCGGTCATCAATATGGTCAGGCCGCCCCAGGCCAGGGTGGACCGAAGACAGATATGGCCCTGGAAATTGAACTTCTGTTTCGAATAATCCCAGTAGCGCACCTTAAACAGCGCCTCCATCACGACGCCTGTCACGTACTCCAGGATCGTCGCGCCGATGCACCCTGCCACATAGGTCAGCGCAAGGCTCCTCTGAAACGGTGCGGAGACCACCAGCATCATAATGGCGCCGCTCCCGTAAAGAGGCAAAAAAGGCCCGTGCATGAAGCCGCGATTCGTCCATTTTCTCGTCTTGAGCGAGACATAGGCCGACTCAAAGCACCATCCAAAGAAGCAATAAATATAAAAGAAAAACACCCACTGTGTCACGGAATAATGATACATCGCCGTCCGCGGTCATCGATAGACCGCCACCTCCACGTTTCTCTTCCCCTTCCGGGTCTCCCCTTTTTCTCCTAAGAATACAAACTTTCCATAGCCGCGGGCATTCACGGTCTCGCCCTCTTTCAGGGCCCTGGAATTGTTCTCACAGCTTCGACCCGCGATGAATACCTTTCCCGTGCGAAACAGTGACAGGCTCTCCTCCCTCGAAAGATGCCAGACCTTTGCGATCACGGCATCGGCCCTGGGAGAGACCACCTGAAAGGTCTCATGCCTTGGCTCTTCCTGCGTTAGCTCCTGCCATGTTTCAACGATCTCGCATGAGACATTCGTATGTTTTACCTGGCTTAAGTTTCTGATAATAAAATCCGCCATGGACTCCTGACAGAACAAATAGGCCTGCTTTTCCCCGACGATAATGTCCCCGAGCGTTGTCCTCTCGATCCCAAGATTCATCAGCGCGCCCAGAAAATCCCTGTGGGTCAAGTCATCCGCGAACTTCTGATGGAGCGGGCTTACGTGGATGCAGGCGATGGGAAATGCCTCCTCATATCCAAGCTCCTCCGGTTTTCCAAAGCGTATCATCACGCGATCCGCTCCTTCCCTGCCGCCAAAGATGCGATATCCCGCGGCCCGAAGCTCCGGCTCCTTCTGCCAGAAGACATCCTGCTGCGCCAGCCCCAAAAACTCCGTAAAGGTGAACTGATTCTGACGATAGGATCTGTCCGCCAGGTCCTGAAGTCTTTTTCCAAATTGTTGTAATTCCTTCTCTTGATTCTCAGCCATGTGACTCCTTCGTTATCCAAGCATGACGTCCAGCGTCATCATCAGTGCAAATCCCAAAGCAAACGCAATGGTCCCAAGATTATTTTCCTTTCCCTCATTGGCCTCTGGGATCAGCTCCTCCACCACAACGTAGATCATGGCTCCCGCCGCGAACGCCAGAAGATAAGGCAAAAGCGGTGTCATCACGCTGGCAAGAAGGATCGTGATCCCCGCGCCGACCGGCTCCACTGCCCCTGAGAGAACGCCCAGCCAAAAGGCCCTAAGTCTGCTCTTCCCCTCCGCGCGGTACGGCAGGGAGATAATGGCTCCCTCCGGGAAGTTTTGAACGGAGATCCCAACGGCCAGAAGAATGGCAGCCGCCATGGTCACGCCGCTCTCCGCGCGCAGCGCTCCTGCAAGAATGGCTCCGATGGCCGCGCCCTCCGGGAAATTGTGGATCGTCACCGCCAGCATCAGCATGGCGGTCTTCCCGAGTCGGCTCCTTCGCCCCTCCGGCTGCTCCTGCCCCACGTGAAGGTGCGGGATCAGGCAGTCCATCGCCAGAAGGAACGCGATCCCGCTCCCGAACCCGATCAGGGCCGGCAGGAAGGAAAGCCGCCCCCTGTCCCCTGAAATCTCGATGGCCGGCAAGAGCAGTGACCAGACCGAAGCCGCCGTCATCACTCCTGCGGCAGAGCCGATGAAGCATCGCTGCAGCCTTCCTGAAATACTTCGGCGAAGAAAAAAGACGCTGGCCGCGCCAAGACTCGTTCCCAGAAAGGGCAGACATAATCCAATCCAGACTCCCATCGTCTTGGATCGCTCCTTGCTGTTTCCTCTCTCCTATTATAGCAAAAAACGCCGCTTCTGTGACAAAGCGGCGCAAATTTAGCTAAAACTAATGATCTCATCCTTCGGAGCCTTGGTCTTCTCCACGCTGACCGCATGCAGAACGGGCCCCTCCCCGTTATAATCCTTCCAATATTCCTTCGCCACCGTCGCAGTGACCTTGACCCACTCGCGCTCCCTAAGGCTCCCGGCTCCGGGGAACTCACAGACATATCCCAAAAATGCCATGTCCTCGGCGCAGCAGGTCATTGCCATCCTGCCCGGTACAAAGTAATTCGCCGGGATTCCCTTGGGCTTGGCCACCATGGCAACGAATTCCAGCTTCTTTCCCACATAGCGCTCCAAATGATCCATCGCATCCAGATAGAAGATGCCGTACCCATGATTGTCTAGCACGATGGGATCGGCACTTAAGTCATATGGCAGATCCTCTTCAAAGATCTCATCGATCTCACCGTTGGCGTCCTCAAAGATGACGTCCGCGGAAGCATTGACTGCCTTGACGTTGCGCTTATAGCTGTTGAGCTGATCCCGCACGGTGTCGCAGCGGTTAAAAATGATCATCTCCGACTTTCGGATCATCTCCGCCACCAAAGACTTCATGTTCGTGTAATACACCGGGAAGGTACTGCCGTCGATAATGGTGATCTGCTGCTCGATCTTCCAGTGCCACGGCAGCTTCATGTTCTTATAATTCCACATGCCATTGTACTCGATGATGATGCGCTCCGGCTTATACTTCTTCTCCAGCTCTACAAGCGTGTTGGGATTAAAGTCCTCTTCCTTCTCGATCAGCTCTATCACGGTCTTGCTGCGCCTAAGAAGCGCCGGATCATATTCCTTCTCCCCCTCCTCGCATAATAGCAGCAGGGTCGTGCCCCGGATCTGAAAATAGGGCTGACTCAACGTGAAGGTGATAAATTCCGTTTTACCGCTTTCCAAAAAGCCATTGATGGCATATACGGGCTTCATGCTAAACTCCTCTTCCATGGCTGACCTTTTGGGTCAGGTCAATACATTTCTCGTTCATTACCAGGACTTACTTCCGAAACAGCTCTGCCAGCTTCTCTTCCTTGAGGTTGGATCCGATGACGCAGATCTTTCCAGTCACCTCGGGCTTGCCAGTCCTTACGTCCTGCTCCTCGGGCACGTAATCATAATAAATCCAGGTGCCGTCGCCCGCGGGAACCATGCCCTTTGCGCGAAGGATCACGCCGTACTCTCCGCTGTCCAAAGCGGACAGAATGGATTCGATCTCACTCTTGGAATACTGATTTGGCGTCTCCATGCCCCAGCTGGTGAACACTTCATCCGCATGGTGATGATGGTGATGCTCATGGTCATGATCATGATCGTGACAGCCACAAGTGCAGTCAGGGCCATGCTCATGATGGTGATGATGCTCATGCTCGTCCTCGTCATCATCGTCATCATCGTCGTGATGATGGTGGTGATGCTCATGCTCATGCTCATCGTCATCATCGTCGTGATGATGGTGGTGATGCTCATGCTCATGCTCATCGTCGTGATGATGGTGGTGATGCTCGTGCTCGTCATCGTCGTCATCGTCGTCGTGATGATGATGGCCGCAGCCACACTCCTCGTCGTCATCGTCGTCATGGTGATGATGGTGGTGATGCTCGTGCTCCTCGTGCGCCTTCTCAAGCATCTCAGCCAACAGGTCTTCGAGCTTGTCAGCGCCCTCGATGGTATCCAGAACGGCCTTGCCCTCCAACTGCGCAAGGGGCGTCGTGATGATGGTCGCTTTCGCGTTATGCTCGCGGATCATGGCAACGCACTCTGCGATCTTCTCGGGAGTGGCCTTATCCGTGCGGCTCAAAATAATAGTGCCCGCATACTCGATCTGATTGATAAAGAACTCGCCAAAGTTCTTGATATACATTTTGCACTTCATGCAGTCCACGACGGCAACGGCGCTGTTCACCTGCACGTCCATGTCCTTTGCCACGTTCTCCACGGCCTTCAGCACGTCGGACAGCTTGCCGACGCCGGAGGGCTCGATCAGGATGCGTTCCGGCGCATACGTGGACACGACCTCCTTTAAGGAAGTGCCGAAATCACCTACCAGGGAACAGCAGATGCAACCGGAATTCATCTCCTTGATCTCGATGCCGGAATCCTTCAGGAACCCGCCGTCGATGCCGATCTCACCGAACTCATTCTCGATCAGGACGGTCTTCGATCCGTCCAGCGCTTCCGCGAGAAGCTTCTTGATCAGGGTTGTCTTTCCGGCTCCCAGAAAACCGGATACGACGTCTATCTTTGTCATATGAATCCATCCTCTCTTTTCTTCAATTGGTCTTTCTTTGACTATCCCTTATTTTCTACCAATGAGTTAGGAATGTCAACCCCATTCGGGGCCAAAATCGGAAATAAATTCTCAAATCATTCTAATCATTTTATAAACTGTGATCGCGTCATCTCATGGCGAGAAGCCCGAGAAGCGGCGCCGCCGCAACCTCGCCATCCTCCGATACGCCGCAAAGGATCCCCATCAGATGTCCCTGCGCGTCAAAGAGCGCGCCGCCGCTCATCCCCGGGGAAACCGTCAGGTCCGCAAGCATGACGTACGACCCAAAATCCTCGGAATATACATAGTCCTTTAGCAGGGTACCAACGCTCGCATCCTCTCCCACGCCGCTTTTCGATCCCATGGCGATCACGGTATCTCCGGCGGCCAGCCTGTCATACGCCTCCAGGGAAACCAAGACCCTGCGATATGCCTGCCCATGATCTTGCAGCGCAGCGCCTTCCGCGGACGCCACTCCATCCTGCGCCTCATCTAGGAGTGCTTCCCTCGGGAGCACAAGGAGCGCGAGATCCTGTCCTTTCGCGAAGATCTTTTCCGTCGTCACAACCGTAAAACCGTCTTCAAAGGTGACCGACACCTCGTCATTTTCCCCTGTCACGTACTCCAGCACGTGAGCGGCCGTGGCGATCCAGACAGTGGATTCATCCGAGTCATAGATCACGCCGCTTCCCATCAGCTTCCCGGCCCTAACCGTCACCATGGCGCTTCCGCAGGCCCTTTGCATCGCTCCGGCCCTGTCATCCTCGTCCGCGTTCTCAGGCACCGTTGCCTCCTCCAGCGCGGTAATGCGAAGTGTCTCTCCGGGATCCGCCGCGTTCTTCTCGTTTTCTGCAGAAGAAGCAATACTCACGTCTGTCTCACCCGCAGACTTCCCGTGTCCCGCATCTCCCCTGCCGTCACAGGCGCAAAGAAGCGCCAGACATGACGTAAGACACGCCGCAAGCCCTATTTTGTTCCAGCGATTCCTTTCCCGTTTCAAACGCATTTCCTCTCGTGAATTCATCCATTCCCACATGATAAAAAAAGCCGTAAATCCCCAGATCCTAAAGATTTACGGCGTTTTTCAAGCGTAAGCAGAACGATAAGCCGGGTTATGTCGTTGAGCGATCATCTATCTAGTACGACTGTTACCAGCCGCATCAAGCGACCCACCTGAGAGCAGGCCGGGCAAGCCTGTTGCTCTCTGCTTGGTCTTGCTTCGGATGGGGTTTACATGGCTCCGCCTGTTACCAGACGGACGGTAGTCTCTTACACTGCCTTTCCACCCTTACCAACGCCAAAGGCGCCGGCGGTATATCTCTGTTGCACTGGCCTGGGAGTCACCTCCACCGGACGTTATCCGGCATCCTGCCCTATGAAGCCCGGACTTTCCTCACCCATGCTTTCGCATGGCCGCGATCGCCTGTCCTGCTTACGCCAAATGTCATTATACAGAAACGAGACGAAAAAGTCAATCTCGGCCCTCTCGTCTCGCATTCCCGCTTATACCTTAAAACAGCTTCCTCCCACGAATTCCCTGCAGATGGAATTGTTCGGGAGACTCTCACCGGTCAGGTTCAAGAAATAATCCAGGAACTTTAGGAGACGCTTCGCCTCATAATATTCCGTCGTATCCTTGGGAACCTGGAACAGAAGCGGCTCCGCGTGCTGCTTTAACACGGCCAGTTCATAGATCAGCGCCGAGTTAAAGATGGCGTCCGCCTCCTCCTGGAAAGGAAAGATGTTCTCCTCTTCTCCCTTCCTTACGTTGCTCCACATCTGGATCGTCCGCTTCGCGTCGGAGCCTCTGGTCTTTGCGTCACGCACCAGTCTGCGAAGAAGTCTTCCGTCTGTCGTCGCGATCCTGTTATGCGCATCCACGTTCACGGCCGTCAGCGCGCTGACATAAACCTTGTACTTACTCTCATCAGGAAGCGCATAGCTCATCTTAGGATTCAGGCCGTGAATGCCCTCGATCACCAAAATGTCATCCGCGCCCAGCTGCATGGTATCTCCGTGATATTCCCTGCGACCGATCTTAAAGTTGAAGGAAGGCATTTCCACCCTCTCCCCGGAAAGAAGCCGCAGCATGTCATTATTGAACAGCTCCACGTCCATGGCGCCGAGGCATTCAAAGTCATAATCCCCCTTCTCATCCCGCGGCGTATCCTCGCGGTTTACGAAATAATTGTCCATGGCGATGGGGTGAGGCGTCTTGCCAAGCGTGCGCAGCTGTATGGACAGTCTGTGGGAAAGACTCGTCTTTCCTGAGGAGGAAGGTCCTGCGATCATGACAAACTTCACGTTCCCCTTCTTTACGATGTCCCGCGCGATCTCGGAGATGCGGCGTTCCTGCATGGCCTCCTGGATCAGGATCAATTCATTCATCGTCCCGTCGCAGATGTGCTCATTGAGATCGCCGACGGTCTCGATGCCAACCTGCCGTCCCCACTCGTCGGACTCGCGAAGCGTATGGAAGAGCTTCTTGCGCTCCGAGAATTCCTCCACGCCGGTCGAATGCTTTCTCGTCGGCAAAAGGAGCATAAATCCATCCGCATAATCGATCACGTCAAACCACTTGACATAGGAGGCGTTCGGCATCATGTAGCCATAGAAATAATCATAATACCCGTCGCACTCATAGACGTTGACCGAGGAGGTCCGGCGATACCGGAAGAGCTTCACCTTATCGTTCATCTCCTGCTTTTGGAAGATCTCCATGGCCTCATCGATCGGATAGGACCGCTTCATGAACGGAACCTTCCTGGCGACAAGCTCCTGCATCCTCTCGCGAATGGCCTTGGCGCTCTGCTCTCCGCCGGGAAATGCTCCCTCGTGCGAAATGTAGTAACCGTGGCCAATGGCATAACCCAGCCGGCACTGTGCAGCCGCATGGCATCCAAAGAGATCGAACACGGCCTTCATGAACAGCATGGTCGCCGTCCTGACATAGGTCTTAAACCCGGCATCGTCCTTTAGGGTAAAGCAAGTGATCTCGCAGTCCCTGTTCACACGTTTAAATAACTCCCGAAGCTTCCCGTCTGCCGCAACCAGCGTGATGAGCTGTCCGTCCTTCCCCTGATAGGGCTCGATCAGCTGCTCAAACGTGGCACGCTCCATTACGGGAATCTCGTCCCCATTGATCTTTACCGTAAACATCCTTCCCCGCTTCCCGGAAGATCACTTCATCAGTGACATGGTCCTTTGAAGCATCTCCCATTCCATTTCTACTTCCCGAAGTCGCATCCTGCGGTTGGAATCTGCCCCTTCCGAAGCTTTGCCTTCCAGAGCAATTTCTTCCGCTCCTTCCGACGCTTTGTCTTCTGCCTCCCCTGAGGCGCGAAGCTGCTCCAATATGGTTCCCAGAATGCGTTCCTGCTCTTTTAAGTACTGGAAAAGGATCGGATCCTTTCTCCGGATCAGGAGCTCGCCGTATCGGTCATAGAGCTCCCTGCACTCCTCCTCGGCCTCTGACTGGCCTTTCGCAAGCCGTGCCTTCATCGGGAAATAATACTTCCCGTCCTCGAAAACAATCCGCTCCTCTATTAGTTTATACCCATTCTCTCGCAAAAAGACCCGAAACTCACGAAGTTCTGACTGCGGCTGAAGCAAAAACTCCTCAAAGCTCTCCGTCTTTTCCGGATACGCCGTCAGGATCCTTTGCATCAGCGGGCCGCCCATGCCTGCGCAGACAAGGCTTTTCGCTTCGCCGGCCGCAAGCGCTTCCAGTCCGTCCGAAAGACGAGTCTCGATCCGGTCCGAAAGACCTGCCTGCCGCACGTGCTCCGTCGCCGCGGCCAACGGACCCTTTCGCACGTCCATGGCGATGGCGCCGTCCATCTTTCCCGTCTGCACCAGATAGAGGTCCAGAAAACCGTGGTCACATCCCACGTCGGCGACGATCCCACCCGGAGAAAGCATGTCGGCAATGGCCGCAAGTCTCTTCGACAACGAGACGGGCTTCCCTTGCTTAATCAAGATAATCCTTCAGCTTGCGGCTTCTCGAAGGATGCCGAAGCTTTCTGAGCGCCTTCGCCTCGATCTGACGGATTCTCTCACGCGTTACGTTGAACACGGTACCAACCTCTTCCAGCGTTCTCGCACGGCCGTCGTCCAGGCCAAATCTAAGACGCAGCACCTTTTGCTCCCTCTCGGTCAGCGTGCCGAGTACCTCCACCAGCTGCTCCTTTAAGAGCGTGAAGGCTGCGGCATCTGCGGGAACGGGTACGTTGTCGTCCTGAATGAAATCTCCCAAGTGGCTGTCCTCTTCCTCACCGATGGGCGTCTCCAAGGACACGGGCTCCTGGCTGATCTTTAAGATCTCACGCACGCGGTCAACGGGCATGCCCATCTCATCGGCGATCTCTTCGGGAGACGGCTCGCGGCCGAGCTCCTGCAGGAGCTGACGGCTCACGCGGATCAGCTTATTAATGGTCTCCACCATATGCACGGGGATACGGATCGTTCTCGCCTGATCCGCGATGGCTCTGGTGATGGCCTGACGGATCCACCAGGTTGCGTAGGTGGAGAACTTATAGCCCTTGCGATAATCGAATTTTTCCACGGCCTTGATCAGACCGAGATTTCCCTCCTGGATCAGATCGAGGAACAACATGCCACGTCCAACATAGCGCTTAGCGATGGATACCACCAGACGAAGGTTTGCCTCAGCCAGGCGCTTCTTCGCCTCCTGATCTCCCGTCTCCATATTCTTCGCCAGCTCGATCTCTTCCTCTGCCGAAAGAAGGGGCACCTTACCGATCTCTTTCAGGTACATGCGCACCGGATCCTCGATGCTGATGCCGTCGGGAATGGAGATGTCAAGGTTTTCCACGTCCACGTCCTCGCCGGACAGGATGATCTCTTCCGGATCAATGTCATCCTCCACGTCCGTCATGCGGAGCACGTCCACGTTGTTGCGCTCGAGCGTGTCAAGCACTCGTTCCATCTGCTCCTCTTCGAGCGTCATGCCGTCAAAGAAATCGCTGACTTCCTGGTATTCCAGAATACTCTTTTTCTTTTTGGCCATGCTGACCAGCTCTTTGACCTTCTCCTCAAATTTTGCCTGTGTGTTTTCGTCCATCTTGTGGTTCCATCCTTCCATACTGTTCTATTTATCTTTGAATGTTTCTCATACGATACGAGTCTTCCCGTCATTCCAAAGAGATATGCAGCTTCTCCAGGGCGAGCAGGGCTTTTTTCCCCTCAAGCACCTTTGTGATCGCGCTGATATCCCTGTCGGACTGCTTCTGCTTGAAGTGCTCATAGCTATTCTTTTTCACGGCATAGATCACGTCGTGCAGCGCCTGTTCCTTTTCTTGGATCGTTTCAACTGCCGGGAGCACCTCGTAGAAGATCTCCGCTGCTTCCTTCTGTGTCACTTCATCCTCAAAGGTACTGATGATCTCCGCCGGCTGAAATTTTCCTTTTTCGATCGCGGCGAACATCCGCTCCGCCACCTGTGCGCAAAGCTCATCTGTGAAGTCCTCCGCCGTTACGTAGGGCTTGATCTTCGGATAGATCGTCTCATAATAATCCGCGATCCAAGTGATCAGCAGCTTTTGCGCCCTCGTCGCGCCGTCCTGCCCACTCTTAGACTGCACGCCGCTCTTTGGCTTTGCGGCAGGCGTGACAAGACCTTTGCCTGCATAATTCACCACGAGCTTTCGCAGATTGTCGACACCGATATAATACTTCTCGGCGATCGCCTGCAGGTAATTCTCCCGCTCCACCTCTTCCTCGAAGGTACAGAGCTTCGCGGCGATCTCCCTGTGGAACTTCGTCTTCTCCTCAGGATCCTTTAGATTATAATTGGCTTCCAGCATGCGGATCTCATAAAAGAAACTGTTCTCCGCCTGATCGATCCGCTCCTGAAAGGCCTCGTGGCCCAGTGCCTTCATGAACTCGTCCGGATCCTTATAAGGGCGCATATTGATGACCTTGGCGGTCAAGCCTTCATTTCTCAGGATCCCAATGGCTCTCAGGGCTGCCTTCACGCCCGCGCCGTCGCTGTCATACGCGAGCAGCACCTGCTCCGCATAGCGGTGGATGAGATGCGCCTGCTCCGGCGTAAACGCCGTACCCAGGGAGGCCACGGCCTGTCCAAAGCCCGCCTGATGCATCGCGATCACATCCATGTAGCCCTCGCAGAGGATCACGTTCCCCGCCCTCGCGGTTCTCGCATAATTCAGTCCATACAGATTTCTACGTTTGTCAAAAATGTCCGTCTCGGGGGAATTCAGATATTTGGGTTCCCCGTCTCCCATCACGCGTCCGCCGAAGCCGATCACGCGGTGATTTACGTCCTGAATGGGAAACATGACGCGGTTCCAAAACTGACTGGAAAGCCCGCCGCGCTCCGAAAACGTTGCAACGCCGGCATCCCGGATCTCCTCGTCGCGATAGCCCTTCTGCCGCAGGTATTGCACGAGCTCGCTCCCGTTCTTCCCGGCATAGCCGAGGCCAAACTTCTTCATGGTCTCTTCCGTGAGCTCTCTCTTTCGAAGATAGGCCAGTCCCACTTCCCCGTGAGGGTTCTTGCGAAGCTGATAATAAAAGAACGTGGCGGCGTCCTTATTGACGTCTAAAAGGCGCTGCCTGCGGTTCGCCCGCTGCTTTTGCTCCTCCGAATACTCGATCTCCGGGAGCTTTACGCCCGCGCGGTCTGCCAATACGCGGATCGCCTCCGGGAAGGAATAATTCTCATACTTCATCAGGAAGGTAAAGACGCTCCCGCTCTCTCCGCAGCCAAAGCAATGATACATCTGCTTGCTCTCGGAGACGGCGAAGGACGGCGTTTTTTCGTTATGAAAGGGGCAGCATCCCCAATGGTTACTGCCCTTCTTCTTCAGACTCACGTATCCGGAAATGACGGCCACGATATCACTTTTTGCCCTGATCTCTTCTACAATCTCATCCGAATAAAACATGCGACTCCCCTTATATCTGCCATGACTTCGGGATAAAAATCGATTCATACAGGGAGATGGCATAGCGATCACTCATGGCACCCACGAAATCACACACCACCTGCTCCTTTTGCTCGCCCTCGGAGATGAGCCTTCGAAACTCCTCCGGCAAGTCCTCGAGATTCTTCATGAAATGCGCATACAGCGTCTCCATCAAGACCTCGGCCTTCTTTTCCTCTGCCTTCGCAAGAGGATTGGTATATACTCGCTCAAACATGAAGGCCCGAAGGTTCTTCATGGCCAGAGCGACTTCGTCCGACATGACGATGTCATTCACGTCCTTACTGTTGGTCACAATGTCATGAATGAACCGATCCAGACGCTCTCCGGGCGTATTCCCGAGAACGGCCCGCACCTCGGCCGGCACGTCCATCTCCGTGAGGATCCCAGCCCTGACGGCATCATCCATGTCATGATGGATGTAGGCGATCTTATCGGAGAATCGTACGACCTTTCCCTCCAGGGTGTGCGGATTACCGCTGGTCTGGTGGTTTAAGATGCCGTCCCGCACCTCATAGGTCAGGTTCAGGCCCTGCCCATTCTTTTCCAGTCGGTCCACGGTCCTCACGCTCTGAATGGAATGCTCAAAGCCCAGCGGACAAACCCGGTTGAGCGCACGCTCACCGGCATGCCCAAAGGGCGTATGCCCGAGATCATGTCCCAGGGCGATGGCTTCCACCAGATCCTCGTTGAGCTTTAAGGCCTTTGCGATGGTCCTGGCGTTCTGTGACACCTCCAGCGTATGGGTCAGTCTTGTCCGATAATGATCTCCCTCCGGCGTAAGGAACACCTGCGTCTTGTCCTTCAGCCTTCGGAAGGCCTTGCAATGGATGATCCTGTCACGGTCTCTCTGAAAGACCGGGCGGATGTCACACTGCTCTTCCGGCTTTAGCCGTCCTTTGGAATTCATGCTTAGGGATGCATAGGGGCTTAAATAGTCCTTCTCCCACTGTTCAAGGTTTTCTCTGATGGTCATGGATCTTCCTTTCTGACGCGTCTCGCGCCACATCCTCTTAAAACCTTTCAAAACTCACCCTAGCTCTAATATTCTGCATCCCCGACAAAATTCCTTTTTTCGTCAGAAAAGCCCCGAAATTCGCCTTCCGGGCACAAGATCAGAAATGCAGTAACTCTTCGATGATAAACGCCACGTTGCGATCCATGGCCTCATAAGCCGTCTTAAAGGGCGCCATCTGAAAGACGTGCCACATCCCCTCGAACACGTCCAGCTTTGCCGTCACGCCTGCTGCCTTCATACGCTCCACAAGGCGCGTGGAATCGCTGAGCAGGATCTCATTTTCTCCCACCTGGACATAAGTTGGCGGAAAGCCCGTAAAATCTCCGAACAGCGGCGAAACGTAAGGATCCTTGAGACTGGCTCCCTTCGCATAATCATGCAGCATGCTTTTCAGATAAGCCTCCGTGAGAACGGGATCCAAATCCTTTTTCTCCTGGATGGATTCCCCCGAGGAAGTCAGATCCGTCCAGGGAGACATCAGGACAAGTCCCCTGGGGAGGAACCTCCCTTGTTCTTTTAGCTTTAGTGTCAGGGCCAGCGCCAGATTCCCGCCGGCCGAATCACCCGTGAGGATCACGTCGCGGGCGCCATAGCCCTTGTGCATCAAATAGTCCCATACCTTCAGGGCGTCTTCCAGCGCCGCAGGATAGGGATGCTCGGGCGCAAGGCGATAGTCGAAGGAAAGCACCTCCATCGCCGTGCAGGAGGCCAGCTTTGCCGTCAGCGTGCGCGCATATAAGCTGCTGCCGGTGGAATATCCGCCGCCATGGCAATGCAGGATGACCTGCTTGCGCACGTGAGCGCGGTTTAAGCTCACCCACTCACAATTCATCCCCTCCAGATCAAAGTCCTGAAACGTCAGATCCTTTACCCGTCCGATCAATTCACCGATCTGATCCTGAGACTGGCGGTGCTTTTCCAGGTCCGGTCTGTCCACAATGCCATGCGCCAGCTTGATCAGTCTGAGCAGTCTTTGCTTTGTCTCCATCAGAAATGCAACCTCCTTCTCAGTTCATTTCGAAGTCTCCGCCTCGAAAGCGTGGTGATGATGCCGATGACCACGATGGTGCACACCGTGAGCACGACGGCAGACCAGCCAAGTCTTACGTGAACCCTGCGGTAAAGATCGATGATCACCTCATAGCCCACGCAGAGGATCGCCAGTGCCACAAAGAAATACATTCCCCTGACAAGGATCCCCTTGGGAAACCTTCGGACGGCGAAGGTAAACAATTCAAGTACCGCAAAGGTAAACACTACGAGCGGAAGGCCGAGTCTGTTGAACCAATCATATTTCTCCAACATTCTTGCGATCAGGAAAAGATACAGCGTCACGGCCGCACCGTCCAAAAGAAGATAGAGATAGACGGACCACTTATGATAGATCACGGCCGGCACCAGCATAACCCAAAGGACCACGCAGGCTCCGATCACGGCCAGGGACCAAAGGCTCCCCTGGAAAGCCAGCCAGTTTAGAATCCCACAGGTCACTGCAGTCGCCAGGCACACCATGGAGACCAGCCATCCAAAGTCAGCCCTCTGGATCTCCTCCACCTGCGCCTTCTCCTTCGGGAATGGCGGGATTGCCGTCTTCTCTTTTTTGATCTCATTTGGATTCAGAACCGGCGTATTGCACAGCGGGCAATTCTTCGCGGTAGCATCCAGCTCCACGCCACAATTTACGCAATATGACATCCTTCATCCCTCCTAAATCATTTCTGGCTCCGGGACTTCCCGGTTGCTCTCAATCTTTACGTGAATGCCGTCCTTGACCAATTTTCGGAAAAAATACCGTTCCACGTCCGTCTCGACGATGGAGCTTGCGAAATTAATGGTCAGCACGTCTCCAAAGCTGATAATGGCACAGTTCGTCCTGGTGGAAAACGGCTGTCCCATGCATATGTCAAACCGTTCAATATAGGGCCGCATGCTTGGCACGACGTAGAGCGCTCCCATGTTGGTCAGCCCTGCCGAGGAATTGCGATCCTGCACCCTGGCATAAAACTGCTTCACCACGAAGTCCTTTAGATACAGTGGCACAATGCGGATCAGCGGATGGCTCTGAGTTCTTGCGTTGGTCGTTACGTCCGCCCGGAGGAACTTGTCATTCACATAGTACCGCATATAGTGATGCACCTGCGTCACGATCTCCTCAAAGGTGTATTCCCCAAGCCTTGGGTCGATCCCCGGATAGATCATGGTGATGAAATTGCGGAGCGTCTTCGAGGGAAAGAACCTGCGAAGGTTCACCGGCATTGCGATCTTTACCGGGCGCAGCCGAAACCGCTTGTCCTTCTCCTGCTTTTTCTTCAGGGCATAGAGCAGGACCGCGTTCAGATACTCCGTAATGCTGGCACCGTAACGCTTTGCCGCCGCGGAGACCTCTGCCGTCGACATGATGCCGTCGATGATGTTCAGGGTGTAAAAAGGCTCTTTCGTTCCACGGATGCGATAGGTCTTCTCTCCCGGTCTCGGCGGACAGATCTTCGAGTTGGCATAGCGCATGTAAGCGTCCTCGAGCTCCTCCGGATCCGGCTTTGCGTTGACGTCGAGAACAAAGCCTCCGTTTTCGATCTCCACGTGCCCCAAAAGCCTTAGGTACTCCGCCGTCAGCGTCTGCAGGACGCACATGCCGCCCGTGCCGTCACCGAGGCTGTGATGCGCCTCTAAGGAGATTCTGTTGTGATAATAATAGACTCTGACCAAATAGCGATTGTTGTCCTTGAAGCTCATGGGCTGACAGGGATTTTTGACGTCCGGCTGGACGAAGGGCCCCGGTCTGTGGTTGGGCTCTAAGTAACGCCAAAACAGGCCCTTTCGGATCGCCGCCTTATAGGTGGGAAATCTGGGGAGCGTGATATCCAGCGCCTGCTGCAAAAGCTCGGGCTGCACCTCCTCCTTTAAGAGGACGGAAAGCCGATAGACGGACGAAAAGTCCCTTCTTTGCAGCGTCGGATAGACGATCGCCGACAGATCCAGTTTATACCAATCTCGATGCTCTGGCACTTTTCATGCCTCCTTACCATTCATACTATCGATACGATTTCATAAGATATTGCAGCTCTTCTTTTCCGTGATAGGAATTGATCCCAAGCTGATAAACCACGTGCATTGCGAAGTCTCCCTCGCCGGAAAGGAGCGCCTGCGCGCTGCCCTCCCCGTACTTTGCATCCAGGTCCTGCAGGAAAGAATCCATGCTTCCAAAGAAGGTCAGCGAAAACCTTCTTCCGGAAGGCGCCTCCGCCGTAAACCTGCCATATTTTCCTTCTTTCCCCATGGGACTTCCCTTTCGAAAGATCAGGTTCCTTTGCACGAACAGTGGCCTCGGATTGCCAACCCCAAAGGGCTCCAATGCCTCCATCTGTCTGGCGAGCTCCATACTGCCATACTCCAGCGGCATCTCCGCGTCTATGTGAAGCGTCGGGACGAAATCTTCGGCCTCCAGCTTACAATTCTCATTCAGTCTTCTTCGAAACTCTGCAATGTTTTCCTCAGGCAGGGACAGACCAGCCGCCATTTTGTGACCGCCAAATTTCGTGAGCAGCTCTCCCACTTCCGTAAGCGCCTCATACATGTGATAGCCTTCCACGGAGCGGCCGGAGCCCTTGACGCCCTCCTCGCCCCTGGTGAGCAAAATGGCGGGATGTCCATACTGCTCCCGAAGCCTTCCCGCGATGATCCCAGCCAGGCTTTCATGCACCTCCGGAAGGAACACGACAAGCACCTTATCCTCCGAAAGTCCCTGCTCCTCTATGGTCTTTACGGCAAGCTCAATCCCCTGGAGCGTGAGATTCTTTCTGCTGTCATTCAGTTCCTTCAGGTCCCGTGCAATGGTCACTGCCTCCACCAGATCCTTGGAGGAAAGGAGCTGAAGCGCGCGCGTTGCCGTATCCAGCCGTCCCGTCGCGTTCAGGCACGGCCCGAGAACGAATCCCAGATGATAAGCCGACAGCGTCTTTGGATCAATGGAGCAGACCTGCATCAGCGCGCGAAGACCAATATTCCCGGAGCTTCGAAGCCTTCGAAGACCCTCGCGGACCAGGATCCTGTTTTCATCCTTTAATTCCATAATGTCACAAACCGTGGCAAACGATACAAATTCCAAAAATTCTTCCATGGAATCCCGCAGGGCCTTCCCAGCCTTCTCGAGATCCAACGATGTTTCACGCAGGGAAGCGGCCTGCTCCAGCGCCTTGCCTGCTCTCGCAGAGGGTTCTTTCGCTCCGCCCAGGCGCTCTGCCAGCGCCTGTATGACCTTGTATGCGACGGTCGCGCCGCAGATCCCGGAGAAGGGATACGAATCCTCCCTGCGCTTCGGGTCCACCACGGCCAGCGCCTCCGGCAGCACCTCCCGCTTTTCGTCTCCCACCATCATAAACGGCACTTCATGATGATCCGTTACGATCACCTCCATGCCAAGCTCCTTCGCAAGGCAGATCTGCTGCGCGGCGGCAATGCCGTTGTCACAGGTGACGATCAGTCCCACGCCGTCTTTCGCTGCCTCCCGGATCAAGTGTTCATTGAGTCCGTACCCGTCATGGATGCGATGAGGAATGGCCGTGTCAACGCTTGCGCCAAGGCAGGCGATCCCACGGGTCAGAATATAAGAAGCACAGATGCCGTCCACGTCATAATCCCCGATCACGCGGATCCTTTTCCCGCTTTGGACAGCCGAAAGGATCCCCTCCGCGGCCTTGTCCATGTCCCGAAGCAGCCACGGGGAATGGCAGTCCTGTAACGTTCCGTATAAAAAGCGTCTCGCCTCCGCCTCCTCCGTCAGGTCACGGTTTCGAAGAAGCCTTGCGATCAGCGGATCCACGCCGAGGCTCTCCCCCCAGGCCTTAAAATCTGCTTTTTTAGCGTAGACAAACCATTTCTCCATGCGCCATTCTCCCCAAAAGAATAAGAGGCTGCCCATGACAAGGCAGCCTCAAAGATACGCTGTTTTATTTTGCCTTGCCAGGGAATTTCTGACGAAGCACAAACCATAATCCGCCAACGATACATACGGAAGAATAAGCGCCGCAAATGATACCTACCATCAGGGGCAGTGCGAAATCCCGGATGCTGGTCACGCCGAGCACGTACAGGCACGCCACCATGACAAATGTCGTCAGGGAGGTAAAGATGCTTCTGCTCAGGGTCTGAGTGATACTCTTGTTCACCACGTCCTCCACGGTCTCCTGTCTGCTCTTCTCCGCCATGTTCTCACGCACGCGGTCAAAGATCACGATGGAGGCGTTGATGGAATAACCCACGATGGTCAACATACATGCGATAAAGGTATTGCCCACGGAGACTCTCGCCGCCGCATAGAAGGCAAGCACTACCAGCACGTCGTGCATCAGGGCCACGATGCTGCTGACACCGAAACGAATGTCGCTGAAACGGATCCTGATGTAGATCAGCATGCAGACGATGGCAACCACCACTGCGATGATGGTGTCGCGCTTCATCTCACTACTGATGGTAGAGCTGATGGTCTCGGTGGCGATCTGATCGCGGTTCACGCCGAACTCGCTCACCAGTCTGTCTTCCAGAGCCATTCTCTGATCAATGCTAAGGGTATTGGTCTTAAAGATGATCTCGTTGGAATCCTGCACGGTCTGTACCTGTACGGCACTGCCGGTCACCTCGAAGATCACGGGAGAAACCTTTGCGTCAGCTTCCTTCAGGTCCATCTTCTCATTAAAGGTTACCGTGGTAGCGGTACCGCCCTTGAACTCCAGGCTGTAATTCAGGGCATCATTACCCTTGTATGCATTCACTCCCATCACGACGAAGCCTGCCAGGATCACTGCAACGGAAGCGCCAAAGAAAATTCTTCTCTTTCCGAGGAAGTTAATGCTCTTTCTCTCCTTGCCGATGCCATACCACTTAGCATCCTTAAAGCCGATCGTATACAGCGCGTTCATCAGAAGTCTGGTGATCACGAGCGCCGTAAACATGGAGATCACGATACCAAGCGCCAGCGTCTGTGCAAAGCCCTGAATGGAACCAGGTGCCAGGAACATCAGCACTGCTGCCGCGATCAGGGTGGTTACGTTACCGTCAACGATGGCGGACAACGCTTTGTCGAAACCAATCTTAATGGAGCTCTGGGTGGTCTTTCCCGTTGCCAGCTCCTCACGGATGCGGGCAAAGATAATTACGTTCGCGTCCACGGCCATACCAATGGAAAGGATGATGCCGGCCACGCCAGACAAAGTCAACGTCATGTCAAATCCGCGGATGAGAAGCACCACGAGGGCTACGTAGATGCAAAGCGCAAGGGCGGATGCAAAACCGGAAACAAAATATACTGCGATCATGAACACTGCCACGATGACCAGACCGATCGCGCCGGCCTTCAGGCTCGTCTCGATCGCCTCGGTACCGAGCTGTGCGCCAACGACCTTGGAATGGATCTCCTCGAGCTCGAGCTTCAGTCCGCCGATTCGGATGGTGGAAGCCAGCTGCTCCGCCTCTTCATAGCTGTCCTGATCGGTGATCACGGCATGTCCGTCAGAGATCACTGCCTGTACGTTGGGCGCGCTGATGATCTTTCCGTCATAATAGATCGCGATGGATGCATTGTTATTGTTGTAAGCCTCTCTGGTCAGATCGGCGAATTTCTGCGTTCCTTCTGCGGTCATGGCAAGGGATACGACGATCTGATTGTTCTTCATGTCATCCTGCTGCGTAGCCGCCTGGGCACTTTCCACGTCCGTACCGGACAGGGTGATGGAACCATCCGTCAGCAGTACGTCAATGTCCTTATCCAGTTCATATACGGGCTTCCCGTTGGAGTCATATCCGGAAAGATGATAGTTCTGATTTCCGTCATCATCCTTCTCACGAATGAAGTACAGGGATCCGGGACGACCAAGCTCCTGCAGGATCTTGTTGGCATCCTGTACGCCGGGGATCTCAATGCTGATGCGGTTCGCACCCTCTTGATATACGATCGCTTCCGTGCTGTACCCTTCCACGCGCTGCTGCAGCTTGTAGATGGTGTCCTTCATGTCCGTAGTGCTGGGAGCCTCCTCGCCCACCACCTGATAGGTGATGCTGACGCCGCCCGCCAGATCCAAGCCAAGCTTGATGTCTGCCGCGCTTCCTTTACCAGAGGCATCCACGCCCAGCAGGTCAATGTAAGTAATGCCCGCCAAAAGAAGCACCAGACAGAGTAAAATGATCCATGCCTTACCCTTGCTCATTTTCATTGTTTTCTTCTCCGTTCTATCAAGACTTTCTGTATATTTCGTCTGCTTTTTCTAAATCTTTACCGTTTGAAGCTTATTCCTGCGCGCCGTCGTCTTCCTCCATCATCGCCATCGCCTTTAACATGATGGCACATTCCACGCGCTTTCTCTCCAGTTCACATCCCACGTCATACGCGTCATTGATGTTCCCGTGGAAATTATAGGAATTCGCCGCACAGCCGCCGCTGCAATAAAACTTTGCGAAGCATTTCTTACACTTGTCCTTCGCGTATACGTTACAGCACTTGAACTGATCGCGAATGTCCTCCCGGACAATGCCCTCGTCCACGTTGCCCATCAGGAACTCCTCGTTCCCGACGAACTGATGACAGGGATAGAGATCACCCCAGGGCGTCACCGCCAGGTACTCCGTTCCGGAGCCGCATCCCGACAGCCTCTTTGCCACGCAGGGGCCGCCTTCCAGATCGATCATAAAGTGGAAGAAATTGAAAGGTCTGCCTTCCCTTCTTCGCTTGATCATCTCCGCGGCAAGCTTATCATATTCTTCCCGAAGCTTGGGAAGATCCTCCTCACGGATGGCGTAATCATCCGTGGGCTGCGCCACGACGGGCTCCACGGAGATCTGCTGAAATCCAAGGTCGGCCAGATGTAGCACGTCCTCGGAAAAATCCAGGTTGTAACGGGTAAACGTGCCACGCACGTAATAATTCGTCTGATTCCGGCTCTCCGCCACCTTCTGAAACTTCGGTACGATCAGGTCGTAGCTGCCTTGTCCGCCGCGGAAGGGACGCATCTTGTCATGGATCTCCTTCCTTCCGTCGATGCTCAGCACCACGTTGCCCATCTCCTGGTTGGCGAATTCCAACACCTCGTCATTTAGAAGCACGCCGTTGGTCGTCAGGGTAAAGCGAAATTTCTTATTGTTTGCCGTCTCAATGCTGCGCCCGTACTTCACAAGGTCCTTGACCACCTGCCAGTTCATCAGGGGTTCGCCGCCGAAGAAATCCACCTCGAGATTCACGCGGTTTCCGGAATTGGCCACCAGGAAATCCAGTGCCTTCTTTCCGACCTCGAAACTCATGAGCGCCCGTCGCCCGTGGTATTCGCCCTCTTCCGCGAAGCAATACTTGCAGGCGAGGTTGCAGTCATGGGCGATGTGCAGGCAAAGTGCCTTGACCACGGTAGGCCTTTTCTTAAAATCGAAAACATAATTCTCGTAAATGTCCTTTGCGAACAGCTGTCCGCTCTTTTCCAGCTCCAGGACTTCGTCCACGGCCTCCACGATCTCCTCTTCCGGATAGGGGATGCCTGCCAGATGGACCACGGCCGCCTTGACGAGATCCGGATCCTTGATCCCTTCATTCACCAAGGGCTCCACCAGCGGGATCATGTCATACACGATGTCATCCACCACGTGAACGGAACCGCTGTTTACGTCCATTACGATATTCAGTCCATTACTTTTATATTGGTGTATCACAAAAAAATCCTCTCAAAATCGCAAAACTCAAAAGATAAGCAGCGACCTGGGATCGCTGCTTATGAATGGTTTTTTCAGTTCGAATAAATTCGTATCCGCTTACTTCAACTGCTCGCAGCTCTGATTTCCTACGGTACAGGAAGTCTTGCATGCAGACTGGCAGGAAGTCTGGCACTCGCCGCATCCGCCCTTCTTCATGGACTCCTTCAGATCTCTGGTAGTTAAAGTCTTTACGTGCTTCATCTCGCGCTTCATATTCAAAGAAACCTCCTTGCGAAAAATCCGTTTATGCTTACTTTTCTAGTAAATCTAAGCTATTTTAGCATAACTTTCCCTTTCTGTCAACTCACAGAAAAAGAACCTTTTTCATAGATTTGCGGGGCAAGACCCTTTTTAGATCATGATCTCAAAGCTTTGACCGACCAGTACAAGGTAAGCCACGCCGCAGGCCACCTGATAGATAAAGACGGCAAGCGCCAGCGTCCTCCTCCAGAGGGGCAGACGATGCTTTTGCGAAAGCGCAAGCGCGATCACCGTTGAAAACTGCACCGCGAGATCATAGCCCCAGCTAAAATCTCCGGAGGAACCATTGCTTAAGAAAAACATCTGCAGCCATCCGATCGCCAGCGCATAATAGGCCAGGCGATAGGTCCGCTCCTTGCCAAAGATCTTCGGAGAAAAAAGGAGCAGGGGCACGGGAAAGGTTGCAAGCGACACGCAGAGCACCTCCAGGGGCGTAAACTCCGCAAAGGAGCCAAAGCGTACCACAACTTCCATCGCTGCCGTCTCATCCTTTACGACAACGATCTGCCACAGCATGAGCGCGGCGGAAGGCAGTGCAGCCGCCAATGCAGCGAAACCGATCTTTAAGGATCTGCTTCGGATCATCTGCTCTAAAACGATCACGGCCATCGCAAGCAGAAATACAAGCGCAAAGCTCGGCTTGGCGAGCACGGACAAAAAGCTTGCGACCCCAAAGAGCACGAGCTCCCTCCAGTAACTCTCCTTCTTCTCAAAACGCTCCAAAAACAGGAGAAACGCAAGGATCGTAAGGATCCCGATGGGTCTGACAAAAATAATCGTCGGATTGTGCACGGGATTCGCCGCGCACTGTCTCGCATAGTAGCGCCATTCGGTCAGCGGTCCCCTCGCCGTCACGAACACAACGGAGCAAAGGCTGATCAGATCCAGAAAAATCTTCTCTTTCTCATTCGCGGGCGACGCGACACGCAGTAAAAATACCCGAAGCAATGCCACGGCCGCTGCGATCGATGCGCCAAGCAGACAGTACGACGCCGCATAATAGCGATTTCCCATGAGAAATGCCAGGAGCTTCAGGCTTAAATGATACAGGGGATAGGTCACGGCATGGATCGGTATGTTCGGATCCTCCGCCGCCATGCTTTCAAGGCTTTGATGGAACAGCTTTTCCGCGAACAGCGTGTGATAGCCGCAGTCCCAACTGAAGGGGACGTAATGCCGATAGAACAGCGCATACGCAATGCCGATCAAAGCTGTCAAAGCGATAAAGCAGACCGGTTCCGCATTACGGTTCCATGTCTTCTTCCGGTCGTTTTCAGGTTTCATCTTCTTCTCCCTTGCCTTCATTACTGGGGCGGAATGCCCAGAACTTGTTGATGACGAAATTGATGGGCACGCTAATGACCAGATTCAACATGGGCGCGAGCATCTTTGAGATCCCCAGCTTGTCGATCCAAACGTAGGACAACGCGTTACAGATAAAGATACCGGACACGGAATAGGCCAGATAGGTTTTCAACAGGGCCTTCCCAAGATGGCGTTTCTGCCCCTTTTCCAGCGTGAACACCAGCCGATTGTTCCAGTAAAAGGACCAAAGCACGCTCAGCATGAACGCGACGAAATTACCCACGTAATAATCCCAGGACAGCTCATAGGGTGCCAGGATCTTTAAGGTCAAAATATTTAATACATAACTGACGATCGTATTGCTGACGCCGATCACGCAGAACTTTACGAACTGCACGAAGGAATCCACGGCTTTTTCAGACAGCCGGATCGGCAGGATCGCAAGCGCCCATCTCGTTAGTTTTTCAATGATCTTCATGATGATAAGTCGCCTTCGGGCGATCCTTTCCGTTACTTAAATGCATTGATCGTCTCGATCACGTGGTCCTGCTCTTCCTTTGTCATCCCGTTATACAGCGGAATGGAAAGAACCGTCTTCGCATACTCTTCCGTGATGGGCAGAGCTCCCTCTTTCATCCCTAAGTATCGATATGCCTCGGACAGATGCGGCGGGATCGGATAATGAATGATCGTACCAATGCCATTTTCATCTAAATATCGCAGCAATTCATCCCTTTGCGCGGAGCGGATCACGAACTGATGCCAGATGTGCGTTGCTCCTTCGCGGATCTTGGGAAGCGCTATCTCCTCATGCTTCAATTCCCGCAAATATCGTTCACAGATCCGGCGCTTCTCCTCGGCCAGCTCCCCTAAGTGCGCAAGCCTTACACGAAGCAGACCAGCCTGCAGCTCGTCCAGGCGGGAGTTCGTTCCGACCACCTTGTTATAATAACGCTTTTCCGAGCCGTAGTTACGAAACACGCGAAAATCCTCGGCAATCTGATCATCATTCGTCACGATCGCACCGGCGTCGCCAAAGGCGCCAAGATTCTTCGAGGGATAAAAGGAAAAGCATCCCACGTCGCCAAAGGTTCCGATCTGCTTCCCCTGAAAAGTGGCTCCATGCGCCTGCGCACAGTCCTCCACAAGCCTTAAATGATATTTCTTACAAAGCGCCGTAATGGGAGCCATGTTGGAAGCCTGTCCATAAAGATGCACCACCAGGATCGCCTTTGTTCTCTCAGTGATCTTTTCCTCAATCTTGGATGCATCCAAGTTAAAGTATTCATCAGGCTCCACGAACACCGGCGTTGCGCCATTGATCGTGATCCCCATCACGCTCGCGATATAGGTGTTGCCCTGAACGATCACCTCGTCGCCCGCGCCGATCCCAAGGACCCGAAATGCGATCCAAAGAGCATCTAAACCGCTCGCCAGGCCAACGCAGTGCTTCGCGCCAACGTAAGCTGCAAACTCCTCCTCGAAGGACTTCACTTCCTTCCCCAGCACGTACCAGCCGGACCGAAGCACCTCGAGCGCCTTTGCCTCAAATTCTTCCTGATATTGAAAAAAGCCCCGATCGAGGCGATTGGGCGAAATCCTCTCCATCTTCCTTACCTCACGTCCCTGACTACTTTGGCCGGGATCCCCATGACCACCTTATTTTCCGGCACGTCCTTTGTCACCACGGCGCCCGCCCCTACGATCGCGTTCCGCCCAATGACAACGTGCGGTAAAATATTGGCAGCGGCACCGATCGTAACATAATCCTCAATCTTTGCGCCATATACGTGATCAGGATCATACTCCTCACGCCCCATGGTGTTGTCATTCGTCGTAGCCACAAGCACACTGATAAAAACATGATCCCCAATGATCATGTTTCCCGTAATGTGCGAATTGTCCATGATTTTCGTGTCATTTCCAATTTTCGTGTTGTAGTTCACGGAAACATTTCTGCTCAGGATGCAGCGGTCACCGATCACGCATTCCTCCCTGACGGAGCAATGATCCCCAAAAAGATTCCGATCGCCGATCGTTGTGCCTGCATATAGGATCACGCCCGGCGACAAAACACAGTGCTCGCCGACGACAAGCGGAGCATAGTTATCTTTCAGCACCCTGGAAGTGATCCCGGGAGAAACCGGAGGCTTTCCCAACACACAATGATCAAAGATTTCCGTCCCTTTTTTTACGACAGTACCCGGATAGATCACGACATAATCATGGATCACGACATCTTCTTCTATCCGTACTCCATCATGAATGATCGCCGTCGATGCGACGTGGGCATTTTGACTGATCTGATTCATTTTATTTCTCCTCAACCGGAACTTTTACGATCGCATATCCGTCAACCACCATTTCCTCCCGTTGGTTATACACGATCGTAGACAATTCCAAAATTCCTTTTTCCTCGTTTCGAATACTCTTGATCTGGGCAACAATCCTGATCTCGTCACCCAGATAAACAGGCTTTATAAACTTCATGTCCTGTTCCAGATAGATGGTTCCCTCCCCCGGAAATCTCATTCCGATATGAGCTGAGATCAAGCTGCCGACAAGCATCCCGTGTGCGATCCGTTTTCCAAACTGGCTTGCCCTGGCCGCCGTCTCATCCACGTGAATTGGATTAAAGTCACCGGACAGCTCTGCAAACGCCTTTACGATATCCTCAGTGATCGTACTCTTTATTTCTTCTGACATTCCTACGGTATACTTCACTTAAGCTCCTCCGAATGCATTTGTCACGCGTTATTATTTTCTCTCATCCGCATCCTGGCCATCCTCAACAATATATGGCGGCCTTTTCCTGGAAGCGTCAAAGGTTCTCCACAGATACTCACCCAAAATACCCATGGAAAGCATGAGCACGCCGAAGCTGAGCAGCTGGAAAATGAACAATGTCGTAAAACCGTCAGCGGAGATGTTCCCGCCAAGCTTTGCAATGAGAACGACGATCGCCCAGATGATCCCGGCCACGAAGGTGATAAATCCCACGATCTCCAGCAGTCTGATCGGCAACGTGGAAAAACTAAACAGCGTGTCGGAGACAAGGCGGATCTTCTTTTTCAACGTCCACTTGCTTGTCCCGATCTCCCTTGCCTTCCTGACGTAATACACGATCCCGGTCCGGAAACCGCTCCAAAGGATCTGCCCGGTAATGGCGCTGTTCTTTTCATCCAGGCTGTCGATCACGTTGATCACCTTGCGGTCCAAAAGATAAACGTCAAAGCCATTCTTCGGCATCTGCGGCAGCGCCGCCTTGCGCACCATCCAATAATACAGGTTGGCGAATCCCTTCTGACTCTTGCTCTCCTCCCTGTCCTTGCGGCAGGCGAGCACCACGTTGTTCCCGGCCTTCCAGCTGTCCACCATCTCCAGGATCAGTTCCGTCGGCTCCTGCAGGTCTGCCGCCTTGATCACGGCGCAGTCCCCCGTGGAGTTTGCAAGACCGCAAAGGCATGCGGCATGAGACCCGAAATTTCTCGCCAGGGAGAAAATCTTCAGGTTGGGATCCTCGGCCGCCAGGGCCTGCATGACCTCATAGCTCTTATCCTTAGAACCGTCATTGACCATGACGATCTCATATTCATAATCGATCTTAGAAATAAATTTCTCTTTTAGGTCCGCATATAAGGGTCGCAGGTTCTCCTCGTTATAATAGACCGGAATAATAATGGAAACCTTCATCTACTTGGCATCTCCGTTGATTATCTTGATGAAATCCTCATAGTTGCGAATGTACTCTTTGCCGTCATAATGCGTGCTTGCGAGGCAAAGAAGCACGGAATCCGGACTGAAGTCATACATCTCCTTCCAGACCATCTTCGGAAGGTAGATCCCGGTATGAGGACGATTGAGCGAATAGATCGCCTCGTTGCCCTTTCCATCCTTCACCTTGATCTTACTGGTGCCTGCCACGTTGATCAGCACGAATTCACTCTCCTGATTGGCATGCTGCCCTCTGACCACGTCCTTGTCGGAACCGTAAATATAAAAAATCCTCTTGATCTCAAAGGGAACGTCTTCCATGCCCTCCACGATGACAAGATGTCCTCTTTCGTCTCCTTTTTGAGAGAATTCAAGCATCTGCACGGAATTCATCACATTCATTTCGCAGCCACTCCATTCCTTGAACTATTGTCCTAATACGCCATTGAAATAGTACCATAGAATGGCAGGTACGTCAAATTATTTCCCCGTCAGTCCGGCCACGGCTCCGCCAATGCTTCCCCCTGCCGCGCAAAGGAAAAATGGCAGGAAAAAGCCCATGTTTCCGTTCCCCAGACGCGTCAAAACGGAAAGCACTGCAAGGATCAGAAAATACCCCACTCCCATGGCCGTCCCGACGAGGAGCTTTTTCCCTTTCGCTTTCCTTCCCCCAAGGAAACCCGAAAACGCCGCTGAGGCCAGATAGATGAGCGCGATCATGGTGGTGACTGCCCCGTCGCTCATCCCAAAGCGCCACAGCGCGAATGCAAGGAGGAGAAGCATCGCCCCCGTCGCCAGATATGCCAACATGAGAAAGAGCAAATATGTCATGAGCGGGACCTTGTTTTGATTTTCCTTCGTCTTAGCCTGTTCCATCTTCCATTCCTCCTCTAAACGGCACGGGCGTTTTGGAAACGCCCTCCCCTTATCACACATTCTATGCGCCGACACGGAAAACTTGACAACAAGGCCTAATTTATTGTAAGATACATTCTAATATTATTACAAAGGAGTGTGGTTTTACTTGGTTCCCCCAGATGACATACAGCTATTTGTCATTGAAATGATCATTCTGTTTTTATTGGTTGTTCTCTCCGGTTTCTTCTCCTCGGCGGAGACGGCGCTCACCACGGCAAACAAGGTGAAGCTCCGGTCCTTGGAGGAAGAAGGAAATAAGCGGGCTGCGCTCGTGAACAAGATCCTGGATCATAATAGCAAGATGCTCAGCGCGATCCTGATCGGAAACAACGCGGTCAACCTCTCTGCCTCCGCACTGGCGGCGACCCTGGCCATGCGCGTGAACCTGGCAGTCGGCATCGCGACCGGAGTATTGACTTTTCTGGTACTTCTCTTTGGTGAAGTGATCCCCAAGACCTGGGCGATGCACTATGCGGATAAGCTGGCCCTTGCCTACAGCGGCGTGATCTATGCTTTGATGCAGGTCCTGACTCCGGTGATCTTCTTAGTGGACAAGATCGCATGGCTGATCCTCTTTTTACTCCACGTGGATCCCAATGAAAAGACCAGTACCATGACGGAAAACGAATTAAAGACCTACGTGGACGTAAGCCATGAGGACGGCGTCATCGAATCCGAGGAGCGCGAGATCATCTACAACGTGTTTGAATTCTCCGACGCATTGGCCAAGGACATCATGATCCCGAGAGTCAACATGGTCACGGTCAACGTGAACGATGATTATCACGAAGTGCTCTCCGTCTTTCGAAAGCATATGTACACTCGTCTTCCCGTGTATGAGGAAGACAAGGATAACATCATTGGTCTGATCAATATCAAAGACTTTATCCTGACCGACGATCCTGAGCATTTCCAGATCAGGAACATCCTTCGGGAAGCTCATTTTACTTACGAGTATAAAAAGATCTCCGACCTGCTCTATGAGATCCGCGAAAAGACGACCAGCGTGACCTTCGTCGTGAACGAATATGGCGTGACCGTCGGCATGATCACCCTGGAAGACCTTCTGGAGGAGATCGTCGGAGAGATCCGCGACGAATATGACGCGGACGAGATGGAAAAGATCAAAAAGCTCGACGACAGAAATTACCTCATCGAAGGCAGCATGAACCTGGACGACGTGAATGATGCCCTTGAGATCCACTTAGAGAGTGAGGAATATGACTCTCTCGGCGGCATCCTGATCGAGCATCTTGACCACCTTCCTGAGGACGGCGAGTCCGTTACCTTAGAAGACGGCACCACCCTGAAAGTGCAGGGCGTGGATCAAAACCGCATTGTAAAAGTACTCCTCACCTTGCCGGAGCCCAAGGCGGCAGAAGCTTCCGCGGAGTCGGATTCCAAGGAGGATGCGGAAAACTGATGCATTAAAACATGACAAAGCAAAAAGACCGAAGCGGCCATCGCCTCTTCGGTCTTTCTTATTTCATTCTGATTCCTTCTGGTTTATTCCAGGGAATAGCCCTCATATCTTATTCCTTGAAAAAGCTTTCCTTCGGTCCCAGGTAAGACGGCTTTAGCTTCTTTCCGGCGGGATAGATCAGGATCCTCTCGAGGACGACACCCGCCTCCAGCGCGCCGATGCTCAGGAACTGAGGTCCCTCCTCAAAGTTCATCTCCGAGCCAACCACGTGGATCTGATTCATCACGGCCGCCGACCACTTGGGATCGTTATAATCACCGCCCCGATATCCGGGATTCAAGACGTTCAGGTTCTTCGACTGCGTTCCATTCTCCAGGTGCACGCGCAGCGCGCGGTTATTCACAACGGAGTTCACGGGAGACGTCCAAAGCTCCACGCGATACTTTCCGGCCTCCGGGATCACAAATTTATAAATCAGCTCAGGCTTTTCTCCCTTCGGCGTGAACTCTGCCGTGGAGGGAAGCACCTTCATACCGTTGCCGCTCCTTCCGTGGCCCTCCAGGAGAACGAATCCAACGCCATTTACATCCTTCTTCTCCGCGTAATGATTTGCCTCCATGACGATCACTTCCTCCTCAGGAGAAGGAAGGAAGGTCATTGCTTCGAGGTCATCCAGCTTAGAGTTCGTCGCCTTCACCTCTACGGCCACGACCGTGTCACCGTCACTGATCAGAAGGTTTGCCGTCTGCTCGTCTCCTTCCTTTCCGGCGCTCCGTCCCTCAGAAATGGCCTTCGCCAGTTCCTTTCGGTCACAGGTCAAAACCAGCTGTGTCAAGGCTTCCGTCTTCCCTTCCGTCTGAGAGAGCTTCAGCCAGGAAGGAATGCTTCCTTCCTTCGCGGTCACCCGATATTGCAGGCTGTCGACGCCGTCATTACTGATCTCGATCGTCACCTCATCCTTGCTCTGATCCAGGAAGTCATGTACGCGAATGCACTGTGGCGCCCCGTAATTCTTCGTTGCCAGCCAAGGGTCATCCGCCCTCGAAACGCTCATTCTCGGCGCGTCCACGGGCTCCACAAAGCTCCTGACCGGATATTTCCAGCCGTCATCATTCCACTTGGTAAAGCCGATGTGCTTCTCCAGCTCCATGCCGGCCCATTTTCCGTTGCGGAATTCCTTAAACTCATTGCAGAGGCGCTTATCCTCGTCGATGCATTGCTTCATCAGATCTCCGTAGACGTTGGCAACCGTTCTGCCCTGCTGCGCATAGAACTGATTCTTTCCGGCATATAACTGCATCTTGATCAGGTTCATGCTGATCTTTGCAGGATAATAGATCATGCTGTAGGCGGGAAGCTTTGAAATCCGATCCAGCGACTCAAAGGTGCGCTCGTTGAGCGCCTCCAGCTTCTTGATGATCTCCAAAATGCGTGCCGTCTCATTGTAATTGCAGGGATGATACAGACCTGCGTATAATGCCTCGGGTCTCCTCATGAAATTCAGCTGAACGAATCCTTCATAGATGTCGGCGAGCGCCTGCTGCTGCGCCTTCGACACGCCCGTAAACACCTTTGCGGCCCATTTAGTCAGATACTTTCTCCAGCTGTTTACGGCGCTGGTCCCCCAGGTGTCAAAGTCATACGCCAGATCCAGGAAATAATTCAGCGCCACTTCATTTCCTTTGATGTCGCCCACGTTCACGATCCAGACGTCCTTCACGCCATAATCATAGGCTTCCGTCATCTGCTCCCAGATCAGGGACAGCGGCGTGGAAGGCATCCACTCATAAGACACGGGGCCGCCGTGATAATCCAGGTGATAATACATGCCAAAGCCGCCCTTGTGATCGCGGATGTCGGCCGTAGGAAGCGTTCTCACGTGGCCATAATTATCCTCACAGAGCATGAAGATCACGTTCTCCAGCTCCTCCCAGTCCTTGAGGCCTTCCGTCTCATCATCTCCGTAGAAGTATGCTTCCACCTCTTTATACAGGGCAAGAAGCTGAGGCACCTTGTCGAGGTCAAAGTTCACGTAATGCATGATCAGGCCGCGCTGCGCCTTGATGATGCTCCGAAGCAGGTCAATGTTTTCCTTCATGGTGGCATTCGGGCCAAGCATGGAGCTGTCCCTCTCGCCGCGCATGCCGATGGTGATCAGATGCTGATACTTGCCGCTTCTTTTCAGGGAATCCATCCAATAATTCAAAAGGCCTCCCTGATTGGTATGAAAATTCCACTCATTTCCGTACCGGGAATCGGGACCCTTCACCTTGTCCCACTCCTCGCTGGCGCGAAGGCAGGGCTCATGATGGGAATACCCGATGGTGATGCCGTAGGAATCCGCAAGCTCCTCGTTCAGACTGCCCGGTCCGTCCAGAGGAAAGCTGGACGCCCACATGGCAGGCCACAGATAATTTCCCTTCATGCGGAGCAGAAACTCGAATACCTGATCATACAGCTTCGCGTTGACGCCGCCGAAATGACTCATGGCCCAATTGCCAAAGCAGGGCCACTCGTCATTGATAAAGAAGCCGCGGTACTTTACGCTCGGCTCCTTGGACACCGTCTCGATGTCGGGTCCCGCGATCAGCTCCTTGCGGGGCTGCGGAACGGCGTCGCCAAACTTCACCATGGCAGATACGCCAATATACTCTGAAACGGCAAACAGGCCATAAATGGTCCCGAGCTTGTCGCTTCCCGCGATCACAAGGGAATTGCCAATGATCGAAATGCTGTAGACTTCTCTCTTCCCGCGGATCCGGGTGAGATCCAGAACGCCGAATTCTCCCAGACAGTCCAGGGCTTCACTGTTTCCAAGCGTGCCGACAAAGATCACGCCCTTGTCAAAGAAATCCCCGAGCGCCTTCATGCCGCCTTCAAAGGAATTCTCTTCCATGGACATCACGTCCTGCACCACGATCTGAGGGAGTGACCCGCATACGGCCTTCACGTCCTTTGCCACCTTCTCGGCGATCTTATGAACGCCCTGAAATGCAGTACTCTCCAGCACAATACTAGTTACCTGATTCTCTTTCGCTATGATACACTCGCGTCTCATACCGCTCAAACCTTTCTTGTCTCCGTCAATGTCAAATCTGTATTATCGAACTACGCCGAATCCAAGGATCGTCAGCTTCTTTTCCTCGTCTCCGGGAATCATGCGAACCTCAACCAAATGATCTTTTGTCTCCTCGCCGCGATGAAGGATCAGCGGCGTGCAATGCGTCCAGCCCACGGCCCTCGGATCGAGTGTCAGGACCTCCTCGCCATCAACCTTCACCGTCGCCTTGCCTCCGTCTGCGGATCCCGTATCCTTGCAAATGATCAGGAGCGACTTACAGCGGATGCGAACCGTGAAGGGCTCAGATCCGCTTACGTGCTGCCAGTTGTTCGGGAGCTCCGGAACGGGTGCGAGCACGTCGTCCATCTCCACTCTCTGCAGGTCCTGATCCGTCTCGCAAAAGCTTCCGGGCTCAAGGTCCATCAGGAGCTCCGACTTCCATGCCTTATCTGCCAGCTCCACCTTCTCAAAGGTCGTTCCAAAGACAGGCTCCTTGCTTCTCCAGTCATTTGGCTCCATGGCAGGTGCCTTGTCGATCTGCTGCATGAGATAGATCAGACAATCCGCCATAATGGTGTGTCCCATGTTGGTGGGATGATATACGTCATAGAAGAACTGACTCTTCGTCAGCACTCTTCCCGTGTCAGGCTTTAAGTAGAACTGGGGTACCACGCCCTGACGAACGCTGACCATGGGGATCTCATACCGCTCTCCCACGGGTCCGAGGCGCTCCTCCAGATTCCAGTCATCCGCGAACACCGCGTGGATCAGGATGACTGCCGTGTCCTCCGAAAGCGCAAGGCACTTGCGCACCAGACTTTCATAGCAAAGGCCCTTGGTCTCGTCGCCCTCGTCATTCACGGAGAACTCGATCACCACAAGATCCGGAGATACCTTCCCCTCCCGGAGCACGTCTCTCTCGAAACGGATCATGCCAAACTCTGAGGGCGTTCCGCCCACGCCAGCCTTGATCAGCTTCACGTTCTCCCCAAAGCTTGCACGAAAACGCTCCCAGGTCTGATAGGCATAGGCCTTCAGGTGAATGGGAGTAGCCCCCGCGCCCTGCGTGATGGATCCGCCGATGAAGGCGATGGTCACTTCCTCGCCGCGCTTCGCGCGGTCCAGCACCTTTTTCACCCTTGCGTAATTACCCATGTTCATGAGCGAGCGCTTCAGGATTGCCTGATATGCCTCCCCGTTTACGTCGATCGCCGTGCGCTCCTCCTGCTCCGGTGCCGTGAAGCCTTCCCGCAGATACAGCTTTACGTCCACCGTGGCGATCCTCTCCGGTCTGTCAAACTCAAAGCGCATCTGACCGACCACGGCATTCTCGTCACACCACTGATAATCATCCAGCCAGATGATCTTCTCCATGCCGTCCGGCTTGCAGGAAACCCTGATGACGTCGCCAGAGCCGTAGGTGTCCTTCTTGCCATACATCTGGAACACGTAGTCTACCGTCTGCGCCTGATCCTCTGCCTCCACCGTGACGCCGATGCCGGCTACCATGCCAAGAAATCCTTCCGCCGTCTGGAGATTCTTTATCATGGTCTCATCCGTAATGTTGCCGACCATTCTGGCAAAGGTAGTCAGTCTGCTTCCGTCCAGATAAATGAACTGTACGCCTCTGCCGTCCGGCGTGGGATTTCCTGCCACCTCCTTCTGTCTGCAGATATAAAAGCTGCTCCCCTTCGCAGTGGGGTCCTTTGGTGCTTTTGGTCCAGCCATTTTCTCATCCTCCAGGTTACAATTTAATAAATTCGATAGTTTCCGCTCAGTGCAAGAAACGCGAACAAATAAAGACAATTGTCATAATATCTTCTGTCACCGGTGCGAAGCGGCTCCTTCCAGAAGCGCGACACCCACTGCGCCGCAAGAGCCTTCGTCTGGTCCGGACTCGTCAGGGAAATGGGACCCTCCACCGCCAGCGCGCCCTGCGCCGTCGTCACGAGAATTCCCACGGGGTGCAAAGCCTTCCGATCGATCGGTGTCCCGTCCACCTCATAGATGCGGTACGGATTCTCCCGATTGATCACTCCCAGCGTATACTGAAGACGTTCCGCGGCAACCCGCTGTCCCACGTCGATTCCGTTCCACTCATAATCCAGCCCAATGTTCGCCACGGTCCGATACGCGTCGCTGTAGAACCAGTCATGACGGTCCTTCGACCAGCGAAGCGGTCTCGACATCGGACTTCCGTCGAACTCCGCGTACTCCGCATTCATGCCGGACACGGGATGGCAGGCCTTCGCAAGATACGCGCGGCTCGCCTTCTCGGCCTCCTTCCAGAAAGGTCTGTCCTCCTCATACGCCCACTCGCCAAAGAGCTCATAAAAATGCGGCAGGTGATAGGAAGGATCCGTATAGTCAACTCCGGGCACGAACAGGATCTGATGATTCTCACGGTTCCACATCGGGAAGCCCTCCCGGCCGTTTTCACCCTTGTGGAGCGCCGCCCGAAGGATCTCCTTCGCCTCATGAGAATAATTGAAGATCCCCTCGCCGTCCCCCCATCTGTGAGAGGCAAAGAAAAGAGCCATGGCAAAGAACTCCTCGCCGTCCGGCGCTGGCCCATAGGCATTCTTCTTTCCGTCCACGGCGCAGGACCACGCGAAATACCCCTCGTTAAAGCCCTCGCTCATGTACATGTTGGTCTTGGCCCACTTCCAGATGCGGTCAAATTCCTCCTTCATGTCCATCTGCACGCAGAACATCATACCATAGGACATGCCCTCCGTGCGGGCGTCATGGTTTCCGGTATCCTCGAGATACCCCATGTCCTCTCCCGTCGTAAAATATACCCTGTCGGGTCCGTAAAAGAACTCCTGAACGATCTGTCCAAGGCGTTCCTGAATCTCCTTATCCGTCTTACCGATCTCTGCAAACACGTTGCGATAGGTCTGTTTCTTCACCAGCGTTTCCTCCATAACTAGCCAATTGCGCAATCCCTCTCACATATTATCATAATATGCCTAGGCGAAAAGGTCAATGGCATAACTCCCTAAAACATGCCAAAATATTTTCAGTAATTGCCAAAAAAAAGGCTTTTGCCAAGCCGCCGGAACGCTTTCCGGTTCTTGCAAAAGCCTTTTTGCAAACTACTTTGATTTTTTTGCAATATCGTTGGTATCGATCGTTTTTCCGAAGACGAAGAACCGATCATAGATATATTCCGTCACGAGATTGAGCGCCATGTTCAGAATAGTCACCAGCACGTCATTCCACCCCAGGTTCTCCGCCAGGTAATTCCCTCCGATGGTTGTCACGGGAGTGAACACTGCATAGAAGCACGCGACCTTTATCATGGCGACCGGCACGTTGTTTGCCGACTGGAAGGTGAACCGCCGATTCAGGGTGAAATTCCAAAGCACGGACAGCACCAGCGCGATCAGGTATTTGGGCCAGTATTGCCAGGTCGTGAACAAGTCCAGCAAGGTGAATGACCCGAGCTCTATGATGCCCGCCGAGGCGGAAAACAGTGCAAACTTTATGGTTCTGATCAGTTCCTTACGACGTTCCATTTCCCTCTCCTTCGAAGACGACGTTTCCCGCGGAGGAAACTACTTCCCTCCGCTGACGATCTTATAATATACCTTTGCCGTCAACATGTAAAGGGTCGCGTAAAAAACGCCAAAGCAAAGGAATGCACCGATGGTGATCATGATGAGCAAAGAGAGGTTGGTTACGTAAATGATCTTCAGGATCCTCCAGATCATCGGGAAGGCAAAGGCCGTATGGATCCCCGCGAGCACCAGGGGCGCGAAGAATACCGTGAGAACCTGCGAGCGGATGCTCTGCTTGATGTCCTTTTTCGTCATTCCGACCTTCTGCATGATCTCAAAACGCTTTTGATCCTCAAAGCCCTCGGAAATCTGCTTGTAATATATGATGAGCGTCATTGCGGAGATGAACAGGATGCTCAGGACAATGCCGATAAAGAACACGCCTCCGTATAATCCGATCATGTCATCGATCTCCATCGCCTTACAGGTGGGATAGTAAAACGTCCTCTCGTCCTCTTTCCAGAAGAAGGAAAGCTCTTCCCTGTCATACAAGCCTCTGCGAAAACCTTTTTCATAAACGTCAAGGATCCGCGTCTTGCTCTCATTTAAGTTAAATCCAAAGTTCCATTCAAGCCTCATGCGGCTCCAGCCGTCCTCTCCCGGCTCTAGGCACGGGTTGAAAACATGAAGGTCAGGCACGATCAGCAAGATTACTGGGAGCGGGGATGACTGTATTTCTTCAAAGGGGAATATCTTCCCAAGCTTTTCCTTGATCTTCCATTCATTCCCATAAAAGGAGAGCACCGATCCCTCGTACTTTACGCCGCTCGTATAAAGGAATGCTTCTCCCTCGCCCAGCTTAAGATCAGTTCCCATGTTGCGATTATAATCCTCGAGCGACATGATCATGAAATACCTCAGCTTATTGATCTGAGAAACATTCTGGATGCTCGAGAATGAATCCTCAACGTCGCTTCCGTCCGAAACGTTAGTGCCGTCAACAATAACCACCATCTCAAGATATGCGTAATGAATGACTTCCTCGGGAGTCACGCCCTCTCTCTGAGCGATCTTGATCAATTCCTCGGCAAGCTTCTCAGCGCGTCCGTTATCCAAAGTGGAAAGCCTGGCCGGGACCACTGTGATCTCTATGTCATGGCAGAAGCGCTGGTTGACCGTATCCTGCAGGCCAAAATACATACAGCAGGAGGAGGACAGCATCACAAGCACCATGGTGCAAAGGATGCAGATGCTTGCCAGCCCGGCACCGTTTCTTCTCATACGAAAGATCATGGAGGAAACGGAAATGAAATGGTCCTTTTGATAATAATATTTCTTGCTGCCCTTCAGAATCCTGCAGATTGCAACGGAGCCTGCGATAAAGAGGAAATAGGTCGCCACGATGACCATGATCACTGCAACCGTGAACGAAAGCAGCGCTGCCAGCGGCGCCATGATGGAGCATGCGATCACGTAGGCGGCCACGAGAATTGCCAGTCCAAGGATCGCGAGCAACCAGTTCGTCTTCGGCGGTTTCTCTCCGAGCTTCTCACTATGGAAGAGCTCTAAGGATTTCGTCAGCTGCACGGTGATCAGGGACTTGACCATGAGGAGCAGGAAAATGCATCCAAACATTCCTGCGGTAGAAACCACTGCCATCTCATCCACGCGGAAAGAAAAGTCTGCTTCACACTTGATAATGTTGGCAAGGAGGAGCTCCGCAAGCTTCGAAAAAAGGATGCCGCAAAGAAGTCCGCCGCCAAGGCCCGCGATCGCGGAGAACAAGGTCTCCCAAAATACGATCCTGCGAAGGCCCCTCTTTCCCATGCCGAGCACGTGATACAGGCCAAATTCCTTATATCTTCTGCGGTTTAGGAACGAGTTCGTATAGAGCAAAAATAGCAGGGCAAACACTGCAATGACGAACTGCGCAAGTCCCAGGCAGGTGGAAACATTTCCGCCTCCCTTAAAGTCATTCAACAGGGGGCTTTCGCCGAGACTGTGCATAATATAAAACATCATGACCATAACGATGCAGGTCAAAAGATAAGGGAAATAGACCTGTCCGTTCTTTTTGATCCCGCTCAGCGCGAGCTTTGGGAAGAAAGGTCCTCTCATTACCTCTCACCTCCCGCCTGTAGTAAGGTCAGGGTGTCTGAGATCTTTTGATAGAACTGCTCTCTCGTGCTCTCACCGCGGTAGAGCTGGTGGAACACCTCGCCGTCCTTGATGAATAAGACTCTGCCGGCATGGCTTGCCGCCTTCACGGAATGCGTCACCATGAGAATGGTCTGGCCGTCCTTATTGATGTCGGAGAATAGACTTAAGAGTTCATCCGTGGACTTGGAATCCAGCGCGCCCGTCGGCTCATCTGCGAGCAGGATCTGCGGATGGTTCATCAGCGCCCTCGCCACGGCCACGCGCTGCTTCTGACCTCCGGAAATCTCGTAGGGATACTTCTTTAAGAGCTCAGCGATGCCAAGCTTTTTCGCAAGGGGCTCTAAGCGTTCCTTCATCTCCTGATGGTTCTTTCTCGCAAGCACCATGGGAAGGAAAATATTATCTTCCACGGAAAAAGTGTCGAGCAGGTTAAACTCCTGAAACACAAAGCCCAAATGATCTCTTCGATACTCTGCGAGATCATTTTCCTTGATCTTCGAGGTCTCCGTGCCATTGAGAATGACCTTGCCCTCCGTAGGCTTATCCAGGGATGCCAAGATGTTTAACAGCGTCGTCTTTCCGGAACCGGACTCACCCATGATTGCCACGTACTCGCCCTGTTCCACGTTGAAATTGACGTCCTTCAGCGCTTCCACCTTATTGCCGCCAAACCTTGTCACATATACCTTTTTTAAGTGTTCTACCGTAAGTAAACTCATTTTTCTGCCTCCTTGCCTTGCATTCACGCCTAATGCTTCTTGCATTACGTTACGAAATGCTTCTTGCTTTTCGTTTTTACCTTACGACGAAAGCTTATCATGAAGCGGCGCCTGATCTCCATCGCATTCTCTTACAAAGCAAGTTCCAATTCTAACAGTTTTGTCACGTTTGATTTCTTAAGAATCATTCGCCCCAGCGTTGCCGCCTTATTCAGGCTCTGCCCTTGGGTGTTCTTATTCAAGCTCTGTCTTTTGCTGGCTTAGGTCAAGGAAAAGCGTTGTCCCCTCTCCAGGCGCAGACTCCGCCCAGATCTTCACTCCCAGGTTGTCACAGATCTTCTTACAAAGGAACAGCCCAATGCCGCTGGCATGCTTGTCCTCCCTGCCGCGGTACCCCGTATACCCCTTCTCAAAGATCCTCGGGAGGTCTTCCGGCGTAATGCCAAAGCCCGTATCCCGGATGGATAAGATCTGACCCTCAGAAACCTCTATCGTGATCCCGCCCTGATCGGTATACTTCAGCGCATTGGAAAGAATCTGCTCGATCACAAAGGAAAGCCACTTTTCATCCGTGACAATCTTTTCCTCCGTCCCCTCAAACTTTAGGCTCAGGGACTTGCCGATGAACTGACTTGCAAATTTCCTAAGACAGCCCTTGATCACGCCATCCAATTCACATTCCCTGAACAGATAATCCGTGGTCTCACTGCCAAGCCGCTGATAAGTCAGCACCATCTCCACGTACTGCTCGATGCGAAACAAATCCTCAGAGAGTGCCCTCGCCGTCTGACTGTCCTCGGCCTGAAGACGCAGCCGCATGGCCGCAATGGGCGTCTTGATCTGATGCACCCAGGTCGTGTAATAATCAATGGAATCCGCCATCTTCGTCTGATACTTAAGCTTCTCATCGCTGGCGCGCTCCATGACAAGCCTTACGATCTCTGCGTAGTCCTGATCCTCCTGCCTGTCATATTTTCCAAGACTCTCCTCCAGATCATCCGGAAGCTGTTGCAACCTCATCAGCTCCGCATGCTTCTTCCTACGCTTCTGATATTTATACAAGAACGTTCCCGTTAGAAACAGTACACAAAAAACCGTTGGATATAGAACTGCCTCCAACGGAAAGTGATATAACGCAAAGGTCACAAAATAAAATCCGGCACATACAAAAAATGCCACTGCAATGGCCCGTTTTTCCTTCAAATACTGCCACACGCTTCCCACCTCCTCACCTTCCACACATTCCGCAGGCGAAATTCTTTCCATACCTCGAGGGGAGGGGCATATGCCCCAATCCCCGAGACTTTATACAAACTTACGCCTGCGGAATAATATACCCCTGTCCAAACTTGGTCTCGATGAATCCGTCAAGTCCGGCGGTCTCCAGCTTCTTGCGCAGGCGTCCCACGTTCACCGTGAGCGCGTTCTCGTCCACGAAAGCGTCCGTCTGCCAAAGGGCCTCCATCAGTTTTTCACGACTGACAATCTTCCCCTTATTCTTCATAAGCACCAGCAGGATGCGGAACTCATTTTTTGAAAGCGGGATCTTTTCCCCGTTATAGGATAAGCTCCCGTCCTCTGTGTTGAGCAAGGCGCCGCGATGCTCGAGCACGGGCACGCTGTCACCGAAATCATAGGTCCTGCGAAGAAGCGCCTGCACCTTTGCAACGAGAACACTCCCGTCGAAGGGCTTCGCGATAAAGTCATCCGCGCCCATGGTCATGGCCATGACAATATTCATGTTGTCCGCCGCGGAGGACACGAAAATGATGGGCACCTTCGAGGTCGCGCGGATCTCCTTACACCAATGGTATCCATTCATGAACGGCAGGGAAATGTCCAGGAGTACGAGATGCGGATCATACTCCGCGAACTCCGCCGTCACCTTCCGAAAATCCGTGACGATCCGCACGTCCATGTCCCAGCTTCTCAGCTGCTCCGCAACTGCCTCACGGATCCCCGGCTCATCTTCCACGATCAAGATCTTATACATGTTCCCATCCCCCTGCGCTTTTATCTGACATATCCCATCTCTGCCATATATCTGGTAAACTTCGCCTGTCCTTTACAATTCAAGTGCTGTCTATCCATCCAATCCTCCTCGCCGTCCAGATCGAGCGCCCCCAATTCATAAAACAGATTGTGAAACTCAATGCCTTTCTCCTCACAGTATTCTCCGACATAATTGAAGATCCGCTCCCTGTTTAGCAAATCCTCCAGAATATACCCCTCGCCCCAATACTGCGTATTAAAAGGCGCGACATAGACGATCAGCTCCACGTGATTCAACTCGCACGCCCTGATCAGCAGATCAAAATACTTCTCCATCTCCTCCGGCATGGGCGTGGTTTCATATTCCTTCACCAGCGGGATTGCATCATTTCTGGTGATCTTCTCGAAATGCATGCCGCCCCTGTCGGAAACCGTGTCGTTCTCAAAGTCCGTCTTCGTAAGCTCCTTCCACCTGCCGTGATAGGTTCCAAGCGGAAGCAGGAAATTGATCGCATCCTCACCGACAAGATCCTTTAGGGCCAAGCCCCGCGCCTTACAATATGGCATTTTGTCAAAGAAATAATGCGACATTTCCGGAGAGATCGTCCTGAAATCATTGGCGCAATAGCTTGCCTCAAAAATGATGCGCTCCGGATGCTGTAGCTCGATCGCTTCCAACACCGCATAATAGGACATGGGAATGGTCTGTCCCGAGGTCGCGAGCATAAAGGTCTCAAGTCCATATTCTTCATATAACAGATCCGGATCAATGCTACAGAACTGATGACTATTTCCGATAAAAACCGTTTTCACGCTGTTTCGCTTGTATTTTGCAAACTTCTCCTGCACGCTCGAGGTCTCTTTTCGGATCAGCACGTTATTAAGAAGCAGCAATTCCGCAGTCAAAACAGCAGCAAAAAGAACGAATAAAACGACTGCCTTAATGATCTTTTTCACCATGTCTTACTCCATCATCAGAATTGGAAATAGATAAACGCGGAGGAATCATAATTCTCTCCATAGATGCCAAACAATATGAGCACGCCGAACCAGATCCAAAGCGCGATCCATCGAAACCAAATCGGCTGTCTGACAAACGCATCCACCAGATTCTTCTTGCAATAAGTAAACAAGTCGACCACGATCAGTACCGCAATGGAAAGAAGAAGCACTCGAAACTCTTTCTCGTCCAGTCCCAATTGATAGATGGATCCGTCAAAGAGCACCCAAGGATCATACTTTGTGAACATCCCCTTTAGATAAGAGAACGCCTGTCCAATGGAAGCTGCGCGGAAGGTCACCCACGCGATCGTGACCAGCAGGAAGGTAAGGCCCGTCTGGAAGAACTTGTAGGAAAATGAGGGTTCCTCCTCTCCCACGGCTTTCCTGAACGCGGCGCGCGGCTTTTCCGTAAGCTCCTCCAAAATCCTCAAGATGCCGTGGATCCCGCCCCAAAGCACGAAATGCCATGCGGCGCCGTGCCAAAGGCCGCTCACCAAAAAGACAATGGCAATGTTCACATATTTTCGCAGGGTTCCTTTCCTGCTGCCGCCCAGCGGGATATACAGATAATCGCGGAACCATCCCGTCAGCGAAATATGCCATCTCGCCCAGAAATCCTTGATGGACCTGGCCAGATAGGGCGTATGGAAATTGTCCATCAATTCAAACCCCATCGCCCTTGCACAGCCGATGGCGATATAGGTATACCCTGCGAAATCGCAGTAAATCTGAACGGAGAACAGGATGGCTGCCACCCAGGCGATCCCGCCCTGATACTCCGAATACTTCATGGGATCAAATACCGCGTCCACAAAAATCGCCGCCCTGTCCGCGATGACCATCTTCATAAAGTAGCCATAGAGCATCAGCGTCGTTCCGCGATGGATCCGATTTAGGTCAAAGGCGCGAATGCCCTCAATGTTTCGGATCTGCGGAAGGAATTCATCCGCCCGTTCAATGGGGCCTGCGACAAGCTGCGGGAAAAATGAGATAAACAAGGCGTATTTCAAGAAATTCCTCTCTGCCGTGACCTTTCCCCGCCAGACATCGATCAGATAGCCCATGGCCTGAAAAACAAAGAATGAGATTCCCATGGGAAGCAACACGTCCAGCGCCGAAAAGCCACATTCTCCTCCCAGTTTGGTGATCACCTTGCGGACGGACTCCAACAGGAAATTAAAATATTTGAAATACCCGAGCATCGCCAGATTCAGCCCAAGCGATACGGCAAGAATGAGATTTTTCCTCTTCCGCTTCTCTCCTGCCGCCTGGAGCAGGAGTCCGCCGCCGAAACTACTTATGATCGAAAAAAGCAATAGCGCAGTATATTCCACGTTCCAGCAGGCATAAAAATAGATGCTGGCCGCAAGGAGCCAGAGCGTGCGCAGCTTCTTTGGGAGGATCAAAAACAGGATCATGACGATCGGGAAAAATATGAGAAATTGTAAGGAATTAAATAACATAAGCCCGCATCCTTTACGTGAGTTGGTCTGTCCTCATTCAAGTATAACGCAAAACATCCCACCTCACAAGACATATTCGCAGTTTTTCCCGCAAGGCGCGCCCTCGAAATCCTCATCATCCGACGCTCTCCAAAATACCTGTACTGATCTCGCTTTCCCTCATCACCCAATGCTCTCCAGGATCCCCGTCGCGATGGCGTTCGCCACCTCATCAAAGCGGCTGTCCAGGAGCGCATTGTCTGCGTCATTGTTGATGAATCCAACCTCCACGAGTACGGCAGGCATCCTCGTTCTTCGAAGCACTGCAAGGTTTGGGCGCTCCGTGATCCCCTGATTGGCAAAGCCCACCTTCTCGAGCTGCGAATTAATGTTCCTGGCCATCCTGGCCGCGGTTCCATACTGATTATACACAAGACTCTCCACGCCGGTATATTGATTGGGATAGGGGCTGGAATTCCTGTGGATGGAGATGAAATAATCCGCCCCCGCCTGATTCCCCTCTGCGGCCTTCTGCGCCGGCGACTCATAGACGTCCGTCGTCCTCGTATAATAGACTCTCTGCCCGCGCGCCTCCAGGATGGAACCGACGGCCAGGGCAAGCCTTAAGGTGTCATCCTTCTCCCGTCTCCCCTGATAGGTCGCGCCGGGATTCTCCCCGCCGTGCCCCGCATCCAATACGATCAGTGCCATAAAAAACCTCCGCATATGCTACGATCTCTACCGTTAACATATGCGGAGGTATCTCATTTAGCTACAGTGCAGGCCCTGCCGGAATGACCCTACAACCCCGTCCCCCCGGCTCACCCGGCGAACTGACTGTTGTATAGGTTGGTGTAGAAGCCATTCTTCGCGAGCAAGCTCTCGTGATTGCCCTGCTCGATAATGTTTCCGTCCCTCATCACAAGGATCACGTCCGCCTCTCGAATGGTGGAAAGCCTGTGTGCCACGATAAAGCTCGTGCGCCCCTCCATCATCTTCGCGAAAGCATTCTGGATTTTCAGCTCCGTTCTGGTATCAATGGAGCTGGTCGCCTCATCGAGGATCAGCATGGGCGGCAGACAAAGCATTACGCGGGCAATGCAAAGAAGCTGCTTTTGCCCCTGCGACAGGCTTCCGCCATCCTCCGTGATCACGGTGTGATACCCCTTGGGAAGACGCTTGATAAAACCATGTGCGTGCGCCGCCTTGGCCGCCGCCTTGACCTCTTCCTCCGTGGCATCAGGCCTTCCCATGCGTATGTTATCGAGGATCGTTCCCGCGCGAAGCCAGGTCTCCTGAAGTACCATGCCATAATTCGTCCTAAGACTTCCGCGCGTCAAATGCCTAATATCATTTCCATCCACGCGGATCGTTCCGGAATTCACGTCATAAAAGCGCATGAGCAGGTTGATCACGGTGGTCTTGCCGCAGCCCGTCGGGCCTACGATCGCTACCCTCTGCCCGGGTTTTACGGACAGATTGAAATTCTCAATGAGCTTCTGCTCAGGCACATAGGAAAAGAACACGTCGGAAAGCTCCACGTTCCCGCTCGCCTCTCCCAGCGTCACGGCGTCCTCATCCTCGGGAACCTGCGGCTCCTGATCGATCAGTGCAAAGACTCTGGAGGCGCAGACAAAGGCATTCTGCAGCTCCGTCACAACGCCGGAGATTTCATTAAAGGGCTTCGTATACTGATTCGCATAGCGCAAAAAGCAGCTCAGTCTTCCGACGGAGATGCCCCCGCGGATCGCGAGAAACGCGCCAAAAATGCCAACGCCCGCATAGACGAGGCTGTTCACGAAACGCGTGCAGGGATTCACCAGCGAGGAATAAAAGATCGCCTTTAAGGAGCACTTTTGCAGTCTGCCGTTGATCTCGCCAAACCTCGTCTTGACGGCCTCCTCCTGCGAGAAGGTTCTCACGACCTTCTGGTTCTCGACCATCTCCTGGATCAGCGCCGTCTGTTCACCTCTGGTCTTACTCTGCTCCTGGAACATATCATGCGTGTGCGTTGCGATAAAGCGCGCCACAAGGAAGGAAAGCGGCGTCAGGCATACGACCACGAGCGCGATCGGAATGTTGTATATCATCATGAAGACCAGCGTTCCGCCGATGGTGAGTATCCCTGTGAAAAACTGCGTAAAGCCCATGAGAAGGCCGTCCGCGAAGGTATCCACGTCAGCGATCACGCGGCTTACGATATCGCCCGCCGCATGGCCGTCCAAGTACCCCAGCGGCAAGATCTCAATCTTCTCGAAGGCATCTTTTCGGATGTCCCGAACGACGTGAAAACAAACATAGTTATTGCACGTGTTCATGATCCACTGTGCGACCACAGTGATCAGCATGGCAATCCCGATCTTTTTCACGATCATAAGAACGGCGGAAACGTCAACCGCCCCTGGCCCGAGCATCTCATCCACGGCGTCACCCGTAAGGATCGGAATGTAAAGAGACAGCGCCACGGTCACGGCCGCGAGGATAAAGGAAGCCGCAATCGCAAACCAATACTTTTTGACATAGCCGAAGACGCGCTTCCAGGTCGTCTTCTTGTCAAGCGTCAGCTTTTCCTTAGCCATTTGCCACCGCCTCCTTTCTCTCCTCAGGATACTGGGAATAATAGATTTCCTGGTATACCTCACAGTTTGTAAGGAGCTCTTCATGCGTTCCAAGGCCTGCCACGTGACCATCGTCCAAAACGATGATCAAGTCTGCATGCCGGATACTGGAGGCTCTTTGCGAAACGATAAATGTCGTCGTCTGGTCCTTGATGCTCCGCACGGAAGCGCGAAGCTTTGCATCGGTAGCATAATCGAGCGCTGACGCACTGTCATCAAGGATCAGGATCTCAGGCTTACGCACCAAGGCTCTTGCGATAGTCAGGCGCTGACGCTGACCGCCCGAGAAATTACGCCCGTTTTGCGCCACCTCGGCATCGAGTCTTCCATCCTTTCCTTCCACGATCTCCTTCGCCTGTGCAAGCTCAAGGGCTTTCCACATCTCCTCTTCCGTCGCGTCAGGCTTTCCCCAAAGCAGGTTCGAGCGGATCGTGCCCTGGAACAGCACCGCCTTCTGTGGAACCACGCCCATGCGATTTCGAAGCTCCGCCTCGTCGAAGGAAGAAAGCTCCTTCCCCTCAAGCAAAATGCGACCCTGCGTCGCAGAATAAAACCCGGGGATCAGGTTCACCAAAGTAGATTTGCCGGACCCCGTGCCGCCGATGACGCCGACGGTGTCGCCCTTTCTTACGGCAAAATTTACGTCCTCCAGAGTCTCTTCACCTGCGCCGCGATATTTCATCGCCACATGATCAAATACCAGATAATCCGCGTCTTCTCTCCCCGCTACGGAAGCGCCCACAAAGGTCTCAATGGGCTGCGCATCGTCATGAGGGGTAGAAACATTATCTTTCGAGCTCTCGTCCGTTCCGATCTCCAGCACGGAGGCCACGCGGTCTGCGCAGGCCATGGCCTTTGTCATCAAAATGATCAGGTTTGCAAGCTTTACAAGCTCAACCAGGATCATAGACATATAATCCAGAATTGCGATGACCTGACCCTGCGAAAGGTCACCAATCTGCACCTTCAAAGCACCCTTGTAGATCAGGATCATGATCGCGAGATTCACGACCACGTAGGTCACTGGATTCATGCAGGCACTGATCCTGCCCACGAACTTTTGCATGGCCGTGAGCGCCTGATTGCTCTCCTCAAACCTTGTCTTTTCGGTCTCCTCCTGATGAAAGGCGCGGATCACGCGAACGCCCGTCAGGTTCTCCCTTGTGATGCCAAGCACCTTATCAAGACCGCTTTGCACCTTCTTATACAGGGGCATGGTCAAAAGCATAATGCCAAAGACGATGATCGCAAGGATCGGGATCGCGATCACAAAGATCCATGCCATAGATGCGTCCACCGTAAACGCCATGATCATGGCGCCAAACACGATGATCGGAGAACGCAGGAACAGACGCAGCGTCATATTCACGCCGGACTGAACCTGGTTGACGTCACTGGTCATACGCGTGATCAGAGTCGACGTACCCGCCTGGTCAATGTCCGTAAAGCTTAAGTCTTCCACGTGTCCAAAGAGCACCTCGCGAAGCTTTGTCGAAAAGCCGACTGCCGCCTTCGCCGCAAAGAACTGTGCCGTGACGGCGCAGCTAAGCCCAATGACCGCAAGCGCCACGAGCACAAGACCCATCTTGAGCACGTAAGGCCCGTCCTGGTTTTTGATGCCGACGTCGATAATGCTCGCCATAACCTTCGGAACGAACAGCTCAAAGGCTGCCTCAAGCAGCTTGAAGAGCGGCGCGATCACGCATTCCTTCCGATAGCTTTTCAAGAATTTTAGCAAACGCTTCATTTCTGCTCCTTTGATTGCTGCGCCGCTTCAGATTGATAGACGGCGTAGCGATATGATTTCTCACCCCAGGAAAGTCTCCCCTCCCTGAGATTGTTTTTTTCGCTTTTAAGATCTTGCAAAAGCGGCACTGCAAGATACGGCGTAACGCCCTCTCCGCTCCACTTTCCATACGCTTCCTTCAGGCACCAAAGGCGAATAAATTCCTCCCTTGCCCTTTCAGGATCCTTTTCGAGAAGCCTGTGCAGCCGCTCCTTTTCCTCCTCGGCATAAAACCGCTCGGACAGCTTTTCCCAATTGGTCTTTTTTATCTCCTGCAGGTCCGCGCCGATCTCTCTTTCAGAAATCGCAAGCATCACCGCGCTCCCCGAATGCGAAAGGCTAAAGAAAAGCGGGATGTCAGCGAAATAAGGCTTTCCCTGTTCGCCGTAGCGATAACGGATCGGTTCCGCTTTGCCCTTTGGAAGCTTTTCCGTCAGGGAAAGCAAGGTCTTCGGCGTGAGCCTTCGCGCCTTCTTGCACTCGCCGCCCGACAAAAACTCCATAACGGCAAGGCGAAGTAACGCCCCTGCGCCAAGACTTAGAAGCCTCCCCTGCGCCGCCTGCACGCGCTGATATTTAAGAAGGCGCTCCTGATCCAGAAGCGCCTCCAATTCCTGCAAGGTCGCTTGCTTTGACGTCCCACGTTCCTCCGTATGTTTCCCGCCGTCAGATCCATCCCGAGGCGAAAAATCCAGATCTTTTACGTCCAGAAAATAGCAAGCTTCCCACATATGCTTTTATGACTCCTTCTCTGAAACAACCTCCAGGCAAAGCTCCCGAAGCTGCGCGGGATCCACGACGTTCGGGCAATCGCTCATGAGGCAGGACGCATCCTTCACCTTCGGGAACGCGATCACCTCGCGGATGCTCTCTGCCTTGACCAGCAGCATCACAAAGCGGTCCAGACCGATGGCCAGTCCCGCATGAGGCGGAACGCCATACTTGAACGCATCCAGAAGGAACCCAAACTGCTCATGCGCCTTCTCGTTCGTAAAGCCAAGCGCCCTGAACATCCTCTCCTGCACGTCATCCTGGAAAATACGAACGCTGCCGCCGCCGAGCTCCACGCCGTTCAGCACGATGTCATACGCCTTCGCGCGCACCGCGCCGGGGTTGCTCTCCAGCATCGGCAGATCCTCCTCCATGGGCATGGTGAAGGGATGATGCATCGCAACGAACCTCTCCTCCTCATCGCTCCACTCGAACTGAGGGAACTCCGTCACCCAAAGGAAATTAAACTTGTTCTCATCGATCAGGCCCAGCTGCTTTGCCAGCTCGCAGCGCAGCGCGCCGAGCACGTTCCATACGATCTTCAGGCGGTCTGCCGCGAACAGGAGCAGGTCTCCCGCCTCTCCTTCCATGGCCTCCACCAGCGCCTTCAGCTCCTCCTCGCTCATAAACTTAGCGAAAGAAGACTTATAGGTTCCATCCGGCAATACTGCAAGATAAGCCAGTCCCTTCACGCCATATCCCTTCGCGAACTCCACCAGGGCGTCGATCTTCTTCCTTGGCATTTCCGCCTGCCCCTTGACGTTGATGCCGCGAACGCTTCCGCCGCCTGCCACTGCGCCCGAGAATACGCCAAAGCCGCAGTTCTTTACGACTTCGGAGACATCCTTCAGCTCCAGGCCAAAGCGCGTATCCGGCTTGTCCGAACCGAAGCGGTTCATCGCCTCATCCCAGGTCATGCGCTTCAGGGGAAGCTGCACCTCGAGACCAATGGCCTCCTTGCAGACCTTCGCCACCATGCGCTCCGTCGCATCCATCACGTCCTCTTCCGTCACGAAGCTCATCTCCAGGTCCACCTGCGTGAACTCCGGCTGACGATCCGCGCGAAGATCCTCATCGCGGAAACACTTCGCGATCTGGAAATAACGATCATATCCCGAGCACATCAGAAGCTGCTTGAAGATCTGCGGCGACTGCGGCAATGCATAAAAGGTTCCGGGATGCACGCGGCTCGGCACCAGATAGTCTCTCGCGCCTTCCGGCGTGGACTTATTCAGGATCGGCGTCTCGATCTCCAGGAAGCCCTCGCTCGCAAGAAATGCGCGGATCGTCGTCGCGATCTTGCTTCGAAGGATCAGATTCTTTTGAATGTCGGGCCTTCTAAGGTCCAAATAACGATACTTTAATCTCAGTTCTTCCTTGGTCTTGGAATCGGCCTCAATGGGGAAGGGAGGTGTCTGCGCCTCAGACAAAATACGCACTTCCTTTGCGCGCACCTCGATGGCACCCGTCGCCATCTTCTCGTTGACGTCACTGTTTCTGTGAACCACTTCACCTACCACGGCGATCACGAACTCACTGCGGAGCTTCGCCGCCTTCTCAAAGGCCTCGCTCCCGCAAATCTCCTCCTCAAACAGCACCTGCAGAATGCCGGAACGGTCCCGCAGATCCACAAAGATCAGTCCGCCCTTGTTCCTCTGCTTTTGCACCCATCCCATCACCGTGACGGTCTCTCCCACGTTCGCTACCGAGAGCTCCGCACACCTGCAAGTCCTCTTCAAACCCTTCATCGACTCAGCCATTTTAAATTCCTCTTCCTAATATTTCCTCGGGGTTAGGTTTGGCAGTCTTCTCAGGCACGCTCGCGCTATGAGTCCAGCGTAACGGTACTAAGTTGCCGCTGGATGAATCCATAAAACATTGGATTCATCCGCATACGTCAACTAAGTACCGACGCTTGGGACACATGCCTGAGTAAGACTGCCAAACCTCCCCCTCGAGGTAGCAAATACTTTAATTGTATAACTTAGTATTTTAATTCTTCTCTGTAGAATTCTTCAAACTCGTTATATCCTTCGGCTTGAAGTTGTTCTTTCTGGAATTTCTTGTTCTTATTCATGCGGGCAACGAGCACCTGCTTTCCGTCCGCACGGGCAGCCTGCGCCTTGGCGATGACCTCACAGAGCCTCTCTCCTGCAACGCCCTTCTCGACAAGATATGCCACCTTTGCGGGCGCGGTCGGCACCTTGAAGCCACTCTCCGTAAGGAGCAGCACAATGCGCTCAAATCCAATGGAGAAGCCGCACGCGGGGACGTCTTGTCCGGTGAACTTTCCGACCATCTTATCATATCTTCCGCCGCCGCCACAGCTTCCGCCGAACTCCGGCATCGCGATCTCGAAAATGGTACCGGTATAATAACTCATGCCGCGCACCAGCGTGGGATCAAAGACCAGCTCAAAGGTGTCCGCCTGCGTCGCCTTCACGCTGTCCACGATCTCGCGGAAGGACTTCATCACCTCGCCGTCCAGGAAATCACCCAGCGTATCGATCAGGCAGGAAATCCCGTCCTCGGCGCCCTGGATCTTCGTAAAGAGCTCCAGATACTTCTTGCACTGCTCCTCATCGCCGTAGCCCTTCTCCAAAAGCTCCGCCATCACGCCGTCCGTCCCGATCTTGTCCATCTTATCCAACGTGATAAACACGCCGTCATAATCTTCCTCACGAAAGCCCGCATACTTCGCCATCGCCTTCAGGATCCGACGGTCATTGATGCGGATCTGGAAATTACGAAAGCCCAGCTTGCTGATGGTGGTCGTGGTCGCAAGGATCAGCTCGATCTCCGCGAGATTCGAAGGCTCCCCGAGAATGTCAATGTCGCACTGCATAAACTGGCGATAACGGCCCCTTTGCGGCCTGTCTGCACGCCAAACGTTCCCCATCTGCAGCGCCTTAAACGGCGACGGCAGGTTCGCGGAATTATTGGAATAATAGCGCACCAGCGGCACGGTCAGGTCATATCGTAAGCCCCCGTCCACCACTTCCTCCTCCGTGGTCGCCTCCGCCACATTCAGCTTCTCGCCGCGCTTTAATATCTTAAAGATCAGCTTTTCATTATCGCCGCCCTGCTTATTCGTCAGATTGGCAATGTTTTCGACGCAGGGCGTCTCAATGGAGGTAAACCCAAACTTTCCATAGGTCTCCTTGATCACGCCGATCACGTAATCCCGGATCTGCATCTCCTCCGGGAGAATGTCCTTCATGCCCGTCACGGGCTTCTTGCTTAATGCCATGTTTCTTCTCTCTTCTTTCCGTCAATGAAATTCTTTACTCAACCTTCTCCATCGGAACCTTCTTCCAGCCCCGCTCTTTCTTCAGCTTCTTGATGTCTTCCTTGGTGACTTCGCTGGCAATACAGATATCCTCTCCCGTGGTCAGGTCCTTCATCCATACTTCATAACTGTTGTCCGCCTTCATGATTCCCTTCGGCTTATTCGCCATGATATGCTTTGCATGCACTTCCAGGGAAGTCACGGTGCCGTCTCCGGCAGCCTGCATCTCCGCCTTCGCATCCGCCTTCTTCAGCTCAAAGCCAACGCCGCAGATCGGACAGGACTTAAAATACGTGGTCTTCGTCGGAACCAGCGGAATAAAATCAATGTGAAACCAAGACTTAAACCTCACGATCGCCTTCTGATAGGTATGATGGCAATTCTGACACTCCTGCTTCGGTCCAAAATACCCCATGTGCTTTGAAAAAGTTCTAGTACCGTAATAAATAGCTCCCATGTTCCTTTCCTCCCTCTCTTTTGCATTTTTTGCAGAGTTTTTATGGTTATAAAGACCTATATATTTTACCCCATTCAGCTAAAAAAAGCAATATATCATAAAATTCCTTTTTGCTCCAAATATTTTCTAAGGACCGGCCGGATCGGCGGCGAGATCATGTCCAGCGAGATCTCCTCCGGCCGAAAGAACCGCAGCTCCGCGATCTCTTCCTCCTGCCTGCGGATCGTCCCGTGATACTTCCTGCTCAGGTAGATGATCTCCACGTTATAAACTTCGTCCCCGTTCGGATAAACATAATGTGCTTCCGGGCCGGAATTCACCATGAAAAACTCCATTTCATCCGCGATCAGCCCCGTCTCCTCAAAGAGCTCGCGCTTCGCGCAATCCTCCATGGACTCCGCCAGTTCGATCGAGCCGCCCGCGTAGCCCCAAAGATGATTATCCGTCCTCTTCCCCAGGAGCAGCTCGCCCTTTTCATTCTCGATCATAATGCTGCCCGCGCACTGCAGCAACGGCCGATGCCCCACAAACTGCCTTAAATCCATAATATAACTACTCAATCCGCATCTCCCCTTTGCATGCCATAATAATTACCAAGAAAGCCGAATAATAACAGAAAAGAAAGTTTTGCCCGTAAATTCTGGTTCACTCACTTTTCTCCTATAGATTGGGTCATGCGTAATCAGTTCCCGCCGTGCCTTCACTTGCACCTTTATTTGAAAATCCGGCACTTCGATTGCCGCAACACTATTTCGATCAAATCCAAGTTTTTCCATCTCATCACGCAGTTGATCACGAAGTTCCACGGCTGTTTCTTTACACTGATAAAAAATGGGTCCACTTCCACTATTACTGCATGCACTATTCTCTCTATTCATTCTGTAAACAGCATCCATGGCGGTAATTACACCTTCTCTTTTATATGGGTAATAATTCGCGAAACCCCTATATTCATTTGCAATAGCATTCGCATATTCCAAAAGTTTTTGTTTTCCTACAATGGTTGGCAAAAAATCATACCCATCCCCATGCGCATTAAAATATCCGCCATCATTATCGGATTCTTGCACCCATAAGCTAAAAAGCATACCCTGATACTGATGAATACCTTGCCTTTGCATACTAGAGCACCGAATTTTGATGCGATCCACCAATTGTTTTATGTCAGGCCACTTCTCAAGGTCCATCTCCCGAGGAGATTTCGTCGGTTGCACATCTCGCGGTGCATTCCTCAGCTCATCTGCAAAACTCATGACATGACTCCTTTCTGTTACATTGTTATGCTTATTATAAAGAATATTGTATGACAGTGCAATGCTTTTAACGCAAAAGCCCCTCTGACATAATACATGTCAGAGGGGCTTGGATTACTTACTTGTCATGATCTGGCAACTCGCAAAGGAATCATCCCTCGATCAGGATGGTCTTCTTTTCGGGCATCTTAGGTGCTTCCTTCTTAGGAATGTTAAGCTTCAGAACGCCGTCCTCGAATTTCGCCTTCACGTCCTCCTCGGTTACGTTCTCGCCAACGAAGAAGCTTCTCTGCATGGCGCCTGCGTAACGCTCCTGGCGGATCAGTTTGCCCTTCTTGTCCTTCTCATCCTTGTCCAGACCCTTCGCAGCGCTCACGGTCAGATAACCCTTCTCCAGGCTCAGGGTGATCTCATCCTTCTTGAATCCAGGCAGATCAATGTCAACCTCATATCCATTCTCCTGCTCGTGCACGTCGGTCTTCATCATCTGTCCTGCATGCTTGCCATACAGTTTCTTGTCAACATCGCCGAAGCCTCTGAATACAGGGAAATCAAAGTCCATCAGGTCATCAAATAAGTTTTCATTAAAAATACTCGGGTACAACATAGGTCATTCCTCCTTTTTTAATACTTTGTCCTTTATTGTTTCCGAGCATCGGAAGAGTTATGCAATCCTCGGTTCCTCTCGGCCGCCTCAAATTTCTCTCCCTTCCTTTGTTCTACTTGTGTTATAACACATATTATTAGCACTGTCAAGAGGTGAGTGCTAAAATAATTGTTATGATTTTATAAAAACCTTATAAACTAAGGCTTTTCACACTTATGTTTCCTTAATGTGATTTGCATTTTGCACCACTTTTGCACCATTTTACAAAAAAACCTGCTTTGGGCCGATCATGTATTCCAAAATTTATCACTCTATTTTGTATTGAAATCCATCCGGGATTCGGATATATCCGCGGATGTGTCGGTCTATGAGGCGCTCAATCATTCCCGATTTGTTGTCAATATTTCCTTCTGCAGCAAGGATTGAGTTCTCATGTTTTTCAATGACTATTCCGATATGATCATGTTCCCTGTTTTCAAACACCCTGTCATAGAGAACAATGTCTCCTTCTTCCGGCACAAAGTCTTCCCCGGCTCTATGATACCCGATCCGCGGATCACCTACCGCAAATTCCTCCCACGCAATACAGCCCGCCAGATGACATGATCTGCATCCTTTAGGACGGATTGGAATCTCAAAACCCGCTTCTATACAGCAATAGTACACGAATGCCGCACACCACAGTTTATCAGCTTCCTTCAGAGTCCAACCAGGAAACAGCCGGACAATCGGTTCCAGATTGGACTCCTCTCCTTCTCCAAATCCGTGGAACGGAATCTTCGCTTTGTTCTTTGCAATCTCTGCCAATTGTTTTCTTGTTGCCCGTTTCATCAATCTCTCTTCTTATTTATTTTTATTATTTTCGTTTTCATATGCAACACCCTTTCACAGCTAAACTTCGATTTGTCATCGTAAAAAAATTAAAAGTTATAGTGCTATGCCTTATCCGACAAATTCTACAATTTAACATATCTTTGATTTCTGCTATTAGGTTTATCCGGTATCGTCATGCGTATCAGTCCCAATTCAATCGCAGGATTAATATAGTTCTTTCTAAGTGTTTCCTTAGATTTCAAACCAAGTCCAGCCATAATATCGTTTGATGTATACGGAACATCGTACTCCATAAGATCAAGCATCTTTTTCACATATTCACTAGTCTCAGCATTCGCTTTATTAACCTGTAATATGACATCATCTAAAACCTGATCAATCAAATCAAGCATAAATTCAATAAAGATGTCGGAATTACCTGATTTATTACACTTGGCAATTGCATCATAGTATTGCTCCTGAAATCGCTCTATCTGGCTTTCTAATGGAATATATTCAAATACACTCCTCCAACGATATAACAAAACAGTATGCCAGAGTCTTGCCATACGCCCGTTTCCATCAGCAAAAGGGTGTATAAACACAAACTCATAATGAAATACCGCCGCCATTATAAGAGGGTGAACTTTCCCTTCGTATTTTTTTACCCATGAAAGCAAATCCTTCATAAGTTCAGGCACCATATTGGGCGGGGGAGCAACAAATATGCACTTATTTCCGGAGAATACTCCCTCATCGCCTTTTCGAAAAACACCTGATTCCGGGGCAGTCAGATGCGTCATTATTCCATGAATCTCTTTCAGTTGTTTTGCACTCGAAGGATCAATCTCGGATATTTTTTCGTAAGCTGCATAAGCATTCTTTACCTCCTGAATTTCCTTCTGATCCCCTATAACTAAATGACCGTTTACGACATCCCTAACCTCGTTCAAAGAAAGAGAATTTGCTTCTATCTTTAGTGATGAGTGAATAGAACGGATACGGTTATTTCTACGAAGATGTGGTTTGGATTCCAACTCTCTGTGACTGGTGATCTTTCCAACTTTCTCAGATATAGAAGATACCTGCTCCAGCATTTTTTCTGAAATTGTATAAGGTGGAATATAGTTCCCCATATGCTTGATTGCTCCATTTCATCTTGCTTATTATCTTGCTTATTATCTTACATATTTCTATCCTTAATGTCAATTAACAATTTGGACATAAGAGCCCATGTCACTATACTGTGGAAAATTACTTGCCAAGCAAATCATTCACTTAAGATATCTTTATCATTCCAACCGAACTGCACTACTGTCCCAATTGGAAAAGCACCTGGTGGTGAACCTTCGCATTCCCCTTGCTAATGTATTCCACATCTTCCGCGCCGCCGATAACAAGCGCCGGAGCAAAAAAGAAAATGTCATCCGCTCCAAGAGAACCACATTTTGAGACTGCCTTCTCAAACAGTTCCTTCCGAAGAACTGACTCCTGCACCGAAGGATCGACCAGGTACTGTACAAACTCACTGACCGTCCATGCCGGAACGTCAATCCTGCGGTAGTGGATATTCAAAAGCGAAATATCATATTCTCCGTCCCCCAGGATACGATAGTAAAACAAATCACCGAAAGCCGTCATCATGAAGGGGATTTTTGTGTAGTCTTCCTTGCCAAGCCAGGTAAAAAGACTTTGGAAATAGTCCTCCGGATCGATCAGCTTGAGAATACCGCTCCCGTAATTACCGAACCCGAATTTCTCCATAAAATCGACAATCTCATCCGTCACTCCAACATGTCTGCATACGGCGACAACGTGCTCTGAAGGCTTCACTAAATCCTCCGAAGGCTTATATTGCTCCAGAAATCTTTCCCAAACCGTACAATTACTTCCAGTCGTTTCCATCGCGTATTCCTCCTCACGTAAAATCTTTCAATACCATCATAATTCCCTTACCGCAGTTTGACAAGTTTTATGTTATCTAACCAAATTCTGTACCTTTTTCTGCACCTTTTGGAAAGATAAAGATGAAAAAACACAAAAGACTTTTCAATCAACAAATGGCTTACAGCCCCTATTCTACAAGCTTTTTCGCACTTGATGGCACATGATAAAAACAACCATCTTTTGACAATAGTCGAGTGCTAAACATTCTGTTATATAATTCTTAAATCAAAATAAACTCTTATGCTAGCGAATGGACTGATCGTAAAAGCTTACAAACCCTGCGAACAGCTCTTCATCCAATCTGCCGCTCCATCTTTTACGGTCAAGCTTTTCCCCTAGCCAGTTCGCCTTGTCCTCTGCAAATCTGGCTTTGTTATCCTCTGCGTTGTAATCATAATCCAGCGTTTCAAGCCACTTGGCAAACTCATCATTAATCTCGTCTAAGTATGTATTGGTCGGATCATTGAATATCCCATTATGTCCCCTGTCCTCAAATCGCAGGAAGGTAAAACGGGAATCGTCCTTATATTTTTTATAATACTTGTCGTACCCGTATTCGATCCCGATCACGTCGTCATCCGCGCTGTGTACGATCATCACGGACGCATCTGTGGCATCGAAACCATCCATTGCCGTATTTACCGAATAGCGGCCAAATTTGATCCATTCATGGATTCTGATGAAGGGCGTCATGGCGTAGATCACGCCGCCGGCCTGCGATTTTCCTCCGGATTCAAACATGTCCGAAGACCTGTTAAAGCCACAGCACTCAATCACTGCCTTCACCTCTGGATGATACGTGAGCACGGCGCTTACGCAGAATGCCCCCCAGCTATGTCCGAAAAGCGCGATCGGAAGATCAGGGATGTCATCATTTGATTCCACGAAGGATATGGCATGATCCAGATCGATCACGCCCTGCGGAACACCGCCCAGGCTCTCTCCTTCACTCTTGTCCATCGCCGTGGCGTCATAGGCAAAAACATAATATCCCTTCTGTGCAAAGTAATTTGCGCAATCCATGTAGGAATTATGCCCACCGTCGCCAAATCCATGCGCCATGACGATGATCGCGCGTTGATCCTCACCAGCGCTGTACAGATAACCCGCAAGCTTCTGCCCCTTGTCGGACGGGAAGGAATACTCTGCGCATCTTAGACCGTCAAAATCCTCCACGCGCAGCATGAGCGGCTTATAACTGTCCCCGCTTACATTCATATTCTCATTATACATCACCACACAAAATGCCCACCATCCGACGATCATCAAAATGACGATACTAAAAAGCACAATGAGAACGATTTTCTTTTTGGATTTCCCCTTTTTCATGGCCATTCTCCCTTCATTAAGAAGCTGGTCTTTTTCCATCGCAACCTGAGTATATTCTATTGCAATCTCGGTGACATTACAAGTCTTGCGAAAGAGAATTCTGTATAGCATACGATTGACTCTTTGGAACCCAACTAATTTAAAGAAAGAAAAGCAGGTAACCTTCCGATCACCTGCTTCACTGTCATTGATAGGCCTTCATGAAATCCTATCAATCATGCATGACTTCTATATTATAAGCCCTTATGCTCTTTTACGCAAGTCCCAAAAAAGCAGGCGATCTGGCCTGTCAACATGATCAGTTCGCTCAAAATAGATCCATTCAGCCTTCCCCCTTGAGAATTCTCCGAAACGTGTTACAATAGTTAGGATCTCTTTTACTATTCATTCAGTGGAGGCTTCCTTCATGAAACATAAAGCACTTTTGTCTTCTGCCTTGCTGCTGCTGTGCAGCATGGCGCTGCTCTCCTGCGGCAAGGACCGGTCGTACGAGTCCAGCTATCCCGATTATGGGGAGGCGTACATGGGCTTCGACCTGAACACGCCGGAGCCGAATAAATACCCCTACGAGAAAAAGTCTTCCTACATGGTCTACTACGGGATGCTCAATGCCGACATCATCGAGGAGGCCAAGCAATACGAGGTCTTCATCCTGCATCCCCGAATGGGCGACGTGACAAAGCATCAGGTCCAGGAGATCCAACGCAGCGGGACCATTGTCCTTGGTTATATTTCCATCGGCGAGGATCTGCGCACGGCGAATCTGACGCCTGAAGAGATGCTGCAAGATCAAAGGTTCACCGGCGACGGCACGGGGCCGAAGGTGGATCCGAGAACAGGCGGCGAGACATCGCTTGACGGCGTGGATCCGCAAGGTATCTCCTCCTCGGGCGGCACCGGATATGCTTCTTATTATCTCGATGACAATGATCACGACGGAAAGCCGGACTTCAATCCGAACTTCAACTGTGCCTATACGAACATCGGCGATCCAGCATGGTTCGAGGTGCTCGATCAGATGACCATTGACGGCACGGACGGCATCCCGGGCATCCGGGAGATCCTGTCGAATGATTACGGACGCGCTCTTGGCTGTGACGGGCTGTTTCTCGATACGGTCGACACCTGCGCGCCCAATACCTATACTCCCGATGATGCATATAATAAAACGCGCTTCGAGTGGACGGCCACTGGCGTTTCGGACTTTATGGCAAGGGTGAAGGAGGCCTATCCGGACAAGCTCCTTTTGCAAAACCGCGGCATCTTCTTTTATAACCCGAAGCTCCCCCATTATAAGTATAATCCCCGCATCTACGTGGATTATGTCATGTTCGAGAGCTATCATCTGGATTCCAATGATTTCGCGCTTTACCAGGAAGGCTATTCCAAGGATAACCGTTATAATTACGCGCCGAGGCTGGTTGCGGAGGCCGGGCGTCCGGACGGTTTTCAGGTCCTCTCCCTCGGGTATGCGGAGGGTCCGGCGCAGTACCACCTAAAGGAAACGTTGTTTGATGATTCCGCGGGAGGCCTTGACATTCTGATGGAGGACATTGCCCACGCTGAGGAAGTCGGCTTCATGCATTACATCACCGACGGCTATGTGACGCTGACGAATGACTTTGTGATCCATCATGAGACGAAGGATGACGTCACGGCCCCCATCTGGAGCAGCACTTACAATTCTTCCGTCGCATGGCCGCCGGAGGCGCCCTCGCCCCGAGTCGGGCTTCAGGAGGTGCAGGCCGTAAAGGGCGGCGTGACGGTCCGCTGGGACGTTGCGCTGGACCAGCATAAAGTCACCTATGTCCTCTATTATCAGACGAAGCCCTTCGACCTGAAAAAGGATCCCGAGCTGTCGAACGCAACGAGCCTCGAGCTCACGCCCGAAGTCGGGGACGGTTATGAAAATGGCGTTGGCCCGAAGGTTTACCCCTATCAGGCCACGGTGACTGGCCTGGAGTCCGGAAAGACCTATTATTTCCTGCTCCGCGCCCGCGACTCCTCCGAGCATCAAAACGAAGAAAAGAACACTGTCGTAAAGACCTGCGTACCAAAGTAAAACAAAGAAAAAGCATAACCAAAAAACACCAAGTACTAAAGCAATAAAAGAGCGCCGACGCCTCGTAATTAAACGAAGCAACGGCGCTTTTTTCATGCTTATGTTTCTTATTTTTTCGATCTTATCATTTCCGTCTTTAACATGTCTTAGGAAAGCTTCAAGTCTCCGTCCTTCACCCAGCCGAGCTTCTTGACGCCGGCGTGAATGATCAGGGAGAAGACGGCGGGAAGTACGAAGGAGATCATCACAAGTCCCACCCAGTCGAATGCGGTGATGGGAGCTTTCGCTACTGCCCCCTTCTCCACGGCGCTTGCCACGGGGGAAACCCAACCGGTATAGACACCGATCTGTCCCACCAGTCCGCAGGTTCCCATGCCGGAGGAAACAGGCGCTCCATTCATCTCCAGCTTAAAGAGACAGGTCGCGATCGGTCCGGTGATGGCGGAAGCCAAGGTCGGTGCGATCCAGATCTTGGGGTTCTTTACGATGTTGCCCATCTGCAGCATGGAGGTTCCGATTCCCTGAGATACAAGGCCGCCCCATTTATTCTCCTTGAAGGAGATCACTGCGAAGCCGACCATCTGTGCACAGCATCCCGCAACGGCTGCGCCGCCGGCGAGTCCGGTCAGTGCCAATGCCGCGCAGATTGCAGCGGAGGAGATCGGAAGCGTCAGTGCCATGCCGACCATGACGGATACGAGGATGCCCATCAGGAAGGGCTGCAGATCCGTCGCGCGCATGATCAGGTCTCCGACCCACATGGCCGCCTTGCCAAGGGCAGGTGCGATCAGCCAGGAGAAGAAGATTCCGACGCCGATGGTGACAAGGGGCGTCACAAGGATGTCCACCTTTGTCTCCTTGGAGATGGCCTTACCGAATTCAGCGGCGATGATGGCCACAAAGAGAACTGCCAGAGGGCCGCCTGCTCCGCCGAGTGCGTTGGAGGCAAAGCCGACCGTGATCATGGAGAACAGTACCAGCGGCGGGCACTTCAGCGCATAGCCGATGGCAACCGCCATGGCGGGACCGCTCATAGCGGAGGCAAGTCCGCCCACCGTATACTCAATGCCGGACACCGTCGCAACGGGCGTGGTCAGGAACGGGATCTTCAGCTGCGTGCCGATGGTATTGATGATCGTACCGATCAGCAGGGAGCAGAACAAACCCTGTGCCATGGCTCCCAATGCGTCAATTCCGTAACGCTTCAGGGAAATTTCGATGTCCTTACGCTTCAAAAATGCTTTCAATTTGTTCATGTGACTCCTCTCCCCGCGTATATGGGCCGGCGCATCCGCCTTTCTAGCATTGCATCTGCCATTCTAATGGCGCATCCGCCTTTCTCACGTCGCAGGATTGATAATATTTTATCAAAATGTATTGTGCATATCATAATACCATTTGGGATAAAACACAAGACTTTTTTATAAAAAAACAGCCCTCTTTTTCAAAAAGGCTGTTTTTCTGCGTCTAAGCTTCATTTTGCGCATCCAGCGCCCGTCTAAACTGCGTCTCATACAGCTCGGTATAGGTGCCGCCGGCCTTGACCAGCTCGGAGTGCACGCCCCGCTCCACGATCTCGCCGTCCTTCACCACAAGGATCTCGTCCGCCGCAAGTATGGTGGAGAGTCTGTGCGCGATCAGGATGCTGGTGCGAGATTCAATGATCGGGTCAATGGCCTCCTGGATCTTACTCTCGGAGATGGAATCCAGGGAGGAGGTCGCCTCGTCAAAGATCAGCAGCGCCGGATCCTTGAGTAGCACTCTCGCGATGGAGATCCTCTGCTTCTCACCGCCGGAGAGCTTTAATCCGCGGTTGCCGACCACGGACTCGAAGCCGAGCTCCTGCTTCTCGATAAAGTCGTAGATGTTCGCCTTCTTGCAGGCCTCGATCAGCTCCTCTTCCGTCGCATCCGGCTTCGCGTAAAGCAGATTCTCGCGGATGGTCCCGTTGAAGAGATAGGTCTCCTGGCTCACGATGCCGATGTTCTCTCTCAGGAATCCGAGATCGAGCTTTCTTACGTCCGTCCCGTCGAACAGCACCTCACCGGAGCTCACGTCATACAGTCTCGGGATCAGGTTGATAATGGTGCTCTTTCCCGATCCGGACGGTCCTACGATGGCAATGCTGTGTCCGCTCTCGAGCTTAAAGTTCACCTTCTTTAAGATCTGTCTGTCCTCATTGTAGGAGAAATCCACGTTGCAAAATTCCACGTTGCCGTCCGCATGGTCCGGGCAGATCGCGTCCGGTGCATTCTGGATCTCCACGGGCATGTCAAAGTACTCGAAGATACGCGTGAACAGCGCCATGGAACGGATCCACTCCACCTGAATGTTCAGGAGCATGTTCACGGGGCCGTACATTCTTCCGAGCAGGGCCACGAGAACGGTCACGTCGCCGACGGTCAGCGACGAATCATACTGGATCATCAGGATGCCGCCCACCAAATATAGCAGCATCGGGCCAACGCTCGAGAACGTGGAAATGACCACCCAGAACCACCGCCCCGCCATACTCTCGCGAATATTCAGGCGGATCATCTTGTGGTTGACGTCCTTATATTTGTTATATTCATGCTCCTCCTTGCAAAAGAGCTTGACAAGGAGCTGTCCGGACACGGAAAGCGTCTCGTTTAAGATGCCATTGATCTGGTCATTGCATTCCTGGGATTCCTTCGTGAGTTCCCACCGTTTCTTGCCCGCGAGCCTTGTCGGAATGACAAAGAGCGGCACCACGGCAGCGCCCACGAGGGCCAGGATCCAGTTCTGCCGGAACATAATGACGATGGCCGCCACCAGCGTGATGCTGTTGGAAAGAATGGAGGTGAAGGTGCTGGTAATGACCCGCTCCACGCCGCCGATGTCACTGGTCATACGGGTGATCACGTCTCCCTGGTTGCTGGAGGTGAAAAACCGTTGACTCATCTTCTGCAAATGACGGTACATCTGATTCCGCATGTCAAAGGTGATGTGCTGCGCGATCCAGTTGTTCAGGTAATTCTCGCCCACGCCGATCAGATTCGAGCCCAGCGTCACGGCAAGGCTGAGTAAGATCAACTTGATCAGCATGCTTAGGTTTCGTCCGATCAGGCCTTCATCAATGATCCGGCCGGTCAGAACGGACGGTAACAGTCCAAGCACGGAAGAAAGCGAGATCGCGCAAAGCACCAGGAACATCTGCTTCCAATAAGGGAGCAGGTAGCTGAATACGCGCTTTAATAACGGCCAGGTGACCTTCGGTCGATTGGCCTTCTCCTCTTCCGTCAGAAATCCGCCCCGCATGGGGCCTCCGGGTCCTCTAGGTGGCATATGCTTCTCCTTTATTCATATCTCTCATCGATCACGCGCTTAGATTTCTTCTCGCTTCTCGGAAGGAAGCCAAGCTCTACCACGTAAACGATCGGCGTGAATCCAATCTTGCTCTTTACGGCGTCTGCGATCTTCTTTTGCAGCTCCTTGAAGTCATTGCTTCCGCTCGCCTCCACATAGATACGCATGCTGTCCTTGCCGTCCAGATGAGAGATGCGGATCTGATATTCGCTGGAGAGTTCAGGGAACAGCGCGAGCACTTCCTCGATCTGCTTCGGGAATACATTCACGCCCTTGATCTTCATCATGTCGTCGCTTCTTCCGGAGATCACATCCAGTCTGGGATGCTTGCTTCCGCAAGGGCACTCGCCAGGAATGATCCTCGAGAGGTCATGCGTGCGGAAACGGATCAGCGGCGCGCCTTCCTTTACCAGCGTCGTGATCACGATCTCGCCCCACTCGCCGTCCGGCACGTTCTCACCGGTCTTCGGATCAATGATCTCAAGGTAAATATAATCATCCCAATAGTGCATGCCCGTGTCATATTTACAGTTAATGCCGATGCCAGGGCCATAGATCTCGGTCAATCCGTAAATGTCATACAGCTCGATTCCAAGCTCATCATGAATTCTCTGACGCATCTTGTCGCTCCAGCGCTCGGATCCGAAGATGCCCTTCTTTAAGCAGATCTGATCCTTGAGGCCCTGCTTCTCCATCTCTTCAGCGAGGAGCAGTGCATAGGATGAGGTAGCGCAGAGAACCGTACTCTTCATGTCGATCATCATCTGCAACTGCTTCGGCGTGTTGCCGGGTCCCATGGGAATCGCCATGGCACCAAGCTTTTCACAGCCGTTCTGGAAGCCGATGCCTGCCGTCCAAAGTCCATAACCGGGCGTGATCTGGATGCGGTCTTTATTCGTGATCCCCGCATATTCATAACAGCGCTTGAACATCTCTCCCCAGTCATCCACGTCCTTTGCGGTATAAGGGATGATGACAGGCTTGCCCGTGGTTCCGGAAGACGAATGGATTCTCACGACCTCTTCTTCCTTACAGGTCATCAATCCCAGGGGATATGCCTCTCTCAAATCTTCCTTCTCCGAGAAGGGAAGCTTTAAGAAGTCCTCGACGGTCTCCACCTTTTCCACGCCTGCTGCCTTCAGCCGCTTTCCGTAGAAATTGTCTGCGGCGATCAGCCTGCCGATCTGCGTGTTTACTTGCTTCAATTGTGTTTCATTAATCTGCATGACATTTTCTCCTTTATCATCTGGCGCCTCCACCGCGCCTAAAATACGTAAATTACCACTGGCTTATGTTTCTTACTTGCTCCAGGCGAGAGAGCGCAGATTTAGGTCCCAGAACTTCTCGGGGACGCGCTCCTTCATGGCTTCTTCGATCTCAGATGCATCCAGGCCAAGCTCTCCGCTTCGGATGGCGGCGCCGAGAAGGACAACATTCAAAGTTTTAGAAGAATGAAGCTCCTGCGCAGCCTGGTCGGCATCCACAATGGTCAGGTGCTCCACCTGCTCTTTCAGATACGTGATCATGGCGGACGCGTCATAAACGGACTTCCCGATCATGGCGCTCACCGGCATCACGGGGCGACTGCTGACGACAACGGCGCCGCCTTTCTTTAGGAACGGGAGCTGCCGCACGGCTTCCCCTGGCTCAAATGCGATGATCAAGTCGGCTTCTCCCTTCGCGATCATCGGGGAATTGGCGCCCTCCCCCATGCGAAGGTGACTAAAGACGCTTCCGCCGCGCTGCGCCATGCCAATGGTCTCGGCCGTCTTGATAGGAAGGTTCTTTTTCATGGCCGCGGATGCAATGAGTCTCGATGCAAGGATCGTTCCCTGTCCGCCGACGCCGCAGAGGATAATATTCTTACTCATCCTTTTTCCCTCCCTGCTCCGCCTTTTTTTCTTCGAACGCTTTCCTCTCGTTTGTTTCTGCCATTGTTTTTTCTACAGTCTGCGTATCGTTCTTGCTTCCACCAGAAATGGCTCCCACGGGGCAGATCTGCTCGCAGAGCGTACAGCCCGTGCATAAAGACGTATCAATCTTTGCCTTCTTGCCATCCTCCCCGAGCACGAGCGCGGGACATCCCAGTTCGCGGATGCACTTGCCGCAAGCGATGCACTTTTCCAGGTTCACAATGGAGCGCCCGGACGGCTTCGTCAGCGCAATGCAGGGCGAACGGAAAATAATGGCCTTCACGCCCGGCTCCTCCGCCACGCGCTTTACGGTCTCCACGGAAAGCTTGTAATCCAAGGGATCCACGGTCTCCACAACCGTCAGCCCAATGGCGCGAAGCACCTTCTCCATACTCACCTTCTCTACCACCTGTCCCATCACCGTGCGCCCCGTTCCGGGATGCGGCTGATGACCCGTCATGGCCGTCGTCGAATTGTCCAGGATCACCAGCGTCATCTCTGCCTGATTATAAAAGGCATTGATGGTCTCCGTGATGCCGGAGGCAAAGAAGGTGGAATCGCCTACGAATGCAAAGCATTTCGTGTCAGGTTCCGTATGATAAACGCCCTGCGCGATGCCGATGCCTGCGCCCATGCATAGACAGGTGTCACACATGTCCAGGGGCTGCGCATTGCCGAGCGTATAACAGCCAATGTCACCACAGTAGATGGTTTTTCTTCCCTTCATGGCCATCTTCACGGCATAGAAGGATGCCCTGTGCGGACAACCCGCACATAATACGGGAGGCCGTACCGGAAGAGCGGGAGGCTCAGGAAGCTTCATTTCCGCAATTCCACCAGCAGTTGCATTTCCAATGCTGGCGTCTTTGTCAGCCAACTCCCCTGCGCCGCCATCCTGTAAAAACCGTGCGATCGCAGCGGCCACGATCTCCGGCGTGTTTTCTCCAGACAGGGGCAGATCCCCCGTCTTCTTTCCGCGGATCTTGACGGAGAGTCCGTACTTTCCGCAGACATAGGTCAGCGCGCGCTCGATCACGGGATCAAGCTCCTCCACACAGAGTACTTCCTCCAAACCCGAAAGGAATTCCAGCGCAAGCTTTTCCGGGAAGGGGAATGGCGTTGCAACGCGCAGAACGCGAAGCTTTAAACCTCCCACGGAATCAAGCACATAACCATAATTCGCGCCGTGCGTCGCTATTCCCTTTTTACACCCAGCCTCGCTTCCATTCTCACACCGTGCTTCCATCTTCTTTTCGCCCTGCGCTTCGCTTGCGATCCCCTTCTCCCAACGGATCACGTTCCTGGGATACTCGGAGAAAACATCCGATAGCCCTTCATTTCTTTTCTCGATCAGGGCATGGTTTTTCACGGACAGCTTCGGAAAGATCACCCATCTGGACGGATCCTTTACAAAGCCCTCCGGCTTACAAACCTTATATTCCTCAGCGTCCCTTACTTCCAAGGCCTCATAGCCGTGATCCACTCTCGTCGTCGCGCGGAAGATCACGGGCGTGCCATACTTTTCCGATACCTCAAAGGCCTCCTGGATCATCTCATATGCATCGCTCACGCTGCTAGGATCGAACACGGGAACCTTCGAGAACATGCCAAAGGTCCTGGTATCCTGCTCTGTCTGAGACGAAATGGGGCCGGGATCATCCGCCACGAGCACCACCATACCGCCCTTGACGCCAATGTATTCAAGGCTCATCAGCGGATCGGACGCCACGTTCAGTCCCACCTGCTTCATGGTCACCATCGCACGCGCCCCCGCATAGGCCGCGCCCGCCGCCACTTCCATGGCCGCCTTCTCGTTGATGGACCATTCCACGTATGCCCTTCCGCCGCAGCGCTTTGCGACCGTCTCAAGCACCTCCGTGGAAGGCGTTCCCGGATATCCCGCCACTAAATTAACGCCCGCCGCCAAGGCGCCGAGCGCTATTGCTTCATTTCCCATTAAAAACTCTTTATGCATCTGAGATTCCATCCTGGATCATTCATTTATTTGAGCCGAAACCCAGTAATACTTTAGCACAATAAAGCATTAAATGCAATAATAAATCAGTTGCAGATCGTGCTCTTCCCGTTGATCTTGCAATACTCCTTGTCGAGATAAAGCTTGCTGTCGGCACGCATCATACATTTCTGGAAGGTATCCTGCTCTCCAAGGAGCTCATCATACCCTATGCCGACAGAGATCAGATAGGCCTTTTGATTTCGCTCGCACCTATCCTTCACGTTCTCGCGAATGTCGGTCACGATCTTTTGCATTTCCTCTTCCCTGACGGGATACGCGATCATGATGAACTCGTCGCCGCCATACCGCCCAAGGAACATTGGCATATTATAGCCCTTGACCGTCTGCACGAGTGCCTGCGCGAGAATGACCAGCGCCTGATCGCCCTCCGCATGCCCGTAAATATCGTTGATCTTCTTGAAATCATTGACGTCCATCATGAGCACGAAGGTGCGCCTTCCCTCCATCCGAAGGTTGCCGCTCTGCGCCACATACCGCGCGAGCTGTCCGCGGTTGTTCAGCCTCGTCAGGGGATCCGTCGAGATCTGACCATCCATGGATTTCACGAAAAAGATCAGCATCAATATGGTACAGCTAAAGCAAAAGATCGGCAGCGTCGGCATGAGGAGCATCTGCATCAGGCCGCCCGCCACGACCATGAGGGGGAAGAATCCGACATATAGATGCCGCTTCTTATGAATGGCATTCTCTTCGCTTCTGGCCTTCTTGATCGTATAGATAATGATCGCCGCCAGATAGATATAAGGGACAAAGATCAGGAAGAAATCGAAGAACCTGGTGTTTTTCAGATTCTCATCGACCAGAAGCCTTGGTGAAACAAGAAAGACAAGGATCAGGGCGATCAATGAAACCGCAAAGGGAACGCTCAGCCAGATGCGCGTGGAAAGCTTGTTCCTGTTTTCAATCTGCTCCACCGCCATTACGTAGCGCAGCCAAGTATAGATGATCGCCGTCATAAGCACGAAATTCGAAACATTCGTCGCGATCACGGTGAAGGTATTGACCGGAAAGACGCCGGAATCAACGCCGGACCAGATGGCATCCGACAGGAAATAGCCCATGAACGCGATCAGCGCATGATCATATTTCAGCTGCTTTTCCTGCCGGTCAATGCTCAGGCGGTCATGCGTCAGCATGATGCCAAAGATGATGATGCCCAGAACATTTGATGAAGCATAATAAATAAAATATTCTGACACGGCTCCGACCTCCCTTCGCCAGTCATCTCGCTCTTAGCCATCAGCTTCCCTTTTTCATCCAGATTGTCCGTCCCGTCAACCTGTTTTTGGGAATCTCCCGTAAGTTTCATACTGTCCTTCTTCTTTGGTTTCGCGGCACTATTGCTCAGGTATGTGTCAATAGGCAGACGCTCTCCGTATGGGTCGAGGCTTACATTCAGATACTCATGCCCTGAGTACGTTCATGGAAACATATCCACCCGAACATCACGTACAAGGAAACATATCAGCCAGATTTTTACGTACAAGGAAACATTTCAAGCGGTTTGCACGTGTGGGGGAACACGTCGACAAACGGGAAGTTGCGCGTTTCTACAAGCGGTGCGTGGATGTCGCATAATGCGCGGTGGGAGCTTGCTCACACAAGCGCATTTATGCAGACAGACACATAGCGCGCTAGCGCGTCATGAGCAATGCGGCGTAGCTGCATGCGAATGGGCACCGCAGAAACAAAACCGAAGTTGCCAATATTTTTTCCGATTTCGATACATGCTTTATCAAAAGGCAACTTGTCGCCGCCCCACATCTTGTTTATGTTGCCTTTCCTCTTGATTCTTCCTCAAAAGGCAACCCAGCGTCGCCATGCGCCTTATTTAAGTTGCCTTTCCTCTTGATTCTCCCTCAAAAGGCAACTTGTCGCCGCCTTGCGTCTTGTTTAAGTTGCCTTTCCTCTTGATTCTTCCTCAAAAGTCAACCCAGCGCCGCCCTGCACCTTGTTTAAGTTGCCTTTCTTCTTGCAACCCCAGTTTGCCAATTTAATTCTCCCGACAAACTTT